>CAWILG010000049.1:0-35134 GCA_963836765.1 uncultured Alphaproteobacteria bacterium
CAGGCGGCTGCCAACCCAGTCCTGTTTTGAAATGACCTCATAGGTGAAGTCCGGGCCGACGCCGAGGATGGCGCGGATCGCGCCGTCGCGATCCATCGCATCGAAGTCAGTCTGGTCGGCCGCAGATAGTTGAACAGCATCCAGCGTTCGCGGCCATCGATCGCGATGACATTGCCATTCAGCATCGGATGCACCGAGTGCGTCATCCAGGCGCGCTCGTGCCGTTGCATTGTGATCAACTGCGGAGCGCGAAGGTAAGTCGCTTGCACGCGCAAGAACTCGGCGTCACCCTCCAGCTTGACGCCGAGCTGCCGCCTGACCGTTGATCGTGAGCCATCGCAGCCGACGAAATAACGGGCGAAATAGCGGCGGACCTCGCCGGTATCGAGATCGCGGACAAACCCGGTGACGTGATCCTCGTGTTGAGCGAAGCTCTGGAGCACCACGCGATTGATGATCCTAACGCGCGGCGTTGCTGCGACATGGTCAAACAGGATCGGCTCGAGCATGAGCTGATTGATTTGATGCGGCGGCTCCGGCGTCGGCCAGTTCGAATTGGCGCCGGTCCGGTCGGTGAAGCGGTCGCGCCGGCAGGGGATGTGGATACGGCCGAACTCGCGCCCGGTAAAAGCAGTGCGGTAGGCGACCGCATGCGGGTAATCCTCCGGCAGGCCGGCGTTGCGCAGCTTCGCGGCGACGCCGAGCCGGCGAAAGATTTCCATCGACCGGGCGGCAACATGATTGCACTTCGGCTCGGGCGCTCGCCCTGGTGGCGCTGCTCGATCACGGTGACATCGATGCCGCGCCAGGCGAGGTCAAGTGCGAGCGTCAACCCGATCGGCCCCGCACCAGCAATCAGGACCGATAATACCTGTTCGTTGGACATCACCTGCTTCCCCGTTCTACCGCAGACCGATCCCCGCCGCGCGGACAATCCGTGCAACGGAATCCGTTTCGCTCCTGAGTGCCGCAGCAAATTCATCCGGACTGCCCGCGACCTCCTCGAATCCCTTGGCGCGCAGTTGCGCTTGCGCGAAGTCGGGACGGGCCAGGATCTCCCCGATATCCCTGCTGAGTTGACCGACGATCGGCGCGGCGGTGCTGGGAGGCGCAAAAAGCCCGTACCAGATGCTGGCTTCGACATATGGAAAGCCGAGCTCGGCCGTCGTCGGCACATTGGGAAATTGCGGCGATCGCCGCTTTCCGGCGACCGCGAGCGCCTTCAGTTTTCCGGTTTGGATCAATTCGCCGGCGACACCGCCCGTGCCGCTCGCGAGCTTGACGTCGCCGGCGACCAATCCCAGTAACAGCGGCGCAATGCCGCTATATG
Organism: uncultured Alphaproteobacteria bacterium; assembly: GCA_963836765.1. Taxonomy (GTDB): domain Bacteria; phylum Pseudomonadota; class Alphaproteobacteria; order Rhizobiales; family Xanthobacteraceae; genus Bradyrhizobium. The sequence goes on from CAWILG010000049.1 coordinate 1,331, forward strand.
GGACGTGCAGGATATCCAGATTCTCGCTCTTGTTGAGAGTTTCAAAAAGTAGCTGTGGCTGCGTCCCTCTTCCGAACGAACCATAGGTCCATTTGCCCGGTTCACGACGAACGAGAGCGACCAGTTCACGAAGATCGTTAGCGGGCACGCCGGGATTGGCCAGGACAAGCTGATCGCTCTGAGCCATCAGCTTCACGGGTACCAGGGCGTCTGGGTCGTAGGGAAGCGATGGATAGAAAAACCGGGCGGACGTGATCGGCGGATTGGTGGTGGCAAGCAGCGTCAGTCCATCAGGCACAGCTCGCGCCACCGCTTCGGTGCCGATAATGCCGCCCGCGCCGGCCCGGTTCTCCACCATGACGCTTTGCGACCATTTGTTCGAGAGCTGCTGGGCGATGGCGCGAACAAAGACGTCGATCCCGCCACCTGGAGGAAATGGCACGATGATTTGAACAAGGCGGGAAGGATAGGGTTGGGCGCCGGCGCGCCTTGCGCCAACGAACCAAACCGGAAGACCGAAAAGCAAGGAGCGTCGATCCAACATGTTTCCCCCGGGAGGTCGTCGCTCGCGGCACCTCGTTTCGCCCAGCTGACCCCTCGCCACCATCCGGCTTGTGAGCTATAAGCACAATTAGCATCTCCTTATGCGGCAATAACCTGAGGTGAACGCTGATGCAGTGGGAAAATCAGATTGGCCGCCGCATTCGGCTCAAGGATTTGCACACCCTGCAGACCGTCGCCGACGCCGGCAGCATGGCCAAGGCCGCCGACCGGCTCGCGATGTCGCAGCCCGCGATTTCCAAGGCCATCGCAGACCTCGAACATGTATTGGGAGCAAGCCTGTTCGATCGCTCGTCAAGTGGCGTTGAATTGACGGAGTGCGGACACCTTCTGCTCGAACGCACGAGGGTTGTTTTCGACGAGGTCAGGCAGGGCGTTTCGGATATTGAGCACGCGTCCGATCCCGCACGAGGCGAAGTCCGGATCGGCATCATTGAACCCATGACCGGCGTGCTCGCGGAGATCATCACGAAACTGGAATTGAAATATCCGCGCATCACATACGCCATAACGGTCAACGACCCCAACTCCCTGGCTCGCGATCTGCGCGAAAGAAGACTGGATTTGCTGCTGACCCGTTGGGTTGAGCCGCTTATCGCTGAGGACCTGACGGCAAGGTCATTGTTCCCGGCACCCTTCGCCGTGATGGCACAGAAGACTTATCGGGTCTTCCAGCGGAAGAAGTTACGTTTGGCCGATTTGATGGACGAGCGGTGGACGTTGTCCCCCAACGACTCATCCTCGGGCGTGTTGTGACGGATATCTTTCGCCGACAAAATCTGCCTCTTCCGCCAACCGTGGTGACAACGATTTCGGTCGCCATGCGGCTCAGTTTGCTTGCAAGCGGAGATTTCTTGAGCGTGTTTCCTCGAAGCGTCCTCGGACAGCGGTCAAACAATGCTTGGCTGGCAGCTCTGAACGTTGACCTCGGCGACGATTCCTCGGCGATTGCGGCCATCACTCTTGCGAAGCGTCAGCCCGGCGGCGCCGTGCGACTTTTCTTGCAGACCAGCATCGAAGTTTGCAAAAACATGGTCAAGCCGCGTTGAACTTGAGGCTGTTCACGACTTAACCAGAAGCTCGGACCGGCCCCAAGGACTTTGGGTTTAGGCGGTGTGTCTAAGTATTAAGTCCGTTAATGGGATGGTCCGGCCGTGCTCCTGCCCCGCCAGCAAGCGAAGCTGGCAAGGGGCGCCAAAGACAAGGATCACGCCATGTCCTAGACGCCCAATACCGCGATCGCCGTAATCGGCATCGATATCGGCAAGAACTCGTTCCACGTCGTGGGCCACGATGCGCGCGGCGCCATCGTGCTGCGGCAAAAGTGGTCGCGTGGCCAGGTGGAAGCGCGGCTCGCAAATAGCTCCAATCTGAGACCGGATACATTGATGCAAGACCGCTTACCGCCATCCCGGCAAAATCCACTTGCAACGCACGGCCGGACCATACATCCGGTCGGGTAGGATCGAGGCGCGGACCGGGCTTCGAATGATGCCGACGTTTCCTCGATCCCCCCTATCATTCCGTACGGCGAGTTTTCCCCAGTACGGCTGCAAGGCTGGCAATCCAAGCGGTGCCTTCCTGGGTGGTCGTTGGCTTAAGCCTGCTCCCGGCATCCGCCGCCTGCCATCCAGTTTGCATCCCCCCTTCGTGCATTTCGTGGTCGCTACAGTGGTCCGCACTGAGTTGGGCCTTAGGACTCGATCATGCACCGCCATGCGGTGGAATACTCCACCTACCCCAGGGGCCCTCGCTCGGGTCCGGGTTGTAGTGTCCCGGTCCGTCGTCACTTAATCGGCCCCATCCGCCCCACTCGCGGGCACATCGCGATTTCACCGCACGGCGGCTTATTCGCGATGCCTTCGCTGTGCGGGAGCGCCTAGGCGACCCGCGAGTGGTTCCGAGCTTTCACTGCACATTCCTTCCTGGCATGCCGTCCTCTCCGACCCCGAGGAGTCCAACATCGATATGTTCCAGAACTTCGATGCCGACATGGCCTTCGCCGTTTGACCACCGGCTCGGCACTCCCAACATTCCCGCAATCCGTTCCACGCGGGCGGCAGCATTTCGTGGCTTCACTGGTTCGCTTCCGCTACGGCCTGCCAGGTTGCTTGCCCCCCTGTACGGATCAGACTGGATCACCAGCCCTCGGGGACTTTTACTTCCAGGCTTTCAACGGATCAATCGCCCTTTCCGTTGCTGGATATAACTACAACAGTGGCTGGATCTCCTTCTGTTGGCGGGACTTGCACCCGCTGGAATGGCAGCTAGCTTCGCTGCACGGTCAAAAGCTGCCCTGACAGTCCCGAAGTCCAACTTCTGCTTTCCCCCCGAAAGCGGACTCAAGTCGGACATCGCGCCACGTCCGAAAAGTGCGCCTCTAGCGACGGAATAGCGGACATCGCTGGAGGTCCGGTTCGTGCCAAAGAACGAACCCGCTCACGCGGGAGGTGCTGGCGGCGCGGTCGGGGGGTACGTCTTCGGCGGTAACTATTTGAACGAGCACAGGTGACGGGCGGTCGCTCCGTCTTGAGGATCGGGGGTTCACAAACTCCAACCTCAAGACAGGAGCTCCCAATGAGCGAGAAGCCCATCAACCCGCTGCGCCGGCGCATGATCGAAGACATGACGGTGCGCAACTTCGTCGAGAAGACGCGCAATGACTATATCCGACGCGTCAGGACTTTCACAGCCTTTCTCGGCCGCGCGCCAGATACGGCCACGCCTGAAGATCTTCGCCTTTTCCAGCTACACCAGACACAGACCGGCGCCCGGGCACCAAGCATCAATGGCTCGGTTGTGGCGTTGCGTTTCTTCTTCACCGTAACGCTCGACCGCCCCGAGCTGGCAAGGTACCTCACCTTCGTGCGGGAGCCGCGCAGGATCCCGGTAATCTTGAGCCTGGAGGAGATCGCACGGCTGCTGGAGGCCGCCCCCGGGCCGAAGTACAAGGCCGCGCTGAGCGCCGCTTATGGCGCTGGACTGCGGGTTTCCGAAGTCGTGGCGCTGAAGGTGTCGGACATCGATTCCGAGCGGATGCTGCTGCGCATCGAGCAGGGCAAGGGGCGCAAGGATCGTTTTGCAATGCTTTCCCCGCTGCTATTGGAGCTACTGCGCGATTGGTATCGTATCGCCCGGCCCACGGTCTGGCTGTTTCCGGGCCGTGATCCGCTGCTGCCGCTGACGACGCGGCAATTCAATCGCGTCGTTCATGTCGCGGCCGATCGGGCGGGGATCAAAAAGCGAGTGTCGCCTCATACATTGCGACACAGCTTTGCCACCCACCTGCTCGAAGAGAAGACCGATGTCCGTTTGATTCAGGTTTTACTCGGGCATGCCAGGGTGGACACCACCGCGCTTTACGCACAGGTGGCCACCAACGTGATCCGCGCGGTCATGAGCCCGTTGGATCGGCTCACGCCGCTGACACCGGAGGACAAGCCGCCGGCATAAGCCACGGCGATCATGGCTCGCCCCGCCCTTCAGATCGCGGATATCTTTCGCGACTACGGGCCCGCCTGGCGTAAAGCTAATGCAGGTCACGTCAGCCTTGGCCAGTTGAAGGTGATGTCGGCGATCGAGAGCTGCCGCACGGTGGCTCTCGGCGGCCATGTCATGCGTTGCGAGGACTGTGCTCACACGCAGATCGCCTATAACAGCTGCCGTAATAGACATTGCCCCAAGTGCCAGGGCTCGCAGGCGCTGGCATGGATGAAGCAGCGCAAGTCAGAACTGCTGGACGTCCCTTACTTTCACGTCGTGTTCACGCTGCCGGCGCGGATTGCCGCAATCGCCTACCAGAACAAGGCCGTCGTCTACAATCTACTGTTCAAAGCTTCCTCACAGACAATGCGCACGATTGCAGACGATCCCAAGCACCTCGGCGCCAAGATCGGCTTCACCTCGGTGCTCCACACCTGGGGCTCCGCGATGACCCATCATCCACACGTCCACATGATCGTGCCGGGTGGTGGGATATCGCTCGACGGCACCCGCTGGGTCGGCTGCCGCCCAAACTTTCTCTTGCCGGTAAAGGTCCTGTCCCGACTGTTCCGCCGCTTGATGCTTCAGATGCTGCTCGCCGCACACGAGACCGGCCGCTTGCAGTTCTTCGCCGACCACGCCCAACTCGCTTGCAAAGCCGCGTTCAAGGCCTATCTCGCGCCGCTGCATCGGACCAAGTGGTTCGTCTATAGCAAAAGGCCATTCGCCGGACCCGAGCAGGTACTCGCCTATCTGTCCCGCTACACCCACCGGGTCGCGATCTCCAGCAGCCGCCTTATAGCCGCCAACGCGACCGGCGTCACGTTCAGCTACAAAGACTATCGGATCGAGGGATCCGGCCGCTACAAGAGCATGACGCTTAACCCGGGCGAGTTCATCCGCCGATTTCTCATCCACGTCTTGCCGAACGGTTTCCACCGCATCAGGCACTGCGGGCTGTTGGCGAGTGGGACCAAGGCCGAGACCATCGCGCGAGCGCGTGAACTGATCGATGCGGTACGCCCTGCGCAAAAAGCGCAGAAGCAGCAGGCTCCCGATAGCGCCACGGCAAACGACCAGACCACCCATCCGTGCCCGTGTTGCGGCGGGCGCATGAACATCATCGAGACCTTCAACCGCGGTTCGACACCTCAATACAGACCGCCGCCGCCAACCGTGATCAGGATCGATACGTCATGATCACATGGCCAACCTCACAGATTGAAAATCCCGTTCTTGATCGCCGGCCCTCGATCCGTAACGGCGGTGTTTGCGCAAATATGCTTTTACGAAGTCACACTCGCCATCGATCTTGCTGGCTTATCCCAGATTCACCTACCTGCGACCGACCCATCATGCGCCGCTACGTCGTCAGCCAGCACACTCATCAGTGTCGGTTGCCAGCACGCACTTCCGTCGTACACAAAAATCCATAGCGCAGCGCTCGCCGCGCCACCGCCTGACATTTCCCGCGGGTTCCTTCCTTGGCGGCTTTCGGACGCCGGCCTCGGTCCAAGCCGCAGCGCCGCGATCGGCCGGCATCCGAAACCCTCAACAAAGGCGGAAGTGGCGCCCGCGCCTGTTTGACCGCCTTTCCCGGCTGCGTCGGTAGCCCGACCGCGGCCACGTCCGTCCTCGACAGCGGGCATTTACCGATTGCCGCCAAGTGCAAAGATCAGACAATCTGCTATTGTTCTTGGCGGTCTTGCCTGTTGGCGCAAATGGCGTTCGCTTCTTCGAATCGGCGAACTGCGCGTTCCGGATTGAACGGTTCTTCAAGCAGGGTTTCCGGATTCCACTCGCTCCGATGTGTGGGATCAAAGAAATCGCCGCCGTAGACGTGAATTGCGCCAGTCAGGCGGGGAATTGGATTGGTAACCGAGTGGATGATGTCGTGTCCGAGCGGCGCCGTATCCCGCGCACAGAGTGCCTTTGCGCCGGCCGCCTCGACCTTCCCCGGGTTGTCGGGCCGGCGGCGCCAGAAGATATTGTCCTCGCGTCCGGTATAGACTCCGATGACCGCCCACATGGAATGGTTGTGGGGCGTTATGGTCATCATCGGCGCCCATACGACGTTAAGTATGGTCAGGTCGTGCGACTTATAGAGTGTGTGGAGACCGGCGCTATTCGGCTCGCCCAACACTCTTAGCACAGAAGCCGGATCGGCGACCGCCCGCGCGACGACGTCGCACACATGCCTGCTCGATTTTTCGGCCGCCAGCCCAGCCCGGCAATCGGCAGCGAATTGGTCGAGATCGAGCATCGTCGTCTCCAGGTTCGACAACAAATCCGGCTTGCCCAATTCATCCAGCGATCGGCCACTTCAGGGCGCTGCCGTGGCGGCCCCAGCTCGCCAATTATAGCAGGTCGCCATAAGCGACGACAGCAAGAAGGCGCGCTCTCTGGTCATTTCGCGGCAAGATACTGCTTAGCCGTGAAAAGATCGGACCGTGTGCCATCGGCGTGGGCTGCGAGTGCTACGAGTTTCTCGTAATAGCCCCTGGCCTGTGCTCGATCTCCGGCTCGTTCGGCGGCCTTCGCCGCGCCCGCAAACGAGCGATAGCGATTTGGGTTATTGCGCAGCGACGCCTCGAATTCTTTCAGGGCCTGCGCAGGCTCATTCGCATCGAGCAGCAACTCGCCGAACATTTCACGGATCGGCGAGAGGCGATTTTCCATCGCGACGGTCTTGCCGCTTCGATCTTCGAGGTCAGCGGCCTCGCGCATCGCCGCAACGGCATCCACCTTTCGTCCCTCGGCGAGCGCCAGCCAAGCGCCGGCGGCCTGCTCCTGGATGGCAACTTGTCCCGCCCAGTAATCGTCGTTGGCCTTGGCAAGCTTGTCCTTGAGCACGCCGAGCTGATCGATTGCCTCCCTGGCCTTCACCTTATCTCCGCTGCGGGCAGCACCGATCGCGCGACCGAACCATGTGATAGCCTCGGCCTGCGCGAAAGGCGTTTTCGGAATCGCAAGCTCCGCCGCTTCCGCCCAGGCAGCGCGTTCGAACGCGTAGCGTACTGGTATCGCCGCAAAGGCGGTGTGCCCGCTGTAACGAAAGCCCGCCGGATATTCGGCGAAGCTGTTGCGCGCATCAACGATGCGTTTCGCCTGCCGGTCCTGGCCCAATTGCAGGTAGGCGTTGGTCAGAAAGTCGAGAAAATGATAACGCCCCGGGTCTTTGGCCGGATCAGCGGCTGCCTGTGGGTTGATGCGGGCGGTATAGGCAATGGTCGCCTCGTCGGCCGCGCGATCTGAATCGATTGCTTCCTGCCACATGCCGAGTGTCGAGTAGATGTGCGAGGGCATGTGCAGCGCGTGTGGCGCCGAAACTGCCAATCGCGCGCAGCGCGAAGCGGCAAACACACCCCGCATGGCTAACTCGGGATAGTCGTAGCTGTGGATGATGTAATGCGGAATGCCGGGATGTTCAGGATATTTCGCCTCGAGCCTTTCGAGAATATCAGCGGCTTTGAGTTGCCTGGCATAGGTCTTGTCGGCCGGGTCAGCCGCTTCGTTGAGTGCCAGCGCGTAAAAGATTCCGGCCTCGGCGTCGTCGGGGTAGCGCGCCCATAGTCGCGCCATCGCCGCTTCATAGTTTGCCGTGCGCCTTGACTGCGAGACGGTCGCGTAGTCCTGGTAGAAGGCGGCAAGCGCCTCGATCCAGGCGATCTCACGCTCGGTCTTATGCGAGGCCGCGCGGGCTTTTTCGATTGCTTCCCAACCTCGCTCGAGGACATCACCGGGGAATGGGCCAACCAGCGGATTGGGACGCTGGCTGATGGCGATACCCCAATACGCCATGGCGCACGATGGCTCCTTCTCGGCAAGTGCGGTGAACGCCTTCACGGTCTCCGGAAAAAAGAAGGAATGTTGCATTGCGAGAGCGCGATTGAATTGCTGTTGCGCCGCCGGGGTGCAGGAGATCGGTAAATTGACCTCTCCGAGCCGTTCCTCGTCGGCATGCGCAGGCCCGTGGCTTAGCGCGATCAGGGTTGAGGCGAAGATAATCCCTGCTTTCTGAAAGTAAGCCATGGCGACTTCCCGTCCGGGTTTTCTCGACCAACGCTAGGAAAAATCGTACTCATGTGTCTAATTCATTTATAGTCTCCAAAATGATGATAAATTGGAATGAATTGGAATGAACCTGAGATTCCTGCGCACCTTCATCACGGTCGCTGACAATGCCGGTGTCGGGCGGGCGGCCACACGCTTAAACCTGACCCAATCGGCCGTGTCGCGCCAAATCCAGGCGCTTGAGGGTGAACTGGGTTTGCCGCTGTTCGCCCGGATCGGGCGAAACGTTCGGCTTACGTCGCAAGGCGAAGATCTGCTGGTGCGCGGCCGGCGGCTATTGTTTGAAGCCGAAGCGTTCGGCCAGCGCGCGAGCGCGCTGAAGACCGGAGAGGTCGGAGTGTTGCGGGTGGGCGCCACTCCGCAGGTTATCGAGAGTCTGCTGGCGGATTTCCTGTCGCGTTACCGCACGCGCCACTCCGGCGTCGAGATTCATCTGGTAGAGGATGGCGGCTCCCGTCTGCCGCTCCGCCTGGAGCGCGGCGATATCGACGTCGCGCTCATGCCGGCGGGCGAAGAGCGCTACTCGGGCCAACTACTCTATCCGATGCACGTTCTGGCCGTGCTGCCGCAGGGACACCGCTTGAGCCGGCGCGCGGTGCTCGACGTGACGGACCTCGCCAACGAACCGCTGTTACGTCTAGGTTCAGGTTTCGCTTCGTATGCCTGGTTCGAGGCCGCCTGCCAGGTCGCGCACATTCGGCCGCGTGTGATGGTCGAAAGCGTCGCGCCACAGACGCTGATCGCATTGGCCCGGACCGGCCATGGTATTGCTGTGGTTCCCTCTCCGGTACGGATTCCACCGAGGGTGTGCGGGTAGCGGTAGTATTGCATCGCGGAGTCTCGATCGGACGGTGGACAGTTGCTGCCTGGGACTCGCAGCGCTTCAGGCCACCCTATGCCGTGCAATTCGTCGAAGAACTCGTCGCCCGCTGCCGCCGCAACTATCCGGGCCACGAATTCAATCGTCGCGCACCGCCGCTACCGCAGCCGAGAGAGGCGATCGGCTAATCGACAATCAATGACCGCTTGGGGTCCAGGCCGTGTGGAAACGTTTTTCGTACCCCAATAACTGCAGCAGCCGGGCGCGACGGACCTCGAAGTGACCGGCTGAGCCTATTTTTGCTGCATCGGGTCTGGAGTCAATCCGGGCGCAACCTCGGGCCGCGCTGAGCGACCTGAACGGTCACACGGCGCGCACAACAGTACACGCTCCTCACGCCCGGATCGCGGCGAGGAGCGGTTTGATACCGAGGAGGTTCATCACGCGCGTGAGGTTGTAGGCGAGCACGTGCAACGCCATCTCAGTCGCCACTTTGGGCAGCGTCTTCATCAGAAAGTGCGTCGCCCCCATCCGCATCTTCAGCGTGCCAAACGGATGCTCGACCGTCTCGCGACGAGTACGCATTGCATCCGGATTTCTGTCCAGGCGCGCCTGCACGGCATCGACAACGTGCTCGTGTTCCCAACGCGTGATGCGACGTTGCGGTCCCTTCGTGCACTGAGCCTTCACCGCGCAGGTGCGGCACGCATTGGTCCAGTAGCGGCGCAAGACCAATCCATTTTCCTCGTTCGTGAAGTGGTGGGCGAGCTTCTCACCGGCAGGACAAATGTAAATGTCTTCCTCAGCCACGTAGCGGAAGTCCTGCTTGCCGAAGCGGCCTTCCGACTTCGCCTCCGATGTCTGGGGTTTTGGCAGCGTGACCGTGATGCCAGCCTCATCGCATGCGAGGATCTCCTCGCCCTTGAAGTAGCCGCGATCGGCGAAGGCTTCGAGGTTTTCTGCCTCCAATGCCGCCTTCGCTTGGTTGGCCATGTTCGCAAGATGCGACTTGTCGGTGCCGACGTTGGTCACCTCATGCGCGACGATCAGATGGTTCGTCGTGTCGACGGCCGCTTGCACATTATAGCCGACCATCCCAGAGCCGCGCCCGCTGGTCGCCATCGAGCGGGAATCAGGATCGGTGAAGGAGACCTGCTGATCGGGCGCCGCAAGCATCACTTTCTCAATCGCTTTAAGGCGCTTCACCTCTTCTTCGAGCTTGATCAGCTTCTCCTTGAGCCGCGTGGTCCTGGCCACAAGCTCCTCCGACGGCGCCTCACCAGAAGCTGTCTGACGATCGGCTGTGTCAAGTTGGCTCAGATAGCGCGCAACGCTCTCCTCGATCTGCGCCAGGCGCCGCTCCATCTTTCCCTTCGTGAAGTTGTTGTCGCGCGAATTGACCGCCTTGAACTTGCTGCCGTCGATCGCAACGCTCGCTTTCGCCAGCAGACCCATCTTGCGGCACAAGGCAACGAATTGCGCGCAGACCTTCTTGATGGCGGAGCCGTTGTCTTTGCGGAAATCGGCGATGGTTTTGTGATCCGGAACGAGCCGTCCCGTCAGCCACATCACTTCCAGATTGCGGCCAGCCTCACGCTCCAGCCGCCGGCTCGATTGGACTCGGTTGAGATAGCCGTAGATGTAGAGCTTGAGCAGCGGCGAAGGATGATACCCGGGCCGACCGGTCGCTGCCGCATCGACGCCATCGAACCCGAGGTCGCGGAGTTCCAGCGCATCGACGAACACATCGACCGCGCGAACAGGATTGCTCTCGTCGACCCAATCATCAAGGCATTCCGGCAACAGCGTCGTCTGCTGGCGATCCGCCCCTTGAACGAAACCCTTCATCATTCCCCCCGCAATTCAGCAAGGGAATCATAGCATCGATGGGGTTTTCACACAGTCTGGGTCAATAGGCGAAATACTCACCGATGGAAAAATTTGATCGCGCTGTGAACATCGTGCCTAATTGGCATGACCGCGTTGTGCCCGCCCGCACGCTCAACGATTTTCCAATACAGAGTCCTTTCTGATCACCTCGCCTGCGCAGAACGTATAGAAGTCGCAACCTCGAACCTCGATCTTCTTACCATCTGCGCCAGTACCGGTGAGAAGCCACTTCGAAATGCCAGTTTGAGTGTCCAAATCTACAAAATGCTCAGCATCCCCGTAATGGACATCGGGTAGTCCTTCAAAACGTGCAGCCAGCCCCTCCCGTACTTTTTCCTTCCCTTCAAAACGGGAGCCATATGGCCTGTCTCCCCTTGGCATCTCCAAGATGCAATCATCCGCAAAGAATGTCATGATCCGATCCAAGTCGTGAGCGTTGAACGCATCACAGATGTCTATTAATTTGGCTCGAATACTCATCTGTTTGACCCCGATTAAAACTGCCCAACTAATTCGGACGGCTCACGGTCTACTTTGTTGCTGCAAGGAGTTGAAATACTCCTGGTCAATTCGCAAGGGTGGCGCGGGCGGCAAGTCGGTCGAAAGCCAAATAGGTTGGAAAGCAGAGCACCACCATAAAGGCGCCGAGGTCGAAGGCCGCCCCCGCCGTTCCGATCCGAGTGGAGAGGATACCGGCGAGAATGGGAGCGACGACGACAAATGCATAGAACAGCGTGAAGTAAATTCCCATTCCGACAGCGCGCACCGGCTGAGTGAGGATGCGGGCCGGTAGGCTCATGATAGGGCCGGCCGAGAGACCACCGACGAGGCCCAATGCGACAAATGCCGGGATCACGGCGTCGGTACGGGTCGCCGTCAAAAGCGCGATCGCGAACAGAGCAAAACCGATAAGCATGATCACGATGTGCTTGCCGGTTCTGTCGGCCAGGACGCCACCAAACGGCACAGATATGCTGATAAGCCACAACACCAAGCTTGTCGCCGACCCGGCCGCGGCCAGACCCCAGCCACGCTCGACCAGCAGGGTGGTGCCAAAACCGAAGACCATTCCTATAGCAGCATTGAATAGGCCCCAGATGGACCCTGCCACTATCATCGCTCGGATCGCCGGCGGATGCGGCCAAGAGGCAGTAGGGACGGTTGCCGCTGATCCCGTCTGAGACGGTGGGCGGTAAAGCGCTGCAAGCAGGACAAGACCGAGCGCGCAGAATGCTGTAGTCAGCAACGAGGCGGTTACGATGCCTTTTGCGACGGCGATCACCGGCAAAACAAACAGACACAGCGCTATCCCTACTGGCCAGGAATTGACGAAGATAGCCATTGCCGTGGCAATTTCCTTGCCTGCGAACCAATCCGTCACCATTTTCGACATCAGCACATTCAGCAACACCCCACCAACGCCGGCAACGATGCGACCAGCAACCTGCCAATGCCATATGGGTGCGAACGCCATGAGGAGGCCGCCGGCGATCATCAAGGAAAGGCCGAAGAGAACAACCCGCTTGTCGCCGAAACGGCGTCCGATCTCTCCACCTGGCAACGCGAAGGCAAGACCAGGTGCAAGATAAAGGCTGATGAGCAGGCCGATATCACTCAGTCCGACGTCGTACGTCTTCATAATGGCAGGCGACATCGAGGCAACAGATTGGAACTGGAAAGCCATACTCAAGCGCACGGTGAACAGCAGGACCAGGATATTCCAACGCTGCGTCACGCTTCGAAAGCCCCGTTTAGCTTAGCCAACGTCTAATTCCTGGCAAATCTTACGCTCCGGGGCATCTCTCAACCCAAACTACGGGGCCTGGGATAGGCCACCGCTTCGTAGGTCGTTTGGCACTACGGCCTTTCCAGGTCGCCATCGCCTGCCCTTGACCCGTGGTGAAGCCATGTTTTTGGCATCAAGATGGAATTGCAGGATCACCAGCGACATCAATGTCGCTGCCGTTGCGCGCCTCTTGCGGGTAGAGGCTGCTCGTCAACGTATTCCGCGGTATTGACGATCGGAGTGGTTCCGATCGAGTTAGGGACGGCCGGCGGCACGGTCGGACCGCGCATCGCGGGTGCTTCTCCCGGCTGCGGTTCAAGCACCAAGGTTTGCTCGACGTCCTTCACCAGGGTCACTTCGCGCACCTTGACCAGGCGCAGCACCCAGCCCTGATGTTCCTCACCGAGGCGCTGCCGGACGACGTTCTGCGTTGCTTTCTCAAGAAAAACTCCGATCTGGACGTCTGTGCCGACAACCGTTCCGATCAACGACACCGCGGGGCGCTCCGGCTCCGGCGGCTTGGCCGGCTGCCGAACCGCCACTGGCGCGACATAGCCCGGCGGAGATGGTGGCGGGCGGCGGGATGGCGAAAAGATTGGCCGCTCCCGCGTGATCGACAATTGCTCGAGCGGCAGCGCCCACAACGGATTTCCCGCAGGTGCGGGAGGCTCCGCATCGGACCGCGCGCCCACCCACCGAGAAGGCAATTCCCCTCTCTGGCGACCCTCCGCCTGAAGCGAAGCAAGAACGCGCGCGGGCCGCTCTTGTGCGGTTGCGTCCGTGAGCTTGTCCGTCACGGCCTGATAGGTCGTGACGGCGCTCTGCTGCAGCGACTGCGAGGTGCTCCGCGCCATTTCGCCGGAGGCATCGAGGAATGACGCCTGAGCGTCCGCCGCCTGAGCGTCCGCCATCATCTCAAAGCTCGCGATCGCGCCGAGCAGCGCGCCGCCTGCTAGCAATAAAAAGGAGCGACTTGGAACCATTTCAATCCGTACATGCAACGACGGCCGCTCGCGAGGACAAGAATGGAGTCGACAAGATTGCTGCCGACTGTCCTCTAGTGTTGGTGCTCTTTCTCGGCAACGTATGCCAGGACGACGGGTTTACCGCCCTGCGGGATTTTGGCTACCACGCTCACTTTACCGTCCTTGTTGAACGCCACGTGAATGCGGGAAAATTTGCTGTTGGCTTCTTCGACCAAATACTCCCACGCCTCGCCGTATTGCTCAGCGTCGCAATCGGCGTCGTTGCTGGTGCGCCACGGCTTACCCAGCAAGCGAGCGACGTCCTCGCGGGTGGCACTCCCTACCTGGATCTTTAATGCCTGCTTCGTTTGCGCATCCTGTGCCACCGCGCTCGTGCATAGCCAGCTGACCAGGCCGGCAAATTCCGTGTCCTGTGCCACGGAGGTGTCCCGAGCCACGGAGAATGCCGCCAGCCCGAACACGCCGAGCACGATCAATGGGATCCTTGCGTTCATTTGTCGTCGTCTTTTCTTTCGTGCTGTTGTTCATTTCTTTCGTGCTGTTGTTCATTGCCGGCGCCGACCGCCGCTGCTGCCGCTTGGCCGGTTAGCTTGATGATGTGCATCCCGGTGCCAGCGCGATCGGCAATGTAGATCAAGCCGCGATCGTCCACCTCAGCGTTGTTGGTGTGGATTGCGTTGACGGTGTGGCCGTCGCGACCGGTGTTGGCCATCGTGCAGCCCGGACCGGGCGAAGGCCCACCTTGCGGGCCGCAGCCCGTGTCGTTGGGCGCAGGGATGAAATAGGCGATCGCGCGCGGATCGTCAGGATTGCGAATGTCAAACACACGCAGCCCGCCGGTAAACCACGCCAGAACCGCCAACCTGCCATAGTAGGGCGGATAAAACAGCTCCGTGGAGGAGTGGATGCCAAAACGGGCTCCCTGATTGCAGAAGTTGTTCGGATTTGTGCCCAGCGGCGGATCCTGCGGTGTGACGCTAGCGCCGTAGATGCCCGACTGGGCGCAGTTCGTAGTGCCGCAGTGGTTGTCTGGCACGCCATTCCCGGGGACGATCCCCACCCACCTGTAATCGAATCCGTTTGGCACATCCATCTTGGTGCGCGCCGGATCGTTGGGATCTTCTCCGATAAACTTCGGATTTGCCTCGTCAGTGATGTCATAGAGCCAAGCCGCGTGTGGGGCACTGCCGGCCGTGCATTCGTTACCCCCTTCTTCGGAAGTGACCAGAAGGAGGTTGCGGGGTTTGCCACCTTGTTCGCCGAAGATCGGGAATGACGTGTGTCCGCCCTGCAGACTGGTGCCGGGTAACGTGAGCCATCCGAGCTGCGGGGCCAACATCTCGCTTTGGGTGGGACTCTTGGCGCAGTTGGCTGACGCGCCGGGTGCCTTGCAGCCGTTTAGAACTTTGCTGCGGTCGAGTATCTGCACTACGCCGTTACTGCCCACTCCATAGGCAGCGTAAATGCGGTTACCTGCAGAAATCGGTCCGTGAATGCCAGTCGGTGGCGTAACCAGCCCTTCGCTGGCTGGCGGCGTAGCTGTAGGCTGCTGGCCAACAAAGCCAAAGTCGCGAATATACTCGGGATTCGCCGGATCGTGCAGGTTGTAGATTTTTATGTGCTGGGTGGAGCCGCTCTGCTGCCAGCCCGGCGCTGAGTTGGGGTTGGCGGCCGAGGCTGTGCCGTCATTAGCCACCAGGTAAGCAACGCCCGAATAGCATTCCCACCAATCCTTGTGAGTGTTAGTCGCGCCCGAGTCGATTGTCTTCAGCAAGGTCGGGCTGCTGGGATTGGTAACGTCCCAAATTTCGTGCGATTCCGCGCCCGGTTGGCCGGATGAGTTGCCGTTGGTTCGGAGCATGTAATAGTGGCCACGCTTGCGGTTAGCTTCGGCTCGCGAGTTGAACGGTAAGGTATCGCCGCCGCATACGTGGACCATCTGGTTGCCGGCGGCGTCGAGAGAGCCGGTGCATGTCGCACCATCCGACGGCGAGTTGGGGATGTGCGACAGGTAAATTGGGTGCTGCGGATCGGTCACATCGAGAAGCGATGTCCCGTTCACCTCGTTCTTGAGGTTCAGCCGGTTGATCGCGCAGCCCGCATGATGGGCCATGTAGGCAATGTAACGGTCGCCCTGGTGCACGACGAGCGGTTGATAGGTCGAGCGTCCATCCAGACTGTCGTAGCCGAGCAGTTGGGTGTTCCATTCGGATTGCGCCGTTCTCGTGTCCTGACAAGTCGACGACAGAACAGGACACATGAGTTTCGGCGGCGGCGGTGTCACATGCGGCCGGTTGCCATGATCGAAATGCGCTAGGGGAATATTAGGACCGTACGGCGGATAGTTCTGCGCAAGGGCTACGCCCCGAACAGGAACACACTGGCGCAAACCGAAATCGTTGTGATTGTCAGTTGAATTGGCAGCAATGCAAGTGCCTGGCGGAATAACTTATTCTTCCTGAGAAACATGGTCACTTCCTCCCCATTGAAGTAAATCGCGACGTTCGCTGTTCACCGCCATGCGGTGCAGCTCTCCATCCTCGCGCTGATGCTTCGTGGGAAAGAGTTAGCTCGGCGGACTACCTCAGCCACGCCTCACCAGTCGACGCTTGGAGCGTCCGACCCAACGCCTCCCCAGTCGCCTTGTTATCGCTTTTTGATCCCGGCACCCAACGCCGTTACCTAAATAAGGCTAGTCACGATTGGCAGAAACTGTCAAGCACGGGCTGCACGTTTCAATCGGATTTCTCCCAGGTTGAGCATCCGGCAGGCGCGTAGATCGCATCTATGGCGGCGCTCTTAGAAAATTGGTTGCCGCTGCACCCATCGCAACGTGACCGCGACGGTCGTACTGTGCCGAAAGGCGCCGCTATCGGCTGGCCGACCAAGGGCGACCCTCGTTCATGCGTCGTGAATGGGTTCGATCAGGCCACGTCGAGCGCGAGGCCCTCGTTTTTGCGCGACCGGCGATACATCAAGGTGGGGACGCGCCGCGGGAAAAACCTCCAGAACGCGCGGCGCATCGCTGCCAGCGGAACCAGGCTGGGTCGATCGGCTCGAGGAAGCCTTAAGGCAAAGAACTATGCCGCCGACAGGATCCTACGGCCTCTACGAGAAGGTGCTGGCGGAAGAGGCGGCCAAGGCCGGGGTCGATACCCGCGGCTTTCAGGATGTCGGGTGGCTGGACTGAAAAAGGAAGAGGCAAAGGGCAAGGAATTTGAATACGAGGGGCCGATGATCAACAGCATCAACCGGTCAATCGAGACCACGCATCGCCTGACCGGCATGCCGCGCGACGAGATCGTGCGACGCGGCCTGATCCGCAAGGAAATACCGATGTATGGCATCGGAGCGGCGGCGGCAGCCCCGGTGATGGGCGGTCTGTTCAGCCAGGACGACTACCAGTAATTGACCGCGGACATTCCGCCCATGTCGTACTCTTCCATGATCAGGCCGCCCAACTCGCTGCCGTGACGGATGCCGTCCATCTGGCGCAGGATCATGCGCTGTTCGGCGCTGTCCTCTTCGGCATCGCGCAGCCGATAGGCGAGGCGCCGCACAACTTGTTCCAGCTCGAGTTCTTCGGCGGTTTTCGGAACGTCAGGATCGTACATTGATTTCCCCCTTCAATAGTCGTTGCGATTTTACCCAACCAACCAGGAGACGGCAAGATGACCGACGGAAAGCAGATTGTTACGCCATCGAACGAACGCATCGCCTAACCGGCATGCGAGGGAAGAGATCGTTCGCCGCGGCATCCTTCGCGCGGAGATTCCGATCTATGGGCTTGGTGGAATGACCGTGATGGGCGGTCTGTTCGATCAATCACGCTACGGGAACGAAGCGGCGAACGAATAGCACTTTCCGCTCATCTCGTAATCCTCAACAATGAGATTGCCGAGTTCGGTTCTGCAGACACCCTGCAACTGGCGAATGATCATGCGGTGTTCGGCGCTGCCTTCGTCGGCGGCTCTTTCGCGCGCGACGAGGTCGTGAACGAAGGCTTCAAACTTTTCGTCGGAGACGTCAGGACTGTACATTGGAGTTCCCCTTTCGCCGCGTATTTACCCAAGCCGCGGCGATTTATGCGGGTGCGGCTGCGGCGCTGAAGCAGGGGCGACCGGGGGCCGATGATCACTTTTAAGCACGCCGACGCAGCCATCCATGCGCCGATACAGTTCGGCCTCTTCGGCCTCAGTATAGGGCGGCTCTTCATAGATGCCGCCCTTGTCGCTGATTTTTCTGACCATTTGGTCCCCCTTTTAAGACGCACCACACCGTAGCGATTTAACCAGTAGACATGCAACTCGTTCGCGTCAGGGAGCCGGCGATTGCCGGCGAGCCTCTGACCCGCATAAGAACATTTTCCCTAGGCTACCCAATCTGCCGCCGCTGTCGGTCTAGCAGATGCGTTAGGTCAACGACTCGTCGCCAGACCGGCCACAAGACCTACACCAAGGACGAGGAAGCCAACTTACCGCCGACACCGCATACGCGGGGCATTCGTCCTCACTCCCGATCGATTTAGGACTTAGGAAATTTCCCCGGAACCAGCGCGCAGGCGGGCCGTTTTCTCCGCATGCGGATCAAACAATCGCTTCTTCTTTGATGTGTGCTGATGGCGGCCTCCGGCGTGGCGACGGCCCAGGCTCCGCCGGCGCCGGCGACACCCCCGGCTCAAACGGCCCCGCCGTCACCTGCACGCGCCACCAATTGCGCGCCGATGCAACAGGCCCCGAACTCAGGCTCGGCCGCGCCCGAGGGAACCACGACCGGCCAGCGGACCGAACCGCTAGGCAACAAACTGGCCCGGTCGGACGGCGTGCTCTGCCCGCCCGCGGGCGTCGATCCGGACATGCGCGCACCTGCGCCGGATATCGGCAACACGCCGGTGATCCCGCCGCCCGGCAGCCCCGGCGGCGACCCCACGGTCAGGCCGAAATAACCGCTTTGGGCGCATGCGCATTTGAGGATGCCAAGCCGACGCCAAACTACTCATCGTTCTATTCGACAACTCGCAGCCGCTTTATTGGTCGTGGTGCAGGCGGCAGCGCGCCAAATTTGCGCAGCGCATCGACCACGGCGCGCTCGATCCCCGCTTTGGTACGGAGATCGTCGATGTCGTGCCCCATCAGCAGCGACGGGATATTGATCTCCGCTTGCGCGCGGCGCACCTCATAGGCGCGCTGCCGATGCGACGCGGAACAATAGCGCGGCGGCCGTCCCCGTTTGGGCGGTTTGTAGGCTTTTTTGCAAAAGGCGCAGCGCGGTTTTTTTGCCATCTTTTCGTCATTGACGAAATCCGTGACGAAATTACGGCGTAGAACGGTAGCGCGGGAAAGTGAGATGAGGTGCTAGAGGTACCTGACCCGATCGCAATCCGACATATCCCCCGGGGGAGATCCCCACCCCTCTGATCGGATCCTACCCCAGGCTGAGGCGGGCCCTGGCACGCATCACCGTGCGATACGAAACCTTGCCAAGCCCACGTCGCTCGATCTCGTCAGCTGCCTTCTGCGCTGACAGTCCAGACGTCTCGCGCAGGATGGGCTCCATGGCCGCGTCCCGACCCGCTGCAGCGATGCGGTTAGCGTCCGCAGTCTCTTGCCGACCGAGCTTGACGCCGCGCGCCTTGGCGGCCTGCAGGCCGGCCGATGTGCGCTGGCTGATCATGCGGCGCTCCTGCTCGGCGAGAGCAGCGTAGATATGCAGCGTGAACGGATCGACCGAACGACCGAGCGCGCAGACGATGAACGGAACCCGCTGCGACATCAGGCCGGCAATGAACGCCACATCGCGCGACAGCCGATCGAGCTTTGCGACAGCCACCTCGCACTTGGCCTTCTTCGCCGCCTTCAGAGCGGCCTTCAACTGGGGCCGGCGCCCGAGCGCATCCGAGCCCTTGCCGGTTTCCACCTCGACAAACTCGGCTAGGATCTTGAAGCCTTCCGCCGCGGCGAAGAAATGCACGGCGTTCTTCTGCGCTTCCAGGCCTAAGCCCGATCGGCCCTGCTTCTGGGTCGACACGCGATAGTAGGCAACAATGGGCGACAAGTTTGGCTCCACTCGACATACCGACCAACGTCTGTATGTCAAAAACCGGGACCTAACGCAACTGCGCAGTGAAACTATTCGGATTTATTTTCGCCGCCGGTGGTTTCGACGATCTGTCTGATCGTGACGCGGACGTCGCCGCCATCCTCGCCGGTGTGCTGTTGTGGCGCCTTGCCCCAGCCGCGCTCGAGCAGCAGGCCCACGGCCTGCACACGGGCGCTGTCAGACGTGCTGTTTCTGGCGATCCCCGCCAACGTCTGGATGCCGAGTTCAGTGTGAGCTCGCGCCAATGATCTTAAATCTGCTGGTGCTTTAGCCATTTAGCCTAAGGGTGCCCCTCCTGAATTGGATCGTTGGGATGAATTTTCTCGATCGCTATTGTTACAACCGCCGCCGCACGCGGTAGTGCGGGTTTTGGAGTTCGCACCTCGGCTTTTGGTTTCTGGGTCAATGCTATCTGACCGGTTCATTGGGGTGTGATCCCAGTATAACGCAGTTCGTCTCGACCGGCGAATTATCGTGCGACGCCACGTTGACCCGCATGATGTTCCACTCGCATTTATCATAGAAGTCCATGCCGGGCAGGATACACCATGCCCAGACAAACGTTGCAGGGCATTCCATTGTGCGTGCGGCAGCCCGGGGTGACCGCACCACGCCGCTTGCGCCGACCGACGAACGGGACCACCGTGCTGCCCATGCGAACCATGGTGATCCGCGTTCCAGAACTGACCGGCTACGGCGGGGTCCGCCGCATCGCCGTGTCGTTGCCCTATGCGGCGCAACTGATTGATGGGGTGAAATACATGCTGCCTGGTGATGTGAAGCCGCCTGAAAGCGGTACCGAGTTGCGCCGGGCGCGGGCGCCGCGCGGGCCGACATTGCGCTCGTTGGTCCGGTTGGCGCTGAAATGCGAGAGCGCCGAGGAAATGGGCAAGAAATTGAAGCGGCGCTTTGATCGCCGCAACCGGCGCCAGGGAATACCCCCGCTTCGCCGCGGGCGAACCGCCGCGACAGAGGCCGAACTCAAGCGACTGGTCGGACAGCCATAACGCCCTACCGGCAAAAATCACATTCGGGGATTTACACGAAACCGGCGTTCGCGATGTGCCGTCCATCACGGCGCAGCTTCGCAAATATTATCCCTTAGCGAAAATTGCGAGAATTGCGGGAATGACCTCGGATTGAATTTCCGCATTTCCCGCAATTTCCGCTTTTAGGATGATGTCTCGAAAAGATGGCGTCTTTGATCAAATTGTC
The DNA here is from genome assembly GCA_963836765.1 of uncultured Alphaproteobacteria bacterium. GTDB lineage: Bacteria > Pseudomonadota > Alphaproteobacteria > Rhizobiales > Xanthobacteraceae > Bradyrhizobium. The sequence continues at coordinate 22,245 of CAWILG010000049.1, forward strand.
CGCGGCATGCTTGTCGTTTACTCATCGGGTGTACCTCGCGTTTAACCATCATCAGCGCGTGGCCATGCATCAATTTTTCATGACAACTATCTTATCTCGGAAGCGAAACGGCCCTCCGTTGGATTCCTCGGCCTCGCGCCTCACCGCAATCTCAATCACGCGCAGCAGTATTTCATCAAGTTTGGCGTCAGTGCCGTCGACCGGCCCCACTTCATCAACCGCTGCCTGCCCGCGGTAATGCCCCACAGTGTTTCGTTCTCCATGTCACTCTCTCTTCCGTCCTCCATGGCACTCTCCCTAGCGTTGCCGACAGTCCGGCCGGCGCGGATTAGCAAATACTTATCCCAAAGCGGAAAATGCGCGAATGGCGGAAATGCTATTCCGAGCGGATTTCCGCACTTCCCGCAATTTGCGCTTTAGGGAGGGACCTCAAAAAGACGCGGGTTGACCTCCCACCTTCGGGGTGGGCGTCCCGGTCCCGACACCTTCGCCGGGGCTTCGCGCAGCCAGCCAGCGCGCACCAGCATGTCAAGCAGCACCTGCGTCTCGCCGGCATCAAGCCGCTGTGCCAGCGCCTCGCGGCGCACCTCCTCGCGCGACACCGTTGCCTCGATACCTGCATGTAGCCAACGCAGCACGGTGCGGGCATTGGCGTGCTTGTCAGAAAGTCCAACGAGGCGCAGCGCAGCCCGCCCGTGCGGCCACAGGTAGCCCTTCCACAGCAGCACCGCACTCTCGACATGACGCGCCTCGATCGCGTGCGGCTCGGCACCGCCGGTCCATGCCCATTCGAGAAAACACAAGGTACCTGCTAGGCGCAGCACATGCCCCGTGCCCTTGCACCAGTATTCGCGGTCGCGTCCCTCAAGCAATTGCCTCTCCTGATGCGCGAATTGCGCGAATTGCGCAAATACCGTCCGGGCCTCCGCCGTCAAAGGAACGCTGCGCGGTGCGAATGCCTCGTCGTCGCCAGCCTGAAGGCTCGCCAGCCGCCCGAAAGCGTTGATGATCTCCGGATCGACCTCGTCGGCATCGTCGGTCGGCTCACGAAATGGCGCCTCGAGCGGCCACGCATAGAGGAAGCGGCTATAGATACCGTCGGAGTCGCCGGCAAAACTGCGTGCCAGCAAGTCCGGCTGGAAACCCCCAACGACGCCAACGAGAAGGTGAGGCAATATCACAGGCGGGCGGCCAAGGCGTTCAACGATGAAGCTGTTGCCGTCCCAGGCCTCGAGCCAGAACGCGCGATCCGAACCGCCGCTGTAGCGCTCCAGGTTCATAAAGAGCCGGGCTAGCTCGTCAGCCACATAGGTCACACCGCGCGGTCGCGCCTCGAGCAGCGGAGCGAGCCGCTCGATCGTACAGTCGGAGACGTAGAGCCGCGGCACCACAAACGGACGCACGTCCTGCGCCTCGACGGGCTTAACCGGCGGCGGCTGCCCGGCGTCGACCGCCGCCGCAACGTCCTCCTTCCATTTCTTGAGCGCGGCCTTGGCGCGCTCGACGCGGGTCTCATGTGCCAGTTGGCGCGCGGTGTTATCCTGTTGCCGGCTGCGCTCGACCACCGACAGCGCGCGCTTGACCACATCGAGCGACGGTGTCTTGCCCGAGCCCGACACGCCGACCAGGCAGGTCCAGCACGTCATCGGTTGCTGCCACGAGCGGGTGGCCTGCACCCGGCGCGCCACACCGATCAGACCTGAGCCCATGCCTATCAGCGGCAGCGCGATGTGTTCAACCGTCACGCCAGCGCCGCGCGCCGCCTCGAGCATCCAGCGGTGCATGCTCTCCGGAAATACATCGATTGGCAGGTCCGGCAGTTCGCCCCGGCGGTTGTCCAGAATGGACATATCCGGGTCCTCCCATTCACCGGTCGTTCGCGCACGCTGTGGGCGCTCCTGTTGCTTTTGCTGGTGCCGTTGTTGCTGGTGATCCGGGCCATTGCCACGATCCGCATGCGCCGCACCGTCGTCGCGGTCATCGAGATCGTCGTGCGGCACCTTGAGACCGTCACACAGTCCGCTCTCGATCGTCTTCATCGTCGCGCGGTGACCATGCTCGCGCAGGTACTGGTTGCTTTCGCAGGCCCGCACCAACGTCTCGATAATCTCACTCTCCATCAGCCAGCCGCGCGCGGCCATGGTCGCGAGGCGGAATGCGGTCTTGTAAAGGCGGTCATTTCGCTCGCCAGCCCGCGCGGTGGCGAGCTCGGCCTCAACCCCATTGAGTGCTGCCATCGCATAGGCGCGGCCGCGATCGTCGCTGGTCTCTGTGTTGTTCGGCTCCTGGGCTTCCTCGCGCTGCGGCGGGCGCAGCATGGCGGCGAGCCAGTGTGCGAGCGGCGGTGCGTCCTTGATCGCGGCGCGTCCGGGCACCACCATCCAGCCGCGGCCGTCGGGCAGGCGTGCGCCAGGCGCCACTACGAACCCGCCGGCGCCGCGCACGTCGATCCCTGGAGGCAGCGACCCGCGGCCGTTGCCGAGCGTCTCGCCGTTCGGCTGGGTGAAATACAGGTGCAATCCGCCGTTGGGCGTCTTCACCAACGGCACCTGCTGCGGCAAAGCGCCATGGGTGGCGACGAGGGACTTGAACGCGGCGATACCATCGGCACCGCCGCCATGCCTGTCGCAGTCGACAACGAGCAGGCCGTTCTGCCCACACGGGATCGCGGGGAGCGCAGCCGAGTGCTCCCACCATGTGTTGATCTGATCAGCATTACATGTCGCAACGTCCTGCCATCCCTTGAGCAGCGGACGCTTATCCACGCCGGCGGGAAATATCTTGATGCCGGCAGAGGCGAGCGCCAGCGCGGCGCTAAGGTTCTCCTGATGCATCGCCATGGCGGGTTCTCCAGCAATGGAGAATAGGAAATGAGGGGCGAGGCGGGAGAGAAGAACCTCCCGCCCGGTTGCGCGGATCAAAACGGGATATGATCGTCCATGTCATCATCCACCTCGGCGGGAGCCGTCGGGGCGGCGACCGCGGCGGGCTCATTGTCGGCCGGGAAGTCGTAGCCTGCGAGCGCCATTACTTCGTTGAACCGCGACACCGCGGCCCAGCCCGTCACCAGAAGGACCGGCGTCTTGACGTAACCGTACGCGCGATTCGGATGCTGATAGCCGCTGCCCGCGAGGCTAACGACGGGCAACTCGCCGGGCACGCGGCGCCTGTGCGCGGCATAGCTCCGCGTCAGCTTACCAATTACATCGCATGCGCCCTTCGATGAGGCGGCGAAAGTAAAGATTTCACCGTCATCATCAGCGACCATCGGCAGGTAGGATGTGTACTGCCAAGGGTCTTTTGGCTGGCCACCCTCATCTCTCTCCCAGGTCGACTGGCCGAAGTGGCCGAGTTCGTGGCGGCGGGGCGGCAGCAGGCGGCTGGCGACAACGACCATTGCATGCTCGACGGGCTTGAAGTCCTCCCAGCGCACCCAGCCTGTGGCGAGAGCGTGCATGCCGACGATGAAGGCTTTTTGTTTTACCGGTTCGTTGTTTTCGCCGGCGAGCCAATCGCCCTTCGAGAATTTCAAGAGCTTGCCGATGATGTGCTGGGGAGCAACCGCATCGGCGAATAACTGGAAGGGGTCGACATCGTCGGCGATCGCGACGGCGGTGGTGGTGGTTGCTTTAAGGATTTCCGTGGCCATATTTGATTCTCCGATTAGCAGTGGTGCTTGCCGCCGTGTATGCAGAATCCGCGAACGCCCGACGGCATACGGCGCGCGCGGACAGGTCATTTGGCGCGGTTTTTCGTGTGGTTTTTTGTCATGAGGCGCCTTGATAGATTTCGCGTTCTCGCAAAAAGCCTCGGCGGCTACGGCGCGGTCGGCAGCGCCTGCAAAAACTTGCGCAAGTCGTCGCGGAGGATCACCGTGCGCTTGCCCAGCTTGCGCGCCTTCAGGCGGCCATTTGAAATGGCTTCGTAGAGCTTGGTGCGGCCGATTCCGGCGACGTAACTGGCTTCAGCGACGGTGAGGCCCTGCTTTTCAAATGTGGCGTCGGCCATCGTTTTTTCTCCATCAGTGTGCGCGAACTGTCGCGGACGATGGAGGGTGCGTGCAGGCTTTCTACGATTCAAGAATTCGTAGAGCCGCGCGCTGATTTTTTTGTTCGCCTCGGCCAGGTTGACGGGGGTGGGTCTGGCGGGGATTGAACAAGTATGAGCTTTGCTATCCGGTCCCGTTGGGCTTCTCGCACGGATTTTTTCGCCTCGTAATACCGAGCTATTTGGCTTTTTAGGTTGCCGGGAAAGCGTTTGGCGAGAGCTTTGATCGCACCTTCTAACGTGCGACCGGCAGCCATCAATTTGCTGACGCTTTCAACCAATTCTTTTTTCTCGCTGGCTGTCCAGCGTTCGGGTTTTGCCTTTTTGCCTTTAGCTGGCGGCCTACCATCGGTCAAAAAAAGTTTTTCGAAGGCAAACGCATAGCTCATCAACCGCCAGAAATCTTTGCTATCTGGGTCAAGCTTGAAGACAGCACACCGTTCGGCGAACAGGTTCAGCACCTTTTCGCTCACGGCTTGGATTGCCGGATCGGATCGGTCGCTTGGCAAATCCCGAGTAACGCGGCGTTTCGGCATTGGATCGCACGCAAGTTCACAGTGCGTGCCTAGGCTAACGGATGCGCAGGCCTATGGCAACGCACACGAACAATAGAGGCCGAGGGCGCCTAGGGGTGAACACAAATGCAAGGACCTTCACGGCGTTCGTCCGAAACTGGCGTGGCAAAATCACGACGCATTTTCAAAAATAAACGCCGCTTCCTCACCGGGGGCAGCGCTTTGCTTTAGGCATATGCTTTGTGATTGCGCATTCGCGTTCGGCACTCCAAACCGCAAACTCCCGATTAGCGGCCGATCGCAACCACCTTGCTGCCAATCTGCGGCTCTGGTTGCAGCAGCGCCTTGCGAGAAATGTCGTCACTGTGCTCGGTGATGAACCGGCTATAATTTGTTTCGAGCATCCTGATGGATGTGTTGTGCAAACTCGCAATCACTCTGGCCGGAATATTTTGCAGCAGCATCCTGACGATGCTGGAATGTCGCAAGGCGTACATCGTCACCACGTCGGGATTGAGACCGATGGCGGTGACGGCCTCTGCGACGTGGCGATGGTAGCGTTGACCGGGATTGCGGCCCCAAGGCGTGCCGTCGCTCTGCACCAGCAGCGGTGCATCGTCGGCACGGCCGTGAGCCGCCGCATTCAGCTTGGCTGCCAGCTGCACCGTAATTGGAACGCTGTAGCGCTCGATCTTTTTCTGGCTGCGGTTTCTGCCGCCCCCCTTACCCGACTTCGGCATTGCCAATTTTGGTCGCACCAGATTGTCATGCAAATCCTCGACGCGCAGCCGCGAGGCTTGGCTCGGCCGCGCGCCAGTGATTGCCAGCGTATCGGTCAACAGCCCGAACTGATGATCGAGGTAATAGGCGGCGGCAATGAATTCGCGCACTTTGTCGTCAGAGATGATAACATTGCGAACTTCCTGCGCGTTGGGCAGACCGGCAAGTCCGGTTTCCCAAGCGTCCCGGTTCTGAATGCGCTTGTCGTGCTGCGCCGCCTGCTCGAGTGCGGCGCATAGGCAGCCACAGAGCCGATTGATGGTGGACGGTGCCATCGTGCCAAGTAGACCGTCGCGCCATTTCTTCAGTTCGGCGCTCGTGAGCAGCGTCACCGGCTTCGACAGCAGCACGCTGGTAAGGTGTAGGCGCGGCCACTCGGCGTTATAAGGATTAGCATCGCGCGCTTCCAAGTCGCGCCTGTAGGCCTTGAGCGCGCTATCGACGGTGATCGGCGCGCTATCTGGACCGCCGTCGTCGCCGCGCGCCAGCTTCTTTGCTTCATCTTGGGCTTGATAGAACGTCAGCACGCTCTTGGCGTCGGCATCCTCGAAATCGTCGGCCAGGGCGAAGGCTTTCGTCCAGTATGCGCCGTGACCGTTGCTGGCCTTCAGCACCCAAGTGCCGTTAGTTTTGTTGCGGCGATACATGAGGGCGATCCCGCGCGCGAGCGACGGGCCGCTGTAGGGCCTGCGGCGGATTTTCAATCGAAGCCGTGCACTGCGGCTCTCCAGTGCGCTAAAACTCACCCTGCGCGCCATATGAAATGTGTCCCCGTTCCCGCGAAGTGTCGCGATGATGTCTGCGAATGCCTATGGAGGCATATGGCATCTTATGGGGACAATTTCCGCCCAATCAATGGCTTACAGAGTCCATACGTGTTCATGGACGTCCAAGCGCACCATTATTTTCCCTGCGCAATGGCTTTACGGCTTAGGCCGTGATCTCCCCGGAGCCGAATTCCTCTGGCCTCCGTCGCTCCGCGAATTAGCAGCGAAGGTTGAACCCGGTCGGGTACCCTCGCCTCCGCAAAGCTCGACACCAGCAACGGGTGCCGGAACCACACGGTTTTGCCGTACGCAACAACGCCGCTCGTCCGGCGCGGATCGGTCGCTCACAGCTTTCGCCGCCCTGCGATCTCCTCGCGCGCAACACTGCCGCGTCCACCGCAACCCGTCCCAACGTTCGTGACGATGGCCAACGCCCCTCTTCTCGGGACGGGATAGCAATAGATGTGCCGTTGATTTGGCCTGCGTGAAAAGCGAAATATTTTCGATTCCCGGGCTTGACGCCATTTCGGAAAATCAGAAGTGATTTGCCCGTCGGGTTGCTTGGTCGCACCCGTGGCATGCAGATTATAGTAGCGCGCGAGACGACGCGGGTGTGTAGGGCGGGTTCTCTTTAACCCGCCGCACGCCATGCGAGATGGCGGGTTAAAGAGAACCCGCCCTACGCGAACTCCATCCAAGGGCGGCTCTGGAAACTCTCGCGTGTCGAAGCACGCCGTTTACATTCTATCTACGAAAAATCCTAACGAGCGCCGTCAGAATCAATCCAAGAATGGCCAGCCCTCCAAATGGAGCGGTGAGAAATGGAAGCATCCAAACATCCAGGGTTGGATCGTGACAGTGCCTCCCAACCGACGGAATGAACGAGCAAGTCAATTGCGCATAAACTACGAAAACTATCCAAAGCGCCGCCACTACGGCGTAGATTGCTGGCATGGGACAGGCCTTACCGATCCGGACGCGAATCACCCTTAGGTGGTGGCCTCTTTCTTAGCACGTCGGCCATCAACAGCACGTCGCCCTGTTGGCACTTTACGACGTCGCGGAAGCGTTCCCATCATCGACATAACGCCGTCGAGACATGGTGGGCACGGCGCAAACGCGCCTTTGCCTACCCTACCGCGCTATCCATCGTCGTCCCGGCCTTGAGCCGGGACCCATACCGCGCGATCCAGTGATTTAAGAACGCCGTCCGACGATTTTTCTCAACCACTGGAACCTGTGATTATGGGTCGAGAGTTATGAGTGCCCCTACTCCGCCGCGATCTGCCGCGGCGCTGGCGGCGGGTTGACGAGGTCGGCGGCGAGTTGCGCGTAGCGCGTTTTGGCGTCTTGCACCGCTTTTTCTTTCACCGGGCCGTAGCCGCGGATGCGGTCGGGCAGCGACAGGATTTCGACCGCGGTATCCAGCGTCAGCGGCGACAGCAGGCCGAGCACGGTGGCGACATCCTTCTCGTAACCCGTGATCAGGTCACGCTCGAGCTTGCGGTCGACGGTTTGGCCGAAGATATCGAACGGCGTGCCACGCAGGCCGCGCATCTTGGCCAGTATCCGGAACGCCGTCATCATCCACGGGCCGAAGGCGCGCTTGCCCGGCGTCCCAACGCATCGACGCCGCGCGACAGGAACGGGGCTGCGAGGTTAAAGCTGAACTTGAAATCACCTTCGAACTGGTCGCGCAGCTGCTTTTCGAAACGGCCGTCAGTATAGAGCCGCGCCACTTCGTATTCGTCCTTGTAGGCGAGCAGTTTTGCGTAGTTGATCGCGACCGCGCGCGGCAGCGCCTCGCCGTAGCCGCCACTGGTCGCGACGTCGCGGACCTGCGTCACCAGCTTGCGGTAACGGTCGGCCAAGCCCGCGTTCTGGTAATCGGTCAGCAGCGCGCTGCGATGGGCGATGATTTCGTCGAGCGACATCGCATCCAGCGTCTTCGGCGCCACCGTCTCGTCGTGGTCCTTCATCATCGCGATCAGTTTCGCCGGATCGTGTGCGGCCAGACGGCCCAGCTGGAACGCCTGGATGTTCAGCTTGATAGCGACGCCATTGACCTCGATCGCCTGCTCGATCGCCTTTGCCGAAAGCGGCAGCAGGCCCTTCTGGTAGGCAAAGCCCATCATCATCATGTTGGTGGCGATGGAATCGCCGAGCAGCATTTCAGCAGGTTTTGTGAAATCGAAGAACGAAGAATCCTTGCGCAGCGCGGTTTCAAGTACGCCATTGACCTTGCGCGCCTGGAAATTGAAATCGCGGTTGAGGATGAAGTCGGCGATCGGAATGAGATGGGTGTTGATGATTCCGGTGGTGCGGCTGCTCTCGCAGAGCGTGATGGTTTCCTTGGCGGCCGCCACCACTTCGTCGGCGGCGAGCACGAGATCCGCCGTACCGGTGACGATGCGCGAACAGGTGACGTCGGCGGTATGTTCTGAGAGCCGCACGTGACTCAGCACCGCGCCGCCCTTTTGCGCGAGGCCGGACATGTCCAGGATCATGCTGGCCTTGCCCTCGATATGCGCGGCCATGCCGAGCAGCGCGCCGATCGTCAGCACGCCGGTGCCGCCGACGCCGCCGACGGCGACGTTATAGGGCCGATCCAGCGTCGGCCGCGACGCAGGCTCGGGCAGATCGCCGATATCGCCGACGCCGGCCGGCCCGGCGGCGCAGCTTGCCGCCGTCGACGGTGACGAAGGACGGGCAAAAGCCCTTGACGCAGGAATAGTCCTTGTTGCAGGTCGACTGGTTGATGGTGCGCTTGCGGCCCATCTCGGTTTCCAGCGGCTCGACCGAAATGCAGTTCGATTGCACCGAGCAATCGCCGCAGCCTTCGCATACCGCCGGATTGATCAGCACGCGGCGCGCCGGATCCTCCATGGTGCCGCGCTTGCGGCGGCGGCGCTTTTCGGCGGCGCAGGTCTGCACGAACACGATGGCGGAGGCGCCCTTCACCTTGCGCAGCGTTTTCTGGACCGCGTCGAGTTCGTCGCGATGCGCGGTTTTGATGCCCGGCGCGATCTCGTTGGCCGGATAGGCGTCGGGATTTTCCGACACCAGATAGATGTCGCGGATGCCTTCGCTATGAAGCTGGAAGGTGATCTGCTGCGGCGACAATTCGCCGTCGACATGCTGGCCGCCGGTCATCGCGGTCGCGTCATTATAGAGGATCTTGTAGGTGATGTTGGCGCCGGAGGCGACCGCCTGACGGATCGCGAGGCTGCCGGAATGGAAGTAGGTGCCGTCGCCGAGATTGGCGAACACGTGCTCTTCCTTGGTGAAGGGGGCGACGCCGACCCAGGGCACGCCCTCGCCGCCCATATGCGTAAACGTCTCGGTGGAGCGGTCCATCCACAGCGCCATGAAGTGGCAGCCGATGCCGGCAAAGGCGCGGCTGCCTTCCGGCACTTTTGTCGAGGTGTTGTGCGGGCAGCCCGAGCAGAAATACGGCGTGCGGGTGATCGGGGCGACCGCCTGCATCTGCGTCGCCTGACGGCCATTGAACCAGTCGGCCTTGGCGCGCAGCATCGCGGCGATTTCAGGATTGAGATTAAGTCGAAGCAGCCGCTCGGTCAGCGAACTCGCCAATGACGCCACGCTGAGCTCTTCCGCGAAGGGGAGGAAGCGCTTGTCGTGGTCGTCCATCTTGCCGATGATGCGCGGGACGGACATCGTCGCGCCAGTTGAACAGCTCCTGCTTGACTTGATTCTCGACGATCTCGCGGCGCTCTTCGATGATAAAGATCTCTTCCAGCCCGACCGCGAATTGCCGACGCCTTCCGGCTCCAGCGGCCAGGGCATGCCGATCTTGTACAGCCGCAAGCCGATCTTGGCGGCGACTTCCGGCGTCACGCCGAGCTCGCGCAGCGCCTGACGGATATCCTCATAGCTCTTGCCTGACGCCATGATGCCGTAGCGGGCATTCGGCGAATCGATGGTGATGCGGTTGACTTTGTTGGCGCGGGCAAAAGCGATCGCGGCAAAACCCTTGTAGTCCTGCAAGCGGCGATCCTGGGCGTAGCGGTCGTCGGGCCAGCGCAGATTGAGCCCGTCCGGGGGCATCTCGAAATCGGTCGGGATCACGAACGGCGTCATCTCGTCGGTGAGGTCGATCTCGGCGGTGGTCTCCACCGTCTCGGTAATCACCTTCATGCCGACCCAGCAGCCCGAGTAACGCGACATCGCGATACCCAGAAAACCCATCTCGATCATTTCATGGATGCTGGAGGGATAAAGATACGGCATCAGCGCGGAGATGAAGGCGTGGTCGGACTGATGCGGCACGGTGGAGGATTTTGCGCCGTGGTCGTCGCCGGCCAGACACAGCACGCCGCCGTTCTTCGCGGAGCCCGCCGCATTGCCGTGGCGGAACACGTCGCCGCAGCGGTCGACGCCGGGGCCCTTGCCGTACCAGATGCCGACCACACCATCATACCTGGCGCCGGGCGACAGATTGAGTTGCTGCGAGCCCCAGATCGCGGTGGCCGCGAGATCCTCGTTCACGCCGGGCTGGAAATTGATGTTGTACTGCTCGAGGTGTTTTCGGGCGGCGAACAGCTGCTGGTCGTAGCCGCCGAGCGGCGAGCCGCGATAGCCGGAAATGAAGCCCGCGGTATTGAGGCCGGCGGCCCGGTCGCGGCGGATCTGCGCCATCGGCAGGCGGACCAGCGCCTGAATGCCGGTCAGGAAGACGTGGCCGGTCCCCTGGGTGTATTTCTGGTCGAGACTGATCGGACCCTGGTCGATTCCCATTCCGCCCTCGTGAAGACTTGATCGTTATACGCGCTGGTCGCGTAAGCCTTGGTCGCGACGACTTATTTTAGCTAGTCATCCAAACTTGTTAGAACCAGTCTATGTCGGATTTTGCAGCTGGCGCACCACAAATCTGGGCAATAGAGCCTGGCCTTCGAAGATCGCGATTTCGTGCCGGGAATAACCGCCTCCTTTTTCGGTTTGTGTCGTCGGGCAGCCCGGGGCAAACGGCGTGGCGTCCGCATTACGCCGCTTTCGCGCTATAACGCTTCGAAAGGTCAATCGGTGCAGGGGCTGCGGCAGATCATACGGGCAATTCTGTTGGATTGCTCTTGTGCACTGCGTTCGTTGCGGGCCAGGGCTGCCGAGCCGTCGGACGAGATATCGCGCGTGGCAAGGCGCTGACGAGGCCGGCGATTGCGCGAGCTGCCATACCGCCGATCCCGCAAAACCGTTCGCCGGGGGAAAACGGATCGATACGCCGTTCGGCGCCATCTATTCCCCCAACCTGACCCGGATCGCGATACCGGATCGGGGCCTGGAGCGACGAGGAGTTTTATCGGGCGCTGCGTTACGGGGTGGCCGCGACGGCTCGCGCTATTACCCGGCGTTTCCCTATCCCAATTTCACAAAACTGATCCGGGACGACATTTTGGCGATCCGCGCCTATCTCGCGACGCAACGCCGTTCCCCAACAAGCCGAAGCCGCCCGAACTGCGCTGGCCATTGAATTACCGGGCCGTGATGCGGGCCTGGAATTGTCTGTTCTTCAAGCCCGGGATATTGATGCCGGACCAGTCGAAGAGCGCGGCGTGGAATCGCGGCCGCTACCTGGTCGAAGGCCTGACCATCGCGGCGCCTGCCATACGCCGAAAAACCTGTTCGGCGCCGACAAACGTGGCCAGGCATACGCCGGCGGACAGGTCCGGCGGATGTTCGCGCCAAGGCTCGACGGCGCCGAACGCAGCGGGTTGAAATCGTGGAGCGTGGACGATATCGCCGAATATCTGCAGAGCGGCCGCAACGGCCGCAGCAACGCCGGGGAACTGATGTCGGAGGTGGTGGTCAATTCCACCTCTATAATGAGCGATGCGGATGTCAGAGCGATCGCGGTGTACCTGAAGGATTTGCCGCCAGGCCCGCCCGAGCCCGTCGTCTCCCCGCCCCCGCCGGCGCAAATGGCAACGGCAAAAGGCTCTACAGTGGCGCCTGCGTCGCCTGCCACGAACTCGATGGCTCCAGCGCGCCGCGGATCTATCCGCCATTGCCCGGCAACGCCAATCTGCAGTCGGCCGATCCCTTGAGCACGCTGCGCATCATCCTCGATGGCGCGGAGACCATGACGACGCCGCGCGCGCCGAACACCGGATCGATGCCGGCCTATGCCGCAAAATGGACGGACAAGAGATCGCCGACGTCACCACCTACATCCGCAATTCCTGGGGCAATGCCGCGCCCCTCGTAACGCCGGATCAGGTCGCGAAGCGCGCAAGGCAAAACAAGCCAAAATGATCGTCAGCTCTGGTCGCCGCTGAAGACGAATTTCGGCATTTCCCATTTGTAGCGGATCGCCAGCAGGCGAAGCGTGAGGCCGAGCACGAAGCTCAGGACGGTCCAGACGTCGTCATTGACTTCAGCCCAAAGGCGGTGATGTAGAACACCCCGGTGACGACGGAAACGCTGGCATAGAGTTCGCTGCGGAACAGCAACGGCACGTCGTTGCAGAGGATGTCGCGCAGCACGCCGCCGGCGCAGCCAGTGATCATCCCGGCCACCACCACGATCACGAGCGGCAGGGAGGCGTCGACCTGCCGGCGCCACATCGCAGCCGGCCATGGTGTAGACCACGAGGCCGATCGCATCGAGCACCAGGAATGCCGCGTTCAGCCGATGCACCAGGCGGGCAACCAGGATGGCCACCCCCGACGCTCCTGCCGCCAGCAGCAAGGTAGGACGGGTGTTGCACCCAGACCAGCGGATAATGCCCGAGCAGGACATCGCGGATGGTGCCGCCGCCGAGTGC
>CAWILG010000050.1:0-21374 GCA_963836765.1 uncultured Alphaproteobacteria bacterium
CAACATATTCGGCTTGGTTGCGGCGTTGTCTGTTTCGACCGGTTGTCTCGAGATCAATCAAACGGCCATCAATACTGGCTTCGACTTCCGGCGATAGGCCATGAAGCAGAGACGCCAGACATTCGCTAAAATTGTCCCATTTAACCTTAGATCAGGTTCCCAGTTTTCGGAACGAACCCGGTGCGATACGTTCGAGTTGTAGTTCGCTCAAAGTATCAAAGCCTGGGGGCCGCGTACCGAAGATTGGACTGCCGATGATAAAACATTCTACAAATGGCCTGTTGTTCTTTGATCGTGGTCGAGAATTGCGCATTGTAGCTTACGACGTTAGCCGAACGAACGCCCAAGTGCATGCAGATGGACTGGGCCTTCTTCCGATACACTTCTACATCACGCTCGACAACTTTCTCACAGTTGGAAAATGCCGACTGCTCTGGAGGTATCGGGACGATATTGGTGTCGAATTCGAAAGATGGATTGATATCGGCCAGCGTATCGCGGTTGACCAAGCACGAACTGGCGATTGCGGTAATCACCGGCACGGATAGTTGCTCGACGCTGGCGTGTTGGTCGTCTTGCGCGCGTTGTGGTCGTGACGATATGCGATGCCGGTGCGAGCCGTTACCGTGCCGACGCGGCGGCATTCCTCGCCGGGTTCGAGCCGCTGATCGAGAAGGCGCGCAGGCGGCTGCAATGAGGGGCTGATCTACGGGCTGGGAGCATTGGCGGTGTGCGATGTGGCGCATGTCGAACACTCAGGCGCTGATCTTCGTCGCGGCGTCGCCGTCGCGGTCGCGATAATGATGCTGTTGGCGTGATCGTTGACCGGCGGCGGAGCGGTCACCGCTCTATTGGAGCGTCTGGACGCTCCAGCGCGTGCAGATTTGTCACACAGGCTGGAAATGTGCGGTTGTTCCCCCTGTTTTCGGTAGACTGTCATAATTATGGGCGATCACGGAGACCTACGATTTTCGGTTCCGGGGCGTAGTTGGGGATCGCTGGAAGTGCCGAAATCAAAAACACAAGTACCAGCCGATCTGCGGACCGAAGCTGATAGGTTAGACGATCTTGTGCATGCGCTGGCGGATCACTTCGGTCGCAAGGTCGTGCTGGTGTGGCCAGACGACAAGGAAGTAGTGGTTGAGCCACACTCTCAGCTAAGGCTAGACGGCTAAAGGCCGCCGCCACACTCCGACTGCAGCGAGCGCACAGTAGCAACCACCATGGTCTCGCCGCGCGGCGGCGTCCTTCCGGCTTCATCGAACCGTGCCAGCCGTCGGATACGTGGGAGCGCTACGCCAACCCCGTCGCCGCCCTGTGCAGCAGCTCCATCAACGACTTCGCCGAGAATGGCTTGGTGAGATAGGCGAGGCACCCGGATTGATGCGCAGCCGCGCGAACGGCAGGGCTGTCATTCCCGGTCATGTAGATGACCGGCACCGAACTATCAGCCGCCTTCAGACGGAGCCGCAGTTCGATGCCTGAAACATCGCCCAAGTTGATGTCGAGTAGGACGCAAATCACCCCGTCGAAATCGCTGTGATTTGCGAAGGCTTCAGCCGAGGGAAACAGCACGCTTTCGTAGCCCAACTGCCGCAGCAGTCGCGCTACACTCCGCAGCATCGTGGGATCGTCATCGACGACGAGGACAATATTTCTATCTGGCAAAACCGGTTTCCTTGGCTTATGGCCAGCGCCGCTTTACTTATGAATTCAAACAATTCGAGCCAGTCAAACTGTGTCGAACACACCTCGATATTTCCCCGAGGTGTTGGTACGCCGCGCGCAGCCCATTTCCTAGTGTTCCAGAGGACAATAACAACTCGAAAACGGTTGAGAATTGGCTAGGCCATCTGTCGGCTATCGGGCATGTCGTCCAGCACGGCCTTGTAGAGACCGTCGCTGGCGATCTTCTCCAAGAGATCGCTGACCAGCCGTGCCGTGCTGTCCTTGCCCATTGCCCGCGTGGTCTCACGCAGCGACTTCAACACGCCGTCGCTGAGTGGCAGCGGTTCGTCTGGCAGCGTCAGGTTGGTACGCTTAGGCAGTGCCCCGCCTTTGCGCAGCGATATGCCGCGCCGACTGCACAGCACCGTTAAAGTGCCGAGGGTGACGCCATACATCGCGGCGATCTCAGCCTTGGTCGTACCCTCAAGCAGCAGCGCTGGAATGCGGGCGAACATGTCGTCGGTTATCCGTGACGTTGATCTGTTCATTGCAGCACCACCGTCGCGTTGCACTCGGCTAGCAGGTCGCGGGCGCACGAGAGCCGGTAGTATTCCTGCCCGTTAACGGGTTTGTTCGACATCGCCTCGACCTGCAGGCGCAAGATCACCAGATCAATGGTGTCCAGCGCCAGCTTGATCATGCTCTCATTCCGAAGTGTGTCCATTGACTTGCTCCAGTTGGTTGTGAAGTCGCCGGGATGGCATTTCGTATTGCGGCTCGCACGCGGGCCGCAGGCTCGAAGTGTCAGTCCGTGAGGATCGCGGGTTGCTGGATCAGTAACCAGAGGCAGGGCGCGGCGCGGGGACAAGCAGTGATCCCCGGTGCTATCGGTGCAAACCGATCAAACTTTCACTATGATCTTGTACCACGCGCACGTTCGGGGCTGCTTGTGAGCGCGCGCCAAACATTTGCTATCAGCCGCCAATGCGAGTTGAGGGAGTGTTGCGGGCTTGCTCGCGGTCGGTCGTCTGGGTTAAGCGTGCCGCGCCGCTGCCAATGTCGCCAGTCAGGCCAACCCGTCATAACGAAATGACTCAGACCAGAAACACCAGCGAGACAACAACGAAGGTCAGCTAGGGGACAGCCCCCCAAGGCCAACCAGACAACAGCCGGACGTGTCGGTTAAACAAACAACAGTCCTCAAGGATGCGCTATGCAGCAGCTGGTGGGTCACCAGAGGAAGCCCGTAGGGAGCGTTTGAGGTTTGCCGTTCCTGCACGTTGAACCTGTCGCTCGCTGCCCTAACCTCCGGCCATGATCAGTGCGACTTCCCTCCGGCTTCATCGAACCCTGCCTGCCGTCGAAGGCGGCGCGGCCACCGTCCGGCCCGCTCTGGGTTCACGAAATCAAGCACGACGGATACCGGCTGATGGTGCGCCGGGATGGCTCGCGGGTCCGCTGCTTCACCCGCAACGGCCATGACTGGGCCGACTGCTTCCCGGCCATCGTTGACGCCGCCCTCCGCATCAAGGCCACGTCGTTCCTGATCGACGGCGAGGTCGTGATCGTCCGCGAGGACGGGACGCCGGACTTCCATGCGCTGCGGAGCCCGCCGGGGCCAGTGAGGCGGTGCTGTACGCCTTCGACCTGATCGAGCATGACGGCGACGACCTGCGCGATCTGCCGCTGATCGAGCGCAAGCGGCGGCTTACCAAGCTGATCGGTAGGGCAAGGGCGCTCTCGATCCAGTACAGCGCGCATCTGAAGGGGAGCGGCGCGTCCGTGTTTGCCTACGTCTGCCGGTTGGGACTGGAAGGCATCGTGTCGAAGCGGACAGACGCGCCCTATCGCAGCGGGCCGTCGAAGGTGTGGCTCAAGTCGAAGAACCCGGCGAGCGAGGCGGTGCGCCGGGAGCGCGAGGAAAAGTGGCGATAGCCCCGCGGCGCGGGCGGATGCAGTTCGCCGCGCCGGACGCAGATGCTGTCTCGATGCCTGCAGCTGAACCACCGCGTACAGCGGTGCAACCTCAGCAGCCCGTGTACCGAGGATCGGGACCTTCGTGAAGGATACGCAGATAGGCTAAGCCGTAATAGATGAGTTCTTCGGTCTCGCTGTGACCTGCAGATGAAAGTTTTGCGAGATATTGGCCCACTTTCACTCTGATTTCTTCACGGCCTAAACCTTCAATCGCGGGCAACTTTTCATAAGAAGTCATTACTCGATCAACAGCGTCATTCATCGACTGTACCCCAGCACCCAAGCTACCGCATCGCACCATTATTGCGTTGCAAGAGTCAAGACTGATGATGGAGGGTGAAACTACCTAAATGGCTAAGGCGACGGCAGATATTCGATCTTTGGCGCGGGCACAGACCGAACTGGCCATCCGCACGCTGACAGGCGTCTGCGGCTCCAAGGCCGCCCCGGCGGCCCTAGGCGTCGCCGGGATGCGTCATGACGCGCGCCCTGTTGTCTGGAAGCCGAGGCGTACCACAGCATTCCTGACCGAGACCGCGTTCCATGGCTTGCCGCTCCAGCTCTTGATGCCGCGGCGGTCAGTTCGGCGGCAATGGCCCGAAGCGACTGACCGGCAAGCTCCTGCAGGATCGGCTGCAGCACCTTGTCGCGCTTGGTCGCCGCCGCCACCAGCTTCGGATTGCCAAGCTGCTTGCCCTGCGCCTTCTTGGCGGCGAGTGCATCCCGGGTACGTTGGGAGATCAGCCGACGCTCCTTCTCGGCCAGCGCGGCGTACAGGTGCAGCAGGAACGGGTCGACGTCGGCCCCCAGGTCGGTGACAACGAACGGCACCTTTTGCGCCATCAAGCCGCTGATGAAGTGAACATCGCGGGAAAGCCGGTCGAGCTTGGCGACCGCTACCGGGCACTTGTGCTTCCTGGCCTCGGCTGCGACACCGAATGTGTGGGCCACAAGGTGTGAGTTCGCGAAGCTCCTCGTCGGTCCAACGGGACATTGCGGCCTCGGTCATGGAGGCCCCCAGCGCCACGTACCGTGCCTGCAGATTCGCGTCGCGACTTCGGCGATCGCATCTTTTCCACATGTAACAATTTTGCTGTGCCGTTCAAATGGCGGTTTGGCCTTCGGATTTTCAGCAAATGATTGCGGGCATCGACCAGTGTCTCGATCCTCTTGCCGCGTCGGCAGCACGATCGGCACATCGAATTGCTTGGACCCAGGAACGCGGGACTAATATAGGTGGGATCGTGCGATTGCCCGATCGGTTTATCCAGTCAGACATGTTGAGCCGCACCCCTTGTAATAAGTCCATGTTCCGTGGGACCTATAAACAATTGGAATGGGAGTATTTGAAATGCGGGTAATCGGCACCATCCTCGCCCTGGCTTTTTTCAGCCTGACCGTTTCCGGCGCGTTCGCTCCGGTGCTTGCCAACGCGATGGACGGCAAGCCAAAGAAGGGAAATTGCCAATCGCAAGAATGCAAGCGCTACTATAACGGCAAATAGCCGTTGGCATCCTATTTTTGGCGGCAGGGGTGGTCAGTCGCGTGCGGATGGCCAGTCGATCGGCGAGTGCTGGAGTTTTCGCCTGATCATCTCCTCACGCAGTTTCTCCGCGCGCTCGCGAACAGTTGCGTTGGCTGTAAAATGGTACTTGTGCGCTTGATCGGCCTCGGCCTGCTGGCGGATATTTTCGTAATAAAGCGTCACGCTGTCATCAGATAATTTTTCCAAACTCATGATTAAACTCCTACTTGGTCAAAACTTTCCTTTCGCCGGTGCCAACTAGTTTGCAACCCATTGGCTGCGGCTTTGCCTGCGCCCTTGACCCCGCTTTCGGGCGAGCAGTCTGAGCAAACGCACTAAAAGGCCGCTGGGAAATCTCCAGCGGCCATCCGGGCTCAAAATTCATAATTCAAGAACGCAACCCAGCCCCGGTAAATTGGAGATTGCTATAAGAGCGGTTTCTCAGCGAGTCAAAAATGCGGTCCCCGCTGCGTCGCGGAATCGAATTAGTTTGAGTTGTTGCAACGTGAGGTTTAGCGTGGCCATGCGCACCGGATCGCCGCCAGGGAACTCACCGCGTCACTCTCGATCCTCAAGATGTCCGGTGACAGGTCCAGAAGGATCTATGAGCAGCGAGTGCGACGACACGGGAATTTCGCGCGCAGGCGCCTGTGTTGGAAGCTTCTCTGCCGGGGTAATGAGAACATCTCCACGCCGGTGACGGAAATTCGACCAAAGCAGGACACAACCAGCGACGATGAAAAATACAGTCAGAAAGTCGAGCAGCAACGGCACCGATCCCTCCACTTGGGGCAGTTAGGATTAAGCCTACCAGCACCTCAGGCCAGCCGCCATGTCAACCGGCGTCCGCCGGCCGAACTTCGCCAACCACCCCAATCAACCGGGCCCAACTTGGGCGTCGATGACCCCACAATCGAACGCCGCCACCGCAGGAAGATAGCATTCTTCGGCAACGCAGATAGCTTGGAAATCGCCACTCTCTACAATCTCGATTAGCTTTCGGGGGATGGCGAGTTAGAGCCAAAAATGTATAGTTTTTGGAGGGCAGCTGGAGAGGCTGGATGCGCGACCCAAACACCGTCGCGGTGATTGTCAACATCTTAAGACAGGTTCATGGCGACGACCTCGCGCGGGTCATGTTGAACGACGGCTTATCACTGGCCATTCTGATCGACGCCCTGTTGTGCTCGCCGCTGAAAAACGGCGACGCGGTCAAACTGATCACGCGTGCGCTTGGCTCCGGCGATTTCATCGTCACACCTGACTTTGGTTCTCCCTCGCACCTCAAATATTTTTATGATCGTCCCAAATCGCTGCACGTCGTTGACATAGCCGTCATGACACCGGACCACGGCACCATTGCCAGCACGGACATCCGCTTGCGACTGATGCCAAGCGACAATTGATCGAGCCGGAGACCTGCCGAAGCATTTTTAACCATTTGCCTGTATATCCAGCTCGATTGCTGGCGGGCGACCGTTGAGCCTCAAGACCCTGCAAGAGCGGCTTTCGAATGCCGGCCGCAAGCTAGGTTAGTGGCGGGCGCAGCGTCGCGACCGAATACCGCTGGGCCGGCCGGCAAGGACCCAGGGCCGCTTTGCGGTGGAAGGGCGACGGTCACTCAATCATAGCCCGGAAGCGAAGTCATAGTTCGCCTGATCATCCGAGCGATTGCCGATTATGCCGCCGGAACAGCAGAACGGAGGGTTGCGCCAGGATTTCGTCTTGGCTCTCATGGCGAGGAACGCAGGCACCCTCTGCTGAATATTCGACGATCTTGTTGCGCAACGTCCGCACCGAGACGCCAAGCAGGTGTGCCGCCGCCGTTCTGTTGCCACGGGTCTGAGAGAGCGTTTCCAGAACCAGATCCCGTTCGACGTCTCGCAGGGACGTGCCGACCAGCCATCCAGCGAGACGGCGGCG
Organism: uncultured Alphaproteobacteria bacterium; assembly: GCA_963836765.1. GTDB lineage: Bacteria > Pseudomonadota > Alphaproteobacteria > Rhizobiales > Xanthobacteraceae > Bradyrhizobium. The sequence goes on from CAWILG010000050.1 coordinate 7,094, forward strand.
CGACGAAGGGGAAATAGGGGCGCGAGGAGGCATGCGTCCCATTGCGCTAACTCCAGTCCATAGTGCCCACCGTGCCCGGCACCAGAGCACAACAAGAAGGTTAATGATTTCTTAACGCGCCCGGCGGATGCCACGCGGCCAGGATATGCTTAGCGATCTCGTCCAGGCTCCCCGGCTACGCCATCGCCCTCGTTCCCGAAGTCGGGAGGGCGCGCATGATCGGACTGCTTGTCGTGCTCGCCCGCCTGAAGGTCACCCGCTGGCGGCTGCAGCGCCGCATCGCCAAGCGATAGCCTGAACGGAATACGCCGCTTGGATCGTCCCCGCCGGCGACCGCAGCCCGCTCAGGTTCTGGCAGCGTATGGCGCCCAAACCCAAATCATTGGCGCGCAATAACAAGACCCGGATCGGATGCTCGGGTAGATTAACTTGCTGGGGATTTTGATCGCCTGGCCATGGAAATGACGACGCCGCCAAAGCGATTATATTCCGCTCGGGTGGCGTCGTAGATACAGACGGCCCTCATCGTTGTTCAGAGGCTGCTTCGTCTGCTGGTTGTGTACCCCCGTTACGGCAGGCAAAGCGTACGGCTCCCGGATTCGCCCCACCGGGGGCCGTATCTGGCAGTTGAGAACTCGGCGACCGTCCGCGACGTCCACCATCGCGCTCATCCGCAAAGAAGGGCTGAGGCTTGTGGCCGCCCGGATGCCTAGGAATTGGCTCGGTTCCGGTTCATATTGGCCAGATGCAAACAGCATGGCTGAAAACAACTCAACTTATTGCCGTAGTTTCATCGGCATTTAGCCTTGGCCTCTATATCCTGAGCTTCCTGAATGGTCGGTGGGATGGGGGCGACCTAGCCGCGCTTATTGGGTCCAGCACGGTTTTGGTGGTCTTTTCAGCCCTCTTGCTCGCTGGTTTCTGGAAAGCCAAATGACATTAGCGCACTAGCGGCTTACCGGTGATGCAAAGGAATCCGTCACGGCTCGCAACCGAACGGGCCTCGGCCAGATCCGACATTTGCCGCTGCGCGTCGTTCTGATCGGTCGCAGTGATGATGTGCATGCGTCGAGCCGTGTTGTCACGCTGCGATTCCAATAGCGCCAGACGGCGGGCGAGGGATCGGCTCATGCTAGGTCTTGAACTCCGAACATCGCGCACATCAGATCGCTGTCGGACAGCTCGCACATTCGATCGGCCGGGAAGCAGGGTAGTTCTACGAAGCCCGGATCGCGACGGCGGGTGCCTTCTTTATGGCTTTCTATCAGCCGATCCACGGCCCGCTCGACATACCCGTTTTCAACGTCACTGAACTTCAAACCCCTGGAATGCCATCGTGGCTCCGGCAACGGATCGTCACCGAGCCACTCAATGCAGATCACCCTGTCACCCTTGGCGAAGCTGGCGCCGCTCAGTGCTTCGGTTATGTCCCCGTCGGGCCGACGCCACACCACCAGTAATTCGTCAGGTCGCCGCCGGAGGACTTCCAGTTTCCCGATACGCGCTTCAAGACTGCGCATGGTCACGGGGAAGCCATCCTCTCAAGCCGTTCGGTTTGTTCGGTCGCAACTCCGAACAGCATATGCACCAGATCGCTGAAGGACACTTCGTGCACTCTATCGACCGGAAAGTGAGGTGGTTCTGCGAATCCCGGCTCACGCTGACGCGGATGGCCGTCTTCCCTGTCTTCCACGCTCTGCCTTACGGCCCGGATGAGATATTCGCGTTCAATGGCACTTAAATCCAAACCCCTGGAATGCCATCGAGGCGCCGGCAGAGGACTGCCGTCACCAAACCACTCCAGGCAGATGACGCGATCACCCGGAGCGAACTTCGCCTCACTGACGGCAGCCCTCACGTCACCGCCCGGGCGACGCCAGACCACCAACATCTCGTTCGGGCGCCGCCGGCTGGCTTCCAGTTTTGCGATGCGCGTTTCAAGGCTGCGCGCGGTCATGGCGACGGCACCATTTCCAACCGCGCGACCCGCTCAGCCAGTTCGGCGGTCTCAAAAGCCTTCACATAGGCGAAGCGGCTGACACCGTTTGCCCATCTTCCAGAGACTAGCAGGGTATTATTTCGAGAGAGGAAAATAATTTACGAGATAGCGCGGGGGATTGCGGGCTGACGAGTTGGCAAGATCGAACACCACAAGGAATGCAAGACTTGTTTGGCATCGCAAGACTAAGGCTATTTCGTCGCGACAAAGTAAAAATCTTCCCCAGGCAGCGAACCATAGGTGTACGGCTCCTGTCTTCCCGCCGTGGCCTCCATCACGTCGTCACGCACCAGTCGAAAGATCTTGCTGATCTCGACACCCGGCGTCGCGATCCGCTGTACCAGGGCCACGGCGAACGGCGAGTTGGCGCCATCGCCGTCGAGCGCGGTCTGGCCGTCCTTGGCCGCGAACACCACCAGCAGCGGGCCGCTATTGCCGGGCTCGATCCTGCCCAGCCCGCGGCCGATCGCCCGGGTCCCGGCGACGCCGCCGGCCGTGGCACTCGATGCGACCGGACCAGCCGTCTCGGTGCGGCGCATCTGCTGCGCAAACGGATTGACGCGGCAGGCGTCGAGCACCACGAGCCCGAGCTTTTTGGCACCGGCCAGAGCGGTCTTGATGCTCTCCAGCGCAATCGTCTCGACTTCCACATCGCGATCAATCACCAGCTTCGCATCCACCGGAATGAGGTAGTTCTGCCCGTTGACCTCGATACCGTGACCGGCGAAATAGACCATGGCCCAATCGGATTTGGCGGCTTCCCCGGCGAAAACGTTGACAGCATCAATCAGCTTCTGCTCGGTCCCGTCCACGACAAGCGTGACCTTGTCGAAACCGATATTGCGCAGCGACCGCGCGACCGCATCGGCGTCTTTTTGCGGATTGTTCAAAACGGGAACGCTCCTATAGGCAGAATTGCCGATCACCAGCGCGACGCGACGACCGCCCGGAATTGCGCCCGCCCTCAGGGGTGCGTTCAGGGCCCCGGACACGATGGCAGGCGTCGGAACAGAGGTCAGGCTGGTTGCTTTTGCCGGAGCTGAAGGAATCGACGGTTGAGCGCTTCCGGAATCGAGCGCCGCCAGCCGGGCCCGCACTGTTTCAAGAGCCGACCTTGACCTCTTGTCAAAGGCAAAGATGCTCCTTGAATTGAGCGCTTCGGTGAATTTGGCGCGAGCCTCCGGCATTTGACCCATCTTTTCATAGGTCAGGCCCATGCCCGCCAGCGCAACGATAAAGTCCGGCATGGATTGCAGCGAGCTGCGGTAGTCGGCCAATGCCAGTTCGAAATCGCCGCGATAGCGGTGAATGTCGCCACGGGCGGCCGCCGCCAGCGGCGCCGCAGGCGCCAGTTCGACCGCCTTGTCGAGATCTTCGAGCGCGCGGTCGAGTTGACCTTGAGCCTGCGAGATGGCGCCGCGAAAGATATAGTGGAACGGATTGGCCGGCGAGAGCCGGATGGCTTCGTCCGCATCCGCAAGTGCCCGATCATACAGTCCCAATTCGTTCCAGACCCGCGAACGCCCGATGTATCCGTCGCTCGATTTCGGATTAAGCTCGATAACCTTTCCATAGTCGTCCAGTGCCTTTTTCAGTTCGTTCTTCTCGCGCCAGCTCTGGGCCCGCGTCAGGAATATAATGTAATTGTTCGGATCGAGGGAAATGGCCTGGTTGATTTCGGCGATCGACGCGTCGAATTCTCCCTTCTCGAAATAGGCGAAGCCGAGCTGCGAGTGCGCCATGGCAAACGACGGATCGAGACCAATCGCGGAACGAAGGTCGGTGATGGCTTGGTCGGTGGCAAGAGCCTGACCAGAAAAGGTCTGGATGCGCGCGCGGCCACGATGGAACAACGCTAGGGCGAGCTGTGACGGAGACGTATTCTTGTTTGCAATGATGCTGCCGCAGGCCTCGATTCCGGCCGCGGGGCTTTTGAATTTATAGCAATCGTCCTCATTCGCGGCCGAGGCCTGACCAACGACGGAACACACCACGAAGGCGATAATCCATTGAAAACTTCTCAACACGCCGTTTTCCCTCCGTTTGGCATAAACATAATTGGAAACACCACCGTTCCTTAAGCGCGCTGTTGGTGCTGATGTGCCTCGGCCCGTTCAATGATCTGATGTTCAACATCGTCCAAGGTTTCCACGCGTGCTTCGAGAGCCGCCAGCTTTTCTAAAACTCGGTCGGTTGCAGACCGTTCAGCAAGGGCACCATTCTGGCTACATGTCAGTGCCACGAACGAAACGATAACGAGATTCCGAATAGCGTGGAACATTAGCATACCCCCAGTTATGAGTGGGCGGATGCTACGTTTGAGCTGCTAGGTGCACAAGCAAAGAAGCAGGGCTGGGCAAAGCGTCGCCATTTACAGTCGAATTATTCACAGGCTCAATGGACGGCGGTTCTCGCGATCATGGGTCGGCATCCCTTCCAGCCGCTCGACGCGCTCAGCCAATTCGGCTGTCTCAAAGGCCTTCACATAGACCTCGATCAGCTTTGAGATCTCGCCGGCATCTGCCGGGGTGATCTCGCCGGCCGCCACAGCTGCCAGCACCGCGGAGACGGTCGCGGCGGCATCCTGGGCATTGTTGATCGGCGGCAGGTCGAAGCTGACCGGACGATCCCTGCGGGGCGGCAGGATACGATCCAGGCAGAGACGCAACGCCGGCATATCGCCGGCCAGGGCCAGTTCGATCGCCTTCTGCGTCAGCGCGTGCGCCTGGCCGTCGAGCAGGGTTTCGAGCGCGAGCGTGGTGGCGTTGCGGGAGCCTCTCGGACGGCCGGCAGGGTTGCCGGATTGCCCCTTTGCGAAGTGGCCGGCCTGTTCTTTGCCTGTATTATCAGGTGGCATCCGTCCAATACCCTCACGCCAACGAGCATCAGCCCGAGTGCGGTACTGCGAAGAGTTTATATCGAGGCGCGGGCCAAATGAAGCAACAAAAGCCCGCCAGGTCGCTCGCTGAGCATGCGCAAGGCCAACTTGTTCCGGCTCCTGGCGCGGCGGGTGGAGGAAGCGCAACCGCCAGCGGATCGCGGGGCACGCGAGAAAACTCAAGCGGTAACTGAACATCAACCGGTCCGCTTTAAATTGTCGGTAACGCGGATCCCGTAATGCGTACCGCGGAGACAATTGCCTCAATCCCGCCGACTGCTAGTCGGCGGGATCTTGCTGTGTCAGCCCATGACCAATCAATCTGTTGCGACGCGTATCGATCCAAGGGACGTTGTCGCCTGCCGCCACTGCCGTACGACCGCGCAACTCATGGTGAGCATGACGAGTCCAGTCGACGGCCGAACGTTGCGAGTGTTTCGTTGCGATTGCGAGAAACTAACCTCGACAATAGATCGGACTGTAAAATAGCCGGGCTTCGGTCCCCGCTTCTATTTGGTGATCATCGCCCGCTGCACGCCGCCTCCCTGCTGGCGCCGCATTGCAAGTGTGAGCACGGACAGTCCGCGCTTGGAGAGTGTGTCTTGTTCGCCCATCAGCGCTTCAGCGCGTAGGTGCTCGACAACGGCCGAAGCTTCTCTCCTTAAACTGCCTCCGTCAAATAATTTGATCAGCGCGAGTTGCTCGCGATCGCCCGGAGCGATCAGCCAAAGCGACGGCGCCCGCCGCAAAGAAAACTTGCGGGCCATGCGACGCATCAGTTGAGTCGGTAGATCGAATAATTGAGGAGCGATGCAAAGGCGACCCAGGCCGTATAGGGGATAAACAACGCCGCAGCCAAACGGTTCTCATGCCATTGCACCCAGACAAAACTTACGATTACAGCCAAGAGGGTAAGAATAATCGCAAGGGCAAGCGTTATGTAGTGCAGCGTGAAAAAAACCGGCGACCAGACAAAGTTCAGCATTATCTGCGCCAACCAAAGCTGCATCGGTAGAGCGGTCGCGTCATCCTGCAGATAGGTCCGCCAGCCCGCCACCGCAATCAATACATAAACGATCGTCCAGGTCGGCGCAAAAACCCAATTGGGCGGATTGAAAGGTGGTTTTTGCAGTTCAGCATACCATTCGCCCGGCAAGTTGGTGGCGCCGATAGTCCAACCAATGCCAACAACCAGAAGGATGAAGAGAGCAAGGGATTTGCGCCGCTTTGCCATGCATCAACTTGGCGGGATCGGGGTCAAAAGTCGATAGGAGAGCGCCGTTCTTACCCGGGACGGAGGTTCGGGTTCAAATCCCTTTAACTCGCTCCAACCTTTCAAAATCCGTCGTGACGGGGGGGGGACCCGCCGCCGGTTTAACGCATGGGCGAGTTGCGCTGCCCCTGGGAAAGGGCCTTCCAGGGGCTGGGGTCCAAGATAAACGAAAGCCCACCGGTTTCGGTGATGCAAATCAGCGCGTCATGAAACACGGTGGTCCTAGCCGGTCGAAAAACGGCAGCAAACGGGACCCTTAGTCGCAGCGACCCGGGGCGGACAGAAATCCAGACACCAAGCCAAGCGAGACTCGCGCGGCGCGTGACCGCCGCCACAGTCGGCATAGCGCCCTTTTGGCTGCATGCGCGGCAACTGCGAGATCAACCGCGACCGAAGAAATCGCTCGAGTTTTTCCAGTCAAAGCTGGCGTGCCGGATGAGCCCCAAATAGCCGCGGCGCATGCGTTCGATCACCGGCGCGCCCGCTTCCATCAACCTGGCCAGCGAGCCGTCGGCCTGCCAGCGCTGCCGCCGGGTGCGAAGCGTCGCGAATGGAACTCGATCGCACCGCTAGTGCCTCCAGCCCATGGACCTGGCAAACCGAGGTCTGATGATCGCCTGATGCTGTCGGCGATCGCGGATCACCATAGACCGGCGGCAACAATTTCAGGGAGCAGCTGCAGGCCGCGGCGTAGAAGAACGGACGTCTATCAAAGCTGGAACGATTACCCACAAAGCGACTTCCCCTAACTCTCTTGAATTTTGTTTCTCTTTCTTTCTTTCTTCTCTTATCTAGGAGGCCAACCCTAGTGCGGGCTGGGCGCACATCGGCCCTAAGGGAACCAGAGCAAAGTCACCCGCACCGAGCGCCTGGTGTTGGCCTCCTCGATCGCGATCACCCCGGCCTCGCGCAGCCAAGCCAAAGCCCGATATTTGGTGTGACGGCTGATGCCGAGTTTCCGCAGTTCGCCATTGGACAGAGCGACGGTGTTGCTCCGGCGCAGCAGGCATTCCCGGTAGAGCAGCATGGCCACAACCAACTGGTGGGCGCTGCGCACCACGGGCAGCACCCGCGCCAGCCACGGCAGCGAATAGACGCCGTGACCTTTGCTAACCGGCCTCGGCGGTGCATCGGCCAGCAACCCGGCCGCCTGCCACAGCGGGTCGCTCTCGGCGTCCTCGAACAAGCCGTCTGCGATCAGCGCCCATCACGCCGTCTCCCGCTCTCGAGCTTGGCCAGCAGTCCGGTCACGGTGTCCCACATCGCCTTGCCGCGATCGTCGAAGTAGCGTTCGCCAGGCCGGATGATTTGGCGATCGGTTGGCAGCCGATAGCCGCGCAGCATCACAGCCGCGGCGTCGCCCATCACCTGGTCGAGCGCGGCCGAAAGCTCATCGGCCTGATCGGCCGGGCACTCGGCCATGATCGCGTCGTGAACCGGAGCCACCACCTCGATTCCGCGCCGCTCTGCCAGCACGCAAGTCACGTGCAGAATTTCGCTGCCGGTGCTCTGCATCGGGAAATTGCGAACGGTGCGCGGGTTCATGCCGGACGGACACTGCATCCACCAACCGAGCGGCGTGCCAATCTCCAGGTGCAGGCCGGCGTAATCCCGGACGCTCTGCGCGTACTCCTCGAACCGGTGAAAGCGAGCCCGCAAGCGCGCCAGGATCTCGCCGGCCTCGAACAACGAAATGCCGGTGCGGGCAGCGAGCGAGCGAAAGCCCAGCCCGTATTGGATTCCCAGCACGACGGTCTTGAACAGCGCGCGCACCGCCTTGCGTTCCGCCTCGTTCAAGCTGTCAGGCAGGAAGCCGAGCTGCTGGGCCACGCCGAGGTAAACATCGCCGCTCTCGCAGGCTTCCAGCAGCGCGCTATCCCCCGACAGCACCGCGGCAATGCGCACCTCTTGCTGGCTGAAGTCCCGGTGCACCAAAGCTCGGCCCGGCGGCGGGCGTGATCAGGAACCGTAACCACTTGGCCGGGCCAAACACGAATTGCGATGCGCCCGGCGCGTTGCGGCCGGTCTTGGTGCCATACGCCCACAACGGCGCGCGGTTGCGGTGATCGCTTCCGACCGAGAGATCGTTAAGCCGCAGCTTCGACAGCGAATACCGCAGCTCCCGCAGCGGCTCGATGTGCGGATACTTGCCGGCCATCTCGCGAAAGGTCTGATCCGTCTCGTCGAGTTGCCCGCTCTCAAGCGTGGGCCAGCTCATCCGGTGCCGGCGAACGTAATCGGCGAACTTCTGTTTGCGCCAATGCGCCCGGCCATCGACGACCTCGAAGCATCCGAACGGGCGATCCAGCTCGGTGACCAGATCGAGCCGGATGTCCTGCCAGCGGTGCCGGAGTCGGGTCAGCAGCGCGCCGTCCATCGGAATGCCGCGGCGTTCCTGTTGCGCGGTCGCCCATTGATACTTGGCCCGAAACATCGCGTGCGCGAACGGCGGGCGAATGGTCGGAACGATGTGCGGCAATAGCCGCGCCAGCGCGCGCACATCGTCCTCGCAATAGGCCAGGATGTCGCGCTGTTCCTGAGCGCTGAAGGGCGGACCTTGCAGGATACGTTCCCGCATATCGTGCTTGTGAGCGACGTCGATTTCATCTTCGAGGAAGTACCGCAGTGCGCCGCCGATCGAATAGAAGCCCTTCTCGCGATCGCCGCTCTTGACCGCGCCGTCATTAACGGCGTGCCGAAACTCAACGTAGGCGTCGAGCGCGCACGCTGGCTCGCCCCAGCCCTTGCGCGGCATGAAAGCCAAACTCGGCGGCGAGCATGTAGCCCACAATCAGCGCTTCATTGTCGAGCCGGTAAGGCGGGAACGGCCCAAGCTGGTCCTGCCACAGCCGGATCAGCCGGCCCGATCGCAGCTCCAATGCGACGAGGCAAAGGGGCGTGACGGGATCGCCCGCCACGCCACCATTGGCGAGCCCTGGGCCGGGATAGAATTCGGTATCCACGACCCAGATTTCGCGGAACGGCAATTGCGCGCGTCAGATATCGTCATCGTCGTTGACCGTGGCCGGCGCGCCCATCAGCTCGCGGTAGATCGGGTGATCGGTGTCCTGGATTACGCCGTGCGGGCCGAACGCGGCTCTCACCAGCTCGTTGAACGGCGGCAGCTTCTCCCAGTCCGGATCGGGCGCGTATCCCGGCAGCGCGTCACGCGTCAGATACGAGCGCTTAGTCCAGACCAGGCGCACCCATTTGTCGATCGCGGTGCGCGCCGCGGACCTGGCGGTCGTCCAGGCCGTGTTGTCCTTTTCGCCGTCCCGCGGAAACATGATCGGCCACAGCCGCGGCGAGCCGTCGCGATAGATGCAGGTAACGAGAACGCAGGGCCGAGCTTCCTCCAACCGCCCCCGCATCTCCGGCCCCAGAATGTAGTACGACGTCTCGATCTGGCCTTCGGTCTTGTGGGCGTAGATTTCGGTGCGGCGGCGGAAGTCGGGGTCCGGGTGAACCCGAAAAAAGTCCTTCGGCTTGTCGACGGGGATCGTCTGCCAACTCGTATCGGTGAGCCCGTCCCCCAGCGCCGAGTCGAGCCACAGGGCTTCGATATCCAGGGCGTCGTTCGGCGTTGGTTGTCGGTGCAGGCTCGGGCTTCACGACTTTTAGCGGCGTCTCGGTCATTGTCGGTATCTCCACTCTTGGCCGGGCAAACCAGGAAACAGCGCGGCATCGGCCGGTACGACGAGCGCGTGACGGATGACGAGGGCCGCCACATCGGCGGGCACAGGCCGGCCGTCGCTGAGCGACCAAAGCGAACCACCATGGCGAGGCTGAAGGTGAAGCGATTGGCCCTGGCCATCGCGGCGAGGGCCTGATCGAAGCGTGCAACCAGGCGGCTGGTTCGGCGGTGCTGGGTTGCCCGGGACACGAGGCGCGGGACCGTCATGCCGACACCCGATCGGCGTCGCGGAGTTCGGCAGTGTCCGACCCCTCGTCCTGGAAGGCGGTTTCCCGGTGCGAATTCGCGTCAGCAAGCGGCGGTTTTCGCACCTCGGGCCGCCAGGGGTACCTACCGTTACGCAACGGAAGCAGCAGGCTGCTCGATCATTTTGCGGAGTGCGGCAGTCGGTACTCGCAGCTTGCCTCCAAAGCGGAGGGTGGGGATTTCTCCCCGTTTGGCAGCCTCGTAAGAGGCGTTACGAGCCAACCCCAACAGCTTTCCGGCATCCGGCACCGAGGCAGTCGGCTCGGACAGGATTTTCTCAAACATTGCATTCATGGCCCGTAGTCCTTTCCGTGGGGGTTCATGCTGGATCATTTTGCATGCTCCCATAGGGTCATCAATTATACCGATCGATGCTATTGTGCAAGCTCCTGTGATGTGCATAATTAGGGATCAACAAGGACACCTAGGGATTGAAAATGACGAAATCGCAGGAAGCTCCCGAAAAATCTGGCGAAAAACGCAAGGTGGGCCGTCCCTCAAAAGGCAAGCGCAGCAATTTCACGTTTCGGCTCACCGATGCCTTGCGGGAAAAAATCGCTGCCGCATCGGAGACCTCGGACCTCTCAATGAGTGAAGAGATCGAGCGCCGACTGGATCAGTCATTCAGCGGGGCCAGTATTGTCTCGGATATATTCGGCGGGCCTGAGATAGCGCGCCTCATGCACGTTTTCGCGATGGCGGCGGAGATGGTTCAGCTTGAAACCGGAAAGACGTTTTCCGAGGACGAGGTCACAAATCTCGCGATGAAAACGGCTTTCCGCGAACATCATCACGCTAATAAAGACGCCGCCGCCCGATCCTTCTCGCCCGCCGATGACACTCGCCAATTTGCGCAACCTTAATACAACGGGCCCGCACATTGATCATTTTGGGATTGGACGAGGCGCGGCTCATCGTTCCGTTGAAATTGCTCGCGGCTCGGTAGCCAAAGTTCAATCGGAGTTGCAGGAAAGGCGCGGCAACAAAAAGAGAGACAGCAAATGAAGGGCCATATCCGAGAGCGCTCCCCAGGCCGATGGGCAATCGTGCTTGAAGTGAGAGACCCGAGACGGGAAACGAAACGAAAATGGCATTCATTCAGGGGCGGAAAACGAGAGGCACAAATTGAATGTGCTCGCTTGATCGCGGATCTGGATTCGGGCGCCTACTAAGAACCCAGCAAAACAACCATGTCGGCGCATTCCTGGATCACTGGTTGAATATCAAGTCGCAGATATCTCCGCGCTCATTTGAGCGATATTCAGAAATCATCGCAAAAAACATCAAGCCAGCTATCGGTGCCGTAGTCCTTGCGAAACTCCGCCCTTCCGAGATTTCGGCGGCCTATGACAAGGCGCTGGCGAACGGACGGCGGGACGGAACCGGCGGCCTTTCGCCAGCAACAGTCGTCTATATGCACCGGTTAATTAAGCAGGCATTGGCACATGCCGTTCGATGGCAGTTGTTAGCCCGCAATCCCGCCGATGCGGTCGATCCTCCCAAGCTCGAACGCGGGGCGATGACAACATACGACATGACGCAGACTGCAGAACTGCTCGGGTCGATTCGGGGTAGCCGAATAGCCATCCCGGTCATGTTGGGCATTCTGTGTGGATTGCGCCGCGGTGAGATCGCAGCGCTCCGATGGAGGAACGTGGATCTTCACAGCAAGCAAATGTCGATAGTGCAAAGTGCCGAGCAGACGAAAGCCGGCGTTCGCTACAAAGAACCAAAATCGGGCAAGGCACGGACAGTGGCGCTATCAACGACTGTCGCGGACGAGCTACGGCGCCATAAGATGGAACAGGCTGAAGAATTGCTGCGGTTGGGCATCAGGCAGAGCGAGGATGGGTTTGTTTATGCGCGCGAAGATGGACAACCGATCCAACCCCGCAGCATCAGTCAAGCATGGCGAACGAAATTGGCGGGCTTAAGACTACCTCGCATCCGGTTCCACGATTTGCGCCATGCCCACGCGACCCACATGCTTGGCAGCGGCGTACATCCGAAGATCGCCAGCGAGCGGCTTGGCCACTCCAAAGTCGGGATCACTCTCGATTTGTATCGCACGTCCTGCCGGGCATGCAGGAGGACGCGGCTGCACGCGTTGACGAAGCCTTTCAAATCGCCATAAAGAAGCGCGCCGAAGAAATTGGGTAGCAAAGCGGTAGCAAAAGCCTATTTTGCGATCGACCAAGTCCGAATATTATCTCAATGACTACAATGGCTTGGAGAGGTGGCAGAGTGGTCGAATGCACCGCACTCGAAATGCGGCATAGGTGCAAGCCTATCGGGGGTTCGAATCCCTCCCTCTCCGCCACCGTTTTCCGTGTCCGGCCCGAAGACATGGGTAACAGAACGTACCTAAGACATGGGTGACAACCTCGTGCCGATCGGGTTGTCGAGGGTCTGCAAGGTTCTCTGTTCCAGGTCGCCAGTATCCGAGATCATCGTGCATGAAGCTGACGAGCCAAATGCCGTCGTCGAATTCCTTGATGCCGAGTTTCCGCCCGCCCAACTCCATCGCCAGTGATGCTCAAGGCAAGCGATCAGCACGCGGCTTACCCCGGCGAGCCGCTACAGCTCGCGGATGGGAGAATGTTCCGATCCAAGAGAAAGCGCGGTGGCGCCCGCACTGGTTCCGCTTCGGCGCACCGTTCAGGCAGGGCGCACGGCGCCGCTTGTCGGTTTCATGCCAACCTCGAAACCCGCCTGTCCGGCGAGTTCGGTCAACTTCGCCTGGATCTGCGATGCGCCGAACGTTCGAAGAAACGCCAGACCATGTAGGCGAGAGCGAATGCGCCACCCGGTCGATGTTGTACCGTTGTCGCCCGACGATACAACAAAACGGGGACGCCGGCCACGACAGTCTCACCGATGCAAGGAGGAAGTTCCATGGCCAGATCGAAGACCTCGGTCGCTTCGCCCGCATTCCTCTTCGTCATGACGACCGGCATCGTCAACCTGTTCGGCGACATCACCTATGAAGGCGGCGCCAGCATCAACGGGCCGTTCATGGCGTCGCTCGGCGCGAGCGCGGCCATCGTCAGCATCACGGCGGAGCTCGGAGAGTTTCTCGGCTACACCTTGCGCCTGCCCGCCGGCTACGCCGCGGATCGGACGGGCCGCGATCGGCTGATCACTTTCTCGGGCTACATCATCAACCTCTTCGCGGTTCCGGCCATGGCGTTTGCCGGAAGCTGGCAAATTGCCGCTGCCCTCGTCCTGGCCGAGCGCATCGGGCGGGCACTGCGCAAGCCCACCGTCGAAGCGATGCTGTCCTATACGACGGGCGAGCTCGGCAAGGGATGGGTATACGCGCTGAACACTGCGCTGGACGAGATTGGAGCGACCATCGGTCCGCTCCTGATCGCGCTGGTGCTCTTATTGAAGGGCGACTATCGGACCGGCTACGCGTTCCTGGCGATTTCGGCGGTAGCGGCACTCGTCGCGCTGGTGGTCGCCCGGGTGAATTTTCCGCTGCCGTCCCGGCTCGAGCAGGGACGGACCGCTCCGGCCAAGGACCTGACCAGGGCGTATTGGCTCTATATGCTGGCGGGGGCGCTGTTCGCCGCTGGGCTCATGAGCTTCGAACTGATCTCCTATCACCTGTCCAAATCGAAGATTGCGTCGGAGCAGTGGATTCCGGTAATGCTCGCGATCTCGACGGCGTTCGGCGTTCTGGCGAATTTGGCCTTCGGGAAGCTCTATGACCGGATCGGTCTCCCGATCGTCATCGCTGCCGTGTGCATGTCGGCCGCGTTCTCGCCATTTGTGTTCCTCGGCGGCTTCTATTTTGTCCTGTTCGGGATGCTGCTCTGGGGCGTCGGCTATGCGACCCAGGACACCCTGCTCAAGGCGATCGTCGCCGAAGTCCTGCCGGAGGGAAACGCAACTTCGCGTTCGGACTGTACTATGCGGGCTATGGTGTGGGCTGGCTGGTCGGCAGCATCGTAGCAGGACTGCTGTACGAAAATTCGCACGCCGCGCTGATTGCGTTCTCCATTGCGGCTCAGCTTGCTTCGGTACCGATCTTCGTCTTGGCGGGGCGGCAGCAGGAACATCCGCGCTGATTGCGCGGCGCCGGCCCCGCTTCCGTCGGCTGATGGCAGCTAATTCGGGTAATGCCGAGAACTTATGTTCACTGTTCCAGGAAAATTCGATGCAAGTCTCCGTCCCTCCAATCTGTTT
>CAWILG010000051.1:0-22500 GCA_963836765.1 uncultured Alphaproteobacteria bacterium
CGGCCTCTCTGAGGGTCTCTTCGATCTGGTGTCGAGGTGGAAGACGCCGATCGAAGCCGGAGCAATTCGCCACGTCTCTACCCGGAGTGACACACGCTGCGGAGGCTCGACCATGCAGACCGTCGAACCGGAGGACTACTGACGTGATCCAGATGTGGCGCTGTTCGCTTCCGTTATTGCGGTCAGCGACAGCGGTGACATCGCGATGAGCAACGAGCACACCGAGTGACCTACGGAGCGATCCTAAAGGGCGGCGATCCAGCAACTTTATACCCCGCCTGACCGGGCGTTACGCACCGGCCCGGCGGGCGCAGCATCACCATCAAGGTTTCGGCCATGTGCATGCAACTAATGAACGATGCGGCCTACCTGAACTAAGGAAAAAGAAGGAGCACTACTGATGATGCGTTGTGTCTATTTGATTGTCGTATTGGTTGGGATCATCACGGGTCGCCGCCCAACAACCGCCGATCCCTCAGTCTGGTGGGGCTGGTGATGTCGGGCGCTATCAAATGATGAATGCGCCAATACCAAACGCCAGCTTTGTCCAGGTGTTGATCTTGGATACGGTGAGCGGCGACCTGTGGTCTTGGTCGGGAGCAGCCAGTGACAACCACCAATCCGGGGTCCAATTCTATTCGATATCTTGGGCGCGCAACTCCCGGCGCAAAGCCCGGAGATGTTGTTTCACGCGCGTACTAGTTCGGGCCGATGCCGAAAAAGACGGCGGCCACGACCGCATCATTACGGCTTGGAGCCGATAGGGAGACCATCATGAGAATATTGGCCGTCGCAGTATTGGTTGCGGGTTGCAGCATCGCCTCCGCTGCGTTGGGATGGTGGGAGGGAGCAAAAATGGTAGAGGAGTATTTACTGAGTCGGGATTATATAAACGCAAAACGTATCGTAAGCTTTCTCCAAAGCTCAAAACCGATCAGGTCTTGTTATAAAGGCAAGGCCGTCGAGCCAATTGACGTCACTTACTCGGTTGATAGTCATCTTAATGTGGGCGCATTCGACTTCCTGCTTCAGTCCGGCGCGCTGGATAATGGCTTTTGTGTTCGCGATGATGCAATGCGACTAATCGAACTCCATTACGAAAAAAAAATCTAACCGAGTTGATGGCGTTTACTATCCAACGGGCAACCTTCGCGTAAGCTATTGGGAACCCGACGTTGGCAGTGTCGAAGGGTGTCGCAAATGGGCGAAGAACATCCGGCCACTAGCGGTGACCCGGATTTCCAGCGGTCGCGCTATGAATGCGGCGTTGACTTCGTCGAGTACTCGGACGGAATGCGCATGTATCGTGATACGGTGAAATGACCTGAGGCCAGACTACACGCCGCACAACGCAGACAAGCTACTCGGCATCACGCGCCCGACCGTGTTCAGGATCGTCAGCGGCGGTTATTCTTCATGCCAGTGTGGCCTTTCCTTTGGACTAGGGTCTGTGGCGATAGACTGCTGGAGCAGGATCGCTCGTTGAATTGGATGTAGCGACGGCATTTTTGTTATTGCGCGCCAATAATTTGCGTTTTGCCGCCAAGACCCTTGCGAAGAAAATCTCCGCAACAATTTTACACATGGGCGGCGTTTTCGCTGCTCGCCCTCTGCCACCTAGAGGCGCGCTGTCCGCCTTGAATCGCGACGACGCGTCGAACAAGGCAGTCTTTCAGCACCAATAGACGTCCAATCTGTGCTGTCGGAGCCGTTAGGTTGAATTCGGAGCAAATTAGACATGGCCTCTTGGCGAATGATTGCGGGCTTCGTCTGCATCGCTACTTTTTTATCAACGGTTGCAGCCGCCGGAGACTCGACTTTGAACGCTTGCGAACTTGGTCGTCGAGACCCCGACCGCAGCATTGCCGCTTGCTCGACGTTACTGGCCCGTGGGCCAAGCCGAGTCCATGCAGAAGCGTTTCATAACCGCGGATTGGCACTTGCCGCCAAGGGAAACCTCGACCAAGCAATCTCGGACGTCAGCGCGGGGATTCGGCTCGACCCGCAACGTGCCTATCGTTGGCAGGAGCGCGGTGAACTCTACACTCAGCAGGGAAAGTACCAACAAGGCGTTGCCGACATCACCCAAGCGATCCAGCTAGACGCAACTCCTCGCGCCTTCCGTTTTCATAATCGTGCCCAAGCCTATCGAGGATTGGGAGATCTGGCCCACGCGATTGTAGACTTTGACGAGGCAATCCGGCTAGATCCCGTGGCGCGCTCGTTTCGGTTCTACGAACGAGGAAACGCACTGCGTGACTCGGCGAATTTGATCGCGCTTTGGCAGATTACGAAATCGCTCTGAAATTGGAGCCGGTGAACGCTTGGACTCTCGTCGAGCGTGGACGTACATACGCGAGAATGGGGCGGTCCGAGGCCGCGAAAAGTGACTTCGCCGCTGCTCGGACGCTTGCGCCCTCGAACGATGATTTGCAACACGCCCTCCACGTTGAGGAGGCGGCACTGACGAACGTTCCATCAACCGTTGTCTTGCCGCCTGCGGGTCCTTCAACCGCACCGCCGCCAAGACAAGCGGCTATCGCCCCGCCGAAAGAGCAGCGAAAAGAGATTTCATCTGGAAGTGCCATTGTAGTTTCACGACAGGGGCATTTGCTTACGAATTATCACGTGGTATCGGAGTGTGCGCAGATCGAGATTGCTGGAGCCGGAACAGCAACGGTGATTGGTAGGGACAGCGGGAACGATCTCGCTCTGATCCAAGCCAAGATACTATCTGATTTGCGAGCGGAGCCATTGAAAGTAAGAAGCAACTCAGTTCGACTTGGGGAAGACGTAGTCACCCTCGGGTATCCTTTACGGGGCCTGCTTGGCGAAGGTCTCAACGTGACTACTGGCACAATAAGCGCCCTCAGCGGCATGGGAAACGATAGCACTCAGCTACAATTCACCGCGGCAATCCAGCCTGGCAATTCCGGGGGTGCCCTAGTGGATCGAACTGGAGCCGTTGTCGGTGTCGTCACAAGTAAGCTAAGTGACGTGGCCGCGTTAAAAGTCGGAGGTTTCGTTCCTCAGGCAACAACTTCGCAATCAGAAAAGAAATCGTTATTGCATTTCTCGCCGCGCAATGGGTGCAACTGGAACCGATGGAGGATGGCGCTTTGGACAAGACAGTTGCAGATATAGCGCAGAAGCGCGCCAGAGCGTCTTTCCGATTAGCTGTTTAAAGTAGAGGTTTTGAGCCTACAGGTGACGCTAATCAGCGATCGGAGAAAGTACTATGAAGCACGGGACTTTGAACGGTTAATCAAACTTATTATTGTTATTGCCGTCGGCGTGTTGTCGGCAGAATACGCCGAGGCCGGGCAGCAACGGCAGCAGGTCAGACCATCGCCAAAAAACTATCCGCTCTCTCGGTGCTTCTCCGAAACTGACCCAGTAATTAGAAACTCACCTAAGTGGCACTACGCCGGCCGCGCACCGGCGTAGGGTTCTAGGCCGCACCCGCCACATCCCGCATTTGAGCGGTAACCGCTCCAACCATCGAACACATTCTGCAATTGGTGCGCGCGGTGCTATCCTCGCGTCATGCCGCTTTCCCTCCAACACCGTCACGCCGTGCTGCTTGCCGACCGCACCCGCGATGTCCGCACCATCACCACCGTTGTCACAAAGGTGCTGGCGGCAAACCCGGAAACGACCCCGCTCGATATCGAGACCGCGCTCCGCGCCGCCGCCGGGCAAGCGTACTTGGTGGCCAACAGCACCACAGCCGGTTTCGAGATTGTGCTCGGTATGCCGGCCTGGCATGCCGCGCTCGCTGATGCCGGCGTGACGGTCGAGCAAAACTGGGCGGCGCTAAGCAGAATTGCTCCGCTTGACCAACGGACGGCCCCTCCCGGACCAATGTCTGCACTCGGCGGAAGCGGACGTGCGGCCCCCAAGGAGGAAGTCCGGGTTTGACCGACCCAACTCGGACGTTGCATCGCTTCGCCAGCCCTCGGTGTTCGGTTATTCAATTTGAAATGATTGAGGTGCCGACGCGAATTTAATGTCAACCCGTCTGACTGATCTGTCTCAACGCGCGTTGGCTACGGAGGTGATTTACCAGCCCAAAGGTCACACTTCCGGTGTAGAGCCAACGGCGGGTGACTGCTATCGAAAGAGGAGGAAGAAAAATGTCGTTTCCAAAGGCGATTGGTACGATCTTGACAGCCTTGACGATCGCGGGACCCATCTTTGTTTCAGCGGCGCAGGCCGATCCGTTGGTGACCTACACTTGGACGACCACAAGTCAAGGTTTCGGCCTTAACCTTGGTCAGCCGTCAACCGCTACATTCCAGGTCCCATTGAGCGACGTGCAAGCTGGAGTAATCCCGCAGTTTGATGTCACAAATATACAGCTTGCTTACCCTGGATTGTCGTTTAGCGGTACGACGACGAGTAGCATTGGATTTGATTTTGCTGCTTACGTCGATCCTCTGACGGGCGCCTTTATTTTTCACGACGACAACCAAGGATTTGCAGTGTTCGCTTACGCTCCTGACCTGTTCAACTATGACACTTTTCTGTCGATCCTGGTTGACAATCCAGTTTCAGGCACTGTGAAAGATCAGTACAACGCATTTAACCACAATAATCCTGCTGCCGGCTTTCCCACTGCAGGGTACTGGACCGCGAGCTTCCCCACGGTCTCTCCTGCCGTTCCCGAACCTTCGACATGGGTGATGCTGATCCTCGGCTTCGCCGGCATCGGCTTCATGACGTATCGTCGGCGCAATCAGGCCGCTGCATTTCGCGTAGCCTGATTCTCCAGCCCGATCGGAGCAAGAGACCGCCTTCGGGCGGTCTCTTTGTTTGTGGTTGGGGTGACAGCGCCCTAAACGTCCTAAAACGCACAACGCCGCACCAAGCCGAATATGTTGGCTCGAGGCGGCGTTGGTTACGTAACTGAGGCCCTGGCACCGGATGCAGGGGGCACGCCAAGCGCTGAGACGTCGTGACGACCGAACGACCCTACGCTCAGCCGCCGGCGCCGGTTGAGATGCCCTTACTGAAGAAGGGCGGATAAGCGCCGCCGCCTGCCACATTCCAGGTCGCTGTCGCTGAGTGCGTCCTTCTCTGGCAGCGACGAAATCTTGTTCGGCGCTACGTCCTTGAGGCTCTCGCCAGCTTGGGCTTCCGCTTGCGAATTCGTGTCCTGCCCGTTGGTCATATTTCAATCTCCACCTTGATCAATGCTGATCGGTTCAACCCGACGTAGAGAGCAGTATGCTGGGATTATTTCCTGAATATTTCAAGAGCCGGAAACGGTTTCGTCACTTTGCTATCATTTCGTGGCCCTCTAGGCCGAACAGAATTCGATCCGGCGAAATGCCTATCAGCGCGTTTCCGGCACGCGCGTCCGGCCAAACATGGCCGAGCATCGAAAAGGCTCGATGCTCGCCTCATCGGAGCCCGCAAACATAATTGCCGGGCACGCCCCTGTCCTCGCCGTAAATTGACCGAGCGCGCCCACGGCGGGGCGAAGTCTACGTAGAGGCAATCGCGTCGGGATGGATACACCATCTGGTTGCCGTCGTTGCGCTGTTCAACTTCATGAACAGGCTCGTCGAGGGCCTCGGGATCGAACTGACCCCGGTCTACGCGCAGTCGGCCGCGCAGCGCCTTGCCGACCGCAGCTATCGAGGTGATCGCAGCTCAATGGTTCGTGTGGGTGTCCTGCTAGCGGACTGCACGCTTGGGCTCCTATGAACCTTTGGCAGCCGCCGCCCGACGAACATGCTTCTACAGTGATCGAAACAGGAGAAGGTCATGAGCGAGAAAGAGCCAAAGGATGCGTCGAAGACGGCTTCATCGGATGCGCAAAGCGCCGAGAACGACAGCAGCCAGCTAAGCGACGAAGAATTGATGCAGGTTACTGGGGGGACGGGGACCCACACCGCTGGCGGCGGTGGTGGCGCTGGGCTTCTTCCGGCCGTTTGATTCGGTAACGGCTCACGCCGGGCGGCTCGAGCGCCGCATTGCCAGGCGCTAGCCCGAATGGAATACGCCGCCGGGCATCGTCCCCGGCGGCGACCACAGCCCTTAGCCTGTCAGCCGGCGCTGGACCGATCGAGCTGAGCTTCAACATGTTCCCTCGTGCGCCCAACGCGCGTCAGCGCCTTCTTGACGCCTTGGTGCGAGATTGCAAACCCGCGCTCCTGCATCGCGGTCGCGATGGCGCGCAGGCTCTTGCCCGCCTTATGCATCCGGCTCATTGCGAGCAATGCCTTGCGCTCGCTTTCGAGCGGCTCAAGCGATCCGTCGGCAGCGATCTGCCAGCCGAACGGACGGCTGCCGCCGAGAAAGCGACCGCGCGTCTTCTGATCGCGCTTCACATCGGCGATGCGCTCGCGGATGCGGTCGCGCTCCGCTTCGGCGACGGCGCTCAGGATGGTGAACACCAGCTTCGAGATTCCGTTGCCGGTGACGTCACCGCCGAGATCGATCATGTGCAGGCTGACGCCCTGCTGCTTCAGATCTTCGAGCACGCCGAGCGCGTTCAGGGCGGAGCGGAACATGCGGTCCAGCTTCGGCGTGATGATCACGTCGCCGGGCTTGAGGATCGCGAGCAGCGTCTTGCCCTCCGGCCGCTCGTCGAGCGGTACCGAGCCGGAGATGCCGCGTTCGACGAAGTGCCGGTCGATGGTCAGGTCGTGCTGCATGGCGTAGCCCTCGACCCGGCGCTGCTGGGCGCCGAGGCTTTCGCCTTCCTCGGCCTGTGCGGTGGTCGAAACGCGGGTGTAGGAGTAGACGGCCATCGGTTCCCGTTGAGGCTGTAAACCTGTCAACGTGTAACCTTGGCATGGCCGCCTTGTCAACCTCCTATAGCAGATTTACAAAATGATGCCGCATCATCAAGCACGAGGACGTCCCCGACTGCGGCAGCTTCGAAGTGCGCCTTGCCGATGGCAGTAAATCCAGGTTCTTCTATTGGGACGATCTGCCGAGCAAGCGCGTGCGGCCGGATACACGCGAACAGGCTCTGGAACTGGCCAGGGCGTTTGCCCGCGCTGAGCGAGATGGGGATGGATGATGAAATTAACCGCTGACCAGCCGCCTTCGGATCCCGAGAAGGCTGCCCGCGAGTTGCCTGAGATCGCCAACGCCGCCGAGGCCGTGCCGATCACGGCGCTGACGAGGCCAGTCCAGATCGATCCGACTTCGCCAGGCTCGGAAAGACCGAGCAGTTCGCTGACGACATTCGATCCCAGGTCGCTGGAGATTCGTTAACCGGGTGGTTTCTCATGCTGGCCACATAGACCGGACAGATGGTGTCGACGTCTTCGGTCACCAGTTTTGATCTTCGATCCGCTTACCGATCAGCCATATATTGCCATTGAACTCGGCTTCGAAGAACGCTTGGCGATCGCCATTCATCGCGCGCCTGACCTCCCTGTCGAGCGTCTGTGATATCTGTTTGTCGCCTTTGGTGTAAATGAAGGCCGGCCTGCGATGATTGGTGCTGGTAGGCGGCATTTGTATCTTGACGATTTCAGTCATCTCGATAGCGCCTCAAAGGTGGGCGGCCTAAAGCGGAATTGCTCGTTGAGCACCCGCGCCAGGATGCTTTGAAGAACGCGAATCAGATCGTACCCCGGACCGGCGTCGCCGTCATCGCGGATCCGCTTCAACTCGGCGGCGGCCGGCAACGTGACCGGCCGAGGCTTCGGGACGAGCATTGTCGATTTCGCTGGCGTTTGTCGTACTAGCGGCGCGTCACGTCAGCCGGGGCAACCCGGCCAAGCCCGCGGCCTGCACGATCCGAACGCGACCAACCCCGTTAGGTATTTGCTAACCAATTTCGCACAAAAATCGTTTGGAGGCGGACCTCGTGCATCATTGCCGCATCCAAAGGATTCGCGATATGCATTTGGGACAAATTGCCTTGGTCTTTTTGCCGATCGCGCTCTGTAGCTGCGCGGCACCGGCCGATCGTATGGGTTTCGACACTTCATCAAAGCCTCGAATGTTTGCTTGGGATGGATTAGGCGACAATCCCAACCGGCCCCGCGTCAAGGTGAAGCGGGTCAAGCTTTCAGTGGATGAAAATTCTGCAAATCGCACACGTGAGGAGGCATTGACCTCCCTCCGTCCCTACTCGACCGGTTGGTGGGCAATCCAAGACGAAATCGAAGCTGATTATGACAAACGCCTGGCACCAAAGCTTGTGATCTGCGTCGGTTGCGTAGGTCTGACCGGGGGTATTCCTCTGTCACCAATTTCCCATCACCACTTGAACCAGTAGAACCAGTTCAAAACCTCGCCATCAGCGGAGTATTGTCGTTAGCGGCCTTCGGGTTGATTTGTCGTTGTCGACGCGACGCCTCGAAATCCTCGCAAATCAGGTCGCGGCAGGCTGTATGCATGCGAAACTCCCCGGTCTTGAACCAGGGCGGAGTCAGCATTTCCTCACAGAGGAAACAGCGTTCACCGAATGGAGCCGGGTCATTGCTGATAAGGGTTTTCATCGCGCAGGCGTCCCAGATGGCCGCACGAAGATCGTCGGCAACGTCCCGTACTTCATTCAAATCCGGCTGTTCTATGTTGCTTCGTGGTCGTCATCCAACCCTCCGCAGGCGATGCTTGATCGCAGAAATTTCCGCGAACTCCTTCATCGCCGAGCCGGCGCGAAGCGCCGCCTTCCTTGAATTAGAGCCGGCGCCGGTCGTCACGTTGGCTTGCTGGTCTTATCGATTTGCTACCGGCTTTTTGTAGTCGCGGCTGCGCTCCCAGACACCGGGCTTGAGGTCGTCCAGCCAGGTGAAGAACGCCTCCCGGAAGGCCGCCTTGGCGTCGTCCAGCGTCAGCGCCTGACCGCTGGGCGGCCGCCCGCCACGATCCATCAACGGCATGGTGTCGACGCCCCAGCCCCAGAAGGTCAGCTTGGCGACGTGGTTGCTGGTTTCCGCGATCGAACCGATCTCGATGCCATCGTACTTCACACGATAGGAGGGCGGGCTTTCAGGCTTTCATTGGCCTTGCGCAGAAAAAATGACGTTCATCATCCATGACAGTGTGCACTTGGCGGTCGCGCGCCGCCGCCGATCTCAGCGTCGGCAACCCTGTTGGCAACTCTGAGCTTGTGAATTGCATGAACTGAGGCAAGGCATGTTGAAGCTGGCGGGACACGTTCGTTTGCAGTAATTGTTCTGAGCCGCGCAATTGGCAAAGCAGGCATCCGCGGCCGCATCGGCTACTCGCAGCTTACCTATGTTCACGGAAGATGGCGCGCGAGGAGGGAGCGGGACAAGCCCAGCGTCGCAGCGGAGCCCGTACAGCGCAATTGGGACCTAAACGGCCCGCTCCGCCTCGCTCTTGCGGCGCGCCTCACTCCGAAGGTCAGAACCACTCGCCAGGAAGGTATTGGTCGGCAATAAGCACTGACAGAGACAGAAGCAGGCCAACTCCGCAGAACAGCGCAATGGAAATAAACAACTCAATGTCGTCAACGGATTTTGCGGACACTCGCGGCAGAAGCCAGGCAATTGCGGCGTTCATGGCAGCCTCCCCTTCGGGGCCGGTTCGACCCCGGACTGTGATCTGAGCAGGGAATTGTTTCCGGCTTATTTCCAAAACCACAAACATGGTTTCGTTCGGGATAGATGCCGTCTCCGGGGTTGGAAGGCGGCACGGCTTTGCCGCGGGCACGACGGGTGCGTTATTTCCGGTTGGCGCTCCCAGACCGGATCGCATAAAGCCCCTCCACGGCCTCGCCAGGGGCCTGCCTGAGCCATTAGTTTCCCCATAACCTCTTCCACGCCGAGCCGGCGCGAAGCGCCGTCTTTCTCGAAATAATGTCAGGCGCGGCTAGCGCCTGTCCGAAATAGCTCTTCCTAACCTCGCCAATGCTGCTTCTAGGGCGGAATCCATTGGCTGCGGCGTTAGTGGTGGTGAGATCGGTAGAGAGAAAGAAGGCCCAAAAGCGCCGCGCCTGTCTCGCTGGCAGGTTTTTAGCCGCCGGATGCCGCGGCTGACCCGCGACCATGGCCCCAGAAGCCGAAACCAGTGAGCAACCACGATGCAAACCACGACAGAACAAAGCGGATCCCGCTGAAGCGATTGAATCCGGTCCGGAGGGGCAAGATGCGCGACCGGCGGCGGCGGCATGACAGCGGTGGGGTGATCCTATGACCTTGTTCCGAATTATCACCGCCAGGATATGGGTGCGGATCTCGTTCGAGCTCGCCGGCTACGCCATCGCCCTCGTTCCTGAACTCGGGAGGCGCGCATGATCCGACTGCTTGTCATGCTCGCTTGCCTGAAGGTCACACGCTGGACTTGATGATAGGCGCTCACACAACGGCCGAGCGCGCGGGTCCGCCACTTCACTCGCCCCGGCTATGACTGGTCTGATCGTTTCACAGGCAAGCCACGTCGTCCCCGGCGAGGCCGTTGTGCTTAGATTAGTGGTCGGCTCCGCAGCGCCTGGAAGTCCGGCGTGCGCTGAGGCCGTGTTGTTCGCCTTCGACCTGCTGGAAAAGCGCAGCCAACTCATTCAAACGCACCGGACCAAATGTAACCTGCACTACGACCGGCCCCAACTCGCGTCGAACGACAACCTGCGACTGAAGCACCACGGATCCGCGTCCAGTCGTCCCGTATGAGGCAAGGAGATTTGGCGAGGACGCTCATTCGTCTTCGCTCTCGTCGTCGAGCATCTGACGCAGGATCACTCGCACTTCGCCAGCGACCTCGAGCTTTTTATCTTCCTTCGGTTTACCCCAGCCGCGATCGAGCAGTGCGATGCACGCGGAGACTTTGACCGCATCGCTCTCGCCGTTGGAAGCAATGCCGCCCAGAGTCTGAATGGCGATTTCGGTATACGACCGCGCCAATGACCGCAGATCTATAGGCAATTTCTTTGCTGGATCAGGCATTTGTTAAGGGGGGTACCCCCTCTCCTTCACCGTAACCGGAACCGCCGCATTCCAATTCTAAGCCATCTTCGGCCGCCTTTCCATTTCTTCGGGCGAGTACTCGATCCGTTTTCGAAGTCCGAGAATTATCGCGAATAATTGCGGTCAGCGGCGTCCCCGTTACTCGGCCGCAGGCTCAGACCCAGTCGTCCGGCCGGCGCGTTTTCGTTCCTTCGATTGTCGACGGGCCTAGCCCTCGGCTTGGGGGGTTGCACGTGCAACTGTGCAACTCCCCAGAGGGGTAGGCAGGGGACAGACACCCCCCAGTTACACGGTAGTTGAACGCTAGTTGCACGGGTAGTTGCACGCTTTCAGTCCTTCTCGGGCTTCGGCTTAGCTGGCGTCACCGCCAGCCTGTTTTGGGGGCGCGAGGGCTTGCCGTAGGTCTCGACGAGGATCTTGCCGGCGGCGAACAGGCGCCGCATGGCGTCCTCGAACTCGCTCTTTCGGAACTTGTGCTTCTTGGCTTCCGGCTCTTCGGCGAACACCTTGGGGGCGTAATTGAGGATGTCTTTTGTGGCTGACGTTGCTGCCCTGGTCGGCAAACCGCCGCAGCAGATCCATGAACATCCCTTCGGCCTTGGCTTCGCGGGCGAGTTTTTCGAGGCTGGAGACGCCTGGCACCGGCAGGAACAGGCCGTTCTTGTAGCGGAGCGCGATGGTCTGCATCGAGCGGGCCGTACTGGTTCTTCTTGAACTCGAGTTCGCGCAGGTCGTTGTCGGGCTGTTCGCCGTCCTCGGTGCCTTGACGCCCTTGAGGTATTGGCGGAAGCGGAAGGCGCCGTGCCAGGCGGTCGATCCCGAGATGCCCGAGCCGTTCGCGATGCCGGCAAGGCTTGGATGGCTCAGGATCGTCACTGAGCCGGACGGCCACCTTGGCCAGGGCCTGCATGTGCATGGCGAAGCCATAGACCTGCACCCGGTCGATTTCGTTGCCGGCAAAGGCGCGCGACAGCGTATCGATGCTGATGTTCTTCGGCTTGAGTCGCCGGCTGCCTCGTAGATCTGGCGGTAGAGGGCGGTCGTCTCGACCTTGCCGGTTTTGGGGTTGACGGCGCACAGCGTCGCGTCCTTGCCAAGCAGGGGCAGGACGTGCAGCCCGCCCTCGATCAGTTCCTTGAAGGTGACGCCGTAGTGCTTGGCGATCGCGGCGAGCCGGATGTGGATTTCGTCCTTGTCGTCCTCGGCGCCGAGATAGAAGGCCGGGCCCGGTTCGGGCAGCGAGCCTAGCCAGTCCTTCCCGGCGACATGGGCGACGTTCTTCATCAGCTCGATGATGCTCTTGCCGGTGCCGCCTTCGCCTGAGAACAGCCCGACCTGGTTGAGCGGCACGCGATCCCTGATCGCCCATTGGCGTTCGGGGACGGGCTCGCTGTCCCAGTTGGACATGTCGAGCCATTGCAGGGGCGGCGGTGTGCTGGCCTGCGCCGAACCGAACTCGTCGTCATCGCTGCCGGGCTGGCCTGGCCGGGTCGGGCTTGTTCCACTTCTTGCGGCCCCGGTTGATGAAGTCGTCGAGGTCGGGATCGACGGCGCCGCCTTTGCAGTACGGCGCGCATGCTAGCCGGATCTGGAGGTCGGACCAGTCGTGGCCGATCATCGTGGCGATCGCGTCGCGAATGTTGTTGTGCCATTTGCTTAACGCGGCTGGCTTCAAGCAGCGCGATCAGTTCATCGTCGGTGCGGCCGGGCCTGGTGGCGACGTTGAAATCAAGCCAAACGGGCTCGACGGCTTGGCCGTGCAAGGCCAGTCAACTGCTCGACGGAGTAGGCTGGCGCGTGTGGGGTTGGTGCGTAGTGTCACCAGTTCGGTAACATAGCCGCGCCCGATCTTTGCCGGCTTGGGGTAATTGATGGTGCCGGCCAGCCGCATCAGGCTTTGCATGCCCTGGACATCGTCGCCACCGAGCCAGTCTCTCAGCGCCGCTGTTGGCGGCCTCCAGTTGCTCGCGGCGTGACGTTGCCGGAAAGCTTGACGTAGATTTGAAACCGGCGATGCGGCGTACCCCCGGTCTGGACGATCTCTGACGGTAGGATGTTCTTTTCCCGCAGCAGATTGCTGACCCTGACGTCGTCACCTGCGTCGTCGAAGTCGGCCCATGCCTTTGATCCGGTCTCGACGTCCGGCTTGCTTGCCCTGCCTGTTGACTTGGCATTCCTTAGCGCGGCGCCAACATAGACGTTGAAGCCGGCCTTGCTCTTCTTCTCGGCAAAAGCGGCCGCTTTCTGCAGCTCGAACACGGAGAAGTTTTCGCTAGCGTCGGGCCCGTCGTCGTCGGTCTTTGGGCTGGCGTAAGCGATCTCGATCTGTGCATCGGGATGGTCTTTTGCGAAGTCCGGCGGGAACAGCGCATAGAGATGCCTGTTGATGTCGGCCCTGTTCGGGCGACAGCGGCGCGTCCGTCTCGTCGAACAGAGAAGTATCGAGCGGATTGGGCTCGCCTCCGTTGACGACCGGCACGTCGGATGCGCGGCCATTGGCCTCCCACTCCGAGCCTGTCTCGGGCGCGTCAAAGGAGAACGGATCCGTTGGCTCGTTCATGCCCGGCCCTCCGCCATCTTGCGCATGTCCGCTTCGATTTCCCGCACCTTTGGCTTGCGCGAAGCCGCCTGGTCCCAGAGGTTCCTGGCCGCGCTTTCCGGCAAATCCGTCTCAAGACCCTCTCTGACCACCGCAAGCAATCTCAGTCGGTTGCCGGGTGCGAGGTTCTGAACGATCACAGAACATCCGGTAGCCAGGCGGGGTGTTCACCGGCTTTCCGTCGAGGAGCTTCTGCTGCTCGATCTCGGCTTGTCCGGCTATCCGGACGCGGAATTTCCGATAGGGGAAGCGCTCGAAGAACCGGCGATCGGCCTGCGTGATGCGGTCGACCTTGTCCGCCAGCTTTTGCAACTGCCGCCGCTGGGCGCGGTTAAGCCTGATCTCGCTCATGCCGCACCTCGTCCCGTTGCCGGCAATGCGTCGACGATCGCGCCCAGGATCGACGACGGCATGCCGTTGCTATTGCGCGTAATGGCGTGCCGGATGGTTTCGACAGCGGCGCCGTGCTGAAGCGCCAGCGACATCACTACCGCGGCGTCCTTTGCGATGGTCTCCACGTCGCCGCCGGTCTTGCGCGGCGTCGACGAAGACTTCGCCGGGCGTGCCATCGGGGTAGTAGCCGACGCTGACGGTGAAGCTCTGATTCCAGAACCGCAGATCGAAGGTTTCGCTCGCGCGGCGTTGAGGGAGGACTCGCCTCATGACGCACCTCGATCCCACGAGATGCGATCGATTTCGGGCTTGCCGGTATAGCCGCGCTCCCAAACGAACCAGGCAAACGCCACCGAATTGGAGGCGCGATTCCCGGCCCAGCCATCGCGGTGCATCATGGGCAGGCGGTTTCGAAAAACATGGATCCGCGACAGATGGCCGCCATCGAGGGCGAATAGTCGTGCCCGTCCGGCCTTCGTCTTCTCGTTGCCGCTTTCAAGGAACGAGAGGCGCAGCAGCATCGCGACGCGCGGGCATAGCGACAAAGCATGGGCCGCGAATTGCGACGCCAACTTAAACGGCGGGTTAGTGACGATCATTTCAACGCCGTCCGGCGCCCTACGCTCGAGCAGGAAGTCGCGACCGGCATGGTCCTGATCCGGCGAACAGTGATCGACCAGATCGGTCGCGATCACCCGATGACCGGCGTCACGAAGTACCCGCACGATCGCGCCAGGACCGCAGGCTGGCTCCCAGATCGTCCGCGGAAGGGGTTCGACGCGCAGCAGCGCGAGCGTGGCCGCCTCAGGCGTCTCGTACAGATCATTACCGCGGGCGGAATCGGGGTGGCGGATCAGCATGACGCCCTCCCGCCACTGATGCGTTCGGCATCAATCAGGGGGTCGGGTACCGGGTCGCGATTTGAACGCACCGGAGTTTCGACGTCGTCACGGGAAAAGGCCTTCCAGCGGACGAAGATCGGTCCGACCTTATCGTCTTCCCTGACCGTCCACTTTGCCGCCGCCCCGACCGTCGAGCGCATGGCGTCGAAAGCCGCGCCTATGTGCCTGGTGACGATTTCCGTTGCCGGGTCGACCCCCTCGGTGAGCAGGACGCGGGCGGCGTCGAGAAGGGGCTGTCGGGAAATGCACAGTTGCCGACCGTCGAGGGTGACGACGAACTTTCCGTGCAGCCGCGCGCCGTGGCAGTTGAAGGCGGGGTGAAGAATTACGCGGAGCATGTCGGTCATCGGTCCGCCCCCGGCCCGAGACCCATGAGGCTAGCAACCAGGTCAGCGTGGCCCGGTGGAATGGGAAACCGTGAGCAAAGATACTGCCCTGCCAAGGTTTTCGGCTTGTGGACGACGACCTCACGCCGATCGAGAAATTGGAGGCTGGAAAGGCCTTGGATATGGCCGCTTGGCTTGATAATGCTGCGCATGTTGAATGACTTCCTGCGAACCCGGAAGCTGCACGACTGATCCTGCGAAGACGGATCGTGCAGCGCCGGGTTTTTCATTGAGGAAATGAGGTCAGGCGGCCGTCGCTTCCCGGCCGATGGCCGGGAATGCGAACGCCGCCCCTGCAGGGCGGCGCTTTCGTTAGGGCGGCTTGAGCATAAGTGCGTCGCGCAGCCGCACGCCAAGACGGCGCGGGCTCATCTCGATGATCTTGTCGGAGTGGTGCCGCTTCCAGGAGTCTGACGACAGGCTGGAGATCTTCTCCGCTTCCTGGAGCGTAATGATCCGCTGTAACTCCAGATCAGGCGGCAGTTTGAAATCGTCGTCGGGGGACATGGTGCCGCCTCCTGTCGGCTGAGAGCAGGGCCGCGCTCAGTCCGCACAAGACAGCATCGCCAGACGCATATGCGAAACGCATAAATATGCGTCCGAATAGGCGCCTCAACTATTTGATGGATGTAACCGGCCAGCAGCCCCACTCACGGAGCTTGTTCTTGATGCTGCGCCACTTGATCGGGCGGAGCGACTTATCAGTGATGGCAGCCTTCTTCATTCGGCGCTCGAGCTCGCGCGCAAACTCCGAGATCCCGATGTCCGGCGAGATCTCGTTGGCGTCTTTCATGCGCTTGGCCTCGGCGGCGATCCACTTGCCAGCGCCACGCACTTCCTTGCCCTCGCGCGGTTCTTCGGGCAGCAGCGCGACGGAGATGCTCACGCGAGATCCTGATCCCCAAGGCTCTTGCGCCGCCAGTTGCTTTCTCGCGCGCCCCATTCTCCTCCCAGTGGATATTAAGATTGGCGCGCCAGAACTGAGGGTCACCCTCGTGGTACGCAACCGATGGAAGAATGTGAAGGACGATCCACCCCCTGTTTTTCTGGTCGATCAACTCCCTCTGTTCCCGATCCAGCCTTGCTATGCCCTCAGCATCCAGTCCGTCCCACTGCTTGCAGGACCATGGCAGCTCCCCGGCCGCCAGCCATTCCTTCAGCCGTATTTCTGCCAACACTGCCGATCCGAAATGTGGGATTGCCAGCGCCAAGGCGTCATGCAGCCAGATCCAGTCGATCGTGCTAGATTTGTCGTTAGCTTTAGCCATGGCTCTACCTGTGGCTTGGTCAGGCCGGTCAGGGCGTCGAAACCGCCCTGGCCGGCCGCTTATTTCAGGCGCGTTGAAGCGTCACAACCGTGCTTTGGCGGCCCTCGACAAGGGCGAGCACATGCTCGCTCCAGCGCGCCAAGGCCACCGCAATCTGTCGCGTGTAATCCGACTTGTTGTAGACGCCGGCGACGCCCGCGCGGTGGCCGCTGTAATGGTTCAGACACGCTTCGACGACGTGCGGCGCGGTGCCGAGATCAATCAAGCCGGTAGCAACGCCCCGCCTGAGATCGTGCAGGCGCCACGGCCGCACCGTGCTCCCGAGCCGGCGATCCAACTCCGCCTTGGTGTGAGTCCATCCGGTAAATCCGCTACCGGCGCGATCGCCAAACAGGCAATCGCGACTCGTTTTCGGCGCCGACTGGATGATCGCCAGCGCCGGCGGCGGCAATACCACCGTGAGCGATCGGTGATTCTTGCTGCGCTCGCCCGACAACACCCACACGCCGGCCGGGAGGTCGAGCTCGCTCCAGCGCATACCGCCCACCTCTTGCCGCCGATTGCCCAGCAGGATCAGCAGACGAACGATCCTGCCAAAATCATCGTCACCGCACGCGTTCCAGATCGCCACCAGCTCGGACTCGGTGGGGGTGTGGTCGCGCGACGCCGGATCGGCAGGACAGCGGGTGCCATCGACCGGGTTGGTGCCGTCGTTCAACAGCCCTTCGCCGACCGTCCAGCTAAAAAATGTGGACAACGCCCGCCGGGCCGCCGCCGCGGTCGTGGCGCTGCGCCTGGAGGCAATGGCGCGGATGCATTCCGCCACGTCGCTGCGGCGAACGGCGGTGACGGCCATGGGATGCAATTTCGCAAAGTAGCGTCCTTGCAGATAGAGCTTGGCGATCCGGTATGATCCGGGCCTGAGGCTTGGTTGCTTGGCTTCAAGATAGGTCTGAACTACCGCCTGGACGGTGTGCGCCGCCTGCGCCCGCTTCGTCGCCTTTTCGGCCTGTGGATCCTGTCCGAGTTCGACACGCGCCAGGTGTTTGCGGGCGGCGTCGCGGGCTTGCGCCGGCGTGATCTTGTCGGCGCTGCCGATCGTGGGACGGCGGGTGTGGCGACCGGTGCGATACTGCACGATGTAGCTGCGCGAGAGCCCGCCATCGGTGCGCCGGCGCAGGCGCAGCCCGAAGTTCTCAAGATCGGTATCCCAGGCGAAATCCTCGGCCTTACCCGCCGGCAATGCGAGGGTCGGGACGGTCCTGGCGTCCAACTTGATCTTCATCGTTAACAGCCCTCCGGGAAGCACCTGGGAAGCAGCGGGAAGCGGCTTCTGCTTCCTCCTGCCACAATCGTTAACAAAAAACTAACGGCAACTCATTGGAGTCGCAAGCTCTTGCTTTCTCCTGCTTTTTCCTGCCTCTCTGGTAAAGTTTACGCGCCGTTAACCATAAAACGGCGAATGTGGCGCAACGATCACCCGGATTGCTTCGATGCGCATCTACGGACCGAATGGCACCACGCTTGGAACGCCGGCCAGCCAGGCCCGGCGAACGAGCTCTGGCACCTTCGTGCTGCCCGACACCTCGTCGGCGCAGGAGACGCGGGCCGCTGCCGCGCCGAAGGCGTCCGCCAACATCGACGCGCTGCTCGCACTGCAAGGCATCGAAGAAGATCCGGTCGAACGCCGCAAGCGCTCGGTCGCCCGCGGCAAGACCGCACTCGACGTGCTCGACGATCTCAAGATGGGACTTCTGTCTGGCAATCTCGACGCGTCGACGGTGATGCGGCTGCGGGATGCGGCTGCGAACCTGAAATCCTCCTCCGGCGATCCCGGTCTCGATTCCGTGCTGTCCGAGATCGAGCTGCGCGTGGAGGTCGAGCTGGCGAAGGCCGGGCAGGCGTAGTCGTTATCCGATCATTCGAGCGTTCGCGGAACGGCCCTAAGCCGCTTCCTCCTTCTGCTGCGCATCGTAGCGGCGCTGGGCGGCGAGTACGTCTTTCAGATTCTCCTCGGCCCAATCGCGCAGCGGATCGACCGCGCCGGCGAGGGTCACGCCGAGCGGCGTGATCGAATATTCCACCGTCACCGGCACGGTCGCGATGGCGCGGCGCTTGATCAGGCCGTCGCGTTCGAGCGATTTGAGAACCTGGCTCAGCATCTTCTGCGAGATGCCTTCAATCGTGCGGCGCAACTGATTGAAGCGCATTGGTTCCTCGCGCAGCAGCAACAGGATCAGCACCGCCCATTTATCGCCGACGCGATCGAGGATCTGGCGCGTCGGGCAATCGGCGGCATAGACGTTGGGCTTCATCTCAGGTCCTCGCGCTCGGTCCGGCTCATCGGTTACTCCTGCGTAATCAGGTAAGCACAAAGTGCTCTCTTAACACCAGCATCCTTTATGATATTTAGTAACTGAAAGTTACTTAAGGATCGAAGGAGCCTTCCATGAAAATCGCAGTCGCCGGTGCCTCGGGCCGGGCCGGATCGGAAATCACCAAGGAGTTGTCCCGCCGCGGCCATGGCGTCACCGCCATCGCGCGCAACCCCGACAGGATCGCTGCACTGCCGAACGTCGTGCCGACCAGGGGCGACGTGCTGCGACCAGGCCGGTCTGACCAAGCTGTGGGCCGGGCACGACGTCGCCGTGAGTTCCGTCCACTTCCTGGCCAGCGACCCGCAAAAGCTGATTGGCGCGGCCGGACTCGAACGTCGGGCGTTACCTTGTCGTCGGCGGCGCCGGCAGCCTGGAGGTCGCCCCCGGCGTCAAATTGGTCACAACCCCCGGTTTTCCGGTCCAATACAAGGCCGAAGCGGAAGCGGGCTCGGCCTTCCTCGACCTGCTGCAGCAGGAAAAGGACCTGAACTGGACCTTCCTCTCGCCCTCGGCGCTGTTCATCGAGGGGGAACGGACCGCCAAGTTCCGGCTCGGCACCGACCAGCTTCTCGCAGATGCGAACGGCAAGAGCTGGATCAGCTTCGCCGACTATGCCATTGCGCTGGCCGACGAGATCGAGCGGCCCGCCCATTTGAGGCAGCGCTTCACGGTCGGCTACTGAGTTCTCAGCCGCCCCCCGGGGGTCTTCCCGATAAACCTTCCTGTGCAAGGGTTTGGGGGCGGTAACCGACCGATTAAGGAAATATTGTCTGTCACAGGAGGTCGCTATATAAGCCCCGGCTCAACGGACACCGTTCCGTTCACGAGTTGTTGCTTGAGAAGATAGGCCGCCCTTGGAAAAGTTGTAAAACTACCGACCGACCGAAAAAGAGCCTTTCATGAACGACCGGCAGAAGGAGTACTTCCGTTCGAAGCTCCTCGCCTGGAAGGATGAGATCCTCAAAGGTCAAAGCTCACCCTGCAAGCCTTGCAGGAGGAGAACGTGAACCATCCCGATCTCGCCGATCGGGCTTCGTCCGAAACCGACCGCGCCATCGAACTCCGCGCCCGCGACCGCCAGCGCAAGTTGATCGCCAAGATCGACGCCGCGCTCCAGCGCATCGAGGACAACACCTACGGCTATTGCGAGGATACCGGCGAGCCGATCTCGTTGAAACGGCTCGAGGCCCGGCCCATCGCGACGCTCTCGGTGGAAGCGCAGGAGCGCCACGAGAAACGCGAGAAGGTCTATCGCGACGAATAGAGCCCGAGCCGCCGCGTGCGGCTCTTTGTTTTTGGGACGCAAGGCGCTGTTTCACGCCGTGATCAGCGTTTTGCCTGTCGCTCGCCGCCGCGCGCTTCGGAGCGCGCGCGCGATCGCGAAAAATGAATCATGATCAAGGAGGTAAGTCCATTCCTCCGAGCTCACGCGAGTTCTGATGAGAAACAGCCTTCACTTCAGGTGCGGGAGGTTTTGCGAGTCGCATCAACGAGATCGGCTCGCTTGTTGAGACATCGATCCCGCGGCTTCATACATCGCGGCAATCAGGTCTCATGCGACGTTGCAAGGCGCGTATCTCCATAAAGCGTGGACCAGCTCAACATTTTCTTAAACGCCGGCGGCAGGCCGTAGCCCGCGTCCGTCAGACTCGTACTCGACCCAAACGCTGGTCAGGTTTCCATACCGGTCTCGAAATCCATTCTACTTGTTCCCCCCGGAGATAGTGACCAGATGCGGCCTTGAGCAGGGTGGGGAACGAATTGCCGCCCGCGCAGCCAGGGGAATGTGGCAATGAGCAGTGTTCTGGTCACCGGTGGACGGGTTCGTCGGCATCCATGTTGTCCTGCAACTTCTGGCGGCGGGCCACGCGGTGCGGACCACGGCGCGCCGGCCCGACCGGCAAGCCGATGTGTGGCGATGCTGCGCGAGGGTGGCTCAGCTGTTGCGGGAAAGCCTGTCCTTCTTCACCGCCGACCTCACGGCGGACCAGGGCTGGCGTGCGGCGGTCGCCGCCATGCGATAGTGCTCCACGTCGCCTCGCCATTTGTCGACCAAGGTCCCCAACGACCAGAACGAGATGATCGTCGCCGGCTCGCGACGGCACGCTGCCGGTGCTGCGCGCCGCGCGGGACGCCGGGGTCAGGCGTGTCGTCGTCACCTCGTCGATGGGCGCGATCGGCTACGGCCATCCGCCGCGGGAGCAGCCGTTCGATGAGACCGAGTGGACCAATCTGGATGCGCCGGGGACGAGCAGCCCTACGTCAAGTCGAAGATCTTGCCGAGCGGGCGGCATGGGATTTCATCGCGCGCGAGGGCGGTGGACTCGAATTGTCGGTGATCAATCCCGCCGCCATTTTCGGCCCGTGCGGCGGGCCGCACTTCTCGGGCTCGATCAGAGATCGTCAAATCGCTGCTCGACAGCGCCATGCCGGCGGTGCCGCGGTCTATTTCGGCGTGGTCGACGTGCGCGACGTCGCCGACCTGCATTTGCGGGCGATGACCGCGCCGGCGGCGAAAGGCGAACGCTTCATCGCGATCTCCGGCGAGACGCTGTCGATCCTCGACATTGCCAAAATATTGCGGCGGGGAACTGGGAGCCAAAGCGCGCAGGGTTCCGCGGTTCCAGGCTCCGGACTGGCTGGTGCGGCTCGCCGCGAACCGATTTCCCTGCGGCAGGCGGTCGTGCCGATGCTCGGAGGGGGCGGCATTCCACCAGCGCCAAGGCGAGATCGCTGCTCGGGTCAATCGCGGGTGT
This sequence comes from uncultured Alphaproteobacteria bacterium, assembly GCA_963836765.1. Lineage (GTDB taxonomy): Bacteria > Pseudomonadota > Alphaproteobacteria > Rhizobiales > Xanthobacteraceae > Bradyrhizobium. Next base: position 21,584 of record CAWILG010000051.1, read on the forward strand.
CAAGAGATTGACATTCCGTGATGGGGCAGAGTTGATGGTCCAATTCTCGCTTCCCAAGAACTCGAAGATCACCGCAGGTAAGACGTGGCCTCGGTCGGCCGGCGCGCGGAACCCACGCGAGTTCCGAGTTTATCGCTGGAATTCCGACGATGCGAACAACCCGCGCATGGACACCTACTTCGTCGATCTCGACGATTGCGCGCCAATGGTGCTGGACGCGCTGATCTGGATAAAGAACGTAATCGATCCGACGCTCACCTTCCGGCGCTCCTGCCGTGAGGGCATCTGCGGCTCGTGCGCCATGAACATCGACGGCACCAACACGCTCGCGTGCACCATGGCGACTGACAAGATCAATGGCATGGTCCGGGTCTATCCGCTGCCACACCTGCCTGTAATCAAGGGTCTCGTTCCCGATCTCAGCCACTTCTACGCCCAGTACGCCTCGATCGAGCCGTGGCTTAAGACCGTCACGCCGACGCCGGAAAAGGAAAGGAAGGAGACGCCCGCGGACCGCGCCAAGCTCGACGGACTCTACGAATGCATTCTCTGCGCCTGCTGCACCACCGGCTGCCCATCTATTGGTGGACCAGCGAGGGCTTCCTCGGCCCCGCCGTCCTGCTCCAGGCGTACCGCTGGATCACGGACAGCCGTGACGAGGGAAGCCCGAACGACTTGACATTGAACAACCGTTCCGGGTCTACCGATGCCACACCATTCTCAATTGCGCGAAGGCGTGCCCCAAGGGCCTCAACCCCGCGATGGCGATCGCCGAGATCAAGAAGATGCTCGTCGAGCGGCAGATGTGATCAGGCTGCGCACTCTTTTCTAGATTTCGAAGCCGGTGGTCGGCGGCCTTTGGAGCTACCTGCGGACGCATGCACAGCAGAAGAAAGGGCCCCCTTCGCCGTTGCTTA
>CAWILG010000052.1:0-81504 GCA_963836765.1 uncultured Alphaproteobacteria bacterium
AAGTGGAAAATGCTCTAACATTTGCATCGCTTTCACGGTCCGATAAGCCAGTATGTTTCCCCGTTATCGGTTTGCTGTTCCCGTAGTCCGAAACGGCCGGACGGTGGCTTGCCGTCACTGAGGAGGATGTGCATATCCCCAAGGACGTCACGAGCTTCGGCGACGTATCCGTGGCCAAGAAGCGTCAGGTCTGTGTTTGTGACGTTGATCGTATCGATGTCCTTCAGCACCGTAATCGGCGGCATCAAACCAGCGCGCGGGAAGTCGTGCAGCCACTGGGAGGCCTCCACAGCCCAGTCGCGCGAAGAAACGTACAGCGTGGTTCGGCGGGAGACCCTTGCATAGGCTGCGCAAAGGTCGCGGAATAACCCCACATCGACGTCTGCGGCCGCGAGAATGACTTGATCGAACAGCTTGCTGGATCGCTTGGCGGCTTTGTTGGCGATCCGGTCGACCGCTCTCAGGACGCCTCTGTTTCCCATGCTATGAGCGATGATATGGATTTTGGCGGCGCCCGACCGTTTCGCGAAATCGGTCAGGAACTGCGCGATAAATTCCTCGCTCGCCTCGATGGTTGCCCCATCGTCCAGATAACTACCGAGCTTCCCCTTCGATGGCCAGCTGAAGAAGGCCATGGCACCCCGGACGGCGAGGTCAACGCCAATTTGCGCCGCCCGGAGCGCGGCATTCTCGAACGACACGTTGTATCCGTGAATAAAGATGACAGCGTCGCGCTCGCTGAGCTTGACCGACTTGAGGTGTTTCGCGATATCCGTCCAAAAAGTTTCAGCGGGGCTTTCACTGGTGGCAGTGAGTTTCAAGCGATCATCCTCACCGGTCCATAGACGCCTAACCCAGCGTGATCCGATCGAGCCGATCTTGTGCGATTTGGGTACAAATACCTTGCAGGTGCCATGATGGATCGAAGTGGAGCGCTCAGAGGAATAGCCCTTGCTGATGTCCTTGGGGTCGGAGGGCTTGCGATTTGTGCCATACCAAACGAGATAATCGCTGTCAGCGGACACCGGCTCTGCGTTCGCTCGCCGGACCGCATCCGCGAGAACTCCTACGACAAGGGTGACCGCCGCACTACCTATGACCCATGGATTTCCGAGGAACTCCGGGGGGTTGTGAGCAAATGAACTGAGATATTCCCCAATAGGCTTTAAAGCCTCACTGTTTTCTAATGCCGGCAACGCCTTAGACAACAGCGAGCGAATGGGACCGACCACCGCGCCGTGAAGCATTGGTCTCCTCCACTACGGCACCGATTGGCTCAAGGCGAAAATGGCCGGCCCTTTTATCCGGCCGAAACTGCGCGCGAGCCCCTAGCAACTTGATTCCCAATAATCCTCGTCTGTTCGCGGACTCCCCACCCGACTTGAAATACTCTAAAAATAGCAAACTTTGTACGAATCGACAATAAGGCCTCTTGAAAGCTGCGCTCCCAGGTAGCTGCGGAGCCGCGGTCAAGACTTGTCATTTTAGTCCTTCCCTTGCCCCCCGACGGTAGACGATCATGACCGTGGAACCAGGTTTAAAAGGAGGCCTGGCGGTCGCAAGAACAGAGCCGCGCTTGCAAGTTTGGCGGACCGTCGTGGAAGCCTACGCGCTTACCTTGGGCAATCTCGGATACCTGCTCCGAATCTCATGGGCGTGGGTTTTGTTGATGACCCCGGTGTCGCTCGCATTCTACGCATCGATGTTCTGGCTTAGCTCGAACAAGTCCGCCAGTTATTTCGTTTCGTTCCAGGATGTATCAAGCACCCTTCTGTTCCAGCCATTTCTGGCTTCCGTCGCTGTCGCTTGGCACAGGCGATTGCTGATGAATGAGGTCTGGCGGGGGCGCGTCTACATGCAATTCGACCAACTCGTCGCCAGTTATTTTGGGCTTGCTGTGGTGATTTTATTCCTCTTCCAAGGTCCGGTAATTTTCCTAGGTCCGATGATCGCAGTCATTTTTGGCGCGGAAGCCAATTGGCCAGTCTGGCTGATTCTTATCGTCGCTTTCATGACGGGGGCTGGCCTCTTGCTGAGCACAAAGATCTGGTTGACTCTTCCCGCACGGGCTCTGGGGAATTCAGAGATAACCGTTCGGCAAGCCTGGAGGAGAAGCCGCCGGAATGTCTGGCGGTTGATCGCGGGTTCCGCTTTAAGCAGTGTCCCCTTCGTTGCGCTGCTCTTCCTAGCTACGATATTCGCGACGGACTCGACCGAGGTTGGTGAACCGCTGGTCTACGCAACTTGGCAAACCCTGAACGAACTCGGCATAACGTTCCTCGCCGGGGTGCCGATTGTAAGTTTTCTCGCTGCTGCCTATCGGCGCTTGATCCAGGATCGCAGCCGCGGCTCGACGTAATCCTTCCGATGGTCCACCAGCTCGCTGACCCGTAACCCGTGACGATAGGAGACGCGGATCATCGTGGCGTCGCGATGACGCCAGCGGCGGTCCTTGGTCACCTCGAGGAGACGTCCGACTTCGGCCGTGGTCAGGTATTCGCGGGACATGATGCCCTGGCGGCGGTTTGCCCGCCCCTTCGAAGCTATCCGGGTGATGTTGCGGGCGTATTCAGAGGCTGGCGATCACGCTTTCGCTCTGGTATGAAACCGCGATACCCGCTCGCTTTGGCGGGTTCGCGGTCCCGTAGCTCAGCCGGATAGAGCGACGGTTTCCTAAACCGTAGGTCGCATGTTCGAGTCATGCCGGGATCGCCATTTTTCAACCCCAGTCTTCAAGCCCTGCCTTCGAGCAACGCCCTAAAATCGGCGCGGGCCCGCTGCGCCTCGCGCCTGGCGGTTTCCGAGGCTTCGCCGAGGCCGAAATAGCCGTGGATCAGGCCGGCGCCCTCATAATATCTGGTCGCGACGCCGGCGGCGATGAGCGCGTCGGCGTAGGCCTTGCCCTCGTCGCGCAGCGGATCGAACCATGCGGTGCAGACGATCGCCGGCGCGAGACCAGCGAGGTTTTTTGCGCGCAACGGCGAGACGCGCCAGTCGGTGCTCTGGCTGGCGTTGCCAAGATAATGACCGGCGAACCATTCCATCACCGCGCGTGACAGAAAATAGCCTTCGGCGTTTTCCGCACGCGAGGGGAAGCGCGCGTTCTCTTTGGCGTCGGCGTAATTTCCGGCGACGTCGGTGACGGGATAGGCCAGCAATTGCGCCGCAAGCCTGATGCCGGCGTCGCGGCAGGCGATCGCGGTCGCGGCGGCGAGATTGCCGCCGGCGCTGTCACCGGCGACACCGACGCGCGCTGCGTCGCCGCCGAACTCGGCGATGCGCCCGATGATATCTTTTGCGGCGGCAAAGGCATCCTCGAAGGCGCCGGGAAAGCGCGTCTCCGGCGGCCGCCGGTAGTCGACGGAGATCACAACGGCGCCGGTCTCGATCGCGAGCAGGCGCGCCTGCCGGTCATGGGTTTCGAGATCGCCGGCAACCCAGCCGCCGCCGTGGAAGAACACGACCGTCGGCAATTTTCCGCTCCCGTTCCGGTAGACCCGCGCGGCAAGCGGACCGGCCGCGCCCTGCACCTTTGTATCGCTGGTGCTCGTCACCGCCGGCGGCGGCACCGCTGCGCGCGCCGCGGCGAGGGCGCGCAACGCATCGCGCGCGCTCTGCGGCGTCATGGTCTCGGGATCGCGCAGCGGCAGCAGCGGAATGATCTGGGCGATGACGGGGTCGAGCGGCGTGATCATGCGGGTCCTCATGCTGGAACGACGGCAGCATAGGGATCGCGCGCGGCTCCGGCAATTGCGGCCCTCGGCACACGAGTTCCTGCGTTCCGGCTGGTTGCCTCGCGCCGGACAGAGGCCGAATATGAGGCCTGGCTGAAAGAGGAGAATTGGATGCGATCCGACTTTGAGACCATCGCCGTTACCAGGCACGACGATCACATCCTTGTTGTCACGCTCAATCGGCCCGAAGTCGCCAACGCGCTGAATACGCGGATGGGCCTCGACCTCATGGAATTGTTCGAAGGGTTTTCGATCGATCTGCAGGGCCTGCGCGCCGTGATTGTCACCGGCAGCGGTGAAAAGGCATTTTGCGCCGGCGGCGATCTCAAGGAACGCAACGGCATGACCGACGCGAACTGGCAGGCGCAGCACGCGATCTTCGAGCGGATGGCGCGGGCGATCATGGGATGTCCGCTGCCGGTGCTCGCCGCCGTCAACGGCGCCGCCTATGGCGGTGGCTGCGAGATCGCCGCGGCTTGCGACTTCATCTACGCCGCTCCCCACGCGCGCTTTGCGTTGACGGAAGTGACGCTCGGAATCATGCCGGGAACGGGTGGCACTCAAAATCTGGCGCGGGCGGTCGGCGAGCGCCGGGCAAAGGAGCTGATCCTTTCCGGCCTTCCCTTTACCGCCCTCGAGGCCGAAGCATGGGGCCTGGTCAATCGCGTCGTCGCGCCCGAGGATCTGCTGGAGGCCACGCTCGGCATCGCGCGGCGCATCGCCGCGAATGGGCCGATCGCAGTGCGTCAGGCCAAGCAGGCCATCCATCGCGGCATGCAGATGTCGCTGTGGGACGGTCTGGCGTTCGAGATCGAGGCGTATAACCGCCTGGTCCCGACTGAAGACCGCCGCGAAGGCGTGCTGGCGTTCAACGAGCGCCGCAAGCCGGTATTCCGGGGACGTTGAGCCGCGATACGCGGCTGCCGGTGTGATTCGCCGGCGGCGTCCGCCTCCATGCAAAACACAATTGTGAATTCGCTCACACATGCCTGAAACAATTTTTAGTTGTGTTGAGAAAAAACATCTAGCAGGATGAGGAAGTTGCGCGGACACGCGGCCGGCACAACGGCGCGGACGTGGCGGGGAGCGAGATGACAGAACAGCCATTTACGGTCGCAGACTATCTCCTCACCCGTTTGAAACAGCTTGATGTCACCGAGGTCTTTCAGATCCCCGGCGACTACGTCAAGCATTTCACCCAGGCGCTGGAGCATTTCCCCGGCGTCAATGCCATCGGCGCCATCAACGAACTCGATGCGGCCTACGCCGCCGATGCCTACGGGCGCACGCGGGGGCTGGGCGCCGTGTCGCTGCAATATGGCGTCTCTACCTTCAGCGCGCTCAATGCGATTGCCGGCGCCTATGTCGAATTCAGTCCGGTGGTGGTGATCAGCGCGACGCCGGGCGCGGACGCACGGCAGATCACCAAGATGTACGACGTGCTCTATCACCACTCGACCGGCAATCTGCGGGCCGATCAGGAGGTGTTCCGGCAAGTCACCGTGGCGGCGGAAACCCTTAGTACCTCGGTCGGGGCGGCCGAGAAAATCGACAATCTGCTGATTGCCGCGATCACCTACAAGCGGCCGGTCTATATCGAATGTTACAAGGAGGTCTGGGGCGAGCCCTGCCCAAAGCCGTCGAACGACGTCTTGCAGCCTCTGGTGTTCAAGAGCGAACCGCTGGCGCTTGAAAACGCGGTCACCGCGGCGTGGGCGCAACTCATCGCCGCGAAACATCCGATGATTTTTGCCGGCGTCGAGGTGCTTCGTCACGGCTTGTCGGACCTGCTGCAGCAAATCATCGATGCCAGCGGCTTCCTTTACACCACCACCACGCTCGGAAAGACGGTGCTGGATGAAAAGGGCAGCAAGTTCATCGGGACCTATTCGGATGCGGCCTCGATCCAGAGCGTGCGCGACCTCGTCGCGCAGGCCGATTGCTTCCTGACCCTGGGCACGATCATCACAGACGATTATCTGTGGTTCATCGAAAACAAATATGCCGACATGGTGCTGGCCACCACCGAACAGATGCGGGTCGGCTATTTCATCTTCGAAGGCGTGACCATGAAGGATTTCATGGAAGCCCTGCTGGCGCGCTTCAAGACGACAAAAGGCTATCCGCTTTCGGTCGTGGCGCCGCCGCAGCCGGCCTATCCGGAGCCGTGGGCTTCCAACTCGGATCCGCATTGGAACGGCAAGCCCGAGACCATCACCTACAACCGCTTTTTCCAGCACTCGATGAAGTTTCTGCGCGACAACAAGATGCTGGATCAGGTCGTGATGACCTATGGCGTCAGTTCGGCGCTGTATGTGGCGACCAACGCCTACGGCCTGTCGCAGGGCAGTTTCATCGGATCGGCGGCGTGGCAATGCATCGGCTTCGAAACCGGCGCCGCATCCGGCGCGCAATTCGGCAGCCGCAAGCGGGCCTGGACCGTCGCCGGCGACGGCGGCTTCATGATGGTCTGCCAGTCGCTGTCGACGCTGGCCAGGAACAAGCTCAACGCCGTCATGTTCGTGATGAGCAACGCGGTCTACGCCATCGAGCAGGTCTATGTCGACATCACCGCGTTCGAACCCGGTCCCGAACATAAATTCGATACCTTCGATATCCTGCCGAAATGGGACTATCTCGCCCTGGCCAAGGCGTTCGGCGCCAAGGGTTATCGCGTGACGACGATCAGCGAATTGAACGCGGTGCTGCAGGAACTCAAGAAGCCGACCGACCTGCCGTCACTGGTGGAAGTCGTCATCCCCGAAAAGGACCTGCCCAGGCAGATGCTCCGGCTTGGCGTGGAATAGAACCGGAGCGGAGTGAAACCATGGCGAAAACCTATTCGATCTTCGGCGCCGGTGCGTCCGGGCTCTATACCGCGTGGCGATTGCTGGATGGCACGGCAGCCGGCGAGAAGGGCAAGGCAAAACAGCTCGGCAAGGGCGACGTGCTCGAACTCTACGACTGGGGCAAGTACGATTTCTCGAAGGAATATCCGGGCAGCCGCGCCGCCGGCGCGCGCGTCTGCACCTGGCACTACAAGGACGACGAGAAGAACGCCTATCTCGAACTGGGCGGGATGCGCTATTCGGACTGGAACGGAGACAATGGCGGCGAGGCGGGCGGACACCGGGTGGTCACGACCGTGATCAAGCAGATGGGCCTCGACAAATATTCGGTGCCTTTCAACGAATCGACCAATCCGCTGTTCTACCTGCGCACCAAGAACATGTATCTCAACGCCATCACCTCGGCCAATCCCGCGCCCTAGCGTCGATCATTACGGCGCCGACAATTCGCCCGACACCGGTTTCAACACGGTGGAAAGTCTGGCCGGGACCCAGAAGACGCTGCCGCAGACCCGGGCGGCGTGGTGCGAGTTCTATCAGAACGGCCGCATCGCCGTGGACCTGCCGGAATCGTCGGTGTTCCAGCGCGGCGAACTGTTCAAGGACATCGGCTACTGGAACCTGATGTTCGACCAGCTCGGCTCGGAAGGCTACGGCTATACGGCCGACGGCAACGGTTACACGTCCAACGTCATCAACTGGAATTCCGCCGTAGCACTCCAGGCCAACAACGAATTTACCCCCGGCACCGAATACAAGACGCTGACGACCGGCTATTCCAGCATCTTCACCGCCTTGTTCGATGCGATCGTGAAACTGGCAAAGCAAAAGGGCGTCAGCTTCGAATACCACCCCGATATGCGGCTGCACTCGATCCTGAAGATCGGCAACGCGATCCGTTATTCGATCGCCACGCGAAAGAACCCGAACAAGAAATCGGCTACCAGAACCACCGACGCGGCCTGGCTGGCGATGCCGCGCTACGCCATCGATCTGGTGTCGCAGGCCACCCGCTACGAGGACCATGAGGGCCTCGACGTTCTCAATCATCAAAAAGTGCAGCTCTATCTGGAGTCGGCGATCCTGCAGCCTTCCTACAAGGTGGGTATGTTCTTCGATCACCAATGGTGGACCGATACGACCAATCCGGCGCTGCAATATCCGGCGCCGATCGAGAGCTATGAGGTTACGCAGAATGTGCTCGATCAGCTGGCCAAGGCGGGCTTTCCTGCGCCCTATATCGTCGCGATGAAGAACGCCAAGGACGCGGCGGGGAACCCGATCATTCTCGAAGTCCCTTTCGCGTCGGCGGCAAGTTTCATCCAGGCTGTGGAGCACGTGATCCAGGAGCGCTTGACGGTGAAGCAGCAAGAGCAATTGCTTGCGGCCGCTACGCGCAACACCATCGGGCCGAGCGTGACCGACACGCCAATTCGCCAGGTGGTCTATTTCGGCAACAATGCGCGCGATCAGGCCGTGACGCCGGTCTATGGCCTGCTCGCCAGCTACGACGACGAGATGTACACCGATTTCTGGAAGGAGCTGGAACTCGGGCCGGACACCAACCGGAAAATCCCGGATTCGGAGGATACCCAGCCGCTGGAAGGTCCGCGCAAGGCGCCGCCCGTCATGGTGAAGATGCTGCGCCAGCAACTGGCGGCCATCCATTTCGGTCCGCAATCGGATTTCAGCTTCGTGCCCGAACCGCTGGAAACCCGCTACATGGACTGGTCGCTGCCGCCGTTCGGCGCCGGCTACCACGCTTATGCCGCGCACTACAATATCTGCGACGTGCAGCAGAAGATCCGAAAACCCTCGCAATTGATCGACGGGGCCGACGCCGACATCTTCATCGTCGGTGAAGCCTATTCGAACGATCAGGCCTGGGTGGAGGGCGCCTTCTGCACCGCCGAGTCGGTGCTGAACGATTTTTTCGGGATCGTCCCCATCATCGACAACAAGAATTATCCGTTCATTTGCCCGGCGCACTGAGCCGTGGCGTAAGACCGATGCGCCGCGCAGGCGCGGGGGGCGCGAAACCCGGGAGGCAAAACCCGGCTGAATTTTCCGAAATTGCGGTTTCTTAAATTACGACCGATTCTCTCAAGAAAAACGGAGTGTGCGCCTGATAGGCTCGCACTCCGTTTGCGTTCGACCAAAGTGACCGAGTCCGGAGAACAGCTGGTTCGGCCGTCCATTTCTCCTTGCGAAAGGGGGCGTGCGATGCAGGAGTTGGCTTCGATCGATTCCGCGCTTGATGAACTGCTGGTGCAGTTGGGCGGAATCATCTTGCGACTGTCCAGTCCACAGGTGACCAGGAGCAGCGAAGAGCGGCGTGCACTGGCGCGGTCGGTCAATCAATATTGCGTTTGCGCGGCGAGTTCGCACGATCCCCGCGTCCAACGGCTCAAGCTCGAACTGCAGGAGACGCTGAAACCTCGGTTGCGGCTTGTTGCCTGCAGGTAATCGTCGACAGCCGATGAAATCGAGATCGGCGTACGCCACGTCCTGCATCGAATCCTCGAAGCAAGCCGATTGACTTGTCTTGCAACTCGTCCAGAGTTGACGCCGAAGACAGGTCTGCTATCTTTACGAGCGTTGTTGAATAGTGACCTCTTTGAGTTGCCGGTGACGGCGAACAACAAATGTTGTTGTTCTCCAAAATTCGTCGGCGGAACTCGTACCGTTGCAGGTCCGTTTGATTGGGACGATACGAGTGTTCAGCAGGAACTTCACCGTCGGCGCCCTGGCGCTGGGAAATTTTATCGTCGGTCTCAGCATCTCTGGCAGCCGGCACCGCGGCGCTGCTGGTCTCCGAAGAACAGCGCGCCTCGGTGATCGCGTCCGTCCTGCTGGGCTGGGCGCTGGCGATCGCGGTCGGCTTGCCGCTGATCTCGGTGACGGCGCCGGAGATCGGCTGGCGCGAGACCTATGGCCTGATCGGCATGCTGGCGGCGATGGGCTTTGTTGCGCTTCTGGTCGCGATGCCGAGCGGGCTGAAGGGCGCGCCGGTCATCTTTGCGACCTGGCGGGCGGTCTGCCGTAGCCGGCAATTGCTGCTGCTGTTGCTGATCACCTGCCTTTTGGCCGCAGGCCAACTGGTCGTGATCGCCTTCGTCGGGCCGTTGTTGACGCAATTCACCGGCGCGACGCCGCACCGGATCGCGATCGTCTTCATGCTGTTCGGCGTGATGACGCTGGTGGGCAATATCGCCGCCGCTCGGCTCGTCAAGGGATGGGGCCCGTTCAAAACCTCAGCCGTCTTCATGGTCTGCATTGTCGCCGGCGCGGCGCTATGGGCGGTCGGCACCGGCCTGTATCCGCTGATGGCCGCGGGCGCCGCGATCTGGGGTCTCGGCTTTGCGGCCGCCAGCGCGATGCAGCAGGTCAGGTTGATCGCGGCGGCGCCCCGGCTCTCGACCGCGTCGGTCGCCATCAACAACACCGCGCTCTATCTCGGCCAGGCCATCGGCTCCGGAATAGGCAGCGTCCTGTTCACCCGGGGGCAATCCAACATCATGGGCTTCGTGGCGCTAGCGCTGGTCGCGTCCGGTTTTGGCGTGCTGTGGCTGACGCGGTTTGCGCCGGTGGAGTTCGGCGGAGGTTTTGTCGAGGCGGAACCGCAATTCGATTGAGGGCTTTCGTCGTCAGCGGCTTCAGACCACAGGCACGCGCCTGGCGGCGACCGCTGCTGGTGAAATCACCTCGATATCCAGCGGCACGCGCCACCTTTCGGTCAGCCGCACAACAGGCGCCTCGTTGCCGGCCTTGGCGCCGTCGAGGACAAACCCTTCAAAACCGTTGGTCATGACCTCGTTGCATTTTTGAACATAGACCGGAAAGCCACCGATATAGGGCATGAAGACGCGCGGGCGTCCCGGGATGTTGGCGCCGACATACCAGGAACTGCAGGTCGACCGCAGCGAGACTTTTGACACCTCGTTGACATGCTCGACCCATTCATCCTCGTAGTTTGGGACCGCTTCGATGGTCGCCGCACCGATGTCGCGCATGTGCGCCATGCAGTCCGCCATCCAGTCGACATGCTGTTCGATCGCCTGGATCATGCTCGCCAGCACCGACGGACTGCCGGGTCCGGTGATCGTGAACAGATTGGGAAAGCCCGCGGTCGCTACCCCGAGATAGGCGCGGGGGCCGGCGCGCCACTTCTCGGCCAGGGTTTTGCCGTTGCGGCCGGTGATGCTGATCTTGTCGAACGAACCGGTCATCGCGGCAAAACCGGTAGCGCTGACGATGGCGTCCACTGGATATTCGACGCCGTTCACCTCGATGCCATCCGCCGTAAAACGCTCGATCGGCGTCTTCGACACGTCGACCAGTTTTACGTGCGGGAGATTGTAGGTTTCGAAATAGCCGGTATCGACGCACAGCCGTTTGCAGCCGAACACATTGTCCGGGCACAACAACTCCGCGGTCGCGGGGTCCTTGACGATGCTGCGGATCTTGCGGCGCGCGAACTCGGCGATGGTGTCGTTGGCGGCCTTCTCGAACAACAGGTCGCCGAAGGCGCCGAGGAATGGCAGGCCGCCGCGTTCCCACGCTTCCTCGTATTGCCGCTCGCGCTCCGCTTCCGTCGCTTCCAAGGCGGGTTTCATGTTGAAGGGAAAATAGAATCCGGTCGGCCGTGCCCGCGCCTTGGCGCGCAAGGCCGGGTAGTCGGCCTTGATGCTGCTGCGATATTCCGGCGTCAGTTTGCATTCCATGCCGGGACGGAATAAGTGGCGGTGCGCTGGAACACCGTCAGCTCCGCGGCCTGTTGCGCGATGATCGGGATCGACTGGATCGCCGAGGAGCCGGTGCCGATGATGCCGACGCGGAGCCCGGTAAAGTCGACGCCCTCATGCGGCCATTCGCCGGTGTGATAGACCGGTCCGCGAAAATCCTCGCGCCCCTTGAACGGCGGATGGTTGGCCGCCGACAGGCAGCCGACCGCCATGATGCAGAATTTGGCGGAGACCTTGTCGCCGCGGTTGGTTTCGATACGCCAGCATTTTGCGGCCTCGTCGAAACTCGCTGTCGCAACACGGGTGTCGAACCGGATGTGCTGGCGCAGCTCAAAGCGGTCGGTGACATGGTTGGCATAGGCCAGGATTTCGGGCTGCGGCGCATATTTCTCCGACCAGTCCCACTGCTGATCGAGTTCCTCCGAGAACGAAAAGGAATATTGCATGCTCTCGACGTCGCAGCGGGCGCCCGGATAGCGGTTCCAGTACCAGGTACCGCCGACGCCACCGCCAGCCTCATAAACCCGCGCGGTAAAGCCAAGACCGCGAAGGCGGTGCAGCATGTACAGGCCGGCAAAGCCCGCGCCGACAATGACGGCGTCGAAAACCGCGCCGACTTCGGGCCGACGTTCATCCTGATTCGGGGAACTGGGAGCCATCGAAAGTTTCCTGCCAGAGATTGTTTTTGTTTTTGAGCGCGGTGACGCGGTGGCCGCGGCAATCAGGCCCGCTAGATCAGCCCAAAGCGCGCCCGCGGTCAATCGCGCCACGATACCGGCGGACCAGCGACTGTTCCGCCGCGACGGCGGCCGACCGAACCGCAAGTCGAGCATTCCGATCTCTGCACCCTTTTGTCGCAAGGCGCCGGTTGCCGTGCGTAACGCTTTTCACGCCGCAAAAAAGAGCGTACAAGCATGGGCGTCAAATTATTTTTCTGGCAACTTTAAGTTAAGACCATTTTGCGCTTTTCTCGCGCTTCGAATTTTGTGAGGAATCGATATGGCAACCACGCCCAATTTGCCGACGCCCGATTTCACTTACGACCCCAGTCTGCCCGGCGCTTGCATTGCTGGCGTGAGACCCTACCGCAACGGTTCCTATCGGCTGGAAGCCCAGACCATCGGGAGCAAATTCATCGTCCATAATTACGGGCATGGCGGTGCCGGCATCACCTTGAGCTGGGGCTGCGCGGCCAAGGTGCACGACATCGTCAAGAGTTTCCTGGTCGGCACGCAGGATACCAAGGTGGCGGTGCTGGGCGCCGGCGTGATGGGCCTGACCGCCGCCACCCGGATGCTCGATCTCGGTCTGACGGTCACGATCTATTCGGACCGAAAGCCGCTCGAGACCACGTCCGCCAAGGCGGGCGGCCAATGGGCGGTGTCGGTGGTGGAATACACCGGCAAGGAGCGCGAACTGACCGACATCATCAAGACGGCCTATACGACCTTCAAGGGCAGCATCGGCCAGGGTTTCGGAGTCTCCGAACGGCCCAATTACACGTCCACGCCGTCACATAATCTGGATGTCGTGATCCAGCTGGCGCCGGGCCTTATTCCGCCGCGAAAATCGCTGGCGCGGTTGCCGTTCGAGGGCCACACCCAGCCCGGCTTCGTCTACCAGACCCTGCTGATCGAGCCGCCGATCTTTCTCGCCAAACTCGAAGCGGATTTAAGGGCCCGCGGCGTCGTTTTTGTCGACAGGAAATTTACCGGCAAGTCCGACATCCTGGCGTCGGTGCCGGAGAACATCCTGGTCAACTGCACCGGCCTCGGCTCGATGACGCTGTTCAGCGATACCAAAATGCAGCCGATCACAGGACAATTGGCGCTGCTGCGGCCGCAGCCGGCGTTGCAATATCTCTATGGCCAGAACGGATACATGTTTCCGCGCGGCGATCACGTCGTGATCGGCGGCACGTTCGAGGCCGGCGTCAACAATGAGACGCCAGATCCCGCGGTGTGCAAGGGCCTCGTCGATCACATCGCATCGCAATTCGGCAAGGCGTCGGTCAAGCCGCTTCCCGATATTCATATTCACCATCCGGACCATGCCCCGATCGTCAATCCGGACATCCCGGTGGCGTGAGATTTCAAGACCGGTGACCGATTGTCGGGGTACAGAGGCGTGGCTTTCACCGTTGCCGATTACATTTTGAAACGGCTGAGCGAACAACACGTCGACCGGCTGTTCGGCGTGCCGGCCGCCTATTGCGCGCCCTTGTTCGATGCCGCGCCCAGCCACGGCATCAAAGCGATCGTTGCGGCAAGCGATCTCGAAGCCGGCTACGCCGCCGACGGCTATGCGCGCACCAAGGGGCTCGGTGCGGTGTCGGTCGCCTACGGCGTCGGAACGCTGAGCATGATCAATGCGATCGCCGGCGCCTATCTCGAACGCAGCCCGGTGGTCGTGATCAATGGCGGGCCGACGGCGCTGGACATCGCCAATCTGCATCAGTTCGACGTCGTGTTCTCGCATTCCATCGGCCAGGACGCGACCGATCTCGCTGCCTACCGGCTGGTCACCGCGAAAGCGGTGCGCGCGGGCAAGGCCAGCGACGTGCCCGCGATCGTCGACGACGCGATTTCGATTGCGATCAGGAGCAAGCGGCCGGTTTATATCGAGATCGACATGAGCATCTGGGATGCGCCCTGCGCGATGCCGGGCGCACCATTGTCCGTCACCACTGCACCTGCGGGGACCGAACATGCGGTCGCCGCGACCATCGTGGCGCTGATCCGCGCCGCACAATCGCCGCTGATCCTGGTCGGAACCGAAATTCAGCGCTACGGCCTAGCTGGGGCGGTGGCCGACCTGATCGCCAAACTGGGCGTGCGATGGGCGACCGCGCTGCAGTCCAAGGCCACGCTGGCGGAGCAGGGCGACGGGTGGGTCGGCGTCTATGACCCGCCGCATTCGCAGGTCGATGTGAAGAGCGCCGTCGAGCAATCCGATCTGCTGCTGACGCTGGGATGCGTGTTTCCCAACAGCTTTGCCAATCTGGTGCAGAACTCGTTTGGCCGCATGGTCCAGGTCTATGACGGCAGAGTGAGAATCAAGGCCGGCGCCAAGCAGCATGCGGAGCTGGCGACGCTGGTCGCCGCGCTGGTCACGGAAGCCGCGAAAAAGCCGCCGGCGCGGGCACCGATCGGCGCGTTGCCGGTGCCGCCTGTGCCGGCCGCGGGCCCGTTGACCTACCGGCAGGTGTTCGAGCGCATTGCAGCGTCGCTGGACGATTCCTGGATCGTCATCCCCGATACGTTCCTTGGGGTCTATTCGGCGGCCAATCTCCCGGTGATGGGACGCGATGGCTTTCTGTGCAGCGCGGTGTGGGCTTCGATCGGGCATTCGGTTGCCGCCGCCGTCGGCGCATCGCTCGGCTCGAACCGCCGGCCATTGGTGGTCTGCGGCGACGGCGGCTTTCACATGACGGCGCAAACCCTGTCGACCATGGTGCAGCATGGCTGCGACCCCGTCATCGTGGTGGTCGCCAACGGCATCCACGGTTACGAACAGTTTTTGGTCGATCCATCGTTCTTCAGCGATCCGGCGAACCGCTTGCCTACGCCGTTCTCAATCAATGGGATTTCGTCAAATTTGCAGGCGCGCTCGGCGTGCCGTTCGCGCAAGCCGTCGATACCGCCGCGGCGCTCGATGCGGCGCTGGCCGCGGCAAAGGCCTTCAACGGGCCGGCGCTGATCGCTGCCTCAGTGGATCCGCACGGCCTGCCCGCAGAGCTGCCGTAATATGGGTGATTAAAGTTGCGACGTCGTTCAGATCGGAGGAGGGAAATCCATGGAACATCCGCTTCGCGTCGATGAATTCGATCCCACCGAGACGCCGCCCTCCGTTGCGGTCCAAGCCGCCGCTCCGCCGCCGCCCGCGGCCACCAGCGCGCCGCTGCCGCCGCTACCGAACCTTCCCGCAAGCGACGTGCTGTTCCTGAAACCGTCGGACGCGCATTATGCGGACTACCTGCCGGCCGCCAACAGCCGCACCCAGCTCAGCCCGCGGCTCCGCGCGGTGTGCAAGACCGAACACGCCGTCGCCGTCATGGTCGACTGGGTCCGCACCAACAATCTGAAATTTGCGGTCCGCTGCGGCGGTCATTCCTACGAAGGCTTTTCCCAATCGGCCGATGTCGTGATCGACGTCCGCGGCCTCAGCACGATTTCGGTCGACAAGACCGCTGGTCTCGTCACCGCAGGCTCGGGCGTTTCGCTGTATCACCTCTACCAGGCGCTGGCAGCGCAAGGCCTGGCGCTGCAGGCCGGCAGTTGTCCGACCGTCGGCATTTCAGGTCACCTGACCGGCGGCGGCCATGGGCTGCTGGCGCGGTCCCACGGTCTGACCTGCGACAGTTTGCAGCAAGTCACCGTGATCAACAGCGAGGCCCGCACCTTGCAGGCGAGCGCGACTTCCGAGCCGGATCTTTATTGGGCGTGCCGCGGCGGCGGCGGCGGCAGTTTTGGCGTCGCCACGCAATTTGTGATCCGCGCCTTTCCGCTGCAGACGGCGCTGGTGTTCGGCGTCTCATGGAACCTGTCGCAAGCCCATGCCGCGCGGATGTTCGCGGCCTGGCAGGCCTGGGCGCCGAACGCGCCGAGCACGATCACCTCGATCATGAAGGTCGGCCCCGCGGGCGGCGGCCTCATCACCATGCGTTGCATCGGCCAGTCGGTCGGCACCGAGACCGAGTTGCGCAATCAGCTGCAGACGCTGACGTCGCTGGCGACGGCGTCAAGGCCGCTGACGATGCAGTCGCTGAGCTTCCTCAATGCGGTGCTGCATTTTGCCGGGCCGCTCGGCTACGAGTCCGTTTACATGAAAGCCAAGTCCGACTACGTGCTGACCCCGCTCGACAGCGCCGGCATCAGCGACATGATGGCGGCGGTGGCGCCGGTTCCTGTCGGCGGCGTGGTCCTGTTGTGCGATTCCTATGGCGGCAAGATCGCGGATGTCGCGGCCGACGCCACCGCGTTTCCGCGCCGCGCCGGCACGCAATATTGCATCCAGTATTATTCGAGCTGGACCCGCGCGGCCGACACGCCGGTGCATGTGGCGCAGGTCGCAAGGGTCTACGCCGCGATGCGGCCGCACCTGCCGGGCGCGTCCTATGTCAACTATTGCGATCTCGACCTGCCGGATTACGCGACCGCCTATTGGGGTCCCAATCTCGGCCGTCTCGTCGCCGTGAAACAGGAATACGATCCCGACAATCTGTTCCACCACGCCCAAAGCGTGCCGGTCAGTTTGCCGGCGGTTTGAGCGGCCAAACGCCTGAGCTTCAATTGCCCTAACTCAGAGCGTCTTGAGATACTCGATCAGCGCCTTCCGATCGTCGGCGGAGAGCGCGGTTCCGATGACGCCTGGACCTTTGGTATCGCTGAACTCGTGCCCCTTGTTCGAGTTTCCGCGAATCGAGGTGTCGAATTCGAAACCGTTGGTGAGCGTGTCGGTCTTGTAACCGAGCTTCACGGGATCGTATTCGCGGTTGCCGAGATAGAACTTCGCCGGTCGATCCTTGGCGGGCCCAAGCAGCGCGTCGATGGTCGGAACCGAGCCGTTGTGGAGATAGGGCGGCGTCGCCCAAACGCCGTTGAGCGGGCGGACCTTGTAGGCCAGATCGCCCTGGACCTTGTTGGGCATGTTGCCGTTGATGACCTTGCGCTGCTCGTCATTCAAGGGCGGGTTCTGCTGGTTATAGATGTAATTGACGGTGTTCTCGACCACGTCCTTGAGCGCGAAAGCGAATCTGGTTGTCGCTAATTCCGAGATTTGACGGCAGCGCGACCGTTCGGGCCCCCATATCCGCGGCCTGGGCGGGATCGGTGCCGACATGTTCAATCGGGATGTTTTCGACCACGACCAGCGGCTGACCGGCCTGGTTCTTCGTCCACCATTTCGGATTGCCGAAGTCGAAGAAGGCTTTGCTCGTGACCGGCGGCCGGTGACATTCCTGACAATGCACCTTGTAGAGTTCGCCGCCCTGGGCTGCCAGTGTCTCGTTGATCGGAGGCAGAATGTCGCCCGGCCATTTCGGTGATTTCAGGCCGGAAAAGCCGTTTTCCGCGTTCGGCGGATCGCCGGCGATCATTTGCTCCATTTCGTGGAGGGTATTCACCGGCACGCTCGATTTGTAGAGGCCCTTCGACGGATCGGTCAGATTGAGCTCCGCCGAAACGCCAAGCGATTCGCCGGCGTTGCGCACCATCGGCTGCATGATGGAGCCGTTATATTGCACCCAGTCGAACCAGGGCGTGTTCCAGATCCGCGGATAATGCACCGGCGCGGAAGAGCCTCGGTAGTTTTCCGGCTTGTTCAGGTCCTGTGAAAACACCTGATTGCCGATCCGGTTGAGCGCGTCCAGCCGTCCGTAGCCCTCCTCGATGCTCTGGGAAGCGACGACCTGCTCGAGATCCTTGACGGCCTTGTACTGGTTCAGGACCTGGTCGAGCTGGTATTTCAGCGTCTCACGCTCGTCGAGCGTCGAGTCCGGTCCCAGGATCCGGTCGGCAAACCGGCTGAAGCGGCCAGGCAGAATCGCGTGAAGAACAGCGCCACGCCCATGCCCTGCTTCAACTTGAAGAGATCGGTAAGCGCCGGCCCGCCGTCAATGATGACGGCGGTGTCCTTGTAGGTGAACCGCCCGGTATGACAGGCCGCGCAGGTCAGGCCGATGCCGGTCATGTCCTGCTTGCTGCTCGGGTTTCGCCAAGGCCGCGCCTGTCGGGTCGAGACATCGGGCCGCCCCTCGCGAAGCCGATCGGAAGCGCCTTCTTGCCGGGAATGATGGTATCCGGAATGAAGCCGTAGCGATCGAGATAGGCCGAATCGCTGAGCAGGTCGACCGCCGTCAGCGAGATCACAGGCTGCTCCAGCGCCATGAACCATTCATAGGGAATGCCAAACGTCCGCGTTCCCTGGTCGGCGTGATAGAACCAGCCCAGTTTGCCCTTGCTCACACCCTGGTCGAGCCAGACGGTTTTCCTCGGCTGCGGATACTCGGCGATCTTGACGTGAAGGCCGTCCCAGAGTTGCGTGATGTCGTCCTTGAAGGCGCCGTAAGCGACGTAAACACCCCCGACGATCAATACCCCGATAACGATTTTTACGATCGTCTTGCCGCGCATGGCCCGCCCCTTTTCCAACCGCGCTCCCGTTGCGCGCAATGTCTGTTATCGAAAAACCGCCAGGAAGGTGTTCAGCTTTGGCGTGCGAAGAAATATCATGCCATCTTATAGTGGCATCAGATACCTGTCCATAAATCCAGTTTCACATATTAAGCCCATTTTGCCGGATCAAAATCGCGCGACGCAAATCCGCCCGACGCGTTTGCGCGCGCCGGAGCTGAAATGTAGAATCAAGCGACAGCATACAACGGGACCGCCGATTTGAAAGCCGCCGCGCAACCGCTCCGAATCGAGATCAGCCCTGCGGCCTCGGTCTCCGGGCTTCTGATCCGGCCGCCGCAGGCGCGCGCGTGTTACGTTTTCGCGCATGGCGCCGGCGCCGGCATGACCCACGCGTCGATGGAAGCGATTGCCGCAGGGCTCGGCGAACGCGGCATCGCGACCCTGCGTTACCAGTTTCCATACATGGAAAAGGCCGGCAAGCGGCCGGATCCGCCGGCGGTCGCCCATGCGGCGGTGCGTGCCGCGGTGGCCGAGGCCGCGCGATGCTGCGCCGGGCTGCCGCTGATCGCGGGCGGAAAATCATTTGGCGGACGCATGACCTCGCAGGCGCAGGCGATCGCGCCGCTCGCCGGCGTTCGCGGACTGGCCTTCCTCGGCTTTCCCCTGCATCCGGCGGGAAAACCTTCCAGCGAACGGGCCAAACATCTTTCCGACGTCAAAATCCCGATGCTGTTCCTGCAGGGGACGCGCGATGCTCTCGCGGAATTGAACCTGCTCGAACCGGTCGTCAAAAACCTGGGCGCGCGGGCTGCGCTGCATCTGGTGAAGGAGGCCGATCATTCCTTCCACGTGCTGGTGCGCTCGGGCCGCAACGACGGCGAGGTGATGAGCGAAGTTTTGGACGCGTTTGCGGCGTGGGTCGATACGATCTAATGCAGAAGCGGGTGGGTCTCACCCGGTGCGCTGATCGCCATAGATCTTGTCGCGCAGCCGGCGCATTCCGGTGAGCCAGCGGTCGCGGCTGGAAGCCTTCCGCTGCATGTATTCGCCGACCTGCTCGTGCGACAGGATCAGGAAGCGTTCGGCTTCCATCGCCTCGATCACGATCCGCGCGACTTCAGGCGGTTGCATCACACCGTCGACCCGCGCAGCACTTGGTCCCGGCGTGGTCATCCCCGTCTGCACCGATTGCGGGCACAGCACGGAAACGCAGATGCCGCGGTCGCCATATTGAATGGCGAGATGCTCGGCCAGCGCCACCGCGGCGTTCTTGGTTACCCCGTACGGCATCGAGTTGAGCGAGGCCAGCAAGCCCGCCGCGGACGCGGTGTTAAGGAGGTAACCCGAGCCTCGCGCCAGCATCCCCGGCACCAGCGCGCGCGCCGCGAACACATGGCTCATGACGTGGACGCGCCAGCTGACGTCCCAGTCGGCGTCGGATGCGCTCTCCTGTCCCTTGCGCGACAGGCCGGCGTTGGAAAAGAACACGTCGACGGGTCCATACTTGTCCTCAGCAGCTGCGATCAGTGCCTTGACGTCTTCTTCGAGCCCGACATCGGCGGTGACGGCCAGTCCGTCGATACCGCCTGCGACGGCCGCCAGCCGGTCGCGCGAGGTCTTGAGGTCGGCGACCACGACGCCGCGCGCGCCGGCCGCGGCATAGGCACGCGCGACCGCCTCGCCAATTCCGCTCGCCCCGCCCGTGACCACACAGACCTTGTTCTTGACTTGCATGCTCGGTTCCCGTTCACCGGTTTTTGACAGGGCTTGGCCGCAGAGTGATACGACGGCCGATGCGCGGTCAATGTCCGTTTGCTCCAGCGATCAACTTTTCAAATGCATGGCCGGCCTGCACTGGTTTTTCTGGTCGTCGTCGTGCAATGGTCCGGTCGCGATCGAAATTTCGGAGAATTGGGAATGCTTGAGTTACAAGACGGCACGACTTCGACGGATGCGCCGGCGGCCTTGCCGAACTGGACAATCGAGGCCGCCCGGTCGTTGTACCGGATGCCGTTCAACGACTTGCTGTTCAAGGCGCAATCCGTTCACCGGCAGCATTTCGATCCCAACCGCGTGCAACTGAGCAAGCTGCTCAACATCAAGACCGGCGGCTGCCCGGAGGATTGCGGCTATTGCAGCCAGTCTTCGCATCATTCGACCGGGCTTTCGGCATCAAAGCTGATGGAGGTCGAAAAGGTGGTCGCCCAGGCGCGCAAGGCCAGGGAAGGCGGCGCGACGCGCTATTGCATGGGCGCGGCATGGCGTAATCCGAAGCCGAGAGACATGGATGCCATTGTCGAAATGGTCGGCCGGGTGAAGGCGCTGGGTCTCGAGACCTGCATGACGCTGGGCATGCTGGACCGCGAACAGTCGGATCGCCTCAGCGCCGCCGGTCTCGACTATTACAACCACAATATCGATACGTCGGCGCGCTATTACCCGCGGGTGACATCCACGCGCACATTTTCCGACCGGCTCGATACGTTGGAAAACGTCCGGCAGTCCGGCATGAAAGTGTGCTGCGGCGGCATCCTCGGCATGGGCGAGGAAGAAGCCGACCGCGTCGACATGCTGGTCACGCTGGCCAATCTGGCCGAGCCGCCGGAAAGCGTCCCGATCAACATGCTGATTCCGATTCCCGGCACGCCGCTCGCCGAAGCCGCTCCGATTGCGCCGATCGAGTTTGTCCGGATCGTCGCACTCGCGCGCCTGATGATGCCGAGATCCTATGTCCGGCTGTCGGCCGGCCGCTCGGCGATGAGCGACGAGATGCAGGCGCTATGCTTCTTTGCCGGCGCGAACTCGATCTTCGTCGGCGACACCCTGCTGACGACGGCCAATCCGGAAAACGAAGCCGACCGCAGGCTGTTCGATCGGCTGGGATTGCAACCGGTCTGACCGGCCGCACGTTTCAGCCCTGGTAGAGCCCCTTGTCCCGCGCCTGGCGGATCGCCAGCGCGGCCATCAGGTCGATCATCGGCGTATCGAGTCCTGCGGCCCTCGCGAACGCGGCGGGCGCGCGGACCAGCACGTCGATCTCCAGGGCGCGGCCGAGTTCGTAATCCTGCAGGATCGACGGCTTGTGGTCAGGCGCGGGCCCGGTTCGGGTGACGCGCTTGACCTCGGGAATGTAGCGCTGGGCGATGCTGTTGGCCTCATCCAGCAGGCGCGGGATGATTTCGCGCAAGGCCGCATCGTCCCGTACGCTCCGCGCGGTTTGCCCGGTCAACAGGCACAGCACCGACATCGACATGTTGGTCAAAAGCTTTGACCAGATCGTCTCCCTGATTTGCGGGACCTCGGGCGATTCGATAGCGGCCTCGTTGAGGATGGCGCGCAGCCGCGCGATTCGTTCCGAGGATCGGTCGTCGCATTCGCCGATCAACAGCCGGTTCCGGTCGGGAGAGAGATTGGCGACGATTCCGGGCTCGATGACCTCATTCGACGAAAAGATCACGCCGCCGACGATCCGCGCTTTGGGAATGGCGGCGCGCAGCCGTCCGCCGGGATCGAGAAAGCCGAGGTCGGGAACATCAGGGTGATTTGGCGATAGCCCGAGATCGTACCACCAGGGAATGCCGTTCTGGGCAAAGACGACGGCAGTATCTTCGTTCAGCAACGGCTTGAGGCCGGTCGCGAGCGCGCTAACCCCGGTCGCCTTCAAGGTGCTGATCACGACATCCTGCGGACCGAGATCGGCCGGATTTGCGGATGCTTTCACCTTGGCCGTGAACCCGGCATCGCCGACCCGAAGCGTCAGGCCGCGCGCCTGCACCGCGTCAAGATGCGGCCCGCGCATCACGCAGGAAACCTCGTGGCCGGCCAGCGCCAGCCGCACCGCGAAATGACTGCCGACGGCGCCGGC
Source organism: uncultured Alphaproteobacteria bacterium (assembly GCA_963836765.1). Taxonomy (GTDB): domain Bacteria; phylum Pseudomonadota; class Alphaproteobacteria; order Rhizobiales; family Xanthobacteraceae; genus Bradyrhizobium. The sequence continues at coordinate 22,330 of CAWILG010000052.1, forward strand.
GCCGAAAATGCATATCCGCATGAGCGTGAGTGTTCCTGTTGGGAGGGAGACGGCCGAGCCGTCAGTTTCCACAAGCTTGCGCCGGAGCGCAACCGGTCATGCGATCGGCGCCACTGGCGGCGCGGAAAGCGAAAGTGATAGATCAGCGTCCGCGGTCCCGGCATGCTGCCCGGCCTGACAAACGCAAATAACAAAACAGAGGATCGCCCATGTCCGCCAATCCAGTGCTCTGGAACCTCGATGAACGCGGCGTCGCGACGGTGACGCTGAACCGCCCGGAGGTCAACAATGCCTATGACGCCGGCCTGATCGGCGGCGTGCTGCAGGCCATGGACGAACTCGGCAAGAAGGCAAATCTTCGCGTCGTCGTCCTGAAGGGCAACGGCAAGCATTTTCAGGCCGGCGCCGACCTGAAATGGATCAACGGCGTGCGGCCGAAATCGCCTGAAGAGAACGAGGCGGTCTCGAGGGCCACGTTCGAAGCCGTGCAGCGGCTCAATACGCTGCCGATCCCGACGGTAGCGCTGGTGCAGGGCGGCTGTTTCGGCGGCGGCACCGGGGTAATCTCCGCTTGCGACGTGGTGATCGCCGCCGACAATGCGCTGTTCTCGATCACGGAAGTGCGCTGGGGCCTGACTGCCGCGATCATCATCCCGCAATTATGCGACGCCATCGGCGTCCGCCAGGTCCGCCGTTACGCGTTGACCGGCGAGCGCTTTGGCGCGCAGGACGCGCGCCGCATCGGTCTCGTGCACGACGTGGTGCCGCTGGTGGATCTGGAAACATCGGGCGCCAAAGTTGTCGAGCAATTGCTGGCCAACGGCCCGCAGGCGCTGGCGGAAACCAAGCAGCTCGCGCTGGAAAGTTCGTTCGGCGGCATGAGCGTGAATGACGATGCCTATGCGCGCCTGGTGAAAATGCATTCGGACCGGCGCCGGACCGCCGAGGCGTCGGAAGGCCTGGCATCGTTCGCCGAAAAACGCGCGGCGAACTGGGGCGCCGGCAAGGCCTGATTTCGTGCCGCCGTTCAGCAGCCCCGGCAGATGCTGCGCAGGCTTCGGTAAACCGCCTCGTCGTCCTGTCGCATCTGCTGCAGCGATTCGATCGTGGTGTCGCGGCTAGGTTCGGGCTTGCGCTTGGCGGCGAGCGCTGCTTCCTGGCGGGTGTAGCAGGATTCTCGCTCGGCCTTGGCCTGGATGAACCGGCATTGCTCCACCTCCGCGGCGGCGGGGGCGGCGAAGATCAACAGGCCAAGCAAAGCGGATAGAAGGGTTTTCAAGGCGCCGGTCTCGTCGCTTTCTGCGTTTCCTCTCCTTACTTACGCTGCCGGCCCCTCGCTGCGATAGCCAAAATCTTCCGCCCGGGGCATGATGGCCGGCACGCCATCCAGGAACCCAATTTGTCCTCCAAAACCATCGAAGAACCCGCGCGCCAGATACCGCTCTATGGCGAATATGACGTCGCCGTCCTCGGCGGCGGACCGGCGGGCATCGCGGCCGCGGTTGCTGCTGCCCGCGCCGGCCGGCGTACGCTCTTGATCGAGCGTTACGGCTTTCTCGGCGGCATGGGCACCGCGGCGGGGGTGACCAATTTCTGCGGGCTGCACGCCAATGTGCATGGCGAGATGCATCGGGTGGTGCAGGGCATCGCCTCCGACCTGCTCGCGCGGATCGACCGGCTCGGCGGGCTCAACGCGCCGCATTTGATTCTCGGCAAGATCTTTGCGCAGGCCTACGACACCGCGGCCTACAAGATCGCGGCCGACGATCTGCTCGCCGCCCACAAGGTCGACATTCTCTTCCACGCGCTCGGCGCCGGCGTGGTGATGCATGACGAGCGGCGCATCAATGCGCTGATGGTCGAGACCAAGGCCGGCCGCCAGGCGGTCCGCGCCGGAATCTTCATCGACTGCTCCGGCGACGGCGATCTCGCCGCCTGGGCCGGCGCGCCGTTCGAGGTCGGTGATAACAACGGCAGCATGCTGTATCCCTCGATGATGTTCCGGCTCAACGGCATCGACCCCGAAAAGGCCGGCGAGGCCTGGCGGACTATTCCTGCACTGATGGAGCGGGCCGAAGCCGCGGGCACGCATCGTTTTCCGCGCAAGGCCGCGATCGTGCGGCCGCAGCGTCACGGTATCGAATGGCGGGTGAATTTCACCCAGCTCGCGCGCGCCGACGGCACCGCCGTCAACGGCCTCGAGCCCGACGATCTCACCCGCGGCGAGATCGACGGCCGCCGTCAGGCGATCGAGGCGTTCGAATTCCTGCGTACGGTGCCGGGTTTTGAAAATTCCTACATCGTCGATTTGCCGCCGCAGCTCGGCATCCGCGAAACCCGGCGCGTGGTCGGCGGCTATTTGCTCTCGGGCGACGACGTGCTCGGCTGCGCCTCGTTCGAGGATTCGATCGGCGTCAATGGCTGGCCGATGGAGCAGCACGTCGCGGGGAACGTGATCTTCAAGTTCCCGCCGATCCCGGAATTGCGCGGGTTCAACGAATTGCCGTATCGCATGCTGGTGCCCGAGGGCGTAGACAATCTGTTGATGGCCGGGCGCTGCGCCTCGATGACCCATGACGGCCAGTCCGCGGCGCGCGTCTCCGGCGCCTGCTTTGCGATGGGCGAGGCGGTGGGCATGGCGGCGGCGCTGGCATTGTCAGGCAACACGATTCCGCGCGACATTGCGGTCGAAAAGTTGCAACAAGCGTTGCAACAACAGGGCGCCTTTATCGGCCGGGACCAGAGCGTGCCCGCCGGACTGTAAGAAATAACGACGGAGGAAGCTGGATGAGGGGATTTGCGCGGCTCGCTTTGGTGGGTCTGTTGACACTGGCGGCGGGCGGTATCGCGCGGGCCGACGATGTGCAAAAGGCAAAAGTCGGCGTGCTCCGGCTGTCGTCGTCGGCGCCGGTGTTCATCGCGCAGGACAAGGACTATTTTCGCGAGGCTGGGCTCGACGTCGAACTGAAATTCTTCGATGCGGCGCAGCCGATCGCGGTGGCGACGACCTCGGGCGATGTCGATTTCGGGATCACCGCGTTTACGGCGGGGCTCTATAACCTAGCCGGCAAGGGCACGCTGAAGGTGATCGGCGGCATGAGCCGGGAAAAGGCCGGCTATCCCCTGATCGGCTATTTCGCCAGCAACAACGCCTATGCAGCAGGCCTGAAGACACCCAAGGACCTCCAGGGAAAACGCATCGCGGTGACACAGGTCGGCTCCAGCTTCCATTATTCGCTCGGCCTGCTTGCCGACAAATACGGTTTCAAGCTCTCGGACATCAAAGTGCTGCCGCTGCAATCGCTGTCGAACGCCGCAGCTGCCCTGAAGGGCGAAACCGTTGATGCCGCGTTGCTGCCGATCTCGACCGCGCGCGGGCTGCTGGATTCGAACGGCGCCAAACTTCTGGGCTGGGTCGGCGACGAGACGCCGTGGCAGCTCGGCGCAGTGTTCGCCTCGCCGAAGACGCTTACGAATAACACGCTGGTGACAAAGCTGCTGGGCGCGCTGGCGCGCGCCGATCGTGAATATCACGACGTGATCCTGGCCTCCGTGAAGGACGGCAAGGCCCAGATCAACGAACAGACAAAACCGCTGCTGGAGATCATTGCGAAGTACACCAACTTGCTGGTGGAGCAGGTGGTCGGCAACTGCGCCTACATCGATCCCGACGGCAAACTGGATGTGAAAAACGTCGCCAACCAGATCGCCTGGCTGCAGGAGCAGGGTTTTGTCGACAAGGGATTTGCGGCGGACGCGATCATCGCCAGGGATTATGTCAAGCCGGATTAGGCCGTCATTGCGAGCCAACGGGTCGCGCGAATGCGCGCCCGATGATAAACTCCGCGAAGCGATCCATAGCGCGGCATAACGGATAGATTGATTGCTTCGTCGCTTCGCTCCTCGCAATGACGGTGGTTACGACGACGGACCGGAGACGAAATACGAGAATGGACCTGATCGCCGACCATATCAGCCACCGCTTCGGCGCGCTCGACGTGCTCGAAAAGGTGTCGTTCACGGTGCGCTCGGGCGAGGTGGTGGCGATCGTCGGGCCCTCCGGCTGCGGCAAGAGCACCCTGCTCTCGATCCTGGGCGGTCTGTTGCGGCCGAGCGAAGGGCAGGCCGAACTGCGCGGCGCGCCGCCGGCTGACAGCCTCAACCCGCTGACGTTCGTGTTCCAGGATTTTGCGCTGCTGCCATGGTGCACGGTGGAAGAGAACGTCGAATTTCCGCTTGTTCATACCGGGCTCAGCGCCGTGGCCCGGCGCGCCGTCATCGATGACGCGCTGCGCCGGACGGGCTTGTCGGATTTTCGAGGCACCTATCCAAAGCAATTGTCCGGCGGCATGCGCCAGCGCGTCGGCATTGCCCGCGCGCTGGCGGTGCGGCCGGCGATCCTCTTGATGGACGAGCCATTATCCGCGCTGGATTCGCAGACCCGCGAATTGCTGATGGAGGATTTCATCCGCCTGCTCGCAGATGGCGCGATGGGCGCGGTCTATGTCACGCATAATCTGGAGGAAGCCGTTCGCCTCGCCGATCGCATCGTGGTGCTGTCGCGGCGGCCGGGCCGGGTCCGCGAGGTCGTGACCATCCCGATGACCCGCGACGAGCGCGGCGCGATCGACGCCCGCGGTAAGCTGCTGGCGCTACAAAGCGATCTGTGGTCGCTGATCCGCGAGGAGGCGATCGATGCCGAGCGCGAGGTCCAGCATGCTTGACCGCGCGCCTTCGCCCGACACGCAACGCGACGACGCGCCGGAACAGTCGCGGCCGGTGGCGTTTCGCGGCGGCGGCTTTGCGCCGGCCGCCGGGCGTCATTCAGGCTGGATCGCGTTGGCGCTGGTGATCGCGCTCTGGCAACTGGCCGGCAGCACAGGCCTCGTCAATCCGCTGTTCCTGCCGGCGCCGTCGGCGATCGCGGTCGCGATCTACAGGCTCGCGATCTCGGGCGCGCTCTGGCACCATCTGTCCTGGTCGATCATGCGGATCGGAACCGGCTGGATCTTAGGAACGGCCGCCGGCGTCATCATCGGTTTTGCGGTCGGGCTCTCGAGTCTCGCGCGCGGCGTCGGCATCACCTTCATCTCGGCGCTGTTTCCGATTCCAAAGATCGCGCTGCTGCCGCTGCTGATCCTCTGGCTCGGGATCGGTGAAGAGCCGAAGATCGCGACCATCGCGCTCGGCGTGTTCTTCTCCACCGCGATCTCGGTCTATAGCGGCGTCGACGCGGTGCCGCGCAACCTGATCCGGATGGCGCAGAGTTTTAACGTGCCGTTTCATTTGATCGTGCGGCGGGTGATCTGGCCGGGCGCGCTGCCCTCGATCCTCGCGGGCTTTCGCATCACTGCATCGGTCGCGCTGCTGTTGGTGGTGAGCGCCGAAATGATCGGCGCCGAATACGGCATCGGCGCCTTCGTGCTGCAGGCCGGCAATCTGATGCAGACCGATCAGCTGCTCGCCGGCGTCGTGATCCTGTCGCTGTTCGGGCTGGCGGTGGGGAAATTGATCAATATGCTGGAAACGCGGCTGTTGCACTGGCGGTGACCGTTCTCCCGTCATTGCGAGGAGCGAAGCGACGAAGCAATCCACACTTTCTATGCGGCCCGATGGATTGCTTCGCTTCGCTCGCAATGACGGCTAGGCATTCCCGCGGTCTTCGCGGAACAGATCCAGCTTCTGCTGCACCGGGCGATCGGAGAAGCTGAACAGCACCGAGTCATCGTCGGGCTCGTGGGTGACCCACTGCCAACTCGGCACCACGAACAGGTCGCGCGGGCCCCATTCGAAGGTCTGATCGCCGACCCGAGTGCGGCCTTTGCCTTCGATCGCGGCGAATACGGTAGCGTCGGTCGAACGATAGCGCGCGGTCTTGAATCCTTTCGGCACCAGCTGGATGAAGGTGCCGATGGTCGGCATCGCAAAATCGCCGGTCTCGGGATTGGAGAATTTCAGTTTCAACCCGTGGCAGGCGTCCCACTCGCCGCTGGTCTTGGCCTGCTCCAGCGCCTCGCGGGTGTAGCTGTAGGGATAGTTGAAGATCGGCGAGGTTTTTGACGTGCGCTTGCCGTCGACCGGCAGCAGATTGTGGCCGTAGCGGGCAAAGCTGTCGCCGGCGGGCCGGGTGATCTTCTGCTGGTCCTCATTCGATCCCTCGGCAAAGGACGCGTCGAAGAACTGCACCATCGGGATATCGAGGCCGTCGAGCCAGAACATCGGCTCGCTGGTTTCATTGGAATGGTCATGCCAGGTCATCGACGGCGTGATCACGAAATCGCCGGGCTCCATCGCGGTGCGCTCGCCATCGACCGCGGTATGGGCGCCCTTGCCTTCGAGCACGAAACGCAGCGCCGACTGGCTGTGGCGGTGGGCCGGCGCGATATCGCCTGGCACCACCATCTGCACGCCCGCGAACAATGATGTCGTGATCTTGGACTGTCCGCGCAAGCCCGGGTTTTCCAGCACCAGCACCCGACGCTCGGCTTCCTTGGCGGTGATCAGCTTGCCGGCTTCCGTCATGTAGTCGCGGATCTGGTCGAATTTCCACAGATGCGGGCGGCAGGCGCTGCGTGGCTCCGGCGTGATCAGATCGCCCATCACGTTCCACAGCGCGGAAAGATTTTCGCCGTCGATCTTCTTGTAGAACGCCTCGCGTTCCGGGGTCTTTTGCACGGCTTCCATGGTCGCCTCCGGTCGTTCTTGTCAGTTCAATTTGATTGACAGTATACTTACAATATGGCTAGCGTCAACCAAGCCGATGAAAAATCCGGGCTGGCTTGAAATCCCAAGCCTGGCTTGAAATACAAAAGGGAGGTTCCGATGAAGCTGCACGGCTATTTCCGCAGCAGCGCGTCTTACCGGGTCAGGATCGCGTTGAATCTCAAGGGCCTGACCACCGAACACCTCACCCATCATTTGCGCAAGGGCGAACAATGCGCGCCGGCCTATCTCGCGATCAATCCGCAGGGGCTGGTGCCGACGCTGGAGGACGATGCCGGCACGGTGCTGACCCAGTCGCTCGCCATCATCGAATGGCTGGACGAGACCTTTCCCACGCCGCCGCTGCTGCCGAAGGATCCGCTGCGCCGCGCCAAAGTCCGCGCCTTTGCCATGGCGCTCGCCTGCGACACCCACCCGGTGCAGAACCTGAAAGTTCTGGCCCGGCTGCGCCAGCTCGGCCTTGCGGAAGAAAAAGTGACGGAGTGGGCGGCCTGGGCCAACCGCGAGGGGCTGTCGGCCTGCGAAATCCTTGTTGCGGGCGAGTCCGGTCCGTTCTGCTTTGGCGACAAGCCCACCATCGCCGATCTCTGTTTGGTGCCGCAGCTTGCCAATGCGCGGCGCTTCGGCGTCGACGTTTCGGCCTATCCGCGCCTGCTCAAGGCCGAAACCGCAGCCAAGGCCACCAAGGCATTCGCCGATGCCGCGCCGGACAGGCAACCCGATGCCGAGTAAGCCCCCGCCGATCACGATGGATGCGGTCTACGCCGCCCCGGGCTATCTGTTCCGGCGGATGCAGCAGATCGCGGTTGCGATCTTCGTCGAGGAGTGCAGGGCCTTCGATCTGACGCCGGTGCAATATGCGGCGCTGGTCGCGATCCACACCCATCCCGGCATCGACGCGACGCGGTTGTCGGCGGTGATCGCGTTCGATCGCTCGACGCTCGGCAATGTGATCGAACGGCTGGAAACCAAATCGCTGGTCGAGCGCAAGCCCGCCCGCGAGGACAAGCGCGTCAAGCTGCTCTCTCTCACCAAGGCGGGCGCGGCGCTGCTGCGCGACATCGTGCCCTCGGTCGAGCGGGCGCAGGCGCGGATGCTGCAGCCCTTGAAACCGGCCGACCGCAAGACCCTGCTGGCGCTGCTGACGCAACTCGTCGATCTCAACAACGAGGCGTCGCGGGTGCCGTTGCGCGCCGAAGACGCGCTCGAACATCTCGGGAAATCGGGCTGATGGCGTCAGACACGCGTCCGGTCCTGATCTCGGGCGGCGGCATCGGCGGCCTCGCCGCAGCCCTTGGGCTGGCGCAAAAGGGAATCCGCTCGGTTCTTTTGGAAAAGGCTTCCGTGCTCGGCGAAATCGGCGCCGGCATCCAGCTTGGGCCGAACGCGTTCCATGCCTTCGACTATCTCGGTGTCGGCGAAGCCGCGCGAAGCATGGCGGTCTATATCGATCAGCTCCGGCTGATGGACGCGCTGACGGCCGAGGAAATCACCCATATCGATCTGCGCGAGGCGTTTCGCGCCCGGTTCGGCAATCCCTATGCGGTGGTACATCGCGGCGACTTGCACGGGGTTTTCCTGCGCGCCTGCCAGGCCCACGATCTGATCGAGTTGCGCGTCAGCAGCGAGGTCACAGGCTACGACCAGGACGGCGCGTCGGTGACCGCGCGGCTGGCGAACGGTGAGCGCATCACCGGGCGGCTGCTGATCGGCGCGGACGGGCTGTGGTCCAATATCCGCAAGCAGGTCGCGTCAGACGGCCCGCCGCGGGTTTCCGGTCATACCGCCTATCGCTCGGTGATTCCGACCGAGCAGATGCCGGAGGATCTGCGCTGGAACGCGGCGACGCTGTGGGCCGGACCGAAATGCCACATCGTGCATTACCCGCTGTCGGGCTGGAAAGTATTCAACCTCGTCGTCACCTATCACAACGACGCTCCCGAACCGGTCGCGGGAAAGCCGGTGTCCGAAGCCGAGGTCATGAAGGGATTTACGCATGTGCACGCGCGCGCGCGGGAGATCATTCGCCACGGCAGGAACTGGCGGCTCTGGGTGCTGTGTGACCGCGATCCCACCGAACGCTGGATCGACGGCCGCGTCGCGCTGCTCGGCGATGCCGCGCATCCGATGCTGCAATATTTCGCGCAAGGCGCCTGCCAGGCGATGGAAGACGCGGTGTGCCTGTCGCACATGCTGTCGCACCATGATGACCACGCGACCGCGCTGGAGGCGTATCGCACGCAACGTTTCGCACGCACCGCGCGGGTGCAGCTGATGTCCCGCGCCATCGGCGAGCACATCTATCACCCCGCCGGCGACCACGCCCGCCTCCGCAACGCGATCATGCGCGCGAAGAGTTCGGAGGAGTATTACGGCCATCTGGCGTGGCTGTATGGCGGGACGGGGTTGGCGGGGTAAAGGCTCCCTGTCATTGCGAGCGTAGCGAAGCAATCCATTCTTTCTTTCTGCGGCGCGATGGATTGCTTCGCTGCGCTCGCAATGACGATCGTAAGCCGCTACATCTTCAACACCGCTTGCCGGTCGATCTTCCCCGTGCCCGTCTTCGGCAATTCGTCGATGAACTTTACCTCACGCGGATATTTGTACGGCAGCAGCTTTGCCTTGACGAAATCCTGCAGCCGCTTTGTCGCCTCGCCGGCCTCGAACGCGCCGCTGTTCATCACCACCACCGCCCTCAAGGTCATGCGTCTATCAGGCAGTTCAGCCGCGAATACCGCGCATTCGCGCACGTCCGGGTGTTCGGCCAGGCAAAGCTCGACTTCGAGCGGGTAGACCCATTGCCCGGAGATCTTGATCAAATCGTCCGCGCGGCCGCGGAAGAAATAAAAACCGTCGCTGTCTCGGACAAAGCGGTCGCCGGTGTAGATCCATCCCTCCTCGCGGATGGTTTCGGCCGATTTGTCCGGCCGGTTCCAGTACAGCGGCGTGTTGGAATCGCCGCGGACCCACAAAATGCCCTCCTCATTGTCGCCGACCTCGCGGCCGTCCTTGTCGCGCAACGCAATCTCGTAACCGGGAACGCGCAGGCCGGCGGCGCCGAGTTTTTTCTTGTCGGTCCGGTTCGACAGATAGATGTGCAGCACTTCCGTCGACCCCAGTCCTTCGACGATATCGAGGCCCGTCAGCGCCTTCCAGCCGTTGAACACGTCAGCCGACAGGACTTCGGCGGCGGACAGCGCCAGCCGCAGCGACGAGAAATCCGCCTGCTGTGCCCCATCCGCCTTGGTCAGCGAGGTATAGAGCGTCGGCAGTCCGAAGAAGACGCTGGGACGAAAACGGCCGATCGCCTCAAAAATCGTCGCCGGTTTCGGCTGGCCGGGCAGCAGCAGCGTCGCCGCGCCGACCGCGAACGGAAACGTGATGGAATTGCCAAAGCCGTAGGCGAAGAACATCTTTGGCACCGAGAAGCAGATGTCGCCGGGTCCGAGTTTCAACACGTCGCGCGCGAATGCCGCCTCGCTATAGGCCATGTCGTGCTGCAGATGCACGATGCCCTTGGGCCGCCCGGTCGAGCCCGACGAATACATCCAGAACGCCATCTCGTTGCGGTGCGTGTCGGCCTCCGCAAGGTCGGCCGGGAAATCCTTCAACCAGTTGTCCGCTGCGATGGCATGCGGTACGGCATGCGCGCCGGCGGCGCCGTTGACCGCGATGAGCGTGTGCAGCGGCGCGTCCTTGCAAGCAACAATGTCGAAGCGCGAACAAAATTCGGCGTCGGCAACGGCGACGGCCGCGCCCGCATCCGAGAGATAGAACTGCAACAGGTCCGGCGGCGTCAGCGTATTGATCAACAGCGGCACGAAGCCGGCGCGCACCGCGCCGAAGAATGCCACGGGATAGGCCGGCGTGTCGTCGAGGAACATCAGCACGCGGTCGCCGCGCTTCAGGCCCAGCGACAGGAAACCGTGCCCCCATTGCGAGGCCTCGGCGCAGAGTTGTGCGTAGCTGCGCGTGCCGCTCGGTCCGGTGAGCGCCAGCCGGTCGCCATGGCCGCGCGAAAGGTTGTCGAACAGGATGCGGCTGGCATTGTAACGCTCGGGGATGGAGAAGCCGATCTCGCGCGCGCCGGCACTGTCTAAAGGCACCTGATCGACGATTTCGTGCGTCATGACCGGCTCCCGTTTTGCTTCGCTGTTTCGTAACGCGCCATGAACGCCGGCGACATCGCGCGCAGGCGCGCATCGTCGATCCGCCCGGAGCGGGTGATGTAGCCGTATGCAAAGTCCATCAGGTCGAGCTTCATATGTTCGGGGAAATGCTCGTACCAGTCGGCGCTGGTGCGCGCCGCCGTCACCAGCTTCTTCACGATCGGCTTGCGTGCGGCCTGGTACAGCGCGAGTGCGGCCGGAATGTCTGCCTCGGCTTCCAGCGCCTTGGTCAGCGCGATCGCATCCTCGATCGCCAGCCGCGTTCCCGATCCGATCGAAAAATGCGCCGAATGCAGGGCGTCGCCGATCAGCACCATGTTTCCCGATGACCAGTTTTCGTTCCAGATCCAGGGGAAATTGCGCCAGATCGATTTGTTCGACACCAGTTGGTGCCCGTCGAGGGTTGCGGCGAATACCTGCTCGCAGATCGCCTTCAATTCCTCGATGGTCTTGTGTTCGAATCCATAATTGTCCCACGTCGCGGCGTCGCATTCGACCAGGAACGTACTCATCGCGGGCGCGTAGCGATAATGGTGGGCGTTGAAGGTGCCGCGTTCGGTGGCAACAAACGTCTGCGACAGCGTGGCAAAGCGCTTGGTGGTGCCGTACCAGGCAAATTTGTTGGTCGAGTGGGACACCGATGCGCCGAATTCTTTTTCGAAGCTGCGTCGCACCAGCGAGTTCAGGCCGTCGGCCGCGACGATCAGGTCGTAACCCCTGAGTTCGTCGACCGACTGAATCAGAGTGTCGTATCGTGGGGTGACGCCGGCGTCGCGGACGCGATGCTGCAGGATGGTCAGCAGTTCGAGCCGGCCGATCGAGGAGAAACCGACGCCGTCGATCTCGACGCTTTGCCCATGCAAGTTGAGCGTGATGTTCTTCCAGCTCTCCATCCTCGGCGCGATCGCATCGACCGTCTCGGGGTCGTCGGCGCGCAAAAATTCGAGCGCCTGTTCGGAGAACACCACGCCAAAGCCCCAGGTCGCGCCGGCCGCGTTCTGCTCGAGCAGATCGATGCGGGCGTCCGGGTGACGCTTTTTCCAGAGATAGGCGAAGTGGAGCCCGCCGGGGCCCCCGCCGAGCACGGCGATGCGCACGGTCTTCCTCCCAAATTGACAGTACACTTACAATTCAGGGCACAATAATCGCTGCGCAGCCGGGACGCCAGCCTAAAAATGCGGGAGGCGGGTTAGAGCGAGTTGCCTCCACGAGGGAGCTGCGCTCCCTCTCCCGCTTGCGGGGGAGGGTTGGGGTGGGGGTGCCTCCGCGAGTCACACTGCCCGTGTGGAGAGAGAGTTCCCCCACCCGTATCGCATCTGTCGATGCGATACGACCTCCCCCGCAAGCGGGAGAGGTGAAGCGAGGCCGTCCGCCCTATGTCAGCAGCGGCGACGAACCTATGTGCCACCACCCAGACGCTGTTAGCGGCGGCAGCCGTTCGAGGCCGCTCTACTTCTTCTCCGCCGCCTCCAGCACTTTCTTGCAAGCCGGCGTCAGCTTGTCGCTTTCCTTGGCGAGGCAGGCGATGATCCGCCCACCACCCGGCACGACGCTTTTGCAATATTTCTGGTAGTCGCCCATGCAGGCATCGCGCTGCGCGGCGGTCAGCTCCTGCGCGAACGCGGTTTGCGAAATGCAGACAAGGGTGGTGGCAGTCAGGACGGTGCGTAACATTTATTTTCCTTTCCGGATCGCAGTTGGCAGCAATGGTGCGGAGGGGTTCGTCGCGCTTTCGAACAGATCAGTTGGGCGGGGTTCTTGCCTCTTGATCGGGGAGCCGTTGTACTATGACCGCGCCGAACCCCCGATGCCGACCCTGGATGAGGAGAAATCATGTCGGATGTCAGAAGCAAGTGGCTTGCGTTCTATGGTGAGCATGTCGAACCGGCCTCCAAGGAAATGTTTTCGTACGTCGAGCGGATGATCATCGGAGCGTTGATCGTATCGGCGGGTGCGCATGTCTCGAGCAACGAGCCCATGATCGTCCTGTTCGGCTATTTGCGTCAGGGCCTCATCGGCCGTGGCGTACCAGATCGTGATGTCGCTTTGCTACATCGCGCTGTCGGTTCGACTGATCCAGCTGATCCTCGCCTTTCGCGGGGAGTAGCCGGCGATCCCCCGTCGGTGCGGAAGGATCGCCGGCCACACGCGATTTATTGCGCGGAAAACTGAGCGAGGACGTCCTTGCATGCGGGTGAAATCGAAGCCGCCTGCGCGGCCAGGCATTGTATGATGCGGCCGCCGCCGGGCGCCACACCGCCGCAGAGCGAGCGGACGTCGCCACCGCATGCCGACCTCAGGACAAACAGTTCCTCGCGCGGCCGCATCGGCCGCAGCACGATGACGGGCGCTGCCGCATCGGCCGCCGCCGCCGGAGCGGCTGCTGTCGCTGGGGCAGGCGCGCCGCCCGCCGCAGGCGCAGCGCCAGCGCTGCCGGCTGCGGCGACGGCCTTCTCGCAAGCGGCCGAAAGCTTTGCCTTGTTCTTCTCGAGGCATTGCAATGCCGGCGCGCCGCCGGTCGGTACGCCCGCGCAGACTTTTGGATAATCGGAACGGCAGGCGCTGCGGATCGCGGAAATCTGCGCGCTGCTCGGCTTTTTCGCGGCCGTGCCTGCAGCAGCCGCGCTCGCAGCGGCCTTGGGCGCCGCGGTCTCGGTGGCCGCAGCCGCCGGAGCGGACTCCGTCTTCGGCGCGGATTCGGCCGGCGCTGCGACGGCCTGAACCGCGCTCTTGCAGCCCGACGAAAGGCTCGACATGTTCTGCTGCAGGCATTGCAGCGACGCCTCGCCGCCCGGCGGAATGCTGGAGCAATGCGCGATGTAATCGGAGCGGCATTGCGATTTGATGGCGTCGCGCTGGGCCTGGCTCGGCGCTTGCGCAAATCCCGGTGCTGCGGCGGCGAATGTTGCAACCGTCAGCAGCGCACAAAGCTTCGCCGCACGCTTCAACGTGGAGATCATTTGATGAAATCCTTTTGTTGCTGTCGCTGGAGCCGCCGCTTCAACCGAATGGAATATGAACAAGCCGGCGAAAAAAACTTCACGCGTGGCATCATTTTAGCTTTCGGGTTCCACTGCAAGCAGATTGTGCTATTCATGCAGCAGCAAAACTGTTCTCGAACAACAAGCCTTGTTCTGAAGCAATTTTAACAGAGGCACGGAAATGAGGCATGCGCGCGCGTCGGCACATTTCAGGCTGAATGATATTGTGCGGCTGCGAACCGCCGCGCCAGCGCGTCTTGCTTTTGTCATGTTCGCGTTCGCGAGCTTAAGTGCCTGTGAACAAAATAGTTTTGTTCCGCCTCCGCCACCTAAGGTTGAAGTCGGTTTGCCGGTGCAACGCGCCATCACGCGCTTTCTCGAGGCGACCGGCAACACCGCGCCGGTCAAGAACGTCGATCTGGTCGCGCGCGTGCAGGGGGTTCTGCAATCGATCAACTATCAGGACGGTACCTTCGTGAAGGAAGGCACCACGCTGTTCTCGATCGAGCCCGATACCTACAAATTGAAGCTCGATCAGGCGCAGGCCGCCGAAGCCGGCGCGCAGGCGTCGCTGCGACAGGCCGAGGCCGACTTCAAGCGCCAGTCCGACCTGGTGCAGCGGCAGGCGGTCTCGCAGGCAACGCTCGACACCTCCACCGCCAACCGCGACAACGCCCAGGCCAATTTGCTGCAGGCCGAGGCGAACACCAGGATCGCCGCGGTCAACTACAGCTATACACACGTCGTGGCGCCGTTCGACGGCTTCGTCACCGCCCATCTCATATCCATCGGAGAACTGGTCGGTGCGGCGTCGCCGACGCAGCTCGCCACCATCGTGGCGCTCGATCCGATCTACGTGAATTTCAACGTCAACGAACAGGACGTGCTGCGGATCCGGGAAGAAGCGCGGCGGCGCGGCATGACGGCGAACGACCTCAAGACGCTGCCGGTCGAAGTCGGCTTGCAGACCGACAGCGGCTTTCCGCACAAGGGCAACCTGGATTACGCCGCGCCGACGCTCAATCAGTCGACCGGAACGCTCGCGGTGCGCGGCGTGCTGCCCAATCCCGATCGCGTGCTGCTGCCCGGCTTCTTCGTCCGGGTCCGCGTTCCCTTCGAGCAGCAGGCGAACGCCTTGCTGGTCCCCGATGTCGCCCTGGGCAGCGATCAGGCCGGACGTTATGTGCTGATCGTCAACGGAGAGAACGTCGTCGAGCAGCGCAAGGTCCGGACCGGGCCGCTGGAAGGCGATCTGCGTGTCATTGAGAGCGGCCTCAAGGCCGATGATCGCGTCGTGACCGCCGGGCTGTTGCGCGCGATCCCCGGCCAGAAGGTCGATCCGCAGCTAACCAAGAGCGAAGCGCCGCCGGCTCCCGCCAAATAGGATCGGGCCATGATTTCGAAATTCTTCATCGAGCGGCCGGTTCTCTCCAACGTCATCGCGATCCTGATGATCCTGATCGGCGGCGTGTGCCTGTTCCGGCTGGCGGTCGCGCAATATCCCGACGTCGTGCCGCCGACGGTGCAGGTCACGACACGCTATCCCGGCGCTTCCGCCAAGACCGTGATCGATACCGTGGCGCTGCCGATCGAGCAGCAGGTCAATGGCGTCGAGGACATGCTCTATATGCAGTCCTACAGCGCCGCCGACGGCACCTATTCGCTGACGGTGACGTTCAAGATCGGCACCGATCTCAACTTCGCGCAGGTGCTGGTGCAGAACCGGGTGTCGAGCGCGCTGTCGCAGCTGCCGCAGTCGGTGCAGAACCAGGGCGTCACCGTCCAGAAGAGATCGACGGCGATCCTGCTGTTCGTGACGCTGACCTCGCCGCAGGAGACCTACGACAGCCTGTTCCTGTCGAACTACGCCACCATCAATATCAGGGACGAACTGTCGCGGCTGCCTGGCGTCGGCAACGTCAACGTGTTCGGCGCCGGCCAGTATTCGATGCGGGTCTGGCTCGATCCGAACAAGCTGCAGGTCCGCTCGCTGATGCCGCAGGACATCATTTCCGCGATCCAGCAGCAGAGCCAGCAGGTGACCGCGGGCCAGGTCGGCATGCCGCCGACGCCGGCGGGGCAGGCCTTCCAGTACACGCTCAACGTCAACGGACGGCTCGACGACACCCGCCAGTTCGAAGATATTATCGTCAAGACCGGCAGCAATGGCGATGTGACCAGGGTGCGCGACGTCGGCTGGGTCGAACTCGGAGCCCAGAACTACAGCCAGATATTCTCGCTCAACAACAAGCCGGCCACCGGCATCGGCGTATTCCAGTCGCCCGGCGCCAACGCGCTCGAGGTCGAGGCGGCGGTCCAGAAGAAGATGGCGGAACTGGCCAAGCAGTTTCCGCAGGACATCAAATACGACACGCCGTTCGACACCACAAAATTCGTGTCGGCATCGATCAATGAGGTCTACAAGACGCTGATCGAGGCCGGTCTGCTCGTTCTCGTCGTGATCCTGGTCTTCCTGCAGGACTGGCGCGCGATGCTGGTGCCGGCCACCACGGTACCGGTGACGATCATCGGCGCCTTCGCCGCGATGGCCGCACTCGGTTTCACCGTCAACATCTCGACCCTGTTTGCGATCGTGCTCGCGATCGGGATCGTGGTCGACGACGCGATCGTCGTGGTCGAAGGTGCCGCCCATAATATCGAGAAGGGCATGTCCGGCCATGATGCTGCGATCAGCGCCATGGATGCGCTGTTCGCGCCGATCATCGGCATCACGCTGGTGTTGATTTCCGTGTTCCTGCCGTCGGCGTTTTTGCCGGGGCTGACGGGGCGAATGTACTCGCAGTTCGCGCTGGTGATCGCCGCGACCGCGCTGCTCAGCGCCGTCAATGCCGCGACGCTGAAGCCGACGCAGTGCGCATTGTGGCTGCGCCGGCCGGTGCCGCCGGAACAGCGCAACTTCTTCTATCGCGGCTTCAACGCCGTCTACGACCGCCTCGAGCGCGGTTACGGCCGGTT
Source organism: uncultured Alphaproteobacteria bacterium (assembly GCA_963836765.1). Taxonomy (GTDB): domain Bacteria; phylum Pseudomonadota; class Alphaproteobacteria; order Rhizobiales; family Xanthobacteraceae; genus Bradyrhizobium. The sequence goes on from CAWILG010000052.1 coordinate 39,179, forward strand.
GATGGGCCGGCTGGTCGCCCACAGCAATTTATCGGTGATATCGGCACTGATCCTGATCGGCGTCGCCGGCTACGGCCTGTCGCGGGTGCCGACGGGCTTCATTCCGATCGAGGACCAGGGCTATTTGCTGGTGGCGGTGCAGTTGCCCGATGGCGCAGCCCTCGACCGCACCCAGCGCGTGGTCGATCAGGTCAGCGACCTCGCCGGCAAGGCGCCGGGGGTCGAGCAGGTGATCGGCATCGCCGGCATATCGGCGCTCGACAGCAGTTCCAGCCTCGCCAATGCCGGCGTCGCCTATCTGATCCTGAAGGAGTGGAGCGAGCGCGGCCCGGGCGAGGACCTGCGGTCGCTGTTCGTCGGACTGAACGAAAAACTGTCGGTGATTCCGGAGGCGCGCATTCTGGTGATTCCGCCGCCGCCGATCCAGGGCATCGGCAACGCGGCGGGCTTTGCCATGCAGGTCCAGCTCCGCGACGGCAATTCCGATTTCGGCAAATTGCAGGCGATCGCCAACGCCATCGTCGCCAATGGGCAGACCCAAAGCGCGCTGCAGCGCGTCAGTACGTCGTTCCGTTCGATGGTGCCGCAGTACGACGTCGATGTGGACCGGATCAAGACGCAAACCCTGCATGTCACCACCGACCAGATTTTTTCGACGCTGTCTTCCTATATGGGCTCAAGCTATATCAACCAGTTCAACAAGTTCGGCCGCACCTTCCAGGTCTACACCCAGGCGGATGCGCAATTTCGCCTGACCGTGCGCGATATCGAGAACCTGATGGTGCGCAACAGCAACGGCGACATGGTTCCGCTCGGCACGGTGGCGAAGATCACGCCGGCGGTCGGCCCTTCGCTGATCAGCCTGTACAATCTCTATCCGTCCGCGACCATCATCGGCCTGCCCGCCACGGGCTACAGTTCCGGCCAGTCGATGACGCTGATGGAAGAGATTGCCGCAAAGACCTTGCCGCCGGGCGCGGGTTATGAATGGACGGCGATGTCGTACCAGGAGAAGGTCGTCGGCGGCCAGATCTACTGGGCGTTCGGCCTTGCCCTGCTGCTGGTATACCTCGTGCTGGCCGGACAATATGAAAGCTGGTACGCGCCGATTTCCGTGATCCTGGCCGTGCCGCTGTCATTGCTGGGTCCGATGTCGGTGCTCACGGCGCTGCGGATCGAGAACAATCTCTACACCCAGATCGGCATCATCCTGCTGATCGCGTTGTCGGCCAAGAATGCCATCCTGATCGTCGAGGTAGCGCTCGAATTGCATGTGCGCGACGGCAAGCCGTTGCTGGAATCCGCGGTGGAGGCGGCGCGGGCCCGGTTCCGGCCGATCCTGATGACGTCGTTTGCCTTCATCCTCGGTGTGGTGCCGCTGGTACTCGCCACCGGCGCCGGCGCCAACGCCCGCAAATCGATCGGCATCACCGTGTTCTCGGGTATGCTGGCGTCGACCTGCCTCGCCGTGCTGCTCGTGCCGACGTTCTTTGTCGTGGTGCAACGGTTCGAGAACTGGCTGGCGTCGCGAAAGACAGCAAAGGCCGGCGCGCAAGCGGTTCCGCAGGCGCCGAGCACGACGCATTTGTAGACACGTCATGCTCGGCCAAGATCGAGAATGGCAAGCTGCCGACCGTCACAAGGCAGCAATCTTGAAATAGATCAATCGCGTCGGCTTCACCATGCGTGGTCCGAATAGATGAAAATTACCACCGATTCTCGATAGGCGCATGGATCATTCTCTTTTTCGTCTGCGCGATTGCAACGACGGGGAAGTCTGTCTACTTGCCTCGTTTTGAACATTTCAGCACCGCATTGCGGCGACCTGGTACGCAGACGGTTGACTGACGAAGATGCGTGTCGACGGCAAACGTCGCCGAATGGAAGCCTGAGAATGTGTAAATGCCCATGATCGATCCCCTCTATGTCGTTTCGGGATTTGGCGTCGGCCTTCTGTTGGCATGACGGGCGTCGGCGGTGGTTCACTGATGACCCCGTTGCTGATTCTGCTGTTCGGCATCCATCCGGCGACGGCGGTCGGCACCGATTTGCTGTACGCCGCGGCCACCAAGACGGGTGGCAGCGTGGCGCACGGTTGGGCGAGGAGCATCCACTGGCCGGCGGTAGTCCGGCTCGCCAGCGGCAGCATCCCGGCAAGCATCTTGACGCTCGTTGTTCTCTGGCAGCTCGATCTCGACGCTGAATCCTCGCGCAGCCTGGTCAATCTGGTGCTCTGTTTTGCGCTCTTCCTCACCGCGGCATCCCTGGTATTCCGCAAAACAATCATGGAACGCTATCGCTGGCGTTTGCAGCAATTCGACCCCGCCACCACTGCTCGCGCGACGGTGCTGGTGGGCGTTGCTCTTGGCGTGCTGGTTTCGATTTCTTCGGTCGGAGCCGGTGCGGTCGGCGTCACCGCGCTCCTGCTGCTTTACCCTGATCTGCCAATGACGCGCATCGTCGGCTCCGACATCGCGCACGCGGTTCCGTTGACGCTGGTTGCCGGGTTGGGACATTGGGCGACCGGCGCGATCGACTGGCACCTTATGGGCGTGCTGCTGATAGGCTCCTTGCCCGGCATCGCAATTGGCAGCTATTGTGCGCACCGCGTCCCGGAAGCGGCGCTGCGGCTGATGCTCGCCGCAACGCTGATCCTGGTTGCCGGCAATCTCGCATCCCATGAGCTGCATTCGTCGTTCTCGACGATCGCAGCTTTCGCCACGAACATCGCCCACTGAGAACATCGCCCACTGACAAGCAGGTTCGCGGGCGGCACCACTCAGGCCGGGGCTCGCTGTCACTAGAGCTTCGGTTCTGATTGAATCAGAACCGAAGCTCTAAATTCTCGTTTTGACGCGTTTTCTTCACGCGAACCGGTATCCACTTCGCTCGAAAACGCTCTAACCCATCGCCACCGCGTCGCCCCTGGCCCCGTGCTGGCGTCGGTCGAGCCACATCGTGCCGAGCGCGAACGCCAGCCAGCCGAAATTGTAGGCAACGCCTACGATCAGAACCACCCAGCCGGGAATCGGGCCGACGGCGGCACGATCGGCAAACTCCGCCAGAGTCGCCGCAGGCGTCGGGTGGATCGCTATCTTGCCGTAATAGGCGATCACCTGGACGGCCAGAATCCAGACGTAGTTGTGACGCAACCGCCGGCCGGCAGCGCGGACAAACGAGATGTGATGGCGCGGCGCGGTGTAGTCGCGCGCGAGGATGGCCTGCCAGCTATCGTCATGCGCTTCACCGGTGAATATCGGCGCGTAGAAGTTCGTCTCCAGCCAGCGGGCTCGGGCGCGCCAAACATTGAAATAGCGATAACGCCGTGCCTCCATGCCGAGAAACACGGCAAGCAGCAGCCCGACGAGCAGGAGCGGCAAAGGTGAAGCCCCCGGGCTGGCAAAAGTCGTCGACAATGCGATGCCCATCGTGACGATCGACCAATTGGTCGTGTTGTCGAGTCGCGTTCGCCAGATCGTCGAACGATAGACCTCGCCGCGGTAGAGATGAGCGATGGCGCCCATTTCGGCGGAATCGAATGTATGTGCGGGCTTTGCTTCGTTGGAAACCTTGAGAGACATGGCGCAACTCCGGTCGTCCGAACCATATTTCCGCAAATGCGGGGCGTCGGTAGCGGCGGGTTCACGTCATCGACGCCAATGCATCTATCCGGAATGGTGACGGCTCAACTATGCTTGCGCTGACGCTGAATTACCAGTGTCAGGCGCGGTGCAACGCAATATCCTGCCTGTGTTCGCGTTTGGTCGGACGAAATGTCCCGTCAGGGAGTCATGACGGCCTTCACACCTTCACCATCCGCTTGCCGCGGTTTTCGCCGGCGAGCAGCCCGATCAGCGCTTTCGGCGTGTTCTCCAGCCCGTCGATCACGTCCTCTTGAACTTTCAATTTGCCGGAAGCGACCCAGGACTGCAGGTCCTTCAAGGCATGGTCACGCTGCTCCATATAGTCCATGACGATGAAGCCCTGCATGATGAGCCGCTTCACCACGATCAGGCCGGGGACGCCGCGCGGACCATGCGCCGACGGCACGCCGTCATATTGCGAGATCGCGCCGCAGCAGGCGATGCGGCCGCGATTGTTCATCAGCGCAATGCAGGCTTCCAGAATGTCGCCGCCGACATTGTCGAAATAGACGTCGATGCCCTTTGGCGCCGCGGCCCTCAGTGCCTTGAAGGTCGCGCCATCCTTGTAATCGACCGCGGCGTCGAAGCCGAGTTCGCTAGTGAGCCAATGGCACTTGTCCTTGCCGCCGGCGATACCGACGACCTGGCACCTCTTGATTTTTGCAATTTGGCCGACGATCGAGCCGACCGAACCGGCCGCCGCCGACACGACGACGGTCTCGCCTTCCTTTGGCTTGCCGACATCCAGCAAGCCGAAATAGGCGGTGAGGCCGGCGATGCCGTAGACCGACAGCAGATGCGTCATCGGCTCCAGCTTCGGCATCTTGTTCAGGTGCTTTGCGGGCACGGCGGCGTATTCCTGCCAGCCGGTATCGCCGAACACGAGATCGCCCGCCTTGAGGCCGGGCGCTTTCGAGGACACCACTTCGGCAATGCCGCCGCCGGCCATCACAGTGTTGGCTTCGACCGCGGCGCGGTAAGTGGCGCCGTGCATCCAGGCCCGGTTGGCGGCATCCAGCGAGATGTAACGCGTCCGCACCAGGGCTTCGCCGTCCTTCGGCTCGGGGATCGTCCCCGTGGACATCTTGAAATGCTCTGGGCCAAGTTTCCCGGTCGGCTTTTCCACCAGCAGGATCTGGCGATTGACGGTGTCGTTCATGGCGTTGTCTCCTCTCGAAGTTCGCTGACGTTTCTCGATGCAATTGACCGCTTATCAGACGATCAATTGCACACATTGTGCGCTGCATTGAACGCTAGTCGGCGCGCGCGCATTCCACAACGGGAACATTTCGGCAAGCGTGTAAATCGTCGCAAGCTTGTTGCGTCCACCTCCAAATCTGCCAAACTCAGGGTTGCCGGAACTTACGGGGGTAAAAATGTCCAGCAGGTTTACGCAATTCATCCTGATCGCGATGGCGCTTGGCATCGTCATGGGGAGTCTGATTTTCAACTACCTGCCCGACAGCCGGGTGGAGATCGCCGCGGACGTAAACCTGATCGCGATGCTGTTTCTGCGCCTGATCAAGATGATCATCGCGCCGCTGGTATTTGCCACGCTGGTCGGCGGCATCGCCCATATGGGTTCCGGCGCCAAGCTCGGCCGCATCTTCGCCAAGACCATGGGCTGGTTCGTCAGCGCCTCCTTTGTTTCGCTGCTGCTCGGCCTCGTGATGGTCAATCTGATGCAGCCGGGCGCCAACTTCCCGGGCACGCTGCCGGACAAGGCGCAGTCGACGGGCCTACCGGTATCGGCGTTCTCGATCGAGAAATTCTTGACCCATCTGATCCCGACCTCGATCGCGGATGCGATGGCGCAAAATGAAATCCTGCAGATTGTGGTGTTCGCGGTGTTCTTCGCCGTGGCGCTGGGCGCGATGCCGGAGCGGGCGAAGCCGATCATGAGCCTGATCGACGATCTCGCCCACATCATGCTCAAGGTCACCAGCTACGTGATGCTGTTCGCGCCGGTCGCGGTCTGGGCGGCGATCACGGCAACTGTGGCCAAGAACGGCCTTCTGGTGCTCTGGAAGCTGATCGTGTTCATGGGCGGCTTCTATGTCTCGCTGATGATCCTCTGGGGCATCCTGGTGATGGTCGGATTCATCGTCATCGGGCCGAGATACAGCCATCTGCTGCGGCTGATCCGCGAGCCGCTGATGATCGCGTTCTCGACCGCGTCTTCGGAAGCCGCCTATCCGAAAACGCTCGAGGGGCTGAACAAATTCGGTGCGTCGTCGCGGATTTCGGCGTTCGTGCTGCCGCTGGGTTACTCGTTCAACCTCGACGGCACGATGATGTACTGCACGTTTGCGAGTATCTTCATCGCGCAGACCTACCACATCGAAATGTCGCTGGCGACGCAGTTCGCGATGCTCGCGACCTTGATGATCACCTCGAAGGGCGTCGCCGGCGTGCCGCGCGCCTCCCTGGTCGTGATCGCCTCGACGCTCGGCCAGTTCGGTATCCCCGAGGCCGGGCTGTTGATGATCATGGGCATCGACACCTTCCTCGACATGGGCCGCAGCGCCACCAACGTGATCGGCAACTCGCTGGCCACTGCCGTGGTGGCGAAGTGGGAGGGCGAGCTGAAGGCCGAGCATGAGCTTGGGCCGGACGAGGTCGTTCCCTCCGACGCTGTTGCCGGTGACGCTGTGCCGGCGCATTGAGGGAGGGATGCATGCATCAGTCCCTGAGGAGGCCGATCCGGGCCGGCGGCCTGTTGCTGGCAGCATGTCTGCTGGCAACAAGTGCGTCCGCCCAGACCGCCGGCGGCGAGGGGCTTAGCCCCACGCTCGCCAATATCAAGAACACCCATACCGTGCGGCTCGGCTATCGCGAGAGTTCGCCGCCGTTCTCGTTCCTCGATCACTCCAACCGGCCGATCGGCTACAGCCTCGAACTGTGCGAGGCGATCGTCGACGAGATCGGCGTCGAGGTCGACGACGCCAATCTCAAGATCGAATACGTCAAGGTGACCTCCGACGACCGCATCCCGGCGGTGACGCAAAACAAGATCGACCTCGAATGCGGATCGACCACGGCCAATGCCGAGCGCGCCAAGCTGGTGGCGTTCTCGCCCTTGATGTTCGTGGCCGGCACCAAATTGATGGTGCCGAAGGCTTCCACGATCGCCGCACCGGCGGACCTCAAGGGCAAGACCGTGGTGGTGACGAAGGGCACCACCAACGAGCAGGCGATGCACAATGTCGACAAGAAGTTCTTGCTCGGGCTCAACATCGTAACCTCTCCCGATCACGAGCAGTCCTATCAGATGCTGGTGGACGGCAAGGCCGACGCGTTCGCGACCGACGACATCCTGCTCTACGGCCTGATCGCCCGGCACAAGTCGCAGGACAAGTTCAAGGTGACCGGCGAATATCTGTCCTACGATCCCTACGGCATCATGTTCCGCAAGGGCGAACCGCAACTGACCGCGGTGGTCGAGCGCACCTTCCGCAAGCTCGGCTCGAACCGCGACCTGATCCCGCTCTACAACAAATGGTTCGTCTCGCGCCTGCCGACCGGGGAAAAGATGAACGTCGCGATTTCGCCGCAGCTCGAAGAGGCTTTCAAGGTGCTCGACGATACGCAAGGGGCGAGCAACTAGATCTATCCGTCGCTGCTACGAGGTCAGGGACGACGAAATCACCCAAACACCTTGTCCAGCGCGGCATGATACGCGGCGTGGACGAGGTCGGGGTGCAATCTGCCGAGCGCCTCCATCTTCACCCCGGAATTGACTTCAAGGATTTGCCACGCGCCGCCGGACCGCACGACGTCGATCGAGGCGAACCGGACGCCGACCGCGGTCGCGGCCTTGATCGCGAGCCCGACGCAGGCCTCGCGGACATCGCCCTGATCCAGCAGGACCGGCTGTGCGCCCGAATCGAGGTTGTGACGCCAGTCGAGCATGCGCCGCTGCCCGAGCGGCAGCACCGCGTCGAGATCGGCCTTGTCGGGATCGCCGGTCATTCCAACGAGCACGCTCGATCCTTGCGCCATCGTTGCCAGCGCGAGTTCGCGCAGCGAATGCTTGCCGTCGCCGACCACCGACAGGCGGGTCTTGCTGTAGACGATCAGCGCAAGATCATCCAGCAGCACCACGCGCACTTCGTCCTCGATGTCGACGTAAGGTGAAATCGCAAGGCTCGGATAGGCGGACAAAATCCGGCTCACGGCGCGTTCGAGTTCAGCTTTGGTTTTCACCAGGAAGACGGATTCGCCGGAAGTCCCCTGGTTGGGTTTGACGACGAGACCTTCGGGGTGCTCGTCGAGATGACGAAGCATCGCATCACGCGATCCGGATTCGGGGACATGCGGACTGAGTTTGGGGCCGGGATACAGCGTGTGCGGAATACAGGGCACGCCGGAGAGTTTCAGGACATCGGCGGTTGCCGCCTTGTCGCTGGCGATCTGGTGGGGGGCGGCGCCATTCAGTCCGATATCATAGCCGAATGCGAGGCGGCGCTGCGATCCGCGCTGCATGACGATCAGCCAGCCGCCGGATTTAACCTCGATCGCAATTTCATGCGCGAGACAATATTTCTTGATGGCATCGACGAATATTCGCTGGCTGGTAAGGACCACTAAATCATTTTCCCTTTGTCGCGGCTTTCGCAGCAATTAATTGCCAGATCGGCGCCGATCTCAGCAAGTTAATTGCGCGTCGGCCGAGCCTTAACGATGTTGCGTCGAACCTTCGTACGCAATTAATCGACTGCCATTCCGAGATCGCAATTGTACATCAGACGAATTCGACTATGTCTCTGTTTGACGCAAGCGACATCCGAGATCGTCAATGATTTCGGGCGCTTTCGGGGTTTGCGAGACCGTCGAAAACGCAAAAATTCTACTCCTTGGGCAATCGGAAAACCAAAACTCATGAGCGCATTCTATAGAGAGAAGGTTCTTTCTGTCCGGCACTGGACCGATACGCTTTTCAGCTTCACCGCCACCCGCGATTCCGGCTTCCGGTTCCAGAACGGCCAGTTTGCGATGATCGGCCTCGAGGTCGAGGGCCGGCCGCTGCTGCGCGCCTACTCGATGGCGAGCGCCAATCACGAGGAAGAACTCGAATTCTTCTCGATCAAGGTTGCCGACGGGCCGCTGACTTCGAAGCTGCAGAAGATCAAGGAAGGTGACACCATCCTGGTCGGGCGCAAGGCGACGGGTACGCTGATCACCGACAATCTGATCCCGGGAAAGCGCCTGCTGCTGCTGTCGACCGGCACCGGTCTGGCGCCATTCGCAAGCCTGATCAAGGACCCCGACGTCTACGAGCGCCATGAGACCATCGTGCTGGTTCACGGCTGCCGGCAGGTCTCGGAGCTCGCCTATGGCGAAGAGCTGGTGGCGAAGCTGCGCGACGATGAACTGTTCGGGCCGCTGCTGTCGGAGAAGCTGCTTTATTACCCGACCGTCACGCGCGAGCCGTTCCGCAACCGCGGCCGCATTACCGACCTGATCACCTCGGATCAGCTGTTCAACGACATCCACCAGCTGCCGCTCGATATCGAAACCGACCGCATCATGATGTGCGGCAGCCCGGGCATGCTGGAAGAGCTGCGCCAGCTGTTCGAGACCCGCGGCTTCCTCGAAGGCAGCCACAGCGAGCCTGGCCATTTTGTGATCGAGAAGGCGTTCGTCGAGCGGTAAGTCTCGTGTCCCGGACGCGGTGCAGCGCTTCTTCAGCGGTGCACCGCAGAGCCGGGACCCAATCTGCGGAAACATGGACCCCAGGTCAGCAGCGCACCGCAAGAGCGCTGCGCAGCATCCGGGGAACGCACCTGGATTTTTTCTCATTCGTCATTCCGGGACATCGCGTAGCGATGGGCCCGGAATCCATGACCACGATCGTGAGTATGGATTCTACGATGTGCAATTGCACATCGTAGCTCGCGCTTCGCACGCCCCGGAATGACGGATGCAGCCGCTAGCACCTCCCGCTCCCCCGCTGCTATAACGCTCCCGAACGCCGTGCGGCCGGTTGCCGACGCGGCGATCCAGGGAGCGAACAGGACTTGTCGGTACTAGAACAGATCGGTCCGGTGAAAACGGCGTTCGTTTTCGCCGGCGGAGGCAGCTTCGGCGCCATCCAGGTGGGCATGTTGCAATCGCTCGCCGCGCACGGGATTGTCGCGGACATGGTGGTCGGCTCCAGCGTCGGCGCCCTCAACGGGGCCTTCTATGCCGGCGATCCGACGCTCGAGGGCGTACAAAGACTGGCAACCATCTGGCGCGGACTGAAGCGGCACGACGTTTTCCCGCTGAGCTGGCGGACGGTGCTGAGCTTCCTGTGGCACCGCGATTTCCTGATCCCGCATGACGGCATCCGCAAGCTGATCGACGATCACATCCCCTATCGCAACCTGCAGGACGCCAGGCTGCCGGTGCACATCGTCACGACCGATATCATCTCCGGCGACAGCGTGGTGTTGTCGAAAGGCTCGACCGCCGAGGCGATCGTCGCCTCGACCGCGATCCCGGGCGCCTTTGCGCCGGTGCGTCACAACGACCGCTACCTCGCCGATGGCGCGATCTCCAGCAACACGCCGATCAAGGTCGCGGTCAAAAAGGGTGCGACGCGGCTGATCATCCTGCCGACGGGGCACGCCTGCGCGACACAGGCGCCGCCGGTCGGCGCAGTCGCCAATGCGCTGCATGCGCTGACGCTGTTGATCGCGCGGCAATTGCTCAGTGAGTTGGAAAGCCTCGATCCTGCGATCGAATATTTCGTGGTGCCGCCGCTCTGCCCGCTGGTGGGGTCGCCTTACGACTTCTCGCGAACCGCCGATCACATCGACCGCGCTATCGCGACCACCGATGCCTGGCTGGCGGAGCACGGCCTGCAGCAGGGCAGGATCCCTGACGAAATGCGGCCGCATAGCCATTGAGTGCGAACAGCTTGGAGAGTGCGAAAAGCCTGGAGCGGCGCAAGGCGATGGTTACGCTGCACTGCAAAAAGGGGCTCCGGTCAACTGATCGCCTGTGGCGGGATTCGATAAATTTTTCGACGAGCTGCTGTCACATCCGTGATCGCCGGACCGTATATCGTATGGCGCTTATTCCGCTGGTTGGATTAAGCTGCGGATGACAAGGATCATCCGTCCGAGGGGTCTTATGGAAACGCTGCTGCTTCCGTTCTCGCCACGCTTCATCATACTGACGATTTGCTGCGTCGTCACGGCGCTGCTTCTCGCGATCGGGCTGCTGGACCACAATCACAAGATTTGGGAAGTGGTCACGATCCCGGTCATTATCTTCGGCGCGCTGACGGTCCTCGGCATCCGCGATCTGACGCAGAAGAGCCACGCGGTTTTGCGGAATTATCCGATCTCGGCGCATATCCGTTTCCTGCTCGAAGAGATCCGCCCGGAGATGCGGCAGTATTTCTTCGAGAGCGAGAAGGACGGCATGCCGTTTTCCCGCGACACCCGCGCTCTGGTGTATCAGCGCGCCAAGATGGTGCTCGACAAGCGGCCGTTCGGCACCCAGGAAGACGTCTATCGCGACGGCTATGAATGGATGCACCATTCGATGGCGCCGAAGCCGCGCGCCGAGGAGCAATTCCGCATCACCATCGGCGGTCCGGATTGCGCCAGGCCGTATTCCGCTTCGGTCTTCAATATCTCGGCGATGAGCTTCGGCGCGCTCAGTCCCAATGCGGTGCGCGCGCTGAATGCGGGCGCCAGGAAGGGAGGCTTCGCGCACGATACCGGCGAAGGCGGCGTCAGCCCCTATCATCGCGAGAACGGCGGCGACATCATCTGGGAAGTCGGCTCCGGCTATTTCGGTTGCCGCAATCGCGACGGCACCTTCAATCCGGAGGAGTTCGCACGTGTCGCCGGCGACGACCAGATCAAGATGGTCGAGCTCAAGATCAGCCAGGGCGCCAAGCCCGGACACGGCGGCGTGTTGCCGGCGGCCAAGGTCTCCGCCGAGATCTCCAAGATCAGAGGTGTCGCGATGGGCGAGGATTGCATCTCGCCGGCCTATCACCGGGCATTTTCGACTCCGCTGCAGATGATGGCGTTCATCGGAGAGATGCGGCGGCTATCCGGCGGCAAGCCCGCCGGATTCAAGCTCTGCATCGGTCACCCCTGGGAGTTCCTCGCGATCTGCAAGGCGATGCTGCAGACCGGGATTTATCCGGATTTCATCGTGGTCGACGGCAATGAAGGCGGCACCGGCGCGGCACCATTGGAATTCATGGACCATCTGGGCATGCCGATGCGCGAGGGCGTCAATTTCGTCCACAACGCGCTGATCGGCATCAATGCCCGCGATCGCATCAAGATCGGCGCTTCCGGAAAGATCGCAACCGCCTTCGACATGGCACGCGCGATGGCGATCGGCGCGGACTGGTGCAATTCGGCGCGCGGCTTCATGTTCTCGCTGGGCTGCATCCAGTCATTGAGCTGCCATACCGATCGATGCCCGACCGGCGTAACCACGCAGGATCCAAGCCGCGCCCGGGCGCTGGTGGTGCCGCACAAGGTCGAACGGGTTTACAATTATCACCACGCCACCCTGCATGCGTTGTCGGAGCTGATCGCAGCCGCAGGCCTCGAACATCCCCAGGAAATCCGGCCGATCCATTTCTCGCAGCGCGTCTCGACGTCGGAGGTTTGCTCGTTCGCAAAACTCTATCCGCCGCTTCGCCCGGGCGAATTGATCGACGGCACCGCCGATCCGCGTTTCCGGGAGGCGTGGGCGATGGCGCGCGCGGATTCGTTTGCGCCGGCGGGGTGAGATCATGTCGTTCCTGCGAAAGCAGGAACCCATAGCCACAAATGTTGGTGGTTGGAAAAAGCCGTCTGCCCGATCGCCTGAGCGATAGGCCGCGGCGTATGGGTCCCTGCTTTCGCCCTAGGGCATGCACACATCTCTGAGGCTCCATCCAGCAGCGAAGACGTAGAAGTATTCGAGGCCGTGTTTCATGGTGATCGGACCGGGCGGTTTGGATGACGGATAGCCGTCCCATCCGCCTAGACGGCCGATGATCCAGGCCGCCCAGGCAAGGTTGTCGGGTGGATGCGGGTTCTTGAGCCGCTTGGTTTGGGCCTCGAGATTTTGGTTGAGGGCGGCGAGCGTTGCGACCTCGTTGGAATCGAAGGCAAGGCGGACCGGCAGATGGCTTCGGCCATCACGTGCCTGCAGGAGCTGGATGGTGATGACCGCCGCCTTTGCCGCAATCGCGACGAGCTTGAGGAGGCGGTCGGCGGTAGCGATCTGGCTGTCTTCGAGCCTGAAGCCTTGGGTCTTGAGGACGCGGAAGAACTGCTCGATCAGCCAGCGCCGCTTGTACCATTCGACGATGCGCCAGGCTTGTTCTGCATTCGCTACTGGGTGCGTGGTGAGAAGCCGCCAGTGTAGCGGCTCGGTGCCGACATGCGGATCGACCTCACGCACGTCGACCAGGGTCAGCGGCAAGCTTTCAGGCAGATGGCGCAGGAACTTGCTTTGCGGCCTGGCCAGGCTGACCGCGCCGAAGCGAAGTTCGAGAGGCACGACGCGTTCGGGCCGCTGCGCGCGCGCCGGCAGCACGATGGCGCGCTGCTCCACGACCGCCATGGCTTCGCTGGCCGCATACAGGCCGGTCCCGTCCGCGAGCTTGCGCTCATGCATGCTGCGGGCGATCACATGGAAGTGCTGCTCGGCCGCGCTGGCATAAAGGGCGAAGATATCGCTCTCGCGGTCGCCCAGCGCAGTCACCATGGCGGCCTTGGCCAGCAGCGGTTTGGTCGCCAGCGCCGTGGCGATCCAGCGCTGCAATTCCTTGTCCGACAAATCGCGCAGGTCGTGCGAGACGGTACGGCGGCCCTTGCGGGTCCACACCTGACCGCTCAACAAACCAAGACAGCTACCGCTCTCGGCGTCCACCGCCAGCATCGGGTGCAGCAGCACCCCGCGGCCGTTGCCATGACCGATCTCCCCGAGCCCGCGCCGGCGTTTTGCAGTCGTGGCAAAATTGATTTCGCTGGTGTCCTGGATCGCTAGTACATGGCGGCCTTCAGCTGCGGCTACCGTGCCCTCGCTCCAGCTTTCGATCACGCGCTCGGTCGTCACCTTGGCATTGCCAAGGAAGCGGTGGAACTGCACTTCCCGGGCGCGGATGCCTCTTGCCAGCCGCCGCAGGCAGACATCCCTGCTCGCAACCATGCGTTCGACGAGCGCCGCCCCCCTTTATCGAGACGACGATCCCCGAACCGACCCAATGACCAGTCAATTTGCGCCAGCATGTCGACACCCCTGCCAAAAGCCGAAGTGTCGCAATAGAAATCACATGAATTCCTGATTCTGGAATCCCATTTCTGGACCCCAAGTCAATCCGCCGCACCAGATGTGTGCATGCCCTAGGGCGAAAGCAGGGAGGACGGTGATCTCAGCGTGCGGAGGTACGAAACGAACCGCCGCCGGTGTTGAACAGCTGTGCCCCGGATCGAAAGATAAGATTCTCAGAACTCGCCATGCAGGCGGCCCGAGAAAATCGAGACCGGGCCGCGGTCGGCGTTGTAGGCGGGGTTGGTGATCAGCTGATAATCGGCGGTCAACGTGAAGTGCTGGTCGATCGAAAAGGCATAATACGTTTCGAGGATGCGTTCGTGGCTATAATTGAGCGCGCCGTCGCCGATCAGAAGGCCGAGGCCGCCTGCGGCCAGGAAATCGCGGTGCGCGGCGGAAAGTCCGTTGATGGCGCCGCCGATGCCGATCGTGTCGCTCGGGCGTCCCCAATAGCTGCCTTTGACCGAGAGGCCGCCGGAAATGCTGCGATCGACATCGGTAAAGGACAGGATTTCGTTCTGCCCGTCATTCCAGCTTGCGCGCGCAAACAGGCCGACGTCCTTGGCGATCTGCTGCTCGGCGTTGGCGTAGAAACCGTATTTGGGATTATCGTGCCGGATACCGGTCATAACGGTATTGATATCGAGTGCGGGATCCATCCCCTCGATCGCCAGCGCCTGACGATAATTGCCGGTGTTGCCGCGATTGCCGAACACGCCGAGCCGCAACTTGCCGGGCTGATCGAAGATCGCATACCGGCCTTCGAATTCGACCACCGCACCGCCGGTGTTGAAGACGAGGACATCGCTGTTGGGCGCGTTGGGCACCTCGAACACGCCGGCGCGGACGGCCCAGTCCTTGCGATTGAGTTCGACCACGCCGCCGCGGGTAAAACCCGGCAGATCGGCGGGAAAGTCATAGGCCGCCGACGACCACATCGCCCAGTTCATGAAATCGGCGCGCGGGTCCTTGGCGTAGGAATTGCCGTCAAAGAAATCTCCGACCGCAAAACGCCCGACGATCACAGTGATGCGGTCGATGTCACGCTTGCCCGGCAGCTGGTTGGCGGCGTCGGCAACGTCTTTCTGTTCGCCGCCAAGTCCGAAGCTCTGCTTGAAGTAATAGCGCTGCGGTCGAATTTTCGGAAATGCCGCGCCCGCCTTCTGCGCTTCGCCGTTCGGAAAGCCGGCCAGTCCCAGCGTGCCGTTGAGGCCAAAACCCTGCGCGACCTCCGGGTTGAAATAAAACTCGCCGCCTTCCCAGAGCCGCGCGCCGAGGAAAGCGGTTGTAGTCCAGGTCTCCTGGATGTGCCCAGGTCCCGGGAGAGAGTTGGTGCCGGTGTAGGGCGCGCGGAACGAAGCATAGCCCTGCGGCAGGAACGTCGTCTGCGCGTGCACATTCCAGTCGTTCGATTGCGGGAACGCGGCTTGACCGTTGGCGGAAACGCTGGGCGCCCATGGCGTGTCGCCAAAATGATAGTTGAGGCCGAACTTGAGCAGATGGATGCGGGGATCGACGTTGACGCCCGGCAACGCAAAGTCGCTGAGGTCGTACACCCGGCGCGCGAGATCGATGTAGTCATACTCGAGCTTGGCGCTCCAGTTACCGCCGACGGCGAATTCAGCGCCGGCACCGACGGTCCAGCCGGTATGGTATTGTCCGGGAGTGGGGAAGCGGTTGCCGTCGCCGTCATTGATCCGGATGTGGCTGTGCCCCCAGGCAAAGCCACCGGTCAGATACGGCATCCACGCTGCGAACGCATAGCCGGCGCGGCCGCGCAAGGTGCCGGTGTAATCGATCGTCGCGTTGAACGGCGCCGGCATCAGCCGCGGCTCGTCGAGCGGCGCGGTAAAGGTCGCATCGGCTTCGATGCCGAGCACAACGCGGTTGGAAAACTGCCTGTTGTAACCGGCTTGATACCCGCCGATCCCGCCCGTGATGCTGCGGGGAAAGAACGCGCTTTGCTCCGGAAGCGGATTAGTGCCGGGGCCCAGGCTGCCATCGCCATAGCCGACATGGCCGCCGAGATAGAAACCAGTCCAGTTGTAGACCGCGTTGTAGGCAGGCGCTTTGAGAGCCATATCGGCCGCGAGCGCAGGACTGCCGAGCGCGAGCGCGCCGAGGGCTGCGCCGGCGAAGACATGTCGTTGATATCGGCGGTCGCGTTTCATGGGTGCGGATGCTTCAGGCGCGAATATTCCGGCAGCGTTTGGCATCATCACTGCAGATTTGGCGCCACGCCGCCACCCAAGAAATGAAGTCATCAACCCCGCCCCCCGGTCGGACTTTTACGATTCTCCCGGTCAACGCTAGATCGGGATCAAGCACGATATATTCCCGATCGTTATTGCAAGTCATTCGCAATAGCAAGAAGGATTGGGAACTCGCGTGTTGGATGGCATCCGCTGATGACAATTACGCAACAGGGCTGGGGCAGGCCGACCAAGGGGCCCAAAAAAGGTGACCCGCCCGGGGGGACAACCGGGCGGGTCGGGTGCGGCACGGGGTGGATGAGGCGCCCATGCCGGACGCAGAATCCACGATCAAAGCGTTTTCAAGCGAGATAGAGCGCGGTCGCGGACGGAAAACGCATCAAGCAAAATCAGTCAGTCGATCAGTAACCGCAGCTACGCACGCGGCCGACATAGTTGCCGTAAGCGTCGAACTGGCGAACCCAGCCGCAGCGGCGATAGCCGCCTTCGTAGTAGTAGCCGTCATTGCTGGCGGCGATCGCGCTGCCGACAATCGCGGCACCGACGAGGCCGGCGCCAACGCCCCAGCCCCAGCCGATCGGCTTGGCCTGCGCCTGGGTGGTGGTGGAAGCGATCGTGCCGGTAACGGCAAGGGCGGCGAGGGCGATAGCGGCAATCCTGGTCTTGATCGACATCAGAAACTCCATCCGGTTGCGAGCGGCCGTTGTGGTCCGCATGCCCAGTTGGACGGAGGCTCTTCGATTCCGGTTCGAATCCCGTTCCGCGACGTCGAAACGTGAGATATTTTATAAAGAATACAGCTACTTACGCGATTCACTGGGGCCGTTCGAAAACTTCATCACGTCGAATTTATCGACGTCATCAAGCAATTCGCAGAACGCGCGCGCGCCGTGCTCGAGCAGTTGTTCGCCCTTCGCAGCGGTGGCTTGTGTCGCGTCTCCGGCGCCGCCGCTTCGATGGATATCCTGCGCCTGCCACGCGAAGGGCGCCGGCCGGTGTGCCGACAGCCAGCGATAGTCCGTTTCCATCGCGATGCTGGCGGGACGAAAATCCGCAATCGCCTCTTTCCGCACTGTTTCCGGATAGCGCGCCAGCATGATCGAGGTTTCCACCGCGCCGCCGTGGACGCCGTGGCGCAATTCCTCCGCCGAAAACAATCCCTCCGGCGCGCCAAAACGCGACCAGCTCGTGGTGACCACCAAAAGCCCGTGCTGCGCGCGCAGATCCTGCGCGACCAGCGTCATCGCCGCGCTGTTGCCGCCGTGGCTCGTCACCATCACCAGCTTGCGAATGCCTGCGCGCGCGACGCTCTCGCCGAGCGCCATCCAGGTTTTCAGCGCGACATCCGTGGGCAGTGTCAGCGTGCCCGGATAATGCAAATGTTCGGTGGAAATGCCGACCGGCTGCAGCGGCAGGAACGTCACCGGAGCAGCGTCCGCAAGACGCTCGCGCACCCGCGCCAGATAGGCCTCGGCGATCATGACGTCGGTGCCGAGAGGCAAATGCGGACCGTGCTGCTCGGTGGCCGCCAGCGGCAGCACCGCGATCCAGCGCACGAACTCGTGGCCTGCGATATCGGGCCAATGGATGTCGGTCCAGTCGCGGGGCGGAAGGGAGGAGGTCATCAAGCGAGGCGTTTCATTGGATGAATTTGCGAGGTAGTTTGTCAGTCCTTCCGGGACGTAGCCACGCCCTGGGGACGTGATCCACGCCTCGGGCGTGATCCACGTCCACAACCATCTATCATGGGCCAGAATGATCGACGGAGTCCAACCATGAACCCGGCCTTTTTGCCGCGAGCGTTAACCGCAGCTGTTTTGGCTGTCATTGCGGCGCTTGCGCCGGCGCGCGCCCAGACCCTGGACAAGGTCTCGTTCGGAACCAATTGGGTCGCGGAAGCCGAGCATGGCGGCTTCTTCCAGGCCGTCGCCGACGGCACCTACAAGAGTTACGGGCTCGACGTCACCATCGTGCCCGGCGGCCCCAACAACAACAACCGGATGCTGCTGACCGCCGGCAAGCTCGACTTCTTCATGAGCGCGAACACGCTGCAATCGTTCGATGCCGTCGCCAACAAGGTGCCGCTGGTGACGGTCGCCGCCATTTTCCAGAAGGACCCGCAGGTCCTGCTGACCCATCCGGAAGTCAAGGTGACAAAACTCGCGGACCTGAAGCCGCTGACGCTGCTGGTGTCGAAGGAAGGCATGACGAGCTATTTCCAGTGGCTGAAGTCCGAATATGGTTTTAGCGCGAGCAGGGTGAAGCCCTACACGTTCAATTCGCAGCCATTCATCGTCAACAGCCAGAGCGCAATGCAGGGCTATGTCACCTCGGAGCCCTACGCGGTCGAAAAGGCCGCGGGCTTCAAGCCCGGAATTACCCTGCTGGCCGACTATGGCTTCAACAGCTATTCGACCTTGATCGAGACCCGCCGCGAGATCGTCGACAACAAGCCCGATCTGGTACAGCGCTTCGTCGACGCGTCCGTCATCGGCTGGTACAATTATCTCTACGGCGACAACAAACCCGCCAATGCGATGATCAAGCAGCTCAACCCTGACATGACCGACGAACTGCTGGCCTATTCCGTCGCCAAGATGAAGGAATATGGCATCGTCAATTCCGGCGATTCCTTAAAGAACGGCATCGGCGCCATGACCGATGAGCGGATGGCGAGCTTCTTCGACAAGATGGTCCGCGCCGGCGTCGTTCGCCGCGACATCGATTACCGGCAGGCCTACACGCTGCGCTTTATCAACAAGGCCGTTGGTCTCGATCTGCGGCCGAAGAACTAGGCGTGATGGCCGAATCCAACTTGTCCAACACCGATCCCGCCGCGTCCGGTCTCGCAGTGCGCCTGCGCGGGGTGACGAAAATCTATGACAATGGCGTGACCGCGCTCGGACCGCTCGATCTCGATGTAGCCAGCGGCGAATTCGTTTCCCTGCTCGGTCCCTCCGGCTGCGGAAAATCGACCGCTTTGCGGCTGATCGCGGGGCTGGCTGCGCCGAGTTCGGGCACGGTCGAAGTGTCCCGTCGCACGGCACGCGCGGGTCATGGCATCGGCTTCGTGTTTCAGGAACCGACCCTGATGCCATGGACCAGCGTGCGGGAAAATGTCCGGCTGCCGCTGAAACTCGCGCAGGCGCCGGCCGGCGAAGCGGACCGGCGTGTCAGCGAGGCGCTGGCACAGGTCGGCCTCAGCGAATTTGCCGGCGCCTATCCGCGCGAATTGTCCGGCGGCATGAAGATGCGGGTGTCGCTGGCGCGCGCGCTGGTCACCGATCCGGATATCCTGTTGATGGACGAGCCGTTCGCGGCGCTCGACGAGATCACCCGTTTTCGGCTCAACAACGACCTGCTGGCGCTGTGGCGCAATCTGCACAAGACCGTCATCTTCGTCACCCATTCGGTGTTCGAGTCGGTTTATTTGTCGCAGCGGGTGGTCGTGATGACACAGCGGCCCGGACGCATCAGCGCCGAATTTCGGATCGACACGCCGGAGCCGCGGGTCGAGGATTTTCGAATGTCGGCCGGCTATGCCGGCTATTGCCGCGAGGTCTCAAACGCACTGGCGCCGTCCTATACCGGGCTGGCAGGCGCATGAATTCGCCGCAGAACCTTTTCCGCATCCTGCTCCCCGTCGTCGTGCTCGCCGTGGGCATCGCGAGCTGGGAGCTCGTGGTCCGTATCAACGATATCAAGCCCTATGTGCTGCCGGGGCCGCTGTTGGTGTTGCAGACGCTAGTCGGCGACTGGCCGGTGCTGTCGCAATCGCTGGGCGTTACCCTGCTGACGACGCTCGAAGGGTTTTTGGCCGCCGCGATCGGTGGCGTCGCGCTGGCGCTGTTGTTCAATCAGTCGAAATGGTTGGAATATTCGCTATTCCCCTATGCGGTGATCCTGCAGGTCACGCCGGTGATTGCGATCGCGCCGCTGCTCTTGATCTATCTGCAGCAGCAGACCGCCGTGATCGCCTGCGCCTGGATCGTGGCGTTCTTTCCGGTGCTGTCCAGCACCACGCTCGGACTGAATTCGGTCGATCGCAATCTGGCCGGGCTGTTCCAGCTCTATGGCGCGTCACGGCTGCAGACGCTGCGGTATCTCAAATTGCCGGCCGCGCTGCCGTTCATCCTCGGCGGCCTGCGGATCGCGGGTGGCCTGTCCCTGATTGGCGCAGTGGTCGCCGAGATCGCGGCGGGGAGCGCGGGTGACGGTTCCGGCCTGGCCTTTCGCCTCGCCGAGTCCGGCTATCGTCTCAATATTCCCCGAATGTTCGCAGCACTGTTGCTGCTCTCGCTCGCCGGGATTGTCATTTATGGTCTGCTGGCGCTAATTTCGCATCTGGCACTGCGGCGCTGGCACGAGAGCGCGCTTGGAAAGGAAAACTGATGACTGCCGGAAATATCTCCTCTGAAAAGGTCGATTTGCTGGTCTACGGGCCGGTCAGGCCGATCCTCGAGAACGGCTTTTCGGACCACTTCGTGCTCCATATGGCGGAAAGCCGGGCCGACCTCGAGCGATTGACGCCGGATGTGCTCGCCAAAACCCGCGGCATCGCGGTTACCTATCATACGGTGCCGGCCGACCGGAAGGCGCTGTCGCATTTTCCAAAACTCGAGATCGTCGCAAGTTTTGGCGTCGGCTACGACCACGTCGATTCCGCTTACGCGCGCGAGAACAATATCGTCGTCACCAATACGCCCGACGTGCTGACCGAAGAGGTCGCCGACGTCGCGATGGGCCTCCTGATTTCAACCTTGCGCGAATTCGTCAAGGCCGACCGCTATCTGCGCTCGGGCCTCTGGCAGACGCAGAATTATCCCTTGAGCGTCGGCTCGCTGCGCGACCGCAAGATCGGCATCGTCGGCATGGGCCGGATCGGCCAGGCGATCGGGCGACGGCTCGAAGCGTCGCTCGTGCCGGTCTCCTATCACTCGCGCAAACCGGCCGAGGGCGTGGCCTACAAACACTATCCCGACCTGATGGAAATGGCCAAGGCGGTCGATACGCTGATCGTGATCGTGCCCGGGGGGGCTGCTACCGCCAAGATGATCAATGCCGATGTGCTCAAAGCGCTGGGCCCGCGCGGCGTGCTGATCAATGTGGCGCGCGGCTCGGTCGTCGACGAGCAGGCTTTGGTCGCGGCGCTGAAGTCGGGGACCATTCTGGCGGCGGGGCTCGACGTGTTCGCCAACGAGCCGAACGTGCCGGACGAATTGAAGGCCATGCAGAATGTGGTGTTGCTGCCGCATATCGGCTCGGCGTCGGTGGTCACGCGCAACGCGATGGATCAGCTCGTCGTCGATAACCTGAAGAACTGGTTTGCCGGCAAGGCGCCGCTGACACCCGTCGCGGAGACCCCGGTCAAAGGTCGCTAAATGTCTGTTCGTCGCCCGGGCATCGCGTTTGCGGCGCTTTCACTGTTGATCGTCGTCGGTTCGCCGGCGCGATCGCAGGATGCCTCGACCCTGAAAAAGGACATGGTCGGCCAGTGGGAGCTCGCCACCACCGATCGCAGCAAGACCTGTGTCGTCACGCTGAAGGGCGATACCACGCCGCAGGGCCTCAAGCTCGAACTCGAGCCCGGCTGCGCGGCGGCGCTGCCCTTCACCAAGGAGATCACCGCCTGGAACATCAAGGGCCTCGGCGACATCGTCCGGCTGCAGAATGCCGCCGGCGAGGCCGTGGTCGACTTCACCGAGGTCGAGAGCGGCATTTTCGAGGGACTGCGAACCGGCGAGGGCGTCTACATCCTGCAAAATCTCGCGGCCGCCCGTTCGCTGGCCAAATCGATGGATCAGATGATCGGCGACTGGTCGATGGTTCGCGGCAACGGCCAGACGATCTGCAGCCTGGTGCTGACCAACACCGAGGCCAGCCAGGATAATTTCCAGGTGTTCTTGAAGCCGAAATGCGATCCGGTGGTCGCGGCCTTCGCACCGACGGAGTGGCGGCTCGATCACGGCCAGATGGTGTTGATGTCGGCCAAGGGCGAGACCTGGCAGTTCGAGGCCGACGACAACGCGCAGTGGCGGCGGGTGCCCGACAGCGCCGATCCGCTGATCATGATCCGGGGGCAGTAGGCCCCGGGACGCTGCGGCGGCCCGATCCGGCCTCTTCCGGGAACAGGAGCGAAATTTTTCCAAAACGCCTGTCGATCCGGCCGGGGCCCGTTCGTCGATCCCCATAGCGAGACAGTTTTGCGGTAATCATTGCCACGGCTCGCCTCAACAGGAGTATTTCCATGCGCTTCATGTCGATCGTCACCTCGCCCCAATCGCCGGGAAACCCGACGCCGGAACTTCTGCAGGCCATGCACAAGCTCGCCGACCGCGAGATCAAGGCCGGCCGGATGGTCGATACCGGCGGTTTGATGCCGCTCGTTGCCGGCGCGCAGGTGCGCATCAAGGGTGGCGAACTCAGCGTCGTCGACGGACCGTTCGTGGAGGCCAAGGAAGTGATCGGCGGCTACGCGATTTTCGAGCTGCGCGACAAGGAAGAGGCCGTAGCACTCGCGGTCGAGTTCATGCAGCTGCACAAGGACCATATGCCGGGCTGGGAAGGAACCTGCGAGGTCCGCGGCTTTGCCGGATTCGCCGGCCAGCCCGCAGAGTAGGTCGGGGCATGCGAGGTCAGCATCGTTGCCGGCCCCCGAGACGACCCGCCCGCAAGCGGTGTCGGCGGCGATGACGGCTGCCGATGTCAATCGCACGATCCTCGCGGTCTGGCGCATCGAGCAGCCGCGCCTGATCACGAGCCTGGCGCGGATGCTGCGCGATGTGCCGCTGGCCGAGGATCTGACGCAGGAGGCGCTGGTGGCGGCGCTCGAACATTGGCCCGCGGCCGGGGTGCCGGAACAGCCCGGCGCGTGGCTGATGGCCACCGCAAAACGCCGGGCGCTGGATCATTTGCGCCGCGGCCCGATGCTGGCCCGCACGCACGGCATGGTCGCGCTCGACATGGCGCAGGAGCAGCAGGCGATGCCCGATTGGGACTCCGCGCTGGACGACGACATCGGCGACGAATTGCTGCGGCTGATCTTCACCGCCTGCCATCCGCGGCTGTCGCGCGAGGCCCGCGCGGCGCTGGCGCTGCGGATGATCTGCGGCTTGACCACCGAAGAGATCGCGCGCGCCTTCCTGTTGCCGGAGGCGACCATCGCCCAGCGCATCGTGCGCGCCAAGCGAACGCTCTCGGAATCCGGGCTCGCCTACGAAACCCCGCGCGGCGAGGAACTCTCAGAGCGGCTGGCGTCGGTCTTGGAGGTCGTCTATCTCATCTTCAACGAAGGCTACACCGCGGCGCGCGGCGAGGAGTGGCTGCGGCCGCAGCTCTGCAACGATGCGCTTCGCATGGGCCGCGTGCTGATCAGGGTCGCGCCGCTTGAAGCGGAAGCGCATGGCTTGCTGGCGCTAATGGAGCTGAACGCCTCGCGCATCGCGGCGCGCACCGACGAAGCCGGCGAGCCCATTCTGCTGATGGATCAGAACCGCGGCCTCTGGGACCAGCTGCAAATCCGCCGCGGCATGCTGGCGCTGAAGCGCGCGCGTGAGTTCGGCGGCGCCGGCCGCTTTTACGCGCTGCAGGCGGCCATTGTCGCCTGCCACGCCGAGGCCGATACGCCCGAGGCCACCGACTGGCGGCGCATTGCCGGCCTCTATGCCGACCTCTCGGCGCTGGTGCGTTCGCCCGTCATCGAACTCAACCGCGCGGTGGCGGTCGGCATGGCCGACGGCCCGCAAGCCGCGCTCGCGATCGTGGACGCGCTCACGCACGAACCTGCGCTAAAGGCCTATCATCTGCTGCCGAGCGTGCGCGGCGACCTGCTGCACAAGCTCGGCCGCCACCAAGAGGCGCGCGCCGCGTTCGAAGCGGCGGCGGAGCTTGCCGGAAACGCCCGCGAGCGCGATCTGCTGAAACGCCGCGCCGCCGAGGCTGGTATCGCGGCGGCGTCATGACCCGTTGAAGCGTATGCCGCTGCCTCGCCGGACGCTACCCCTCCGCAAGGCACTGCAGCGTCGTCATGCTCGGCAGCAAGCCGTAGGCCGTCCCGCGCGTTATGATGAACTGCGGCAGGGTTGGAATTGTGATCGGGTTGCCGTTCGGAAGGGGAATCGTGAACGACGGGTCGGCGGCGGGCGGCGGGATGCGGTTGGCGATCAGGGCATCCTGCGTATCCAGATCGGGCGAAAACACGTCGCTGAAATTATTGACATTGATCCATGAATAGAGCTGTTCGAACTGCCCGGCCAGCGCGCCGCACAGGAACAGGCCGATCAAACCACGCTCGCCGTCATAGTCCGGCGGCGCCGGCGGCGCGCCGTAGGGCATGCCGCGGCGAAGCAAGCGCGGCACCGGTGTGTCGGTGCCGGGGAATGTCGGCTCGTCGCGCGGGTTGGCCACGCGGGAATGCGCCGAGAACGGACATTTCACCGCGGTGGTGTCGCCCGAATAGCCGAAATCGGTGGCGTCGCTGGTCTTCGGATCCGGCGCATCGGGTGACAGGATCAGCGGCGAGCCGTTGCGCCAGCGGCCGACCAGCTTGGCCGCCAGCCATTCCCTGGCGTCATCCGGCGAGCCGCCGATCGCGGCTACGACGGCTGGCGCATTGTCGGACAGAAATTGGTCGAAGGCTTTGACGTCCTGATAGAGGATGCGGAACGCGTTGTAGCAGCCGTCCTTGGCGAATGCGCCCGCAGCCCCGATTTGCGGTCCCGGCGAAAATGCCGAACCGGGATAGCCGATCAGAAAATTGTTGGCGTCGCTGGGGTCGGTGGCGCCGGGATTTGCCGGCCAGCCGAGCCCTGGATTATCGATGCCGTCGTGGTAGCCGAAGTGAATGAAGTCGTGCAGCGGCGCGTATTCTTCCAGCCTGCCGCTGCCCGATTTGAGTGGCAAGAACTCCTTCACGCCGTTGGCCTGGGCGGCCTGCGACACGGTCGCGACCAAACCAGCAACCGCTTCCGCGGTCATGCCGTAGATGTGGACGATGCAATGGATGGCGTCCTTGGCGTAGCCATTCCACCACAGGCTCGGATCGCTCGGGCCGGTATCCCCCAGCGATCCCTGCGATCCCTGAGACCAGGGCCCGAGCTGGAACTCG
The DNA here is from genome assembly GCA_963836765.1 of uncultured Alphaproteobacteria bacterium. GTDB lineage: Bacteria > Pseudomonadota > Alphaproteobacteria > Rhizobiales > Xanthobacteraceae > Bradyrhizobium. Next base: position 64,426 of record CAWILG010000052.1, read on the forward strand.
CTCGGGAATTGACCCGCCAGATCGGGCTCGAATGTCAGGATGCCGTTATAGGTGAGCGAGATATTGAGCATCTGCGCCGGCTTGGCGTCGCCCCAGTCCTGTGCGGATTGCACGTAGGGCAGCAGCGCGCGGATCAATCCGGCGGCGCCCGGCTTGCCTGCGAAGGTGAACAGCATGTGGCACGAATAGGGATGGGTGTAGCCGCGCAGGATCATGCCTTGCACATTGCGCGGATCGGGCGGCGGCATCGGGGTGGTCGTCATGCGAAGTCGCCTCCGGTGTCCGTCATCGGCCGGTCATGCCGGCCGACGCGCGATGCAGGATACGGTCGCGCGGGCGGGACCCGCGATGCGCGCTATGCCGTGTGCGGGAACGCGCCCTGGATCTGCCGGACGGTTTGCGGATAGGAGGCGTAGAGATCGCTTGGCGTATTGAGATTATTGCCGTTGATGAAGTTCTTGAAGCCGGTCAGGTCGGTGACCGGCGGATTCGGCGGTGTGAGTGCGAGCCCGGCCAAACCGGAAAACACCTTCTGCAGCGCGCCGTTGTTCCAGAAATATTTGAGATAAGGGTTCATCGGCCCGTCGAACGTCGTGATCAGGCAGAGCGCCAGAATCCCGGTCCCGCTCGGATTGGGGATCAGCGCGAGGCGTGCGTAATGAAGGATGTGCGAGGCGTCGAGACCCGGTTTGACGCCGGACACGAAGTTGGCGTACGCGAGCTTGGCTTCGGCTTGCGTGATCGGATCCTGCTTGATCGGAACGTAGAGTGTGAGCGGATTCGCCATCGGTGTGCTCCCATGTGTCGGACATAACGTGTCGGATGTGACGTGATTGTTGCGGGCTGGATCGGAGGTCTGACGCGATTGCACGCGGAGCGCTCCGGCGAAAAATTAGATTGACGTTGAAAATCACCCTGGGGTTGCAAAAGTCCTAAGGTTGAAAATGTCAGCGATACAATCATAAGTCAAGTAATTGAAACGGGTTCGTGCAAAGAAAATGCGGGAGACCAACGGCCCGGAGCCCCGATTCTGACTCGATCAGAATCGGGGGTCCGCCTTGCGGGTTTCGAGGTCAGATAAAGCGGAACTGGGAGCGCTCGCGCTTCGCCAGTTTGGGAACCGCCTGGCCGACGATGATATCCTTGAAGTGCGCGGTTTGCTGGTGGTCTGCGAAGGCGGTTTCTGCGGCGAACACCTCGTAGAAGAAGAATTCCCGCGGCTTTGATATGTTCTGGTGGATCTGAAATTCCTTCACGCCCGGTTCCTGCTGCGCCTGCGGCAGAAAATCTTTCAGAAGGTTCGCAATTGTGCCTTCCTCGCCAGAATTGGCTTCCCAGAACGCGGTCACGACCAGGTTTTGATTCGACGCTGCCATGTTTTTCTCCTGTGAACATTTTGGCGCCGGTTCGATTCCGACCGGCGATGAAGATCATCATGGCGAATTTTTCGACAGGAATGCTTCGACAACAATCGAATTGTCATATCGAGGTCGGAATCGGAACCGGCGCGGAATGCCGGTCGCCGTTCAGGTCAGCGTACTTGAAAGCACCCGCGCCTTGATCACCGACTGCGAGCCGTCGATCTTCGCGTCCACCCAGGTGAAGGCGATGTGAAGGTTTCCGGCATCGTCCACCACCGGCACGGCGGATATCTGGTTTTGGCCGGCGCGGGCGTTGGTGTTGACCGGGGTCATGCCGGGGAGAAGTTGCAGGATATCCTGCGGCCCGGGCACGACTTCGAGAATGGCCGCCATGACATTGTTGCCGAAAACGTCTTGCGTCGGCGCCAGCTTTTGGGTCCACGTCACCACGGCGCGGGCTTCCGACAACGCGGTCACCCGCGGATCGAAATTGACGGTATTGTCGCCGACATGCGTGATGAGGGTGAGCAGGGAAGTGCCGTTCCGGACATACAGCCGCGAGGCGAGAACCTGCTCTTGATCGCCGTTGATCCCGCCCAAAACGCCGATGAATTCCCTTGGATCGTTGTTGGCGAAGACGGCAGGCGCTATTGCGCCGATGGGATGGTTCGGCATCACCTCCGGTCCCAATTTTTTGCCGGTCTCATCGAACAGCTGGAAGCGGTTGAGCAGGATTCCGTTGTCGCCGCCCGTCCACGAAACCACGAAGGCGATGTCATCCGAGCCGACGCCGCCAAACGCCGCGATGGCGGGGGCGAAATGGATTCCCGCAGAAGTGTTGACCGTGAATTCGCTGCCCTTCCTGCCGCCATCGAAACCGTTGAAAATCGCCGCACGAACCTGAATGGTGGGCAGCGCTGCCACCCAGCTGATGACGAAGTTACCGCTCTCCAAAAAGGCAGCGGCCGGCGCCCGGATGCGTTCGAGATCGGTGGCGACGCTGTCTGAGCTGACAACAATTTCAGGGCCCGCTTTTCTTCCACTGTCGTCAAATCTCTGGAGCAAAACCCTTGCAGGAGGGGATGATGTGATCCAGGTGACGACAAAGCCTTGGCCTGCCCTTACGATGGCGGGCAAGCCGAAGATGCCCTTTGTAGTGTTGACGACGAATTCGTCCTGTTTGGTGCCGGAGGCGTCGAACCTCGCGGCGTTGAGGCCCTGGTTGCCGGTGTTGGCCCAGACGACCACGAACCCCGTGCTGAACCCGGAGATCACCGGACCCCCGCGCCCAAAATCGGTGCTGACCAGAATTTCAGACATTTCGAGTTCTCCCGTGGTTGAAGGTCGTGGACATGAAGACGCGCAGGACGGAGTCGTCCCGGCGGCCGCTACGATGTCTGCGTCATGGTGCCGTGATATTTCGAGAACGTCGGCTTGGTGGGATCCGTCGTGTTGGGGTCGGTGATGTTGGTGATGATCGTGTTGTTCTTGTAGTCTTCCAGATGCACCACGGTGGTTCCGAGTTGCTCCTTCCAGGTCACCAGGAAGAGCTGGTCCCTGATCGGTTCGACCGTGATGTCCACGGTCTCGGATTGGTCGCCGAGCGTGCCGTCGGGCTTTACGCCGGTATAGGTCAGCGAAACCGCGGAATGAAAATCGAGCTGCACCTTGAATTGTCCGCTGCCGTCGTCCGCGGTGAAGTCGACGAGATATTTGTGTCCTACGGCGGGAAACAGGTAAGCCATTCAATCCTCCTGGGGTGCCGTGGGCCGGCCGTCGCGGAGCTATCGCGCCTCGAACGGCACGGTTTCATGTCGCGATGGGTCGGGATAAGAGGGCGGCTTCAATATCAGTCGGTCATAAGCAATCTGAAGTTGCTTTACCCCAGTCCGGCGCGGCGCGCTGTGAACTGCTTCACAGCTCCTGTGGTTTGGCGGGCATCGCCGAACCCGCGTATGATGCTGCTGCAGATGTGCTGAAGGCGGACGTCAGGTGCCTACCAACTGTACCGCACCACGCCCTTGCCGGCGTAGCTTGCGGTGATGCTGGAAAACTCACCCTCGAAGGTGGCCGCCGCGGACCAACCGTTCAGCCATTTCTTCTCGACGGAGGCGGTGACGAGCGCCGAGTCGCTTGCCTGCGCCGCGCCGCCAACGACAAAGGACGCGCCCGGCAGCGTCTGGAACGTCGCGCCGATATTGCGGTCGGGGTTGAAATCATGCGCCCATGCCACGCGACCGCGCAAAGTGAGGATGCCGTCCAGCATCGCATATGATTTGTCGGTGCGAAGGCCGAGTTCGCTGCGCGTATCGGTGACGCTCTTCGATGCGTAGGCGAGCGCGAAGGTGTTGGCGCCGGTTACCGCCTGTTCGGCATAGGCCGGCAGGTCGAAGGTCGTGAACTGGCCGGCGGCATAGGGCGTGAGGCCGATGCCGCCCATCCATGGGCTGACAAAACGATAGCCGCCTTCGACCCGGCCGGACCACGCGTTGGCGTTGAACTCCGCGCGCAATTGATCGATGCCGGCAACCGTCACGGTGCGGTTGGTGGTGATGTCCTGCCAGCCATAGGCCAGCGCGCCGGAGAAATAAGCCGCACCCGCATTGTGCCGAATGAAGGCGCCGGCCTGAAACAGGTCGGAGCGGCCCGAGCCAAGACTGTTCGCAACGCTGAAGTTCGTTCCGCCGCCCGACAGCGCGAAACCCGCGAGCGTATATGGCGAGAGTCGGTAATCGGCGCCGACCGCAGTGCCTGCGATGCGGCTGGTCGTGTTGTTGGAGCCGAGCGTCGCATTGCCATCCGTGGTCTGCGAACCGCCATAGCCCGCCGCCCACACGCTCCAGCGCTGCGCGAACAGATCGGCCACGGCGGGCGCCTTGATGAACATAGCATAGGCGTCCCGCGCCGCACCGGAGCGCGGCTTGTCCTGCGTGGCGTAGGCGGCTGCGCCCGCCGCCGACCCCGCGGAAACCGGATCGCCGCGGCCGTCGATGAAGGGATCGGTCAGCAATCCCATGAACTGGTTCATCGCGTTGAAGGTGGTCTGCTGCGAACCGGTCGCGGTCTCGCCGGAGGCTTGCGATAGCGCGGCGGAGAGATTGCTGCCGGTGAGGCCAAACAGCGCGACAAAGTCTGGTGGCAGCGCGCCGCCATTGTTGAAGAAGTTGTTGAGCGTGGACGCGACGGCCTGCGGATTGCCCGGCAGCGAGGTGCCGGTGCCGAGCGAGGCCGTGAGGTTCAGCAGCACATCCGACGATGTGTAGCTCAGGCCGACATTGAAGCCGGGCGAGCCGCCGCTCACGCCTCTGAAGGTCGTGCCGCCGAGGCCGCCGGCCGCCGACAGGATGGTGTAGCTCCTGCCGACATAGGTTCCAGGCAGGAACGTCGCCTGCACGGTGCCGCCGGTCAGGCTCGCGGTGCCCGTGACATTGGTGCGGTCGGCCGATGCCGGCGAGACTTCGACGCGGTAGATGCTGCCGGCGCCGAACGCCAGATGGCCGCCGACCGTCAGCGTGCCGATCGAATTGCCGGGCGCGAGCACGCCGCCGGTGTTGATGGTGACGCCGCCGACGGTGCCGGTGCCGCCGAGTACGCCGCCATTGTTCACCGTCACCGCTGAATTGGCGATGGAGCCGTCGACCGCCAGCGTGCCGCCATTGATCGTCGTCGGCCCGCTATAGGTGTTGGTTGCGGTCAGGATGGTGGTGCCGTTCTCCACCGTCACCGACCCCGCGCCGGAAATGACCGGGGCGAATGTGTAGTTCGAGGCGGTGTGGTTGAAGACGATGCCGCCGGTGCCTCCCCCGAACGCGACCGAGGGCGTCGTCAGCGTGCCCGGCGCGGCCGCGGCCTGGCCGGAGGCGGCGCCGATATTGAGCGTGCCGGTCGAGCCGGCCACATTGGCGATCTGCATGCCCGAAGCCACCGAGACGGCGCCGCCATTGGCGATTGTCAGCGTGCCGGTGCCGACATTGCCGACAAAGAGGATGCCGGAATTGGTCCAGGACGAGCCGGCGCCGTCAACCGTCGCGGTGCCGGTCGAGCCGGCACTCTCTCCGATATAGCCGTTGGTGATGTTGCTCACCGCGCCGCCGTTCCGGATCGTCAGGGTGCCAGTGGCGGAAGCGCCGACAGCGAACTCGCCGGAATTGATCCAGGACGAGCCGGCGCCGTCTACCGTCGCGGTGCCGGTCGAGCCGGCAACGAAGCCGAGCACGCCGGTGGCGTCGCTCACTTTGCCGGCGTTCCGGATCGTCAGCGTGCCGGTGCCGAAAAGGCCGACAAAGAGGTTGCCGGAATTGGTCCAGGACGAGCCGGCGCCGTCAACCGTCACGGTGCCGGTCGAGCCGGCATTTGCGCCGACTTCGGTGAAAAGGTTGCTCACCTTGCCGCCGTTCCGGATTGTCAGGGTGCCGGCGCCGACAGCGCCGACATTAAGCTCGTCGGAAGCGGTCAAGGACGAGCCGGCGCCGTCAACCGTCGCGGTGCCGGTCGAGCCGACATTGACGCCGAGTTCGCCGAAGACGATGCTTACCGTGCCGCCGCTCTGGATCGTCAGCGTGCCGGTGCCGGTATTGCCGACAGAGAGAAAATGCGCCTGCGCGCCGGCCACTCCGACCACCGTGGCATGGGACGCGACCGTGTCGATATTCGCAGTATCCGCAGCGGTTGGAACGCCGGCCGACCAGTTGCCGGCGGTGAACCAGTCGGTTGAGGTGCCGCCGGTCCAGTCGTCGCCGCGCGATGGCGTCGATGTCGCCAGGACCAGTCCGACCGCCACGATGGAACTGGTGCCGAGCAGGCGGCGGGACAGCGCGTTCGCCGGCTGCCCCGCAGGGAGGCGATTCGGTCGTTTGCGCGCAACAACGGTCGCACCGGTTTCCAGTGCTGCTTTAGACGCCACAAAATAAGACAACCCAAACCTCCCCGCAGCCCAATAGCGACGCTTGAAATTCCCTTGCGCCTTTGCGGCGCCTGCCGTGCTTGGACCCGTTAAGTGGGGTTCTGTGGAATCAGATTAGCGGGGGAATATCACAGAGTCCGACCAATATCGGTCATCCAACAAGGCGCACACAGTATTCGCAGGACTGAATCATTATTGTCACAGGAGGCTTGGTTTTGGGGGGCTGCTTGCCCAGGCGTCAAATCAGCCGCATCCCCTTCAAGCTCGCGTGCCCGTTCTTGCCGACGATGATGTGGTCGTGCACGGAGATGCCGAGCGGGCCGGCGATGTCGATGATCGCCTTGGTCATCTGGATATCGGCCTGCGACGGGGTCGGATCGCCGGAGGGATGGTTGTGCACCAGGATCAGCGCGGTTGCGGATAATTCCAGCGCGCGCTTGATCACTTCGCGCGGATAGACCGGGGTGTGGTCGACGGTGCCGGTCTGCTGCACCTCGTCGGCGATCAGCTGGTTGCGCTTGTCGAGGAACAGCAGGCGAAACTGTTCCTTGTCGGCGAACGCCATGCTGCTGCGGCAATAATCGATGACGTCGTTCCACGAGGACAGCGCGGTGCGTCGCTGCACCTCGCCCTTGGCAACTCGGCTCGCGGCGGCAGCGATCAGCTTGAGCTGGTTGATCGAGGCTTCGCCAACGCCCGTCGATCTCGCGTAACCGCGCCACGGGCGCGTGGATGACTTCGGCGAATGAGCCGAAGATCTTGAGCAGGGTTTTGGCGAGCGGCTTGGTGTCGCGCCGCGGCAAAGCGGGATACAGCGCCATTTCAAGCAATTCGTAGTCGCTCAGGGCATCAGGACCTGCGCTGTAAAAGCGTTCGCGCAGCCGCTCGCGATGGCCGTGATAATGCGGCGTCTCGGCGGGTGGGTTTTTGGGTTCGCTGGTCCTGGCGGGCATCGGCACCAAGCATGCCGTGCCGGTCAGCTTTTGCAATCACGAATTGCGGGTTTCGTTAAGCCGCGCCGTGATCGCGAGCGCCGATTATGCCCTGGAGGGCTTGCGCTCGCGCCCCATGGTCAGCGCCGTGACGAGGTCGATGGCCAACGAGGCTGCGACGGCCGCGGCGCCGATCACGAACAGGATGGCGTAGTCCCTGCCAGTGCGCGCGAACAGGTATGAAAGTCCGTAGGCTCCGGCCGCCTGAAGCAGCGCGAAGGTGGTGGTGGCCTGCGCCCAGGCGGCGCGTTGACCGGCGCTGGAGTGCGGCAGCAGCTCGTGAATGCGGCCGAGCACCAGCGGCACGATCCCCGGCGTAAAACCGCCGACGATGACGCTGGAGACGATCATGGCCGCCGGGGCCGAACTCAGCGCGGGCAGCAGGATCGCGATTCCCTCGACCAGGAATGCGACCCGTAGCGCCGGGGCAAATCCCGCGCGGTCGGCGAGATGCCCGGTCAGCAGCGGGCCGACGGTGGCGCCGATGCCATAGAGCACCCAGTAATGCGAACCCGCCGATATCCCCTGGCCGAGCCCGCGTGCGACGAAGTCGACGAGGAACACCATGTGCGGCACCAGCGCCAGGGCATTGAGGCCATGTGCGGCACCAGCGCCAGGGCATTGAGGCCATATCGGCGCTCAGCACCCGGACGATGGTCAGCGTCCGGCCGCGCGCTGGAAGATGCGCGTCGGGTGCTGCTTCCGTCGCAGTCGCCTCGGCCGGCCATGCCTTCCAGCTCGCCAGCGTCAGAACGGCCGACAGCAGCCCGAGACCGTACCAGCTCTGCTTGAGGCCTTGCTGCAGCAGCAGCGGAACCAGCGTACCGGATGCGGCAACGCCGAGGCCGACACCGGCAAAGATCACGCCGCCGACGAGGCCGCGCTTGCCCGGTGTGACATGCGGCAGGATGGTCGAGGCCGCCAAAACCATGATCACGCCGCCCGTCACCCCGGCGAGGAATCGCCAGCCAAAGAACCAGATGAACGAGAACGGCACCGAGCAAGCGAAGCAGCACAGTGAGGCCAGAACCATCATTCCGCGCAACGACCGAACCGCGCCGAACCGGGTGCCGAGTTCGCGCGATCAGCGCGCCGCCGAGATAGCCGGCCAGATTGGCTGCCCCGAGATAAACCGCAGCCGCCGGGCTGAACCATTTTGCGGCGATCAATGCCGGGATCAGGGGCGTGTAAGCAAAGCGCGCGAGCCCAAGCCCGACCAGCGATGCGCACAGACCTGCTGCGGCGGACAGCCAGATCGGCCCGCCCTCCTTGCGGTGATGGGAGGTTACGAGATGACTTGCGTTCGTGCTCGACATGGACATGGGTTATACCAAGTCTCGGCAATTATGACTTGTTGACGATTTCCAAATCGATTTTGCTGTGATTCACTGGTGGCGAACGGTGGAGGTTCGTCATGACGATTCCAGTGGCGTTGTGCGGGGACTACAAGGCATCGCAGCTGAGGGGTCTTGCGAGGAAGACGAAGGATGGCCCGCAGGCTCGCCGGCTTTTGGCGCTGGCGGCCATTTACGATGGGGCGAGCCGCACCGAGGCGGCGAAGATTGGCGGCGTGACGCTGCAGATCATCCGGGACTGGGTGATACGGTTTAATGCGCGGGGTGCTGCCGGCCTGCTGGATGGCAAATCGCCAGGTCAACCCTCGAGGCTCAATGATGTGCAACGTCAGGCGATCGTGCGGATGATCGAGAGCGGCCCGATCCCGGCGATCCACGGTGTAGTGCGCTGGCGGCTGATTGATCTTGCGCAATGGATCTACGAGGAGTTCCGCATCACGGTTGCCAAACAGACGCTGAGCCGGGAGCTTCGCGCGATGGGCTACCGCAAGCTCTCGGCACGACCCCGCCATCATGCGCAAGCCGAGGGAGCCGTTGAGGATTTTAAAAAAACTTCCCAGCGCGCCTGGATGAAGTCGCGCGCGAAAAGGCAATCGACGTCAGCAAGATAGAAATTTGGTTCCAGATGCTATGAGGACGGGCTGAGCCGATACTTTGGCGGCCCCGAATCAAAGCAAAGGAGCTACCACTATGCAAACAATTGACACCATTAATCCTACTATCCTCCTTGCTATCGAACTCAGTGCATCAACATGGCTCGTCGCCGCCCGCGTGCCAGGGTTGGAGAAGCCACATCTGCATCGGATCGATGGTGGCGACACGGCCGCCTTGTTGGCTCGGATTTCGTCTCTGCAGGCCCGTGCTGCTCGCGGGCTCGACGCGACGATAGGCGTTGTCTGCTGCTTTGAGGCGGGACGTGACGGCTTCTGGCTGCACCGTTTGCTGACGGCACATGGTGTCGTTTGCCATGTTCTTGAACCCACCAGCATTCTCGTCAACCGCCGAGCCCGACGGGCCAAGACGGACCGGCTCGATGCGGAGGGCATGCTGCGCGTGCTTGCGGCCTATCTCCGGGGTGATCATCAAGCCTGCAGCATGGTACGTGTGCCAACACCGGAAGAGGAGGATGCCAAGCGCACGCACCGCGAGCGCGAGAAGCTGGTGCAGGAGAGGCTGCGCATCCAAAACCGTATTGAAGCTCTGCTGTTCACCCAGGGCATTCGGAAACGACCCTCTCTTCGTTCATGGGAGCGAGATCTTGCTGTTCTACGCACCGGTGATGGACGCGAGATACCGCGCCATCTTCGGGCCGAATTGGATCGCTTGCGTCGACGGCTCGTCATGACCTTGGAGTTGATCCGGGAGGTCGAGGCCGAGCGCGATCAGGCCGCAAAAACCAAGCCGCAGGATCAGGCCTACCACAAGATAGCCGCTCTCTCTCGCATCCGGGGTATTGGCGAGAACTTCGCCGCCGTGCTCACGCGTGAGGTATTCTATCGTTCATTCGACAACCGCCGGCAGATCGCGAGCTACGTCGGCATCACACCAATGCCCTACCAGAGCGGCGGTATGGATCGCGATCGGCGCATCAGCCGGGCGGGAAACCCGCGGGCAAGGACAACTATGATCCAGCTCGCATGGCTCTGGCTTCGCTACCAGCCTGGCAGCGAGCTGGCGGAGTGGTTCCGCGAGCGCGTCGGCACGCTGGCCGGGCGCACACGACGGATCGCCATTGTGGCTATGGCGCGCAAGCTGTTGATCGCGCTCTGGCGCTACGCAGAGACCGGGGTAATACCGGCTGGCGCCGAGATCCGGGCGGAGATAACCGTCGCCGCATGACAGACAGGAATTGCCACCGGCAGCATTCGCCGGCGGCGATACGGGGAACGCGACCGTCTTCTTCTTTGGTGGCACAACGCCGCCGCGTTTCAGGTGGGTCGCGTCTCGCCGGGGCTACGCCTCGTGCATGAGGCATTATGGTGCGGGACCGTGCTCCGGGCCCGACCGCATGTAAGGTGACGCAGCCGTAGCTGCGAGACTCGATGGCCCCGGACCCAACGACGTGCCGAAGTACCATCAATCAAGATCGGAGAAGCGAATGCCACAGACCCGTTGACAGCAGAACCCTCATGTAAGGACGAGGCTCGTATCGGCCAGAAGAACAAGATCACCCGCAGGTGGGCCAGGCGCGGCACTCGCCCGAGTGCTCCGCGAGATCAGCGAACCGCATCGACCTATATCTTCGGTGCCATCTGCCCGAAACACGGCAAGGGCGCGGCTCTGGTTCTGCCCTTCTGCAATACCGAAGCGATGAACCTGCACCTCGCGGAAATCGCCAAGGCGGTCGCACCAGGAGCCCACGCCGTCCTTCTCGTCGATCAAGCCGGATGGCATCTGTCAGCAGGATTGTTCATTCCCGCCAACATCACCATTATTCCGCTGCCGCCGAAATGCCCTGAACTCAATCCGGTCGAAAATATCTGGCAGTACATGCGCGACAACTGGCTCTCGAACCGCGTCTTCAAATCCTACGATGATATCGTCGATCACTGTTGCTACGCCTGGAATACGCTTGTCGATCGTCCTTGGAAAATCATGTCCATCGGATTACGCCAGTGGGCTCACCAGTTCTGATCAATGAGATGTGGTATAAGTTCGATGCGTTGCAAAGCCAACCTAATCTCCCCCAGGATCTCGCCCGGCGATGAGCTGGCAGCCAGAGCCTCCCGCAACCTATCTGCGTGCTCTTTCATGCCCAACTCTACCAATCCGACCGCTGTTTCCTTGACGGCCGCGTAGAGCTGTTTGTTGCTAAGTATGATCATGCTTCCATCCATTGCGTGCTCAACATGGCGCTGTCGGACCTGCTTCACCTCTCCCGCTTGCGGGGGAGGTCGCTGCGCTCGAAGAGCGCAGCGGGTGGGGGAATTCTCTCCACACGGGCGGTGTGACTCGCGGAGGCGCCCCCACCCCAGCCCTCCCCCGCAAGCGGGAGAGGGAGCGCACCTTCGTCGTGGAAACAGGCTCGATTTAATCTGACAGGACTTTAGACCCCTGCCACCGACGACCAGATCTCCGCCAGCTTGCGCTTGAACTTCTGCATGCGCGTCAGCGGCGCGGCCGCTTCCTCGTCTTCCGGCAAGCGGAGGCCGACGACATTGACCCTTCCGCCGCCGAGGCTGCGTGCGACCAGCACGATGCTGTCGAGCGCGAGTTCGGCGCCTTCCTTGGGCGCGTGGTCGAGGTGGATGTCGAAATAATCCGACAGCGTCAGTTTTGACTGCTCTTCGTCCACCGCGACGCCGTAGATCTCGGCGAGTTCGCCGAGCGTGTGTTCGCCGGAGACGACGAAGTCGCCGAGCAGATGTGGATCGGGCGCTGTGCTTGGCGTCATGTCGACGAAGAAGCGATCCAGCGCCTCGGCTTTTTCCGGCGGCGCCAGCAAATAGAGGTAATCGCCGGGCGCGACCGGATCGGCTTCGGTCGGGGTGAGGATGTGCTGCTCGCGGATCACCAGCGTCGGTTTCGACCAGGACGGGATCAGCCCGCGGCGGAAATACAGGCTTTTCGCGCGCACGGGATAGCCGACCAGTTGCTGCTCGAGCTGGCCGGGCAGATCGAGCTCAACGCGGCGCGGGCCGCGTTCGGCGCGCGGCAGCGCCACATGCAGGCGCCGTGCGGCCGGCGCCAGGGTCCAGCCCTGCAGCAGCAGCGAGATGAAGACGACGACGAAGGCGACGTCGAAATAGAGATAGGCTTTCGACAGGCCGACCAGCATCGGGATCGAGGCGAGGAAGATCGCGACCGCACCGCGCAGGCCAGTCCAGGCGATGAAAACCTTTTCGCGCCAGTTGAACTTGAATGGCAGCAGACACAGAAACACCGCGACCGGCCGCGCCACCAGCATCAGCACGAACGCGACGATGACGGCCGGACCGATGCTGCCGAGCAGGCGATGCGGCGAGACCAGAAGCCCGAGCAGCACGAACATCACGATCTGCGCCAGCCAGGTCGCGGCGTCGAGGAACGTCACCACCGAATTATGCGCGCGGGTCGGCCGGTTGCCGACGAAGATGCCGGCGAGATAGACCGCGAGAAATCCCGATCCGTGCGCCATCTGGGCGCCGCCGAAAATCACCAGTGCCGCCGTTGTCACGAACGGCGCATGCAGGCCCTGCGGCAGCGCCATGCGGTTGAGCGCCAGCACCACGAGGCGGCCGCCGATCACGCCGAAGATGGCGCCGAGCACCGCCTCGCGGCCCAATTCCATCGCGATATGCGACAGCGAACCTTCGCCGCGCGAGATGAATTCGACCAGCATCAGCGTGAGGAAGATCGCAAAGGGATCGTTGGTGCCGGATTCCGCCTCCAGCGTCGCGCCGACGCGCGGGCGCAGGCGTAGCCCTTGCGTGTGCACCAGCAGAAACACCGCCGCGGCGTCGGTGGACGCCACCACCGCGCCCACTAAAAACGCCTCGGCCCAGTTCAGGTCGAGCGCGTATTTGGCGACCGGCGCGGTGATCAGCGCGGTCAGGAGCACGCCGGCCGTGGCCAGCACCATCGACGGCGCCAGCACGGTGCGGATGCTCTGGAAGCGCGTCTTCAAGCCACCGTCGAACAGGATCAGCGCCAGCGCCACCGATCCGACCAGATAGGTGGTGCGGACATCGTCGAACTGCAGCTGGCCGGGGCCGGAATCGCCCGCCAGCATGCCGATCAGCAAAAATACCAGCAGCAACGGCGCACCGAAGCGCAGCGCAAGCAGGCTGGAGAGGATTCCGGCCATCACCAGAACCGCACCGAGCAAAATGGCTATGCTGACCGCGTCGAGAGAAGCCATGTGCCTTCTTTAAACAGAGCAAATACTTGCAATTGCATCCTTATCGTCGCCACAGTTGGACGCCAACCCATTTCTGGAGATAGCGGCAATGTGCCCGATTTATCGGCCTAACTCGCCTGCCGGGCAGGCCGTATCAATGGCGTCCGCAGCCCGATTATGGGAATCTGCCGGGTATTCGAATCAACTTTGCGAGCCGGCATCGCAAATCTACCCTCACCGCGGGCGAACCGGCCTCGAAACGAGAATTGCCTATGGATTTTGAGCTGAAGGACATCGTCGAATTTCTGCACTCCGCGGCGCGTTCGATCGGCGCGGAGGTCACCTCGCCCTGGTTCTATCTGCAGTTCGGCCTGATGATGGCCGCGGTCGGTGTTGCCTATGTGGTGGACACCGCCATCCGCTCGCGCGTCGACATGACCAAGCTCGCGATGCGCTGGCCGCTGCCGCTGCGGCACTTTGCCCGCGTGATGGTGTCCAGCGCCTCCACCGCGGCTTTCGCGATATTCGTGATCGCGGCGCGGGTCATCATGTACCATTCGACCTGGCCGAGCCGCAGCTACATGTTGATGGTGGCCGCCAAGCTGGCGCTGGCCTGGCTGCTGATCCGGCTGGTGACCTCGGTGATCCGCAACGCCTTCATCGTCCGGCTGGTGTCGGTGCTGGCGTGGGTGGTCGCGGCGCTGAGCATTGTCGATCAGCTCGGATTTGCGCTGGATGCGCTGGACTCGGACCAGGTTGCGGTCGTGCTCGGCGGGTTGCGGCTGACGCCGCTGCTGTTGATCAAGGCCGGCGCGTTGTTGATCCTGGCGCTGTGGCTGACCAACATCGCCAGCAATTTCGCTGAAAGCCAGATCAACCGCTCCAGCGATCTCACGCCATCGATCCAGGTGCTGCTGGTCAAGATGGTCCGGATGGGATTGATGGTGGTCGCGGTCGCGATCGCGCTCGGCGCGGTTGGCATCAACCTGTCGGCGCTGGCGGTGTTCACAGGTGCTGCCGGCGTCGGCATCGGTCTCGGTTTGCAGAAGATCGTCGCCAATTTCATCAGCGGGCTGATTCTTCTGGTCGACAAGTCCGTAAAACCCGGCGATCTCGTCACCATCGGCGACAGCTCCGGGCGGATCAGCGCGATGAAGACGCGCTATATCTCGGTCGCCGCCGGCGACGGCCGCGAGTTCCTGATCCCGAACGAGGATCTGGTGACACAGAAGGTCGTGAACTGGACCTATACCGACAAGAACACGCTGGTGAAGGTCGCCTTCGGCACCAATTACGACGCCGATCCGCGGCTGGTCTGCAAGCTCGCCATCGATATCGCCGCGGCCGCACCGCGCGCCATCAAGAGCCGGCCGCCGAACTGCATCCTGACCGAGTTCGCCGAGCACGGGATGAAATTCTCCCTCACCTTCTGGATCGCCGACCCCGACGGCATGGACAACGTCAAGAGCGACGTCATGCTGGCGCTGTGGGACGCCTTCAAGCGCGAGGGCATAAGGGTGCCCTACCCGGTGCGCGAAATCCGCGTCCGGGGCGGCGCACTGCCGGTCGAGACCATGGTCGAAGTTCCAACCTGACGAGGCCAACCTTGGCTTGCACTGGCCGCTCCGATCATTAAATTAGGCAGCAAATCAGGCTATCCGCCGCCCATTCCCGCCGAAAATTGACCCGCCCATGAGCTATATCGAAGCAACAGATACCTCCTTGCGAAAGACCGGCCAGATCAAGCTGCATGGACCGAGCGCCTTTGCCGGCATGCGCAAGGCGGGCGCGCTGGTCGCGAAGTGCCTCGATGAGCTCACCGATGTGGTCAAGGCGGGCATCCCGACCTCCCGGATCGACGATTTCGTGCGCGACTTCGCCTTCAGCCACGGCGCCTATCCGGCGACGCTGATGTATCGCGGCTATCGCTATTCGACCTGCACCTCGATCAATCACGTGGTCTGCCACGGCATGCCCGGCGACCGCGCGTTGAAGGAAGGCGACATCGTCAATATCGACGTCACCTTCATCGTCGACGGCTGGTACGGCAATTCCAGCCGGATGTATGCGGTCGGCCCGATCGCGCGGAAAGCCGAGCGGCTGATCGAGGTCACTTATGAGGCCATGATGCGCGGCATTGCCGCGGTCAAGCCCGGCGCCACCACCGGCGATATCGGTCACGCCATCCAGAGTTTTCTCGAGCCGCAGGGCATGAGCGTGGTGCGCGATTTCTGCGGCCATGGCTTGGGCCGCATGTTCCACGACGAGCCGAACATCATCCATATCGGTCGGCCCGGCGAGGGCGTGGCGCTGAAGCCCGGCATGTTCTTCACCATCGAGCCGATGATCAACCTCGGCAAGCCGCATGTCAAAA
Organism: uncultured Alphaproteobacteria bacterium; assembly: GCA_963836765.1. GTDB lineage: Bacteria > Pseudomonadota > Alphaproteobacteria > Rhizobiales > Xanthobacteraceae > Bradyrhizobium. The sequence goes on from CAWILG010000052.1 coordinate 80,230, forward strand.
TCCTGTCCGATGGCTGGACCGCGGTGACCCGCGACCGCTCGCTGTCGGCGCAGTTCGAGCACTCGGTCGGCGTGACCGCAACCGGCGTCGAGATTTTTACGCTGTCGCAGCGCCACGGCGAAAAGCCGCTCACCGCAACCTGATTGGGCGGGGAGTAATCTCCCCAGCCGCCCGCACGACCCCGCGATTGCAAAAGCTGACCGGCAAGGCATGATCGCCTGACGCCTGCTGATGGCAGGCCCTGTCCTCTGACCGGAACAGCAGATGGACCGCATCGACGCGATGAAGGTGTTGTGTCGGCCGTGGACGAGGGCAGCCTCGCCGGCGCCGGCCGGCGCCTTGGCCGATCGCCGGCGGCGGTCAGCCGCGCCATCGCCTTCCTTGGAGAAGCATGTCGGCGCCGAGCTGCTTCACCGCACCACCCGCTAGCTCAAGCTGAGCGAAGCCGGCGAACGCTATGCCGCCGCCTGCCGCCGCGTGCTGACCGACCTCGAGGAGGCCGACATCGTTGCGGCCGGCGAACGCTCGGCGCCGCGCGGCACGCTGACGCTGACCGCGCCGGTCATGGCCGGCGAGGACATCTTGCGGCCGGTGCTCGACGCCTTCATGAACGAACGCCGACGGTCTCGGTGCGCCTCTATCTGCTCGACCGGCCGGTCAACCTGATCGAAGAGGGCATCGACGTCGCGCTCCGCATCGCGCATCTGGCGGATTCGACGCTCGTGGCGATGAAGGTCGGCGAGGTCCGCCGCGTCGTCGCCGCCTCGCCCCGCTATCTGGCGCGGCATCCCGCCGATCGACGAGCCGGCCGATCTGGCCCAGCACCAGATCATCGCGATGACCCATTTCGGCCTGGACTCCTGGAGCTTTCCGCCGCTGGAGGGCTCGTCCATTCCACGCACCGTGCCAGTTCGCGCCGCGGCTGGTCATCAACACCGTTCGCGCCGCGGTCGCCTCGGCCGCGGAAGGACACGGCGTGACGCGGCTGTTTTCCTATCACATCGGTGACGAGATCCGGGACGGATGGCTGCAGATCCTGCTGGGCAAGGACGAGCACCCGCCGCTGCCGGCGCATCTGATGGCCCCGCACGGGCGCTTCTCGGTGCCCAAAGTGCGCGCCTTCGTCGACTTCGCCGTGCCCCGCCTGAAGCGCTACTTCACGCGGCTGTCGAGCGAAGCCAGCCGCAATACCGAGTCCATTCGACCGCGGCGCGAAGACTGTCTGCCGAATAGAGGACATTCGCGCGATCCGTGAACGAGCCTACGTTGACGCCA
>CAWILG010000053.1:0-11820 GCA_963836765.1 uncultured Alphaproteobacteria bacterium
GGCGGCAATGTCCGGCGCGTGGTTACGCAAGAAGGTTCGCCATCCCTGGCTGGGCGGTCCCCGCCGCGTGACCATGTACTTGGCGACGCTCAACTGCGCGATCTCAAACCCGAGGTTGAGCAGTTCGCCGTGGATGCGTGGCGCTTCCCAAAGCGGATTCTCCATGCTCATCCGCCGGATCAATCCGCGCAGCTCGGTGTCGATCTGCGGTCGCCCTCCCTGTGGGCGCGACTTCCAACGCCAGTAGCAGCGAAAGCCGGCCCGATGCCAACCCACGAGCGTCTCGGGCCGGAGTGAGAACCTGCAGGATTGACGGAAACCAGCGATACAGCTGGATAAAGAACCAGCGATCATGGTTCGTGAGCCGGAGGCGACCATGCAGCCTACGCCTCAAGACAATCAACTGATGTCGAAGCACCGCGTTCTCAGCTTCAAGCCGCAACTTCGACTTGAAGGGCGAGGCCAGGACGGCCAGACGAAACAGAGCAGCCCGATCATTCCGCCAGCTTAGGCGATTCCATCACGTCATCAACTCGGATAAGGTTTTCGGTACACACAGGTGGAAAGATGTCCCTTGCGGGACGATGGATGAAAGTGAGTTCGTATGTCTGCTTGGACCTGCCGTCGCACTGACGGCCAGGTCGCGGTAAAGATTTTTCCGCCTCGTCCTCGGATCCCATAATGGAAGGGCCTAGTTAGGTGCCGATTCCGAAGAGAAGCACGAGCCCGCGAGCGACATCGACACCGCATTGGTGGATAGTCTGAAAGTGCTTGGCCGCGAAGGGCCGATTAGAGAAGCAGACATCCCACCGCCAAGGTCGCGACTTCCGTTTTCGACCGCCGGCCGCACGCGGCGTCCCGCCATACGGACCTAAACTAACGGCAACACGATATCGGCCCCTACCTTCCGTGGTGCTGCTCGCGGTCCAGTCGGAAAATTCAACTGCACATTGTTGAGCAGATTGTGGTTCTCAATGGCGTTTCGTCATACTAAAGTATTTTCCAACAATAAGTTTGAAGGTCTCTCTCAAGGTCTCAATACCAAAAAGATCGGTCAGCAGCACTGACGTGCCCGGAGTCCACATGACCGTGGTTATTGACGCAAACTAGGGAGGTAAAACAATGACTACCTTTGACGACAAACTTAGACTCTCAAGAAAGGTCTTGAAGAATGCTGCCACCGCCATGCTCGCCGCCACAGCGGTCGCCGCGGCAACACCTGCAAGTGCGGACAATTGCTCGAGCTTGGCCAGCAGTTTCCATCGGCCGAATACAACCATAACAACGGCTCAAACGGTTCCGGCGGGGACGTTTGTCACACCAACCGTTCCGCCCCAATCAATAACGGGATTGCCGCAATTCTGCCGGGTGGCGGGGTTCACGACGCCGACCAGTGACTCCCACATCCAATTCGAGGTTTGGATGCCGTCGGGTTGGAATTTAAAATACCTTCAGGCAGGCTGTGGTGGCTTCTGTGGCTCCATTTCATATAGCGGAATGGCCGAGCCGCTTCGCAGAGGGTATGTAGTCGCGGCGACCGACGACGGCCATGAGGCCAGCGGCATCGATGCGAGCTGGGCCGCAGGCCATCCCGAGAAGGTGGTCGATTTCGGATATCGATCGCTCAAGGAGACAACCGATGTTGCCAAGGACCTCATTCTTGCGTTCCAGAAGATTGGTCCTCGTCGCTCCTATTTCATGGGCTGTTCGGATGGCGGTCGCGAAGCCTTGATGGAAGCGCAACGCTTCCCGCAGGACTTTGATGGGATCGTGGCTGGGTCTCCGGCAAATTTTTGGACCCACCTGATGGCCGGATTCGTCTGGGACCAGCTGGCCCTCACCGCTACCTCCAGCGGGGATCTTTCGCAAGCCGACCTTAACGTCCTCAGCAATGGCGTATTGGCACAGTGCGCCGGGCATGACGGCGGGATAAGCACGGATCAATTCCTCAACAATCCGCTGGCCTGCCGCTTCAACCCGGACAAGCTGTCGTTGACGAAAGACAAGGCGGAAGCAATCGAGAAGATCTCATCCGGGCCGCCTGGCATCTTCCCGGGCTATGGTCCGGGCGGCGAGGCGAGCAATCCCGCTGACTGGCCGGCCTGGATCACGGGTAGCGGCGACCCAGCCTTTGGATTGCAGGAATTGTTCGCGAGCAACTACTTCAAGTACATTGTGTTTCCGAACTCCGGGTGGACCCCGAACTCATTTAGCGTTGCTGAAAACGCCCATCAGGCGGATGTTCGGACCGGCGCGATCTTGAATTCCGTCGACCCCAATCTTGGTGCCTTCAAATTGCGAGGAGGCAAGTTGATCCAATATGTCGGCTGGAGTGACAGCGCCATCTCGCCGCGGAACGACATCAATTATTATAGGGCCGTGACTGACGTGATGGGTGGCAAGGAAGAAACCCAGGAGTTTTATCGTCTCTTCATGGTTCCGGGAATGGCTCACTGCGCCGGCGGACCGGGTCCAAATGCCTTTGGGCAAATATCCGGGTTAAACGGCCCGAGCCCCTCTGACCCCGCGGACGATATACTCTCAGCCCTCGACCGATGGGTGGAGCATCGAGTTGCGCCTGATAAGATCATCGCGACGAAATACGCGAACGATGTTCCAGCGCAGGGCATCGCCTTCCAGCGGCCGCTCTGCACGTTCCCGAAGATTTCGAAATATAAGGGAATGTTCAGCACGACCCTCGCATCCAGTTTCGAATGTGTCGACCAAGACAAAGACCACGACAAAGACCTCGGTAAGCAAGCCGCCGATCAGTAACACAAGTGTAATCGGCCGGAGGCGCACTGACAGGACACGCGCCCCGGCCACTCCCTTTGAAAACAGCGGTTTGTCCAGCATCGATCTCCGAGCCAGCACATAGGCAATGATGACGCAGGCATTGGCTTTTTTGCGTATCGGCGGAAATCGAAGACAGCTTGCTCACCGTCTGATCCACGACCAACCGGTTTGAATCGAGAACCGCCTTCGAGCGGCCTTTTCGTTTGCGCAGAACTCTTATAGATTTGGTGAAATTTCCGAGGCGATGATGGAGAAGCTGTTACTTGTCGCAGCACTAGCCTGCCAGCCAGGCGATCGCCTGATCGATCTTAGCGGCAAGATTCCGCGCGGGATGCGGTCGATGGACTTCGTTGTGTCACTCGAACCGTTTTACACGCAGTTTTACATTTACCAGCCCGGCTTCCCCGATAGCCTTCAGCACTGCTGCGGTGGCAAACCTTCGGGGGTCTTACGGATACCGATCGTGGACGGACGCTTCTGCGTCACACAAAGCCAACCACAAATGAAATGGACAGTTCATGCGCTCTTAAGGCCCGACATCGAAATGTGATAAACCCGCGCGAGCAGAATGTTCATCCTGTCCCTGTCGGAAACTAATTCGATTGGCAAGTGAAGCCGTATCACGCAATGTTTCTATCTTATGAGAGAACTTGCAGCCTGATCTGATCGGCGCTGGTATTATTGTTCCGATCGCGGGGCCTCGTTGGCAGGCGAGATCTTGCTCCTTCGGCATCAAGATGAACATGCTGAGGCGGCATTCGTCGGAAGAAGCAGACGTTCAGCGCCATGCACCGCTTGATCTTTGCCGAGCTGTATCGATTGGCGCCAACAGTCCTAAGCGCTCTGGCGGTTTTAAAGCCAGATACCGTTGTAAAGTGGCACCGCGCCCAGTTCAGGTCGTGCTGGCGCTGGAGGTCGCGACGCCGTGGTGGCCGGCCAAACTCATCGACAGAGATACGCAAGCTTATCCGCGAGATGAGCATCGCCAACCCGTTGTGAGGAGCGTCGCGGATCCGCGGAGAGTTGATCTTAAGCTCGGCATCGATATCGGCCAGACGAACGTGGCCAAGTATATGGAGGCCGCTTGGCTTGTGTTAGCGGGGGAGCAAGACTGGTTGGATGGGGAGATATCAGCTCAGGTGGCCCGTGGCTCCGACGGGTCGGTCTAGTTTGTCTAGCGTTGTTAGTTTAGGCGTATCGGACAAAGTAGTAGAGCGCCTCTAGCACACCGAGGAGCAGACAGAAGGAGAAGATCACGATCAAAAAGAGGCGTTCGCGCCTATCCATGGCTAATGAACAACCCGGTTTCTTTTAGGTTCCGGGTGATTGTGTCGCAGCTGATGGCCAACTGCTAACGACGTTAGACGCCGTTACGTGACGATATCAATCAGCGATTTCGACTTTGCTATTCCTTGAGCGTCAGTCACCGCCTGCTCGTCGGCTTTGATTGTTACCGGTTCGGCATTTGCCGTTTGATCAGCAACGAGCCGTATCTCTGCTAGGGCCACGAGAATTTGCGCTGGGTATGTGGTGCCGACCGTTGTCACGATACTCACCTCCTTTTCTAAAAAAAATAGAGGCGGTTTGTTTACGCCTTGTTAAGGCGTTTGGTTAACGCGCTTGCTTCGATTGCTGATCTAACGCACGACGGGTCCGTGCTGCTTGTCAATATCAGCGCCGAAACTATGGCGTGGACCATAGGCGCGTAACAAAATCCGAATGGATGCGAGTTTGATGAACGCTAAATTAGGTAGTTATCTTTGGAGAAGGATACGCCGGTCGTGCACGCCGTCAAACCGGCCGGGACCATTCTTTGGCGCGTCCGGGCGGGCTGCACCACCAATATGCTCGGATTTGAATTACGACAGGCACAGTTCTCAGAAACTCTCCAGAGTCCAGCAAACGCCAATGTTCACCCGGGCCATCTGGTGAGGTAACCCGATAATCCGGCTCATTGAATTGCTGCCCGCGAGGGGCCCATCAGGGCTCAACGCTTCCTTGCTAGAAATGTTTCAGAGACGGTATAGAATTTGGTCGGTCCAGAACCGCTCGAGCCGGTGCAGCGACTTGTTCAGTGTCGCGAACTCTTCGTTCGAGATGCCGCGGACCTGCTCCATGGTCTTGACGTGCTTCTGATAGAGCGCGTCGACGATCCTGCGGATTTCCTGGCCCTGTGCGGTCAGGCGGATGCGTACCGAGCGGCGATCGACGCGCGAGCGCTGATGATCGAGGAAGCCGAGCTCGACGAGCTTCTTGATGTTGTAGGAGACGTTGGAGCCGAGGTAATAGCCGCGTGTGCGCAGTTCGCCTGCGGTCAATTCCTTGTCGCCGATGTTGTAGAGCAACAGCGCCTGCACCGAATTGATATCGGCCCGGCCGCGGCGATCGAATTCATCCTTGATGACGTCGAGCAGGCGCCGATGCAGCCGCTCCACCAAAGTCAACGCTTCGAGATAGAGCGGCTGCACCGGACCTTGGTCGGCAGAGCGATCAGCGGGTTCCACCGCCGTTGCAAGGGCTTTGATCATGACACTTCCCCTGTTGTCGTTTTTTATCGACTTATTCGACGAAACTTTTGTCCCGCCAGATAGCCACAACATAAAGCGTCGATTTGAAGATCAGCCTAAATAAGATAATAAAGAGATCATGAATTTAATACAGTAAATCGTCGATTATGCCCATGGATAAAGGGCTTTTCGAAACTTTTCGTTGATGATGCGCCCCCTCTGTTCCCACTTCGTCTGCTCCAACTGTCGCATTCAGGAACAGCATCGCTCAAATTCGAGATAATTGCCTAACGCTTTATTCCAATTCTGCTGGCCATCACATGGTGCGTCGTGGATCGATCCCTCGATTTATTTTCCGACGGATCATCAATAACATCAAAAATTGCATTTTGGCTCTGGTTACGATTTAGGCTTGCTCGCGCTCGATGGCCACAAGTGGCCGAGGTAGCGGCGTGGTTGGATATGATGTTCAAGGCGCCGTCGACACCAGGCATCATCTCATAGTTATCCATGAGGTGACCAACGTTGAATCTGACCGGAGTCAGCTATCCCGCATGTCCGAGCAGGCGCGCGCAGCGATTGGCTCCGAGGCCATCGAGGTCGTTGCCGATCGCGGGTATTATAGCGGCTAGGAATTGTTGCCTGTGAGCAAGCCGGCGTCACTGTCTATCTGTCGAAGCCAATGACCTCGGGCTTCAACGCTAAAGGCCGCTTCGGCAAGCAGGACTTCGTCCCGACGGACGACGTCTAAGCTCGGCATCGATATCGGCCAGACGAGCTGGCCAAGTATATGGTGCAAGTATATGGTGGAGAGACGGGGCCACCGTCGCAAGGCTGGACGCTTCTTCATAACCATGCCCACGGCATCGCGGCGATGGATTTGTTCGTCGTGCCGACGATCTCGTTTCGCCTCCTCTGTTCGCGTCCCCGTCATTGCCCGACAGAAACACGACGCGATTTGACGCGCCTTGGTAACGCCGTCGCAGACCTGGTTTCGACCTTAGGGTCAAAAATACGCCGGGACTCTAAGTAATCGATGAATTTCTCCACAGTCCTGCAGAGAAAGGCTCCATTAACCAACCGTCGCGCCATCAGGACAGCGGAAATCGGACCGGGCGGTCAATACAGACGGCACTGGCGGGTGCTGTCCCATTAGGCACTCGTTCTGACGAATTAGGACAGTCGGATTGGTTTCGGGACGCGCGTCGCGGAGATGCAAGCTATCAACGCCCTCAGACCAATACATTTCTAGGCTCGCATCAATGATCCAGACCCGATCCGCCACGCCAATGGCGACGCCCCCGGAGAGCCTCGTGGACGAGGCAGAGATCGTAATGGGTTACGTGCAGATCCGTCGGGAGTAACGCGCGCGCGGAACGGCACGAGAGAGCCGCGCTGCTGGATCGCCAGCCGAATGAAAGAGGCCATAACCCAGTCCGTCGTGTCGGCTGCACACCCCTTATCTCGTCAGAGCCACATCCTTGAATGCTGCAACCAGCGGCTTCTCCAACTTGCCATCCATCCTCCTGACGATGTCGTATGCATCTTCGCGCGACATTGTGGAACGGTAGGGACGATGTTCGATCAGTGCGGCAAAGATGTCGCAGATCGTCAGAAGACGAACGGGATCTGAGATGCTGTGTCCAGACAGCGCGTCGGGATAGCCGCTGCCGTCGAGGTATTCGTGGTGGTGACGCACCGCATCGAGCACTTCCCGCGAGATGCCGCGTTGCCTTTCAGAGCTTCATAACCGGCGACGGGGTGCGTTTCGATCAGGTGCGTTCCTCTGCGTCCAGCCGCCCTGGTTTGTCGAGGATCGAAATCGGAATAGCTGCCTTCCCGATGTCGTGAAACATCGCCGCCGTATGCAGCCGTTCCATGTCGGCCTGGCTCAAACCGAGACTCAAGCCGAAATCTACCGCAACGCCGGTCACCAGGAGACAATGCTGGTAGTCCCCTCACGGTGGCGCCGTACCGATGCGAGCCAGTCCGACAGGCCGTGCTCTGCGATGGTGTCGGCAATTTTTCTCCCCGCGTCCCTCGCTCCTTCGACATCGACCGGCGCACCGCTCAACACCGCCCGGAACATCGATGCGATGCTGGCAGCTCCCTCAGCGGCTCCCGCCCGCCCACGGAGCTTGTTTTCACCGGCCTCGATTGGTGACAATCTTGAATCGATTAGTTCCGCCACCAAGCGCGCACCCACAGTGTTGGGAAGCACCTGCGTTGCGCCGAGCGCGTAAGCCTGCGCAATCGACACACGTGTATTCTGCTCGATAAGAAACAGCCGCCGGCGTATCTTGCTCAGTTTTGCCGAAAGTTGCTTGAGGGCAGAAATGTTCTCCAGGTTCGCAAATCTGCCGCCACGACAAGGGCGTCGATGTCACAGTGCTGGAGGCTTGCACCACTCAAAAGCTCAGAGCTTACGCGGTATTGCGACGGCAAGGTCGCGCGCAGCATCGACAGCTTGCCAACGGTATCGCCAATGACGTGAATGCGCATGATCGGTTCGATTCGCTTACCCCGCCGCAGCGGCTTAGCCGAAAGATGTCACGATTTGTGAAACCATAGTCGTTACGACTCGGGTGTACCGAGCGTCATTAAATTGCCCATCGGAGCACGAGGAGATCCACTATCGCTGCCATTACAGCCTCATAGGGGAAATTTGACTAAAGCCCTTAAGGATTCCTGAAAAGGACAATTCAGATCGCCGAAAACGGCAATGCCGCTCAGGCGGGGAAATCAGGGGCAGACCCAAATAATTGCGACCGCCGGCAAAACCACATGTTCAATCGCTGCCGGCAGTACCCAGTCCTTGAAGGGAGTTCCGTTGCGCGCAAGGCGCCGGACTTGCGAGCCTGCACCGGCACGTAATGCCAGCGATCGTAGGTCGTCTCGCCGCGGGACCAAAAAGGCTGCCAATTAATTAACTACAAATATCAACGGCATTTTGTCTCCTCCCGCGTATGGATGGCTGGGGGGACAAATGAAAGCATCATCGACGGCAGCCGTTGGTAAACAATTTCGGACGCTTTTTGCGTTTGATCCCGTTGAGTACGCACCCATACGATGGCTGATACTTTGCGGTTTCGGGCTCATGGTAGCAATCGCCATTGGCACGGCCTTGACCATCGCGAAATTCCGGGAAAGCGCGATCGAAACCGGCAAACAGGGGCTAGAGAGCGCCGTTTTGTTGCTCGCCCGGCATTTCGATCAGCAGTTGGACGACTTCTCTATCCTGCAGAAGGACATCGTTTCTGAACTGCAGGCTCAGGAGATTTCGCAGCCCGATATTTTCAAGAGCGAAATGGGAACACTGGCCGTTCATGAAATGCTCAGGTCCAAGGTTGGCGGGTGGGCAGATTTGGCCGGTGTAAATCTATTTGACGCAAAGGGCGCGCTCATAAACTCTTCGCTGAGATGGCCTGTTGCTGACGTTAAAATATCGGACCGGGCCTACTTCAGAAGCTTAATTAATGATGCGACCGCCGCGCAGACCGTCGATGTCGTACAGAGTCGTTTCGCTCCTGGGAAATCGATTGTCTTTGCTCGAAAGATTTTGGGGCCGCATCGGGAATTCCTTGGCTCGTTAAACCGTGCGATTAAACCGGAATTGCTTGAGACCTTCTTTGCTTCGGTCGCCCTTGGTTCCGATGCAACGATTGCGATGCACAGCCGAGCCGGCACTCTGTTGGCGCGTTACCCACATGTCGAAGCCATGATCGGCGAAAACTTCAAAAAAGGGGTCACTGCGCAAAGAGCCGTTTTCGAAGCCCCACAATTTGCTGGACAGCTGCGCAGCCCAATGGACGGTAGAGACCGGCTCGTCGCATCGCAGATGTTGAGCACCGTACCGCTGGTTATCGTAGCCACGGAAACCTTGGATTCAACACTCGCTGCTTGGCGTTTACAAACTCGGTTCTTTATCAGTATGGCGGTTTTGTCTTTGCTGGTGACGGCGCTGATGCTCTATCTTATTTTCCGTCAGATGATGCGGCAGCATCGCTCTTCGCGACAACAATTGAGCGTTGAGAAACAGCGTCTCGACACAGCCATTGGCAATATGAGTTAGGGCCCGCTCTCTTTTGATTCCGTCGAACGCCTAATCGTATGTAACCGAATATATGTCGAGATGTATGGGCTATCTCAAGACGTGGCCAAACCTGGTTGCTCATTTCGAGATTTGTTAAATTACTGGAAAGAGACAGGGTCATTCCCGGGTGACGTTGATCGCTACTGCGACGAGACGCTGCGCAATATTGGTTACTCGACCACGATCGTGGTCAATACTGCGGATGGGCGCTTGATACAGATCAAGAGCGAACCGGTGGCGGACGGTGGTTGGCTGGCCACACATGAGGACGTCACGGAGCGCGTCCGCGCAGAAGAAAGAATTGCTCACCTGGCGCACTATGATACCCTTACAGGTTTGCCTAACAGAATCTCGTTCCGTGAGCACGTAGAACGGAGGCTTTCCAAACGCTTATTGGAAGATCGATTCTCGATCCTCTACATCGACGTCGACGAGTTCAAGTCCATCAACGACTCGCTTGGTCATCACGTAGGTGATGAATTGCTAAAGGGTGTCGCTTCGCGTCTGCTCGAAAGCGTGGGCCCGGACGATCTCGTTGCCCGGCTCGGGGGTGACGAATTCGCGATCGTGAAAGCTGAGGTCAGTGATCCTTCCAACTTAGTGAACTTCGTTGAACGTATTCAGTGCGCGATACGAAGCCCGGTAGATTGCTTTGGCCAACAGGTGACGACGGACGCCAGCATCGGCATCGCCATCGCGCCGGACGACGGCTCTACTTTGGACCAGCTGCTCAAGAACGCTGACTTGGCGATGTATGATGCCAAGAACGCCGGACGTCGTACCTTCCGCTTCTTTGCGCCAGAGATGGCTTCACGGATGCGGGCCCGTCGCGCGCTTGAGTGTGATCTTCGGGAAGCGATAGCCTCGGGGGGCTTCGAAGTCCATTATCAGCCGCTCGTGGACCTCGCGAGCAATATCGTGACAGGCTGCGAAGCCCTGCTGCGCTGGTATCACTCAGAGCACGGAATGGTATCGCCGGCCGAATTCATCCCATTGGCTGAGGAGACCGGTTTGATCACCGGCCTAGGCGAGTGGGTGCTTGAAAAAGCATGTTCGGACGCCGTCAATTGGCCCGAGCATATAACCCTGGCCGTGAATGTGTCGCCCGTTCAATTTAACTCAAAGACGCTGGCTCTTAAGGTCGCCGCCGCCCTTGCAAGGTCTGGGCTATCCGCGCACCGCCTGGAGCTTGAGATCACGGAAGCCGTATTGATTTGTGACGATGAGCAGACTCTGGCGACCCTTCATCAACTGCGGCAGCTCGGAGTGCGTATATCGCTTGACGATTTTGGCACGGGCTATTCGTCACTCAGCTACCTCCAGCGCTTCCCATTCGACAAGATCAAGATCGACCGGAGTTTCATTAATGACATTTGTGAGGCTGGCGGATCGTCACCGATCGTGCAGGCCGTGGTCACCATGGCATTGGCACGAAGTATGAGCACCACCGCTGAGGGCGTGGAAACCGAGGCTCAGCGAAGGTCCTGAAGGAACTGGGTTGTACGCAGATGTAGGGATTCTTGTTTAGCGCGGCGGTTCCCGTTAAGCGGCTTGAAGCGCTGCTGCTCGGCCAGGATTTGCGTAAGTTGCTTCTTAGCTTAAGCCAAGCAAGTAATCCACGTCCTAGCGCGAATTGTGGCCGAGAGGCCGCCGTTCACGGCCTGATCGATCGTCGGCGACGGATCGATCGGTTCCAAGCCGAGGCGGAGGCTTTCGAGAAGCGATCGCAGGCTGAAAATTCCCGCTGGAAGAGTAGGAGCGATTCGAAGCCGCGCTGCGGCGCGCTCGACGCTAGGGCGCGCGGGGAGCAGAACGGCATAGCCATCGCGAATTCCCTCGCGAAAAAAATGCGACCCTGTACGATAAGGGGTGCTTTTTGGTTGCGAGTGCCCTCGGTCCCTACGCGCTGAGAGGCCGCGATAATGCCGACGGCTCTCTGGATTTATATATTCAAAAGAACCCCGCCGAACCGGCCGCCGTGCGTATGAATTAGCTGCCAACTCGTCGACTCTGACGCGCCCAGCTAAATTGCTTGACCCGTTCATGGTCGAGCGCGAATTCCGGGAGCGCGCGTGACATTTGTGTCGCGCACCAGCGCGAGCATACGATCGTCAAGGATCAGCCACTGACCATCGACGCAAGTTGCGACTGAGACATGATTTTCGCTTGGGAAGAAGTTTTTCAACATAACGAACTTAATATCGTCCTTGGGAATGCCAGCCTCCAGCAGCGCAGCATATTTGAGATCCCGAATCTTCACAGTCACCGCATCGATCAAGTGTTTCGAACAGATCGCCCCAACGATCCGAATTCCCATTGATCTCATCGTTAACCGGGCTGATGGCCAGGTCTGCACTCTGTTATCAGGCCCACACGTGCCCGGCCGTTTAGCCCGGCGCCCGCCGCGCTTATGTCGATCAGTCT
>CAWILG010000054.1:0-14309 GCA_963836765.1 uncultured Alphaproteobacteria bacterium
CCCACCGAAACGCAATGCGGGTGTGGAGGGGTCAAGGTTCTCGCCGCCGAGAGGCTTGGCAAAGCCGTCAGGAGGTGGATGATGCATTCTCCTGGCGGCTTTTTTGTACTCATGTCGCGTTCTCTGCACGCAGCGAACGCCAAGGTGACACTCCTTACCGCGCACTCGATCGTTTCGGCCTTGTCGTTCAGCACCTCAAAAACCATGCGGTCAGCATTGTAGCCCTCCCCCATCCACGAGCCGAAGAGCGTCCGTGAAAAACTCCACTGAAGCCGGATGCATCGAACGACCGTCTTCGGGCGGTCTTTTTGTTTGCACCGAGGTGCCGATAGGTTGTGCCAGTCAAGAGGCATCGATGAAAAAGCGGTTACTCGTGATAGCACTGGCCTGCTTACCCGGTGATCGTCTGATCGATCTTAGCGGCAAGATCCCGCGCGGGATTCGGTCGATGGACTTCGTTGTGTCCCTCGAACCGTTTTTCACGAGGTTTTACATTTACCAGCCCGGTTTCGAAGATAGCTTTCAGCACTGTTGCGGTGGCAAACCTTCGGGAGTTTTACGGATACCGATTGTGGATGGACGGTTCTGCGTCCGACAAAGCCAGCCACAAATGAAATGCACGGTTCGTGCACTCTTAAGGCCCGATATCGAGATTTGTCCGCACCGGATTCATCGCGTGCCGATACGCTGCGTAACTCGTAACGAACGGCCCACTAGGCGAGCCATCTGGTGAACATCCATGTCGGCGCGACCACCAAAACCAACCAGCGCCGCACCTGCCGAATGTCTCCAGCGTGCGGTCGGCGTAGAACACTTCGATGGTGGCGCTGGTCCGCGGGTCGATGTCGTAAAGCGGCTCATGAGCTGCACTCTGCATGGGGAATCCCTCCGCGCCAGAGATGTTGCCTCTAACAATCCCGGTGGCTCCGGGTTTCGTGCCCAGAAGTTGATTTGCAGATTATGGTTTACGGATAACACACAGAATCTTGGATTGCGGCTTCCTCCAAACCGAGGAAAGATCAAAGCATCAGCATCCAGGGGCGTCTTTTTGAAGGTACGGGTCGCGGATATGCACTTTGTGTCAGCGCGCGGTGTCGAAAGAAACGGCCCCGGCACGGGGCGAGCTGAGGCCGTGGGGGTGGCTACCGCGACCCCAGAGAAAGCTAATCGGAGCCCCGTCCGGGTTTGACCGCTACAGATTGTCTTTGTCGCACGCTCCCATCGCGACAGCCGCCGTTTTCCTTTAACGAGCGCGTTCCGGCCTAGCTAGTGGCTCTGAAAAGTGAATATGACTTCTTTGGATGTGGCAGGATAAGGCGCGGCCCATTTTGGCGCGGGCCTTATCTGTTGTGAACACCCATTTGATGCGGGAGCGGCCGTCATTTCGCGTGCGCTCCCTGGCTGTGATTTCGCGGCGCAGTCGTTTGGGTTCGTCGATCCCGCGATCCAGGCACTGACCGCGCAGGAGGCCGGTCTCGATCTCGACCATGTTGAGCCAACTTGCGTGCTTGGGGACGTAGTGGAGTGGAACGGGAGCCGTCGCAAGATCCGCCTGGCTTCGGCTGGCGGGAACGCCTGATACAGGGCGCCGGCCGAGTGGGTCGATAAATTATCCTGGACGACCCGGACGATCTCGGCATCGGGATAATGGATATCGACGAGGTCGCGCATGCAGTGGGCATAATCTTTTGCCGCTCGGCGCTCGGTGACTTTGACCTTGCGCCACGGACGATGGACGTCGAGGAAGACGAAGAGGTTCACCGTGCCGTTGCGACCATACTCGTAATCGTAACGTGGCCAAGCTCAGCCGGAAAATCGGCTGACGCGCCTCGCCGATGAGTTGCACCGGGCTTTCGTCGAAGCACACCACCGGCCGCTTGGGATCGGGCGCTTCGGCATAGAGGTCAAGAACGTCCTCCATGCGGGCGACGCATTCGCCATCAACCTTCGGAATGCACCATATGTCTTTACGCCAGGGCTTGAGGTCATTTTCGGCCAGGCGCCGCCGAACCGTCTCGTGCGACAGCCTCTTGTGTTCGGTGAGCTTGACCATCGCGCCTACCGGCAAGCCATCTCTCGAAAACGACACCAATTTCGTCCCGATGCCTCCAGATGAGTCGGCATTTTCCAACTGTGAGAAAGCCGTCGAACGCGATGTAGAAGTGTATCGGAAGAAGGCCTAGTCGGTCTGCATGCACTACTGCGTTCGTTCGGCTAACGTCGTAAGCTACAATGCGCAATTCTCGCCCGCCATCAAAGAACAGCAGGCCATCTATGGAATGTTTGATCATCGGCAGTCCAATCCGTACGTTGCCGCGCTGGCTTTGGTACTTTGAGGAACCACGTGATGCAGCGCCGACGATATCGCTCTGCAATTGCCTCGAAAATCGGAAACCCGATTTACGGTTAAATGGCCAATTTTAATAAAACGATTTGTAAGCGCCACCATCGCCAGCCGTCGCGGATCACGTCATCACCTCGACGCGGACGCGCCGTGGCCGACAGACGACAGATAGCGATCGTCATCGCGTACGATCACGACGCGCCCCGTCAGCGGTAGGCAGCACGGCAGCGAGCATGCGCGTGTGCGCCGCTGTGGAAGATGCAATCGCAAAATCGCGACGCGAATCGGCTGGCGCGGTACAAGGCGCTGGGGGGCCACCAGACCGAGGCCCTAAATGTCCCGCTACCGACGACGAGCTCCGCGAACTTATCGCCTTGTGGCCAACACACTCGGTGTCGCAAATTGTCAAACGGTTGCACCGCCCGCGCTGGGCGAGACGCAGCAAGGCAAAGCGGCTGTGCCTAAATGGACTGCCGCCCACAATCCTGAGCATTTCGACGTAAATCCGCCGAAACGGCGGCCGCCGCAAAGAAGATCGTCCGCCGAAACCGCCGCTCGCGCCGGATCGATGAACTGATTCAAGGCGCACATCGGAATGGCGAGCGTCGGCAGGGCCGCCTTATCGGTTTGTTTGTGGCGGTGGCGGACACGCCCCGAGTCCAACCGATCTTGCAGGCCCAGTCGTTGTAGGCGCCAAACTTAAACCTGCTGCGCGCAGCAATGAAAGCATGCTTTTCGGAGAATTCGCAGCGGCTTACCGATGCCATGCCCGGCGCGCTTTGATAAACCATATTCCAATGGCGCCGTTCGTCGACCGGTCTCTCAGTGGACAGCGGGGACAAAAGCCCCTACTCGATTGCCCATGTTCTAGTTCCACGGTCGGATGTTCGTGACCGCCCTGCGTTGATCCAGTTTGGAGTTCCGACATGCTTGTTCGCCCTCGTGATCTGGCAGATCAAATGTCTGGCGATCAGCAAGAGCTGTTCACGCTGCCAGTGGAATCCGCCCGCTGCAAAGCCCGCGAAATCATCGATCAGGCGCCTCGGGGCGGTCTCAGACCGACCATTGAGAAATGGCGCCAACTTCCCGACGGTCGGATTGAATTTGCG
The DNA here is from genome assembly GCA_963836765.1 of uncultured Alphaproteobacteria bacterium. Lineage (GTDB taxonomy): Bacteria > Pseudomonadota > Alphaproteobacteria > Rhizobiales > Xanthobacteraceae > Bradyrhizobium. Next base: position 3,454 of record CAWILG010000054.1, read on the forward strand.
ATACGGCATTTTCCGGCTGGGGATTGACCCGAAGATAGCGGTACCGCCGATAGCTGTCCTGGCGAACCCGGGCGAGCAACGTGGCGGCACCGCGGCAACCCTTGACCTGGCGCGCGCAGATTTCGAGGCCGGGTGGCGGCGGTTTTCAGTCAGGCGCACGCCGGCCGACTACCAAGCGTGGCGCGACCAGCGCGACTGGATGGCCCGAAAATACGCCACGTGGGAACGCGGCGACCGGTTTCCATCGCAGCAGGCCAGCCGATGAAATACACCGCCGACCGACCGTTCGCCGCTCCCGAGAAGGCCGCGCGCAAACTCCTCGAGATTGCCAACGCGACCGAAGCCGTTCAGGATGGGCGCATTCACATAGAAAAGCTCAGGGGGGCATTTCTTTTTACACACAGCGGCAGCCCGTCTGAGTACACCGTGGGCCTGGCAATTGCGATCTCGCGCGGCTGGCTGTGGCGCCACGAATCCGCGACTAATGTGAATTTTACGCCGGCCGGTGCCGAGCTGTTCGCCTGATGATGTGGGGGAGCGTATCATGAGTTTTTATGTGATGCTTCGGCGAGCTGCTGGAACTCGAATTCACGAGTCGTCCTGCAGCTATTGCAAGGAGGGCAAGGGTGTCGGATCAATCTTCAAGGTCAAGCGCAACAACGCGGTGTGGTCGCCCCCGCTCGCGACGCTGATAGAGGCGGAAGCCTACGCGAGGAAGCATCATCATGGCAAAGTCGTTAGGTGCGGCCACTGCCTCGCACCGTCTGCCGATATCGACGATGATTTTGCAAGAACAAGATAGCGCGTTCAAGATCGTCGCGCGCGGCGTCGACAAGGAAGACAAGGCCGCAACGTGAGCGAACGAGGCTGGCAGCGCGAATTCGAGGATCCGATCCCGCTGCCCGACGGCCGGACACTCGTCACGCTCCGCGACGCAGCAACCTATGTGACGGGCTTGCCGAAAAAGGAAGCCGCCCTACCGGAATGGCATGCCAGCGATCGAGCGCTGATGCTGGTTGAGCGCTCGAACGGCCCCACGATGCTCGCTCGAATTGGCGTCTTCCGCGCATTGAACCGCGGCCACGTCCGGGTGTTCAATCCCGACCGCAAAGACATGCACTGGAGCCGGCGAAAGCTGAAGAGAGACTAATGAACCGATGGTTTAGGTGCGCTGACGAGCTTCAGCGGCAGCCCGGGCTTTTAATTCCGCCGCAACAACAATCCTGATTTCCTTTGCGCTAGAGAGTGCCCGCCTGATGTTTGGATCTTCCGAACCAAATTCGAACGTAATGAGCCGGTTGCAGTGCGCGCAATTCGTCTGGAAATTAGGTCTGACCTTCTGAGCCCGCTCCCGAAACACCTGAGAGCATTTTGCGCATTTGATTTTGACCTTATCGTCAATCATGAAATGCCCCTAAAGAGGTGGAGCATCTCCCGCAGACCTTAAGGAATCGATAATTTGATCGCGTCAAGGGGCCCGGCGCGCGGAGTGGTGACGCGCCTCGGGCCTGACCATCCCCTTGGCCCGCTCGGCATAGCCGAAATCGAACGTAAGTACGATTCGTGGCGAAAAACGGCCAACCCACGGGCATACGCAGGGGGTTCAGTTAAGGCGCAGGTGCCGGCGGGTCGCCGTCCCGGGATAACAAACCAAGTGTCAACGCGAAAGCGCCCCTCGCCACGGGATGCCCGACCTTTCTAGCTCAATTGCGCATCCGGCACCGGCGGGTCGATGTCCGTTAATGGGTCAAAAGCCGACCTGACGGATCCGAAATACGGCCCCCGCTTTACCGCCGATTGTGTTGCAAAAGTCGTTTTGCAAAGGTAGTCAAAAATTCCGCGAGCTGCAGGCGCGGTTTTCGTGTAAGGGTCTGAGGGACCTCGTCGTCTCACGCTAAACTCATAGGCGACTTCCGTATCGCGACCGAGGCTATATACAAATCATCGACCTCTTCGCGTTTCAAGTTCTCGCCAAAAATTCAGACCGTTGCAACTTTTGACTTTTGCAACACAATCCCCGCCGCGAGTGGACATCGTTCTCCCCCGAGCGGCCATGCCGAAAAGCGCCAATCAGGACCTTCAATCCAACCGCGTAAGTCGTATTACGGAAAAAATCCTCGGGAACGCAATGCCGATACCTTGGCATCATCGCGCAAAGACTGATCGACATAAGCGCGGCGGCCGCCGGGCTAAACGGCCGGGCACGTGTGGGCCTGATCAACAGAGCTGCAGACCTCGCCATCAGCTCAGTTAGTGATGAGATGCAATGGGCGTTGCGGATCATTGGAGCGATCTGTTCGAAACGCTCCGATCCGATCGCGGTGACTGTGAAGACTACGGGATTCTCAAATATGCTGCGCTGCTGGAGGCTGGCATTCCCAAGGACGATATTAAGTTCGTTATGTTGAAAAACTTCTTCCCAAGCGAAAATCATGTCTCAGTCGCAACTTGCGTCGATGGTCAGTGGCTGATCCTTGACGATCGTATGCTCGCGCTGGTGCGCGACACAAATGTCACGCGCGCTCCCGGAATTCGCGCTCGACCATGAACGGGTCAAGCAATTTAGCTGGGCGCGTCAGAGTCGACGAGTTGGCAGCTAATTCATACGCACGGCGGCCGGTTCGGCGGGGTTCTTTTTGAATATATAAATCCAGAGAGCCGTCGGCATTATCGCGGCCTCTCAGCGCGTAGGGACCGAGGGCACTCGCAACCAAAAAGCACCCCTTATCGTACAGGGTCGCATTTTTTTCGCGAGGGGATTTGCGATGGCTATGCCGTTCTGCTCCCCGCGCGCCCTAGCGTCGAGCGCGCCGCAGCGCGGCTTCGAATCGCTCCTACTCTTCCAGCGGGAATTTTCAGCCTGCGATCGCTTCTCGAAAGCCTCCGCCTCGGCTTGGAACCGATCGATCCGTCGCCGACGATCGATCAGGCCGTGAACGGCGGCCTCTCGGCCACAATTCGCGCTAGGACGTGGATTACTTGCTTGGCTTAAGCTAAGAACGCAGCTTCACGCAAATCCTGGCCGAGCAGCAGCGCTTCAAGCCGCTTAACGGGAACCGCCGCGCTAAACAAGAATCCCTGCATTTGGGTACAACCCAGTTCCTTCAGGACCTTCCGCTGAGCCTCGGTTTCCACGCCCTCAGCGGTGGTGCTCATACTTCGTGCCAATGCCATGGTGACCACGGCCTGCACGATCGGTGACGATCCGCCAGCCTCACAAATGTCATTAATGAAACTCCGGTCGATCTTGATCTTGTCGAATGGGAAGCGCTGGAGGTAGCTGAGTGACGAATAGCCCGTGCCAAAATCGTCAAGCGATATACGCACTCCGAGCTGCCGCAGTTGATGAAGGGTCGCCAGAGTTTGCTCATCGTCACGAATCAATACGGCTTCCGTGATCTCAAGCTCCAGGCGGTGCGCGGATAGCCCAGACCTTGCAAGGGCGGCGGCGACCTTAAGAGCCAGCGTCTTTGAGTTAAATTGAACGGGCGACACATTCACGGCCAGGGTTATATGCTCGGGCCAATTGACGGCGTCCGAACATGCTTTTTCAAGCACCCACTCGCCTAGGCCGGTGATCAAACCGGTCTCCTCAGCCAATGGGATGAATTCGGCCGGCGATACCATCCCGTGCTCTGAGTGATACCAGCGCAGCAGGGCTTCGCAGCCTGTCACGATATTGCTCGCGAGGTCCACGAGCGGCTGATAATGGACTTCGAAGCCCCCCGAGGCTATCGCTTCCCGAAGATCACACTCAAGCGCGCGACGGGCCCGCATCCGTGAAGCCATCTCTGGCGCAAAGAAGCGGAAGGTACGACGTCCGGCGTTCTTGGCATCATACATCGCCAAGTCAGCGTTCTTGAGCAGCTGGTCCAAAGTAGAGCCGTCGTCCGGCGCGATGGCGATGCCGATGCTGGCGTCCGTCGTCACCTGTTGGCCAAAGCAATCTACCGGGCTTCGTATCGCGCACTGAATGCGTTCAACGAAGTTCACTAAGTTGGAAGGATCACTGACCTCAGCTTTCACGATCGCGAATTCGTCACCCCCGAGCCGGGCAACGAGATCGTCCGGGCCCACGCTTTCGAGCAGACGCGAAGCGACACCCTTTAGCAATTCATCACCTACGTGATGACCAAGCGAGTCGTTGATGGACTTGAACTCGTCGACGTCGATGTAGAGGATCGAGAATCGATCTTCCAATAAGCGTTTGGAAAGCCTCCGTTCTACGTGCTCACGGAACGAGAACTCTGTTAGGCAAACCTGTAAGGGTATCATAGTGCGCCAGGTGAGCGATTCTTTCTTCTGCGCGGACGCGCTCCGTGACGTCCTCATGTGTGGCCAGCCAACCACCGTCCGCCACCGGTTCGCTCTTGATCTGTATCAAGCGCCCATCCGCAGTATTGACCACGATCGTGGTCGAGTAACCAATATTGCGCAGCGTCTCGTCGCAGTAGCGATCAACGTCACCCGGGAATGACCCTGTCTCTTTCCGGTGACTCAACAAATCTCGAAATGAGCAACCAGGTTTGGCCACGTCTTGAGATAGCCCATACATCTCGACGTATCTTCGGTTACATACGATTAGGCGTTCGACGGAATCAAAAGAGAACAAGCCCCTGACTCATATTGCCAATGGCTGTGTCGAGACGCTGTTTCTCAACGCTCAATTGTTGTCGCGAAGAGCGATGCTGCCGCATCATCTGACGGAAAATAAGATAGAGCATCAGCGCCGTCACCAGCAAAGACAAAACCGCCATACTGATAAAGAACCGAGTTTGTAAACGCCAAGCAGCGAGTGTTAAATCCAAGGTTTCCGTGGCTACGATAACCAGCGGTACGGTGCTCAACATCCGCGATGCGACGAGCCGGTCTCTACCGTCCATTGGGCTGCGCAGCTGTCCAGCAAATTGTGGGGCTTCGAAAACGGCTCTTTGCGCAGTGACCCCTTTTTTGAAGTTTTCGCCGATCATGGCTTCGACATGTGGGTAACGCGCCAACAGAGTGCCGGCTCGGCTGTGCATCGCAATCGTTGCATCGGGACCAAGACCGACCGAAGCAAAGAAGGTCTCAAGCGATTCCGGTTTAATCGCACGGTTTAACGAGCCAAGGAATTCCCGATGCGGCCCCAAAATCTTTCGAGCAAAGACAATCGATTTCCCAGGAGCGAAACAACTCTGTACGACATCGACGGTCTGCGCGGCGGTCGCATCATTAATTAAGCTTCTGAAGTAGGCCCGGTCCGATATTTTAACGTCAGCAACAGGCCATCTCAGCGAAGAGTTTATGAGCGCGCCCTTTGCGTCAAATAGATTTACACCGGCCAAATCTGCCCACCCGCCAACCTTGGACCTGAGCATTTCATGAACGGCCAGTGTTCCCATTTCGCTCTTGAAAATATCGGGCTGCGAAATCTCCTGAGCCTGCAGTTCAGAAACGATGTCCTTCTGCAGGATAGAGAAGTCGTCCAACTGCTGATCGAAATGCCGGGCGAGCAACAAAACGGCGCTCTCTAGCCCCTGCTTGCCGGTTTCGATCGCGCTTTCCCGGAATTTCGCGATGGTCAAGGCCGTGCCAATGGCGATTGCTACCATGAGCCCGAAACCGCAAAGTATCAGCCATCGTATGGGTGCGTACTCAACGGGATCAAACGCAAAAAGCGTCCGAAATTGTTTACCAACGGCTGCCGTCGATGATGCTTTCATTTGTCCCCCCAGCCATCCATACGCGGGAGGAGACAAAATGCCGTTGATATTTGTAGTTAATTAATTGGCAGCCTTTTTGGTCCCGCGGCGAGACGACCTACGATCGCTGGCATTACGTGCCGGTGCAGGCTCGCAAGTCCGGCGCCTTGCGCGCAACGGAACTCCCTTCAAGGACTGGGTACTGCCGGCAGCAATTGAACGTGTGGGCTTGCCGGCGGTCGCAATTATTTGGGTCTGCCCCTGATTTCCCCGCCTGAGCGGCATTGCCGTTTTCGGCGATCTGAATTGTCCTTTTCAGGAATCCTTAAGGGCTTTAGTCAAATTTCCCCTATGAGGCTGTAATGGCAGCGATAGTGGATCTCCTCGTGCTCCGATGGGCAATTTAATGACGCTCGGTACACCCGAGTCGTAACGACTATGGTTTCACAAATCGTGACATCTTTCGGCTAAGCCGCTGCGGCGGGGTGAGCGAATCGAACCGATCATGCGCATTCACGTCATTGGCGATACCGTTGGCAAGCTGTCGATGCTGCGCGCGACCTTGCCGTCGCAATACCGCGTAAGCTCTGAGCTTTTGAGTGGTGCAAGCCTCCAGCACTGTGACATCGACGCCCTTGTCGTGGCGGCAGATTTGCGCAACCTGGAGAACATTTCTGCCCTCAAGCAACTTTCGGCAAAACTGAGCAAGATACGCCGGCGGCTGTTTCTTATCGAGCAGAATACACGTGTGTCGATTGCGCAGGCTTACGCGCTCGGCGCAACGCAGGTGCTTCCCAACACTGTGGGTGCGCGCTTGGTGGCGGAACTAATCGATTCAAGATTGTCACCAATCGAGGCCGGTGAAAACAAGCTCCGTGGGCGGGCGGGAGCCGCTGAGGGAGCTGCCAGCATCGCATCGATGTTCCGGGCGGTGTTGAGCGGTGCGCCGGTCGATGTCGAAGGAGCGAGGGACGCGGGGAGAAAAATTGCCGACACCATCGCAGAGCACGGCCTGTCGGACTGGCTCGCATCGGTACGGCGCCACCATGAGGGGACCTACCAGCATTGTCTCCTGGTGACCGGCGTTGCGGTAGATTTCGGCTTGAGTCTCGGTTTGAGCCAGGCCGACATGGAACGGCTGCATACGGCGGCGATGTTTCACGACATCGGGAAGGCAGCTATTCCGATTTCGATCCTCGACAAACCAGGGCGGCTGGACGCAGAGGAACGCACTCTGATCGAAACGCACCCCGTCGCCGGTTATGAAGCTCTGAAAGGCAACGCGGGCATCTCGCGGGAAGTGCTCGATGCGGTGCGTCACCACCACGAATACCTCGACGGCAGCGGCTATCCCGACGCGCTGTCTGGACACAGCATCTCAGATACCGTTCGTCTTCTGACGATCTGCGACATCTTTGCTGCACTGATCGAACATCGTCCCTACCGTTCCACAATGTCGCGCGAAGATGCATACGACATCGTCAGGAGGATGGATGGCAAGTTGGAGAAGCCGCTGGTTGCAGCATTCAAGGATGTGGCTCTGACGAGATAAGGGGTGTGCAGCCGACACGACGGACTGGGTTATGGCCTCTTTCATTCGGCTGGCGATCCAGCAGCGCGGCTCTCTCGTGCCGTTCCGCGCGCGCGTTACTCCCGACGGATCTGCACGTAACCCATTACGATCTCTGCCTCGTCCACGAGGCTCTCCGGGGGCGTCGCCATTGGCGTGGCGGATCGGGTCTGGATCATTGATGCGAGCCTAGAAATGTATTGGTCTGAGGGCGTTGATAGCTTGCATCTCCGCGACGCGCGTCCCGAAACCAAACCGACTGTCCTAATTCGTCAGAACGAGTGCCTAATGGGACAGCACCCGCCAGTGCCGTCTGTATTGACCGCCCGGTCCGATTTCCGCTGTCCTGATGGCGCGACGGTTGGTTAATGGAGCCTTTCTCTGCAGGACTGTGGAGAAATTCATCGATTACTTAGAGTCCCGGCGTATTTTTGACCCTAAGGTCGAAACCAGGTCTGCGACGGCGTTACCAAGGCGCGTCAAATCGCGTCGTGTTTCTGTCGGGCAATGACGGGGACGCGAACAGAGGAGGCGAAACGAGATCGTCGGCACGACCAACAAATCCATCGCCGCGATGCCGTGGGCATGGTTATGAAGAAGCGTCCAGCCTTGCGACGGTGGCCCCGTCTCTCCACCATATACTTGCACCATATACTTGGCCAGCTCGTCTGGCCGATATCGATGCCGAGCTTAGACGTCGTCCGTCGGGACGAAGTCCTGCTTGCCGAAGCGGCCTTTAGCGTTGAAGCCCGAGGTCATTGGCTTCGACAGATAGACAGTGACGCCGGCTTGCTCACAGGCAACAATTCCTAGCCGCTATAATACCCGCGATCGGCAACGACCTCGATAGCCTCGGAGCCAATCGCTGCGCGCGCCTGCTCGGACATGCGGGATAGCTGACTCCGGTCAGACTCAACGTTGGTCACCTCATGGATAACTATGAGATGATGCCTGGTGTCGACGGCGCCTTGAACATCATATCCAACCACGCCGCTACCTCGGCCACTTGTGGCCATCGAGCGCGAGCAAGCCTAAATCGTAACCAGAGCCAAAATGCAATTTTTGATGTTATTGATGATCCGTCGGAAAATAAATCGAGGGATCGATCCACGACGCACCATGTGATGGCCAGCAGAATTGGAATAAAGCGTTAGGCAATTATCTCGAATTTGAGCGATGCTGTTCCTGAATGCGACAGTTGGAGCAGACGAAGTGGGAACAGAGGGGGCGCATCATCAACGAAAAGTTTCGAAAAGCCCTTTATCCATGGGGATAATCGACAATTCACTGTATTAAATTCATGATCTCTTTATTATCTTATTTAGGCTGATCTTCAAATCGACGCTTTATGTTGTGGCTATCTGGCGGGACAAAAGTTCGTCGAATAAGTCGATAAAAAACGACGACAGGGGAAGTGTCATGATCAAAGCCCTTGCAACGGCGGTGGAACCCGCTGATCGCTCTGCCGACCAAGGTCCGGTGCAGCCTCTCTATCTCGAAGCGTTGACTTTGGTGGAGCGGCTGCATCGGCGCCTGCTCGACGTCATCAAGGATGAATTCGATCGCCGCGGCCGGGCCGATATCAATTCGGTGCAGGCGCTGTTGCTCTACAACATCGGCGACAAGGAATCGACCGCAGGCGAACTGCGCACACGCGGCTATTACCTCGGCTCCAACGTCTCCTACAACATCAAGAAGCTCGTCGAGCTCGGCTTCCTCGATCATCAGCGCTCGCGCGTCGATCGCCGCTCGGTACGCATCCGCCTGACCGCACAGGGCCAGGAAATCCGCAGGATCGTCGACGCGCTCTATCAGAAGCACGTCAAGACCATGGAGCAGGTCCGCGGCATCTCGAACGAAGAGTTCGCGACACTGAACAAGTCGCTGCACCGGCTCGAGCGGTTCTGGACCGACCAAATTCTATACCGTCTCTGAAACATTTCTAGCAAGGAAGCGTTGAGCCCTGATGGGCCCCTCGCGGGCAGCAATTCAATGAGCCGGATTATCGGGTTACCTCACCAGATGGCCCGGGTGAACATTGGCGTTTGCTGGACTCTGGAGAGTTTCTGAGAACTGTGCCTGTCGTAATTCAAATCCGAGCATATTGGTGGTGCAGCCCGCCCGGACGCGCCAAAGAATGGTCCCGGCCGGTTTGACGGCGTGCACGACCGGCGTATCCTTCTCCAAAGATAACTACCTAATTTAGCGTTCATCAAACTCGCATCCATTCGGATTTTGTTACGCGCCTATGGTCCACGCCATAGTTTCGGCGCTGATATTGACAAGCAGCACGGACCCGTCGTGCGTTAGATCAGCAATCGAAGCAAGCGCGTTAACCAAACGCCTTAACAAGGCGTAAACAAACCGCCTCTATTTTTTTTAGAAAAGGAGGTGAGTATCGTGACAACGGTCGGCACCACATACCCAGCGCAAATTCTCGTGGCCCTAGCAGAGATACGGCTCGTTGCTGATCAAACGGCAAATGCCGAACCGGTAACAATCAAAGCCGACGAGCAGGCGGTGACTGACGCTCAAGGAATAGCAAAGTCGAAATCGCTGATTGATATCGTCACGTAACGGCGTCTAACGTCGTTAGCAGTTGGCCATCAGCTGCGACACAATCACCCGGAACCTAAAAGAAACCGGGTTGTTCATTAGCCATGGATAGGCGCGAACGCCTCTTTTTGATCGTGATCTTCTCCTTCTGTCTGCTCCTCGGTGTGCTAGAGGCGCTCTACTACTTTGTCCGATACGCCTAAACTAACAACGCTAGACAAACTAGACCGACCCGTCGGAGCCACGGGCCACCTGAGCTGATATCTCCCCATCCAACCAGTCTTGCTCCCCCGCTAACACAAGCCAAGCGGCCTCCATATACTTGGCCACGTTCGTCTGGCCGATATCGATGCCGAGCTTAAGATCAACTCTCCGCGGATCCGCGGCGCTCCTCACAACGGGTTGGCGATGCTCATCTCGCGGATAAGCTTGCGTATCTCTGTCGATGAGTTTGGCCGGCCACCACGGCGTCGCGACCTCCAGCGCCAGCACGACCTGAACTGGGCGCGGTGCCACTTTACAACGGTATCTGGCTTTAAAACCGCCAGAGCGCTTAGGACTGTTGGCGCCAATCGATACAGCTCGGCAAAGATCAAGCGGTGCATGGCGCTGAACGTCTGCTTCTTCCGACGAATGCCGCCTCAGCATGTTCATCTTGATGCCGAAGGAGCAAGATCTCGCCTGCCAACGAGGCCCCGCGATCGGAACAATAATACCAGCGCGGATCAGATCAGGCTGCAAGTTCTCTCATAAGATAGAAACATTGCGTGATACGGCTTCACTTGCCAATCGAATTAGTTTCCGACAGGGACAGGATGAACATTCTGCTCGCGCGGGTTTATCACATTTCGATGTCGGGCCTTAAGAGCGCATGAACTGTCCATTTCATTTGTGGTTGGCTTTGTGTGACGCAGAAGCGTCCGTCCACGATCGGTATCCGTAAGACCCCCGAAGGTTTGCCACCGCAGCAGTGCTGAAGGCTATCGGGGAAGCCGGGCTGGTAAATGTAAAACTGCGTGTAAAACGGTTCGAGTGACACAACGAAGTCC
>CAWILG010000055.1:0-40093 GCA_963836765.1 uncultured Alphaproteobacteria bacterium
CGAAGCCGGGACGGCGGGTTTACGCCTCGGTGAAGAACCTGCCGCGCGTCAACAACGGTCTCGGCATTTCGGTGTTGTCGACGCCGAAGGGAATCATGGCTGACCACGAAGCGCGCGACGCGAACGTGGGCGGCGAAATTCTCTTCACGGTGTTCTGAGGAAGGATTAGCCATGTCACGAGTTGGCAAACGGCCCGTAACGATCCCGTCCGGTGTGACGGCGACCGTTGAGGGGCAGACGGTGAAGATGAAGGGCCCCAAGGGCCAGCTTCAGTTCATCGTGCATGACGATGTCGAAGTGAAGTTCGAGAACGGCGCGGTCAAGGTTGCGCCGCGGCTCTCGACCAACCGCGCGCAGGCGATGTACGGCACCGCGCGCGCCCAGGTCGCGAACCTGGTCGAGGGCGTCACCAAGGGCTTCGAGAAGAAGCTCGAGATCACCGGCGTCGGTTACCGCGCAGCGCTGCAGGGCAAGAACCTGCAGCTCGCGCTCGGCTACAGCCACGACGTCGTCTACGCGATCCCGGAAGGCATCACCATCGTGGTGCCGAAGCCGACCGAGATCACCATCACCGGCAATGATTCGCAGCGCGTCGGCCAGGTGGCCGCCGAGATCCGCTCCTATCGTCCGCCGGAGCCCTACAAGGGCAAGGGCGTGAAGTACGCCAACGAATTCATCTTCCGCAAGGAAGGCAAGAAGAAGTAACGGAGCCGGTCATGTCACTCAAGGTCACAAATGCCCGGCGCAAGCAACGCGTGAGGCTGTCGTTGCGCCGGTCCGCCAATGGGCGTCCGCGTCTGTCGGTGTTCCGCTCGTCGAAGCACATCTACGCCCAGGTCATCGACGACCTGAAGGGCGAGACGCTGGCTTCGGCGTCGTCGCTGGAGAAGGCGATGCGCGAGAGCGGCAACACGGGCGCCAACATCGATGCGGCCAAGGCCGTCGGCAAGCTGCTGGCGGAACGCGCCGTGAAGAACGGCGTCACCGAAGTGGTGTTCGATCGCGGCGGCTATCTCTATCACGGGCGCGTCAAGGCGCTCGCCGATGCCGCCCGCGAAAGCGGATTGAGCTTCTAAAGAATACGGTTTTGAACGGACACGAGGAAAGAGGCGTCAGCCTCTCAGAGATTGGAAAACACCATGGCAGGTGAACGTGAACGCGGTGGCGGCCACAGGGGTGGCGGCCGGGAAGAGCGCGACAGCGAGTTCGTCGACAAGCTCGTCCACATCAATCGCGTGGCGAAGGTCGTCAAGGGCGGCAAGCGCTTCGGCTTTGCGGCGCTGGTCGTGATCGGCGATCAAAAAGGCCGGGTCGGTTTCGGCCACGGCAAGGCGCGCGAAGTTCCCGAGGCGATCCGCAAGGCGACCGAGTTGGCCAAACGCAATTTGACGCGCGTCGCATTGCGCGAAGGCCGCACGCTGCACCACGATATCGCCGGCCGCCACGGTGCGGGCCGCGTCTATCTGCGCGCAGCTCCGGCCGGTACCGGCATCATCGCCGGCGGTCCGATGCGCGCGGTGTTCGAAACGCTCGGTATCCAGGACGTGGTGGCGAAGTCGATCGGCTCGTCGAACCCCTACAACATGGTTCGCGCCACCTTCGACGCGCTGAAGCATCAGGATTTGCCGCGTTCGGTGGCGGCACGCCGCAATATCAAGGTGTCCACGCTGCAGTCGCGCCGCGTCGGCGGCGATGCCGAAGTGGTGGCTGAATAGACAACAGGCGCGTCACAGCGCTTTTCGGAGTTATAACGATGGCCAAGGCCGCAAAGATGATCAAGGTCGAGCAGACCCACAGCGCAATCCGCCGCCACCACTCGCAGCGGGCGACGCTGATCGGCCTCAAGCTCAACAAGATCGGCCGCGTCACCGAATTGCAGGACACGCCTGCGGTTCGCGGCATGATCGCCAAGGTTCAACATCTCGTCCGCGTCGTCGGCGAGTAGTCGTAGAAACAAGGAGACAGGGCGATGAAGCTCAGCGATATCGCCGACAACGCCGGCTCGCGCAAGAAGCGCATGCGCGTCGGCCGTGGCATCGGTTCGGGCAAGGGCAAGCAGGCCGGCCGTGGCGGCAAGGGCCAGACCGCGCGTTCGGGCGTGCGCATCAAGGGTTTTGAAGGCGGCCAGATGCCGCTGCATCGGCGGTTGCCGAAGCGCGGCTTCACCAACATCTTCAAGCTCGATTTTGCTGAGATCAACCTCGACCGGCTGCAGGACGCGATCGACGCCAAGCTGGTCGATGCAGGTTCCACCATCAACATCGAATCGCTGGTGAAGGCCAAGGTCGTTCGCCGTGCCAAGGCTGGCCTGCGGCTGCTCGGCCGCGGCGAACTCAAGGCCAAGCTGACCATCGAGGCCCATGGCGCTTCGAAAACCGCGATCGCGGCGGTCGAAAAGGCCGGCGGCACGGTGAAGATACTGGCTCCGGCCAAGAAGGACGAAGGCGAGGCGGCGTAACATCTGCGTCATCGCCCGCTGGCCGCGGTCAATCCGCGTACAGAACGATGGACTTATCGTAGCCGAGCACCAAATAATGTCCGGCGTCTGCCGAGTGCCCCATCAGGGGCGTCGGCGCGAGGGCGGCGGGAGAAAGCCAAGACATGGTCTCAGCAGCAGAACAACTTGCGGCAAACCTTAATTTCGGCGCTCTGGCCAAAGCCGACGAACTGAAGAAGCGCATCTGGTTCACACTGGGTGCGCTGCTTGTTTATCGGCTCGGCACCTATATTCCGCTGCCCGGCATCGACCCCAATATCTGGGAGCAGGTGTTCAAGTCGCAGGCCGGCGGAATCCTCGGCATGTTCAACATGTTCGCCGGCGGCGGCATCCACCGCATGGCGATCTTCGCCCTGAACATCATGCCGTATATCTCGGCCTCCATCATCATCCAGCTTCTGACCACGGTTTCGCCGCAGCTCGAGGCCCTGAAGAAGGAAGGCGAGGCCGGCCGCAAGACGCTGAACCAGTACACCCGCTATCTGACGGTGATTCTGGCCGCGTTCCAGTCCTACGGCATTGCCGTCGGCCTCGAGGGCGCCGGCAACGTCGTCAGCGATCCCGGCCTGTTCTTCCGTCTCTCGACCGCGATCACGCTGACCGGCGGCACCATGTTCCTGATGTGGCTCGGCGAGCAAATCACCTCGCGCGGCATCGGCAACGGCATTTCGCTGATCATCCTCTCCGGCATCGTCGCCGAGCTGCCGTCGGCGCTCGCCAACATGCTGGAACTCGGCCGCCAGGGCGCGCTGTCGACCGGCCTGATCCTGGTCGTGATCGTGATGGCGGTCGCCGTGATCGCCTTCATCGTGTTCATGGAGCGCGCGCAGCGGCGGCTTCTGATCCAGTATCCAAAGCGCCAGGTCGGCAACAAGATGTTCGAGGGCCAGTCCTCGCATCTGCCGCTCAAGCTCAACACCTCGGGCGTGATCCCGCCGATCTTCGCGTCCTCGCTGCTGCTGCTGCCGACCACGGTGGCCAACTTCAACGCCGGCAAGGGCCCGGAATGGTTCCAGTGGATCACCACCCAGCTCGGCCATGGCCGTCCGCTGTTCCTGATTCTCTATCTGGCACTGATCGTGTTCTTTGCGTTCTTCTACACCGCGATCGTGTTCAACCCGACCGAGACCGCGGACAATCTGAAGAAGCATGGCGGCTTCATCCCCGGCATCCGTCCCGGCGAACGCACCGCCGAATATATCGACTACGTGCTGTCGCGCATCACGGTGCTCGGCGCGATCTACCTCGCGATCGTCTGTCTGATTCCCGAAATTCTGATTTCCTACGCCTCGGTGCCGTTCTACTTTGGCGGCACTTCGCTGTTGATCGTCGTCAGCGTGACGATGGATACGGTGGCGCAGGTGCAGGGCTATCTGCTCGCCCATCAGTATGAGGGATTGATCAGGAAATCCAAGCTCAGGGGCCGCCGCCGCTGATCGGCGGAACGAAAGCGGTCTGAAATTCAAAACGGGGTGCGCGGGGTTTCGCTCACCAAGCCGGGGGGCGAATTGTCATGAGATTGATCCTGCTGGGACCGCCGGGTGCGGGCAAGGGGACCCAGGCGCAACGGCTGGTCCACAAGCACAACATCATCCAGCTCTCGACCGGCGAGATGCTGCGCGCCGCGGTCGCCGAGGGAACGCCGGTCGGCCTGCAGGCCAAGGACATTATGGCAAGCGGCGCACTGGTGCCGGACGAGGTCGTGATCGGAATCATCTCCGACCGGCTGGATCAGCCGGACATGAAGAACGGTTTCATTCTCGATGGCTTTCCGCGCACGGTGCCGCAGGCGGCAGCCCTCGATGAGCTCCTGAAGAAGAAGCACATCAAGCTCGATGCCGTGGTCGAACTTCGCGTCAATGAAAGCGCGCTGCTCAATCGCGTCGAGACCCGGGTCGCCGAGATGCGGGCTCGCGGCGAGGAAGTGCGAATCGATGACACGCCGGAAGTGCTGTCGAAGCGGCTGGCGAGCTACCGGGCGCTGACCGAGCCCCTGATTCACTATTATTCGGAGCGGCGGAAGCTCTTGACGGTCGATGGCATGATGACCATCGAACACGTCACCCGCGAAATTAACCGGATCCTGGCCGCCATTGGCGCGACCGAACCCAAGCCGGCCGCTCCCGCCAAACGGGTCGCTGCGGCCACCAGGGCGGCATCCAGGCCCGTGGGCAAAAAGGCAGCCAAAACAGCCAAAAAGGCCGCCAAAGCGCCTCGGAAGGCCGGGAAAGCGGCCTCCAAGGGGGCTAAAAAGCCGTCCAGGGCGACCAAGAAAACCGTGAAAAAGGCGGCCAAAACGCCGGCAAAGAAACCGGCGAAAAAGGTCACGAAAAAGCGAGCTAAGCGATAGCAGCGGTTGACGAAACCGAGTGGAATCCTTTAATAAGCCTCGCATCCAAGTCGGATAGTTTCAGACGATGCCGGGCCCCAAGGAATCTGAGGGGACGGGCGTCGTGTTCGCGTTTGCGGACACCTGCCCGAGAACAGCAAGAACTTAAAGCCCGGTCCGCGAGGGACTGGCGACAGGAGAGAAGTCCGTGGCCCGTATTGCCGGCGTGAATATCCCAACCAACAAGCGCGTGCTGATCGCGCTCCAGTACATCCATGGCATCGGCCAGAAAAACGCGGCCGAGATCATCGAGAAGGTGAAGATCCCCGAGGATCGTCGCGTCAGCCAGCTCAGCGATCAGGAAGTGCTGCAGATCCGCGAAGTGATCGACCGCGACTATCTGGTCGAGGGCGATCTTCGCCGTGAAGTCGGCATCAACATCAAGCGTCTGATGGACCTCGGCTGCTATCGCGGCCTGCGTCATCGCCGCGGCTTGCCGGTGCGCGGTCAGCGCACCCACACCAATGCGCGCACGCGCAAGGGTCCGGCCAAGTCGATCGCCGGCAAGAAGAAGTAATTTTGCGAACAGCGAATAGGGAGTGGCGAATAGTTTGCATTCGCTACTGGCCATTCGCTACTCGCGTTTTTTAGGTGTAGCCGCTGGCATTACGGCGGCGTTTGAGATCACAGGAAAGGTTTTGGAATGGGCAAGGAAGCCACCCGCGTACGCCGTCGCGAACGCAAGAACATCGCCTCCGGCATCGCGCATGTGAATTCGTCGTTCAACAACACGACCATCACCATCACCGACGCGCAGGGCAACACCATTGCCTGGTCGTCGGCCGGCACGATGGGTTTCAAGGGTTCGCGCAAGTCGACCCCGTATGCCGCGCAGGTCGCGGCCGAAGACGTTTCCAAGAAGGCGCAGGAACACGGCATGCGCACGCTGGAAGTGGAAGTGGCCGGCCCCGGTTCGGGCCGTGAATCGGCGCTTCGCGCGCTGCAGGCGGCGGGCTTTACCGTCACATCGATCCGCGACGTGACCACGATCCCGCACAATGGCTGCCGTCCGCGCAAGCGCCGGCGGGTTTGATATTCGATCGCGGGCGATTTTCGCCCCGCGATTGTTTTTTGGAATTTGTAAAGCGCGGACTGATCCGCGATCTCCAACGCCGGTAGCGGGCCATCGAGCGGCCCAAATGACCGGCACATGGGTGACACAGTGACGATCCAGAAAAATTGGCAAGAACTTATTCGACCGAACAAGCTGGCGGTAACGCCGGGCACCGACGCGACCCGGTTTGCGACCGTTGTCGCCGAACCGCTCGAGCGCGGCTTCGGCCAGACGCTCGGTAACGCGCTGCGCCGCATCCTGTTGTCCTCGCTGCAGGGCGCCGCCGTGCAGTCGGTGCACATCGACGGCGTGCTGCACGAGTTCTCCTCGATCGCAGGCGTTCGCGAGGACGTCACCGACATCGTGCTCAACATCAAGGACATCGCGATCAAGATGCAGGGCGAAGGCCCCAAGCGCATGGTCGTGAAGAAGCAGGGCCCGGGCGCCGTCACCGCCGGCGACATCCAGACCGTCGGCGACGTCGTGGTGCTCAATCCCGACCTGCAGATCTGCACGCTGGACGAAGGCGCGGAAATCCGCATGGAATTCACGGTCGCTTCCGGCAAGGGCTATGTCGCCGCCGAGCGTAACCGTCCGGAAGACGCGCCGATCGGCCTGATCCCGGTCGACAGCCTGTTCTCTCCGGTCCGCAAAGTCTCCTACAAGGTCGAGAACACCCGCGAGGGCCAGATCCTCGACTACGACAAGCTGACCATGACGATTGAGACCAATGGCGCGATCACGCCGGAAGACGCGGTGGCCTATGCCGCCCGCATCCTGCAGGATCAGCTCAACGTGTTCGTGAACTTCGAAGAGCCGCGCAAGGAAGTGGCGCAGGAGATCATCCCCGATCTCGCGTTCAACCCGGCATTCCTCAAGAAGGTCGACGAACTCGAACTGTCGGTGCGTTCGGCGAACTGCCTGAAGAACGACAACATCGTCTACATCGGCGACCTCGTGCAGAAGTCGGAAGCGGAAATGCTCCGTACCCCGAACTTCGGCCGCAAGTCGCTGAACGAGATCAAGGAAGTGCTGGCCCAGATGGGTCTGCATCTCGGCATGGAAGTGCCGGGCTGGCCGCCGGAGAATATCGACGAGTTGGCCAAGCGCTTCGAAGACCATTATTGATCGAAGCATGATTGTGGTGGCCCTCCCGGCCACCACCCCGGGCGAACGCAGGCGGCCCACCTGAGCAGATGTCCGACGAACCGTCGCGACGAAACTATTGAGGAATTTAACATGCGTCACGGCAAGGTTCATCGGAAGCTCAACCGCACCGCCGAGCATCGGAAAGCGATGTTCGCCAACATGTGCGCGGCGCTGATCAAGCACGAGCAGATCGTCACCACGCTGCCGAAGGCAAAGGAATTGCGCCCGATCGTCGAGAAGCTGATCACGCTCGGCAAGAAGGGCGGCCTCTCGATGCGCCGCCAGGCGATCTCCGAGATGCGCGACAAGGATCAGGTCCGCAAGCTGTTCGACGTGCTGGCGGCCCGCTACAAGGACCGCCAGGGCGGCTACACCCGCATCATCAAGGCCGGCTTCCGCTACGGCGACAACGCTCCGATGGCCGTGATCGAATTCGTCGACCGCGACGTCGATGCCAAGGGCCTCGACTCCGGCCCGGTGCAGGAAAAGTCCGCCGAAGCGGCGTAAGCCTTTTTCTCGCTTTGGTTTTCAAAAGCGGCGCCTCCGGGCGCCGCTTTTTTGTTGCGGTGAGGCAACCGGGAATCTTGTTTTCAAATATTGCTGGCCGCGACTTCGAAACAAAGCGCAACACGCCGGCGGGGCGGCGATAAGGTCTCGTTAAGCCTGTCGATTTTACCGTTGGTCTGCCTCGCAGGCGATCCGACCCCGCGATGGCTCCGATCAATTCACTGACTGTCAAACGCGATGTTCGACACCATCATTTTGCTGGCAGGGGCGGCCGAGCAAGCGGTGTTTCCGGCCGTGCTGCGTGCACACAATCCGGATCTGGCCGTCATGGCGGTCGGCACGTCGAATGATCTGGCCACTTTGAGCCCCGATCTGCTCGCGCGGTCGCGGCTCATTGCCTACGTGACCCCGGAAATCGTTTCAACGGACACGCTTGCGCAGCTCGGCTACGGCGCGATCAACTTTCACCCCGGTCCGCCCAGCTATCCCGGATGGGCGCCGTCGCATTTTGCGCTCTACGAGCGAGCAACGGAGTTCGGTGCGACGGTCCATGTCATGGTCGAGAAGGTCGACGCAGGGCCGATCATCGACGTGGCGCGATTTCCAATTCCAGCGGATGTCACGGTTCTTGGACTGGAGGGGCTGGCCTGCGCTCACCTCGCGCAATTGTTCTGGAGGATGGCGAAATGGCTTGCGACAGACGCGAGTGCGCCGTCAACGCGTCCGATCGAATGGGGGCGCAAAAAGTATTCGCGCCGTGCTTACCGAGCAATCTGTGAAATTCCTCTCGATATTCCCAAGGATGAACTCGATCGACGCCTAAAGGTGTTCGGCGGCAATCATTTCGGGATCGGTCCGACGATCAACCTTCACGGCATCGAGTTTCGCGCCGTCCTTCCGCCGGTCGGGCAGGAAGCGTCATAGGAAAACGCTTCCCGCGTATCGAGCCCTACCACCCCTCCAGGACGATCTTGCCGCGCGATTTTCCCGACTCCAGCAGCGCATGCGCGCGCTTGAGGTTCGCCGCATTGATCGTGCCAAACGTCTGGTCGAGCGTGGTGCGCAGCACGCCCTTGTCGATGAGGTCGGCAACGTCGTTAAGCAGCATGTGCTGGCCGATCATGTCTGCGGTTTGGAACGAGGAGCGCGTGAACATCAATTCCCAGTGGACCGAGACCGCCTTGCCCTTGAAGGCGCTGACGTTGAATTCCGGGGGATCGTCGATCAAACCGAACTTGCCCTGCGGCGCGATGAGGTCGGCGATTCCCTTGTAATGCTGGTCGGTGTAGGTGAGACTTGCGACCAGGCCGACCGGCGGCAGTTTCAGTTTTTCGATCTGCTCTTTCATCGGTTTTGCGTGATCGACCACGGCATGGGCGCCGAGATCGAGACACCATTTTTGCGAGTCCGGACGCGTCGCGGTCGCGACCACGGTCAAGCCGGTGAGGCGGCGCGCGAGCTGGATCAGGATCGAGCCGACGCCACCGGCGCCGCCGGTGATCAGAAGCGTGCGCGGATCGACGCTTTTGCCGGGCACGGCGCCGAGGCGATCGAACAGCAATTCCCAGGCGGTGATCGAGGTGAGCGGCAATGCTGCGGCCTGCGCGAACGACAGCGATTTTGGTTTCTTGCCGACGATGCGCTCGTCGACCAGATGAAATTCCGAATTGGTGCCTTGGCGCAGGATCGAGCCGGCGTAAAACACCTCATCACCCGGCTTGAACAGGCTGACATCAGGCCCGATCGCATCGACGATCCCGGCGGCGTCGTAACCCAAAATCTTGGTCTCGCCCTCTGGCGGGGCTGCGCGCTTGCGGACCTTGTAATCGACCGGGTTGGCTGAGATCGCCTTCACGGCGACGCGGATGTCGCGGCCTTTCGGCTCCGGCTTAGCGGTCTCGAAATCGATCAGCGAATCGGTTGCATCGATCGGCAGCGATTTTTTGTACCCGACGGCCTTCATGCCCTTGTCTCCATCTGCTGGCGCCTGAAAAGCGCTCTCCGGCCTAATTGTCGCGCTGGCGTCAAAATGGCAAGTACTGTAAATTCAGGGATATAGTCCCCGTTTGGATACTATTGGAAAACCTCCGGGAAAACGTCACATGAAGCGACGGAATTTTGCCCATCGGCCCGGCTGCGCGGTAGAGGCAACCCTCGACCTGATCGATGGCAAGTGGAAGGGCGTCATCCTGTTCCATCTGCAGGCCGGCACCCAGCGCTTTGGCGAGTTGCGGCGGCGGATGCCCGGTATTACCCAGCGCATGCTGACAAAACAGCTTCGTGCGCTGGAGGACGACAATCTCGTGATCCGCAAGGTCTATGCCGAGGTGCCGCCACGGGTCGAATATACCCTGTCCGAGATCGGCGAGAGCCTGCGGCCGGTGATCGATATCTTGAAGGCCTGGGGCGAGGGCCATCAGGAAAGGCTATCCTGCGCGCCGGCGCCGGCAACCATCAAAGCGCCCGATCGGGCGGCATAGGTAACGGTTTTGCGTCCCGGTTTCTCTTCTCCCGCCACGGCCTCGCATCTATATCTGGGGCCCATGATATCTGAGGCCCAATTTCAGGATTCTTGCATGATGTTGATACGCTCTTTGGCCGCGCTGCTGGTTTCCGCGGTGGTTGCAACGCCAGCATTGGCGCAGGATCGCCGTCTGCCGTCCTCGCCGGCGGAACTGCGGTTGTCCTATGCGCCGATCGTGCAGCGCGTGCAGCCGGCGGTGGTCAACGTCTATGCCGCCAAGACCGTGCAGAACCGCAATCCGCTTCTCGACGATCCGATCTTCCGCCGCTTCTTCGGCGTGCCCGGCCAGCAGCCGGAGCAGATGCAGCGTTCGCTGGGTTCGGGCGTGATGATCGATGCATCAGGTCTGGTCGTCACCAACAACCACGTCATCGAAGGCGCCGATCAGGTCAAGGTTTCGCTCGCCGACAAGCGGGAATACGAAGCCGAGATCGTGCTCAAGGACAGCCGCACCGATCTGGCGGTGCTGCGCCTGAAAGACACCAAGGAGAAGTTTCCGACGCTCGACTTCGCCAATTCTGACGAACTTTTGGTCGGCGACGTCGTGCTCGCGATCGGCAATCCCTTCGGCGTCGGCCAGACCGTGACGCACGGCATCATATCGGCGCTGGCGCGCACCCAGGTCGGCATCACCGACTACCAGTTCTTCATTCAGACCGATGCCGCGATCAATCCCGGCAATTCCGGCGGCGCGCTGGTCGACATGACCGGCAAACTCGCCGGCATCAACACCGCGATCTTCTCGCGCTCCGGCGGCTCGCAGGGCATCGGCTTTGCGATCCCCGCCAACATGGTGCGCGTGGTGGTGGCGTCCGCCAAGAGTGGCGGCAAAGCGGTGAAGCGCCCGTGGCTCGGCGCGCGGCTGCAGGCGGTGACGCCCGAGATCGCCGAGACGCTGGGGCTGAAACTGCCCAATGGCGCGCTGGTCGCCAATGTCGCGCCGAACAGCCCGGCGTCGCGGGCAGGGCTGAAATTGTCCGATCTGATCGTCGCCATCGACGGCCAGGCGATCGACGACCCCAACGCGTTCGACTACCGTTTTGCCACCCGGCCGCTCGGCGGCTCGGCGCAAATCGACGTGCAGCGCGGCGGCAAGACCGTGAAGCTGACGGTGGCGCTGGAGACCGCGCCCGACACCAATCGCGACGAAATCGTGCTGACTGCGCGCTCGCCGTTCCAGGGCGCCAAGGTCGCCAACATTTCACCCGCGGTCGCCGACGAGCTGCATCTGGATGCCGCGACCGAAGGCGTCGTCGTGACCGATCTTGCAGACGACGGAACCGCCGCCAATGTCGGCTTCCAGAAGGGCGACATTATCCTGGCCGTCAACAACCAGAAGATCGCCAGCACCAACGATCTTAACAAGGTCTCGAAGGAGTCAGTGCGGGTCTGGCGCATCACCCTGGTGCGCGGCGGGCAGCAGATCAACGTGACGCTGGGCGGATGAGCGGAAAGCAACCGCGCGAGGCCCAAAACCTCTTTGCTGCGGCAGGGATGGAGCAGGACGCGCCGCGTCCGCTGCCCGACCGGTTGCGCCCGCAGGCGCTGTCCGATGTCGTCGGCCAGGATCATATCCTCGGGCCCGACGGCGCGCTGACGCGGATGCTGGAAACGCGCACGCTGGGCTCGCTGGTGTTCTGGGGACCGCCTGGCACCGGCAAGACCACGGTGGCGCGGCTGTTGGCGGATGCGACGGAGCTGCATTTCGAGCAGATTTCCGCGGTGTTTTCCGGCGTCGCCGATCTGAAGAAAGTGTTCGATGCCGCCCGCGCCCGCCGCGAGATGGGCAAGGGCACGCTATTGTTCGTCGACGAGGTGCATCGCTTTAACCGCGCGCAGCAGGATTCCTTCCTGCCGGTGATGGAAGACGGCACCGTGGTGCTGGTCGGCGCCACCACCGAAAATCCGTCGTTCGAACTCAACGCGGCGCTGTTGTCGCGCGCGCGCGTGCTGGTGTTTCATTCGCTGGATCCCGCCGCGGTCGAAAAACTTTACGCCCATGCCGAGAAGGTCGAAGGCAGAAAACTGCCGCTCGATGCCGAGGCGCGCGCGGTGCTGGTGCGGATGGCCGATGGTGACGGACGCGCAGCACTCACGCTTGCCGAAGAAGTCTGGCGCGCCGCGCGCAAGGATGAAATCTTCAACGCCGAGCAATTGCAGGACATCCTGCAGCGCCGCGCGCCGATCTACGACAAATCGGCCGATGGCCATTACAACTTGATCTCGGCGCTGCATAAATCGGTGCGCGGCTCCGATCCCGATGCCGCGCTGTATTATCTCGCGCGCATGATGGACGCCGGCGAGGATCCGCTGTTTTTGGCGCGGCGCGTGGTGCGGATGGCGGTGGAAGACATTGGGCTGGCCGATCCGCAGGCGCTGGTGATCTGCAACGCCGCCAAGGACGCCTATGATTTCCTCGGCCATCCCGAAGGCGAACTCGCGATCGCGCAGGCCGTGATTTATCTGGCCACGGCGCCGAAATCGAACGCCGCCTACATGGCCTTTGGCGCCGCGATGCGCGCGGCAAAGGAGGGCGGTTCACTGCTGCCGCCAAAACACATTCTCAATTCGCCGACCAAGCTGATGAAGTCGGAAGGCTATGGCGGCGGCTACGAATACGACCATGACGCGCCGGACGCGTTCTCCGGCCAGGAGTACTTTCCCGGACGCGCTGGGCCATCAGACCTTTTACGACCCGCCCGACCGCGGTTTTGAGCGCGAAATCCGCAAGCGACTGGATTACTGGGCAAAGCTGCGGCGGGAGCGGGGGCCGAAATAGCGGCCCAGTTCGGCAAACGACAGTGCGCAGAAATGCCTTGCGCAAATGTGTCAAAAATGGCACAATGAGCAAGCCGGATGATTGACCGCTCGAAAAAGCTTCCCGCACGATTCTATGTCAATTCGACGGGCCGTAATCCTGTCCGCGAATGCGATTCTTCGAATTGCCTTCCGAAGATCGGCGGACGGTAGGGAAAGACATCCAGAAGGTAGAATTCGGCTGGCCAATCGGGCGTCCACATTGTGCTCCACTTGGGTATGGACTGTGGGAAGTGCGAAGCGATCTCGATAGCAACCGGATTGCGCGGGTGCTTTTTTGCATGGGCGATGGTCACATGATTCTTCTGCACGGCTTCATCAAGAAGACACAGAAGACACCGCAGCAGGACATCGAGCTCGCGCTGAAGCGCAAACGAGAGGTGACTTGATGGTGAAGAAAAAGAAGGCACACGTGAGCGAAGGAACGCTCGACGAACTCCTTGCCGAACAAGGAATACTTGGAGCGTGCGAAGAACGCGCCATCAAGGAGATTATCGCCGAGCAACTGGCGGAGGCGATGAAAGCGCAGGGCATCACCAAGAGCGCGATGGCGGAACGCATGAAGACCAGCCGGCGCCAGTTGGACCGGCTGCTGGATCCTGCCACGCCTTCGGTGACGCTCGAGACGTTGCGCCGCGCCGCGAAGGCCGTCGGGCGCACTTTGCGCGTTGAGCTGACGTAGCCAACCCGCCATCGCACGGCCGATTTCTCCGACGCAATCCGGAATCGTACATTTTTCTTGGCTTTCTGGCCCATCATGGCCGATCTCTAAGCGGATTTACCCTGATTTCACCGTGACAATTCGCCGCATTTGCGCTACCCAACGGCTTAACTCCCGGAGCCAGCAGCCACCATGAGCCGTCGCGTCAAAAGACCTCTTCGCCCGGCGGGCGATCGCCCCAAGGGCGCGCGTCCCTATCGGGGCTCGCAGGCCGAGCGGGCGCCGGCGCATCGGCCGGGCGGCAAGCCCCGCGCGCTTTGCGGCCACGGCGCCGCGGGCGCCAAAGCCGTTCGTCCCGGAGCCCGAGAAAGTCGTCGCCGAGCCGCCGCCGCTGCCGACCAAGGTTCAGACCGTGGTCGTGACCGCGGACGAGAACAACATGCGCGTCGACCGCTTTCTCGAGGCGCGTTTTCCCGGCCTGTCGTTCTCCCACATCCAGCGCATCGTCCGCAAAGGCGAGTTGCGCGTCAACGGCAAGCGCGCCGACAGCAAGGACCGGCTGGAGGAGGGGCAGAGCGTTCGCATTCCGCCGCTGAAGCTCGATGCGCCGAAGGCCGCGCCGGCAAGCCTCTCGGAAGCCGCGCACAAAGACACTGCAGGCGCTCAAGGACATGATCCTGTTCGAGGACGCCGACGTCATGGTGCTGAACAAGCCCGCAGGGTCTGGCGGTGCAGGGCGGCTCCGGCATCACGCGCAATGTCGACGACATGCTGGAAGTGATGCGCGACGCCAAGGGGCAGAAGCCGCGGCTGGTGCACCGGCTCGACAGGGAAACCGCGGGCTGCCTGCTGATCGCGAAAACGCGCTTTGCCGCCACCGCCTTGACCGGCTCGTTCCGCCACCGCTCGGCGCGAAAAATCTACTGGGCGCTGGTCGCCGGCGTGCCGAAGCCGAAGCAGGGCCGCATCTCGACCTATCTCGCCAAGGAAGAGAGCGAGGACGACACCATCATGCGGATCGCCAAGCATGGCGACGAGGGCGCGAGCCACGCGGTGACCTATTACGCGGTGGTGGAGACATCGGCGACCAAGCTCGCCTGGGTGTCGCTGAAGCCGGTCACCGGGCGAACCCATCAATTGCGCGCGCATATGGCGCATATCGATCACGCCATCGTCGGCGATCCCAAATATTTCAACAAGGAGAACTGGCAACTGCCGGGCGGCATTGCAGAACCGGCTGCATCTGCTGGCGCGCCGGATCGTGATCCCGCATCCGCGCGGCGGCGTGATCGATGCCTCCGCGCCGCTGCCGCCGCATATGCTGCAATCCTGGAACCTGCTCGGGCTCGAGGCCGACCGGTTCGATCCGATCGAGAACGCGCCGGAGGAATGACGGCGCATCGCGGCATCGACACGTCGATCCGATATCGTCGTGAAGGAGCAAGAACTGTCAAAGCGAGGTCGCGCTGATCGGCTATCGTTCGGTCCGACGTTCTCCTTTCCAGCTCGGCGGCCATCATGCAACATTCAAGGGCTTCGCGTATGATCGGAAATCTGCTCCGCACCGCGCTTTTCGCTTTTCTCGTCGGCGGGGCGGCGTCGCTTCAGCGTCGCGGCAAACGCGCAGACGCTCGCTCTCGTCGGCGGCACGCGTCTACGCATCGCCGGATGCCGCGCCGCTCGCCGATGCCGTCGTCGTGACGTCCAATGGCGTCATCACCGCGATCGGCAGCCGCAGCGAAGTCAAAATTCCCGAACGATGCGCGCGTCATCGATTGCACCGGAAAGACCGTCGTCGCCGGCTTCTGGAACAGCCACGTCCATTTCACGCAAGCCCGTATGGAGAAACGCGGCCACGCGCGCCGGCGGCGCCGCTGCAGCAGCACATGCAGGAGATGCTGACCAATGGGGTTTCACCACCGTGTGGGATCTTGGCTCCGACCCGCGCGACTCGCTTGCCGCTGCGCCGCTCGCGTCAATTCGGGTGAAGTCGCGGGTCCCAACATCCTGCTCGCCGGCAACATGTATCCCGAAGGGCGGCCATCCCGTCTATCTGCCTGCCGAGGTGCAGCTTCCCGAAGTCGCCACGCCGGACGAAGCCGCGCAATTGGCGCGCGGCTATCTGCGGCAATGGGCCTCGACGGCATCAAGCTGTTCACCGGCGCCTTTATGGGCGACAAGCCCGTCGTGAACATGGATCCCGCCATCGCCAAGGCCGCGGTCGATGTGGCGCATGCGCAAGGCAAGCCGGTGTTCGCCCATCCGCAAAACAGGGCGGGCGTGGACACGGTGATCGCGGCCGGCGTCGACGTGCTGGCGCACACCGTGCCCGGTGAGCCAGGCTACACGCCCGGAGCAGCTCGCGCGCTTCAAAGTCGCAGGGAACTGCGCTTGATTCCGACGCTGTCGCTGTTTGCGAAAGCGTCGCTCGGCGCCCGCGTGGCGGCGCGCATGGTCGAGTCCGCCGTCAGCCAGCTCAAGGCATTTTCGGACAATGGCGGCGCCGTGCTGTTCGGCACCGACGTCGGTTTCACCAAGATCTATGACACCTCGCTCGAATACGAACTGATGCACCGCGCGCTTTCCGAGCGTCAGGTGCTGGCGTCGCTGACGACCAATCCGGCGCAATATTTCAAGGCGGCGAAGAAGGGCAGGGTCGAGACAGGGATTTGACGCCGATCTCGTGGTGCTCGACGGCGATCCCATCGCCGATGTCGGCAATCTCGCCAAGGTCGCCTACACCATCCGTGCGGGCAAGGTGATTTATCAAAAACCCTAATCGCCTGAACTGCGCGAGAAACATCCGCAGCGAATCGTGCGGGCTTTCGACGTCTGAAATCACCCAGCCGTCGGGTCCGTTGACGACGATGAAGTTCAGCGTCACGGGCGGCCGTGATTGTCGAAGGCGACCGCGACATAGGTCTTGTCGAATTGCCTGCGCAGGATCGCGATCGCGACCGGGCCGAGTTTCCAGGTCGGGCTCTGCACCAGGAAATCGTAGGGCTGGTCGCGCGGCGCGATCCATGCAGCGCGCAGACTCGGCATCGAAGAATTGCCGCGCCGTTTCCGCGTCGCGCGGCAATCCCTTTGAATAGCTCGGACGCGCCATTGCCGTAATAGGCGTAGACGTTGCGGATCAGGGATTCCGGCGAACGGAACCCGGCCTGCGCTGGCGCCAGGGCGAGGCCGGCCAGCACAACCGTGATCGCGGCGAGAACCCGCATCATTCCGATCAGCTTTATTTGCATCCCGCCCATACCTATCTACTGTCAAGCAAATCTTGTTTATGCGAACCGGTGTTCACCGCTTTCAAAACCGCTATAAGGCCCCATGCGCGAATTATTCGATGAAGTGGCCGGAAAATCCCCGCTCGATCCGCAGGAGGCGGTGCGGCGCACCACGCGCGCGCCGCAGCGCAAGCGTTTTTATCCATGCGGCCGGCTTTGCCGAGGCGGACGGCGGCTTTGCCGTCACGCTCGACGGCAAGCCGATCCGCACGCCGTCCGGCCGCCAGGTGGTCGCGCCCACGCGCGCGATCGCCGAGGCGATCGCGGCGGAATGGAATGCGCAAGGCGAGACCATCGATCCCCTGACCATGCCGCTGACGCGCTTTGCCAACAGCGTGGTCGAAGCGGTGGCCGATCGCGTCGATGCCGTCGCCGACGACGTCGCAAAATATCTCGGCACCGATCTGCTGTTCTATCGCGCCGGCCATCCCGAGGCGCTGGTCGCCAGGGAAGCCGCGCATTGGGACCCGATCGCTGTTCTGGGCGGCGGAACGACTCGGCGCCCATTTCATCCTGGCCGAGGGCATCGTGCACGTCGCCCAGCCGGAGCACGGCGATGCAAGGCGGCGCGCGGGGCTTTCCCTGCTGACCCCTGGTCGGTCGCGGCGCTGCACGTGGTGACGACCCTGACCGGCTCGGCGCTGCTGGCGCTGGCGCTGGCGCATGGCGTGCGCGATGCCGACCAGGTCTGGGCCGCCGCCCATGTCGATGAGGACTGGAACATCGAGAAATGGGGCATGGACGAGGAGGTCGCGGCCCGCCGCGCCGCCCGGCTGGTCGATTTCAGGGCCGCCGTGAGCATCCTGAACGCTCTGCAAGCCGATCAGCGTAAGTTAACAGGGGTTTACGACGCTGGGGTAGCGTTTCGCCTTCGGGCCGAGACCTCCGACATGGCGATTTCTATCAATCCCGTGCTGCCGGTGATTGCCGCCCAGGAGGCCGGCGCGACCGCGCCCGATCTCGTGCTGCAGCCGGGCAGCGTGGTCAACGCGCAGGTCTTGAAGGTGCTGTCCGCCGATCTGGTGCGGATCGCGATCGCAAGCCTGTCGATCGACGTGCTCTCGGAAATTCCGCTGCAGGAGGGCCAGACCCTGCAGCTTGCGGTATCGCAGACCCAGGACGGCATCCGGCTCGCGGTGGTCGGGCAGGGCGGCGACGCCGCTACGCCTTGCGGGCGACGCCGTTACGCTGTCGCCTGGGGCGCTGGTCGATGCCGCCGGCAATCCGCCGACCATCATGGCGCCGCAAGGAACGTGCTGACGCCGCTGGAGCGCGCGGCGGTCTCGGCGGCGGCGCAGGCTGCGGCGACCGAGCAGGAAAGCCTGGCGCCGCTGTTTGCCAATCTCGGCGCGGCGGCGTCGTCCGGCAACCTGCCGCCGAAATTGCAGCAGGCGATCGCGCAGGTGCTGGCGCAGCAGACCAGCCTCGATCAAAACCTCGGCGGCGGCGACATCAAGACCGCGTTCCAGAAGTCCGGGCATTTTTCTCGAAGCGTCGCTGGCGACGGGCGTCGGTCCCGTCGCAGCCGGCGTGCCCGATCTCAAGGCCGCGCTGATCGTGCTGCGCCAGACGCTGCAAACGGCGCTCGGCACGGGCGCGGCACTAACGCCGGTGCCGGCGGCCGATGCGGCAGCGCCGCTGTTGCAGGCCGCGGCAAGCCCTGATCTGGCTCCCGGCCTTGCTGCCGTCCATGTCCTCCGGACCTCGACGTCCAGGAAATCCTGCTGCCGCAGGCGCGGCTGCCGGTCGCCGAGGATCTCGCTGCAATCGAGCGGCCTTGGCCGCAGCGCGCTGGCGGCCGCGCTGGATGCCGGACCTTCGCGCCGGCGCGACCCTGAACCTGCTGCAGGAGGCGCTGCAGGAGCTCGGCAATCCCGCGCGCGTCGGCGACGCCACGCCGAAAGACGCTCGCGGCGCGGACGTGACCGTTCATACCAACACGCCGCCGCCGCCGTTTCGCGGCGCGCTGCCGACGGCGCAGCCGATCGCGTCGCCGTCGATCGCGCCGGATGCGCCGCTTGCGACGACCGCGCATCATCTGCTCGGCGATACCGATGCGGCGATCGCGCGGCAAACCCTGCTGCAGGTGGCGTCGCTGCCGGACCGTATCGATCTTTCGAGACCGCAAATCGACACCACGCCCGCGCTGGAATTTCGAAATTCCGTTCGTGACGCCGCAGGGCACGGCGATGGCGCAGTTCGAGATTTCCCGCGATGGCGGCGGCGAGGACGTCGAGGCGCGAAGCGGGTGTGGCGGGCGCGGTTTTCGCTCGACGTCGAGCCGGCCGGTCCGGTTCATGCGCTGGTCTCGCTGGTCGGCGACAAGACCTCGGTGCGGATGTGGGCGGAACGGCCGGCGACCGCGGCGCAACTGCGCGCCGGCGCCGCGCAATTGAGCCAGGCGCTGAGCCGCGCCGAACTTCGGCCCGGCGAGATCGTGATCCGCGACGGCGCGCCGCCGCAGGCCGCACCGGCCCGCGCCGGGCATTTTCTGGATCGCGCGCTATGAGCGTCGAGACCAAAACCCAGCTCGCGGTCGCGCTGCACTACGACAAGACCGGTGCGCCCCGGGTCGTCGCCAAGGGCAAGGGCGTCATCGGCGCCAAGATCATCGAGATCGCCAAAGCCCACGACATCCCGATCGAGGAGAACGAGGTGCTGGCCGGCGCGCTGTCCAATGTCGAGATCGGCGACGAAATTCCGGCGGAGCTTTACAAGGCGGTCGCCGAAGTGCTGATATTCGTGCTGCGGCTGTCGGGCAGAATTCGCTAGGCCAGATTTCGCTGGCTGGCATTTCCGATGTCATCGTTTTACCACGATGCCATCCGCATCGTTACCGCGCTCCTCAACCATATCGGATATTGCCGTGATCAATCGCCGCCATGCGCTCGGTCTTCTTGCCGCCGCCAGCATCTTGCCTTCGCGCAGCCTTGCCAATGTCTCCTACCAGCGCAGCGAGTTTCGCGAGGATCTGGCCAAGCGGTTTTTCGACCTCGGCACCGACAGGCACCTTCGTCGGCTACAAGGTCGACGATTACCTGATCATCGCCAGCGACAAGGTCCGCTCGGGCGAGGCGCAAGCTGCCGGCCTCGACCTTCAAGATCCCGAATTCGCTCATCGCGCTGGAGACCGGCGTGGTCGCGGATCCCGACAAGGACGTCTTCAAATGGGACGGCGTGACGCGCAGCATCGAGGCCTGGAACAAGGATCACACGCTTGCGCTCGGCGATCGCGGTTTCCGCGGTGCCGGTCTATCAGGAGATCGCGCGCCGCATCGGGCAGGAGCGGATGCAGAAATATGTCGACCTGTTCGACTACGGCAACCGCGACATCGGCGGCGGCATCGACCAGTTCTGGCTGACCGGCAATCTGCGCATCGATCCGATCCAGCAGGTCGATTTCGTCGACCGGCTGCGCCGCGGCGTGCTGCCGGTCTCGAAGCGCAGCCAGGATCTGGTGCGCGATATTCTGCCGGTGACGAAGGTCGGCGACGCCACCATCCGCGCCAAGAGCGGCTTGCTGGGCGCGGAGATGGGCAAGCCGTCACTGGGCTGGATGGTCGGCTGGGCCGAGAAGGGCTCTGAGCAGACCGTGTTCGCGATGAACATGGATTGCAAGGATCCGAGCCAGATCGCCGCGCGCATGACGGTGACGCAGCAATGCCTCGCCGATATCGTCGCGATTTGACGGGCTGACCTGCGCCGTCGACGGCTGGCGCGCGACGCCAGCCCTGAATTACGATTTCCTCGCCGACAAAAACAAAACGGAGGAAATCATGCACCACAGCTTCAGTCTGGATGTCGTCGCTCGCGATTGCCGCCGCGGGCGGCTGGTTCGCCGCCGCGATGTTCGCAGCACCCGCGACCGGCAAGGAGCCGCGCTTCCCGCAGCTCACCATGGACCAGCTCGACGAGAAGCAAAAACCGCTCGGCGAGCAGATCATGAAGGTGTCGAGCGTCGGCCTCGGCGGTCCCTACAACCCGATGATCCGCAGCCCGGTGCTCGGCCAGCGGCTGTATGACCTGTTCTATTATCTGCGCTGGCAGACCTCGGTGCCCACAAAACTCAACGAGTTCGCGATCCTGATCATCGGGCGGCAATGGACCTCGCAGGTCGAATGGTTCGCGCATGCGCCGCTGGCGGCCAAGGCCGGGCTGTCCGCCGACATCATCGCCGAATTGAAGGCGGGCAAGCGGCCGTCGAACATGGCCGAGGACGAAGCCGTGGTCTACGATTTCGTCACCGAGCTGACGACGACGAAGAAGGTCTCCGACGAAACCTATGCGCGGGCCAAGAAAGTGTTCAACGACCAGCAGATCGTCGATCTCACCGCGGTCGCCGGCAATTACGTCATGGTGGCGATGCTGCTGGCGATGGCGGAAGAGACCGTGCCACCGGGCAAGGAGCCGCCGTTCAAGGTGGGGGAGAGGTAGGGGCGTCGTCATTGCGAGGAGCGAAGCGACGGGCCCGTCATTTTTTTGGTGCTGCGGCGTGATTCATTGCGTGGATCGATTCGGAGCACGTGATGGACATTCGTATTCGGCAAGCGGAACGTCGGCAGGCTGGTTTTGAGCTGGTCGATCTTGAGAGCCTGGTGGTTGACGACCACTCGGTACGAGCGGTGTGGTCCTTCGTGGAAGGCTTGGACCTTCAGTCGTTCTACGATCGCATCAAGGCGCGTGGCGAGATACCTGGTCGGCCTGCGACCGACCCGCGCATTCTGCTTGCGCTTTGGCTGTATGCGACAGCCGACGGGATTGGGTCGGCCCGCGCGCTGGCGCGGCTGTGCGAGCATCATACGATCTATCGCTGGATCTGCGGCGGGGTCGGGGTGAACCACACGATGCTGTCGGAGTTCCGTCTGGAGAGCGGCGAGTTCCTCGATCGCCTTCTGACGAGCAGTCTGGCGGCTTTGATGAAGGAAGGCCTGATCACACTGGACGAGGTCATCACCGACGGTACCAAGGTCAGGGCCGCGGCAAGCCGCTCGTCGATGCGGCGAAGGCAAACCCTGGTGGAATTGGAAGAAAAGGCCCGGATCAGGGTTGCCGAGTTGAAGCAGGAATTGGAGGCCGATTTGCGGCGGGCGAGCGGCGGCTGTCGAAGCGTCGCCTCTCTGCAGCCGAAGACCGCGCCCGTCGTGTTGCGGCAGCGTTGGCGAAACATCCTGCAGCAACGCCGAAGGACGAGAAAGACCAGAACGAGGGGGGCGATCCCCCGCTGGCCGGCGGCGGCAAGAGCGGCAAGAAACCCAAGGAAGAGCGTGTCTCGACGACTGATCCGGACGCGCCATTGATGCGGATGGCGGACGGTGCCGTGCGGGTCGCCTATAACGTGCAAGTGGCGAGCGCCTGCGGCTTCGTGGTCGCGATCGAGCCGGTCCAGCGGCGTAATGATCGAGGTCTTGCGCCGGCAGTGGTGGCGCAGGTCCAACAGCGTTGTGGCAAGCTGCCGACCCGCCTGCTGGCCGACACCGGCGCGATGACCGCCGCCGACATCGCGACGCTTGCGCAAACTCACCCCTCCATGCAGGTGTTCAGTCCGCCACCGGCCTGCAAGACGTCCTCCAAACCAGCAAGCAAGGCGCGATACGAACGCAACCGCGCAGCCGAACCGCAATGCCTGAGGGAGTGGCGCGCCCGCATGGACAGTGAAGAAGGCCAAGCGGTCTACAAACGGCGCAGCAACACCGAACACGCCCATGCCCGCCTGAAGAACCGCGGCTTTGAGCGCATGGCCCTGCGTGGCTTGGCCAAAGTCCGCATCGCATGTTGGCTTCATGCCGTGACCCACAACCTTATGTGGGCCATTAGCTGCCGCCGCGCGCTGAAGACGGCCTGATCCACCTCCCATCACATGCCGCACGAGCCGCACATCCCGTCCAATCCCATTGCAGTTCGCCGCCACAGGCGAAATACTTACAGCCCCGACGAAGCAATCCATACTTCCTCCGCTGAGGCATGGATTGCTTCGCTTCGCTCGCAATGACGATCTGCCGGCAGGCTGTCAAATCCGGGCTTTTCCGATCCGCCCGAGATGGGTGAAGCCGAAACCGGCGAAGTATTTCAGGCCGTAGCCGAGCGCGCGGTCGAAGCCGATATGGGCCAGCCAGATCATCGCAATCGAGAGCACCAGCGTCTCGGACAGCGTAAAGCCCGTTATCATCAGCGTCATCGGCGCCATATAGCTGTGGGCTGCGTTGTAGATGACCGCACCGGCCTTGGGGCCGGCGAGATAGCCGGCAAAGCTGACAGGTCGGGCGCCAGGAACAGGATGGCATAGACCCACCACGAGCCTTCCCAGACCCCGTACAGCAGCGTCATGCCGAAAAACAGCGCCAAACCCTCCAGCCGGAGCAGCGTTCGCACGCCGCCGGTGGCGGCGCCCGTGGGTTCTGCGTTTGCTGCGGTATCTAACATCGGGGGTTCTCCTTGGCCCCCGCATATACCGCCCGCGGGGCAGGGTTGCCAGATGCCGCGAGGCGGTTTCCCGTCCCGAAAATGCCGTGTTAGAACCCCCTGAAATCCAAGGCCAAATCGGTACCCAAGGACAGGCAGAGACAGATGAAGGACATCCTGGACACCCTCGAAGAACGGCGCGCCGGCGCCAAGCTCGGCGGCGGCGAGAAGCGAATCGAGGCGCAGCACGCCCGCGGCAAACTGACCGCGCGGGAGCGCATCGAACTGCTGCTCGACAAGGGTTCGTTCGAGGAGTTCGACATGTTCGTCGAGCACCGCTCGACCGAATTCGGCATGGAGAAGACAAAAGTGCCGGGCGACGGCGTCGTCACCGGCTGGGGCACCGTCAACGGCCGCAAGACCTTTGTGTTCGCCAAGGATTTCACCGTATTCGGTGGCTCGCTGTCGGAAACCCACGCGCAAAAGATCGTCAAAATCCAGGACATGGCGATGAAGGCGCGGGCGCCTATCATCGGCCTCTATGACGCCGGCGGCGCGCGCATCCAGGAAGGCGTAGCTGCCTTGGCGGGCTATTCCTATGTGTTCCGCCGCAACGTCATTGCCTCGGGCGTGATCCCGCAGATTTCCGTCATCATGGGCCCCTGCGCCGGCGGCGACGTCTATTCGCCAGCGATGACCGACTTCATCTTCATGGTGAAGAACACCTCTTACATGTTCGTCACCGGCCCCGACGTGGTGAAGACCGTCACCAACGAGGTCGTGACCGCCGAAGAACTCGGCGGCGCCTCGGTGCACGCCACGCGTTCCTCGATCGCGGACGGCGCGTTCGAGAACGATGTCGAAACGCTGCTGCAGATGCGCCGGCTGATCGACTTCCTGCCCTCGAATAACACCGACGGCGTGCCGCAATGGCCGAGCTTTGACGACATCGAGCGCGTCGACATGTCGCTGGACACGCTGATCCCCGACAATCCGAACAAGCCCTACGACATGAAGGAATTGATCCTCAAGGTCGTCGACGAGGGCGATTTTTTCGAAATCTCCGAGACCTTTGCCAGGAACATCGTCACCGGATTCGGCCGCATCGCCGGCCGCACCGTCGGTTTCGTCGCCAACCAGCCGATGGTGCTTGCCGGGGTGCTCGACTCGGACGCCTCACGCAAGGCCGCGCGCTTTGTGCGCTTCTGCGACGCCTTCAACATCCCGATCGTCACCTTCGTCGACGTGCCAGGTTTTCTGCCGGGCACCGCCCAGGAATATGGCGGGCTCATAAAACACGGCGCGAAACTCTTGTTCGCCTATTCGCAATGCACGGTGCCGCTGGTTACCATCATCACCCGAAAAGCCTATGGCGGCGCGTTCGACGTGATGGCGTCAAAGGAAATCGGCGCCGACATGAACTACGCCTGGCCGACCGCGCAGATCGCGGTCATGGGCGCCAAGGGCGCGGTCGAAATCATCTTCCGCGGCGACATCGGCGATTCCGATGCGATCGCCGCCCGCACCAAGGAATACGAAGACCGCTTCCTGTCCCCCTTCATCGCCGCCGAACGCGGCTACATCGACGACGTCATCATGCCGCACTCGACCCGGCGCCGGATCGCGCGGGCGCTGGCGATGCTGAAAGACAAGCATGTCGAGATCCCGATGAAGAAGCACGACAATTTGCCGTTGTAGATCGGAAGCCATTTAGCTCCGCGATAAGGCATCGCTCGTCATTCCGGGATGCGCCTCTTGGCGCAGGCCCGGAATCCATACGCACGATCTTGGTTATGGATTCCGGGCTCATCGCTACGCGATGCCCCGGAATGACGGCTGGGGAGCGCGAAGGGCGGGTTAGCGAAGCGTAACCCGCCATCTTTTTGTTCTGCGAGTGTGGCGGGTTACGGTTGCGCCCAACCCACCCTACGGCGCTACGCCGCCTTGTTTTGCTGCTTCATGAATTCCGTCGCGCGCTTCTTGAGCTCAGCGGGCGAAACGTCCTCGATGTGGGTGCCGATGTGCCAGTGATTGCCGGCCGGGTCCGTCACGGCGCCGCCGCGGTCGCCATAGAACATGTCCGCAGGCTCCATCACCGACTTGCCGCCGGCCTTCAGCGCCATCTGGTAAACCGCATCCACATTGGGCACGTAGACGTGCACCATTGCAGAAATGGCTTTTGCGCGCTCGGAAGCATCGGAAATCATCACGACGGAATCGCCGATCTTGAGCTCGGCGTGCATGATCTTGCCGTCGGGCCGCATCATCGGCTCGAACACGAACTGTGCGCCGAATGCGTTCTTCATGAACTGGATGACCCTTTCCGCGCCGTCGACGACGAGATAAGGCGTGAGGGTGTGGTATCCGTCAGGAACGGGCTTTACTTGAGTTGCCATTGCTGTCTCCTCTGGTTTGGATGACGTCTGCAGCAGAACGACCCAACTTCCCCTGGTGTTTTGGATTTTCACGCCGTTGTTTGTGGAAAGTGTGACGGCCTCGTTGCCGCGACGGCGGTTCCCGCGGGCGCTCGGCCTAACGCGACACCAGCGGAACAAAGTCGTATTCGCCCACGCCTTGCAGAACCAGAAAGGTGAGCGATGTCGTGGCGCCGTTGGTCACCAGATGCGGCCGCGTGGGCCTGACGGCATAGACTTCGCCGGGCTTCAAATTCACTTCCTCTTTCGGGTCCTGCAGGAACAGCCTCATGTGGCCTTCCAGAACGTAAAAAGTATCGGAGACGTGGGTGTGGGTGTGCCACGGCACCTTCTGGGTTGCCGAGAGCTGCAGTTCCGTAATGCGAAAGCCGGGGCGCGCGGCGTGCTGGGCACGACGCTCGACTTCGTAAAGGTGACTGGCGTCCTTGACTGGCTGCGGCTGGTTCATGACGGCCTCCCTCGGATCATCCGATACGGTTCACGCCTCATCGTCCCTTTTGCGCTGCTCGCCTTCGTGAAGGCGCTGCGCGATTGCCGTTCGTCTTGGGATCAGCGCGGCCTCGTCCGCGAGGCGCTGCGCAAGATCGGAGTGATATTGTTGCACGACGTCGAGCACCGCTTTCCTTGCGAGCGTGCGATGGTACGCGGCAAGGAACCTGTGCATGTCTGCGAGTTGTTCGTCGGTCATCCGCGTCGCGCCTGGCCGCAATGGCGGAATATACCGCAGTCGGTTGATCCCGCGCCAGCGTTCGGGGTGGAAGTTTTGTGCGCAACTCGGGTGCATTGCACTGCGGGATCGCGAGATTTCATCCGATCATGCATTCGAGCACGCCACCATTTTCCGTCGTCATCGTCCGCGAAGGCGAACGATCCAGTATTCCAGAGACGGCAGTGATGGAACTGAGAAGCCGCGGCGTACCGGATGCCCCGCTTTCGCGGGGCATGACAGCTCTTCTGCGTATTGGACTCCGGCGCCGCAACATCGTCACACCTTGAATTTGCTTTCTCCGCGCTTACAATCCGCCAAAAGGGAGCCCCTGGCCATGGCCACGCTGTTTGCTTTCCTGCACCATGTCTGCGCCTTCACGCTGGTGTCGGCGGTCGCGATCGAATTTACGTTGATCCGCAGCGAGCTGACGCTTTCTTCCGCGCGGCGGCTGCAGGCCACCGACATCGTGCTCGGCGCCGCCGCGGGTGCGTTGTTCGTGATCGGCTTGCTCAGGGTGTTTTTCTTCGAGAAAGGCGCCGATTATTATTGGCACAGCCACGCGTTCCTCACAAAATTCTC
This sequence comes from uncultured Alphaproteobacteria bacterium, assembly GCA_963836765.1. Classification (GTDB taxonomy): domain Bacteria; phylum Pseudomonadota; class Alphaproteobacteria; order Rhizobiales; family Xanthobacteraceae; genus Bradyrhizobium. The sequence continues at coordinate 27,008 of CAWILG010000055.1, forward strand.
GATCTTCATCGTGATCGGGTTGTTGTCGATCATCCCGACCGTCGAGTTCCTGTCATGGCGCAAGGCGCTTGCGGAAGGGCAGGTGCCCGCGATCAGCGCGAGGAAGCTGCGTCTGGTGACCGCCGTCATTCACGGCGAATTGCTGAGCATCGTGATCATCCTGCTCTGTGCCGCGATCATGGCGCGGGGCGGCTGGGTGTAGGCCAGACAAAAATCAATCGGAGGAAAAAATGCCGAAAGCCTGCTTCGTCGTCCGCGCCACCGTCGCCGATCCCGCCAAACGTTCGGCGTTCGACGCCTGGTATTCCCGCGAGCATTTGCCGGATGCGGTCAAATCGTTCGGCGCGGAAAAGGCGTGGCGTGCCTGGAGCCTGACCGAGCCCTCGCTGCATCAGGCGACTTACCAGTTCACCGACCAGGCTACACTCGACCGCGCCATGGGAAGCTCGGACATGAAGCGGCTGGTGGCCGACTTCAACCGCGACTGGCCGGACGTGACGCGGACGCGGGAGTTGCTGGTGTTGGCGGAAGAGTATGGGACGTAACTTGCTCTAACCGTCGTCCCGGCCCATATGCGCAATTGCGCATCAGGAGCCGGGACCCATAACCACCGGCGGTTATGTTGCGCGAGGTCGCCGCACAACCGGCTTTTATTTCGATCTTCACGGCGTATGGGTCCCCACCTTCGCGGGGATGACATTATAGATTGAACCTGTTTCCTCCCCGCCGCGTCAAACAGGACCGATGGCGAGGGAAGGGGTCTTCATGAAAATCTGGTTTGGTGCGGCGGCCGTATGGCTCGTCGCTTGTCCTGCGTTCGCGGCCGAGGTGGCGACCCGTACGCTCAGCGCGGACAAGATGACGGTCACGGTGACCGCGAGCAATCCTTATTCGCACGTGATGGCCTGCGAGGTGAATTGCCACATGGGGCTGCCCGGCGGCTTCGCCACCGTGGTCTGCGTCAAGCCGGTCCCGGTACGGTCGAAGGATTTGGTGATTTGCACCAGCGTGGTGCGCGATGGCCATCTTTATACGCAGGTCAAGGACACCGAGGCGAACTGCCCCGATCCAGCCGCGCCGCCGCCCGCCGCCACCAAGGCGGACACCAACGAGAAGGCCGTCGATGACGACGATGATGACGACGACAAGGCCGACCAAAAGATGCAGAAGATGATGAAGCAGGGGCAGGAGCTTCTCAACCGGCAAAAACGGAAGTAGCGGAGTCCTGCTTCATTCCCATGCTACCTCGATGTCAGGAATCGCAGCGATATCACCATGGCATTGTGACCCAGCTGCGGCGGTTCGAAGCGGCTCGTTCGCCCGCAAGCGAAGCCGGATTTGCGTTTCCTGAATAAACAATTCAGCCAGCGTTCATATCGATGCGGCGAAAATCGGTTCGCATCACTCGTCACTCAGAAAGAGGGAAGATGTCATGGAACGCCGGGATTTCCTAAAGATCGCGTTAGGCGTTGTTGCGGGTGCTGCCGCGGTCGTCGCCGCCGCCCAGGCCGCGCCTCTGGCACCACAGCCGCTGGGCATGGACGGGCGGCTTCCCGCCCAACAGGAAGTCCAACCTGCCGTCACCAGCCAAAGCGAAGTTGATCGTCTCCAGCCGCAGCAGGTGCACTGGGGTCATCATGGGCACGGCCATCATTGGGGTTGGCACCACCATCGCCACTGGGGTTGGCACCACCGCTGGCACCGCAGGCATTGGGGCTGGCACCGGCATTGGCATCGCCATCACTGGCACCGCCGTTACTGGTAACGGTGCTGCCGCATCTTTGGTCTCGATCCGGTCCACCAAACAAAAACCCCGCGTGAGCGGGGTTTTTGCCTGGTCGGATGCGGCGTCAGAGCGGCAGCGGCCGTAACGCCAGGAGAAGCCAACCGGGCAGACCCGGCCGGGGCGCACCACGACCACAGGCCGTTCGACGACGACCGGCCGCTCGACGACAACAGCGCCGCCATTGACCCGGCATCCGCCATAGGGACCGCGATGCATGCCGGGGCCGCAGCCGCCGGCGGCATTTGCCGCGCCGAAGCCCGCGACCATGCTGGCCAGCAGAACTGCTGCGAAAAGGTATTTCATGTTTTCTCCCTTTATTTCGGGTCGCACCGCGCGACGCCTGAAAAGACTTAAAGCCTCATGATTCGACAAGATGCACAATCGTCGAAACATGCGGCCAGCCTAATGGCGGTGGGCTGAATGCGACATGAATGTCTCCGAACGCCTTGTTTGGCCGTGCTAGCGGGAGCCGAGAAAGCCGAGCAGCAATTCGTTATATTTCGCCGGCGCCTCCAGAAACACCAGATGTCCGGTATCGGGAATGATTTCGGCGCGGCCGTTCGGCATTTTTGCCGCGAGCGCTTTGGCAAGTTCCGCGTTCTGGCCCATCTTCGCGCGCAATGCCTCCGGCGCGTTGGGCCTTCCCGGCGCATTGTGGTCGTCGGCGCCCATGACGAACAGCGTCGGCTCGGTGATGAGCGGAATTTCATGCACTACCGGCTCGCGGTAGATCAGTTGCGCGGAGGCGACGAAGGCGCGCAGCCAGCGCGGATATTCGGCGCTGCCCTTGATGTTGAAGCGCGAATCGATGAACGGCGTCACCTGGTCGTGCGGCAGTTTGAGCGAATAGTTGGTCTCTAGCTGCTTGCGATAGCCGTCGGCCGTGAGCTTGTCCTCATTCTCCAGGATTTTCTCGGTCGGCGTCGGCGGCACGTAGAGCCGGTAATCCTCCAGCCCGATCGGCGCGGTCAGCACGAGATGGTCGACCCGGTCAGGGTAGGCGCGGGCAATGCGGACGCCGAGCATGCTGCCGAGCGAATGCGCGACGATGTCAGCCTTCGCAATTTGCAAATGATCGAGCAGTGCCACGGTATTGCGCGCCAGCGTGTCGAAATGCAGGTCGCCCGCCGGCTTGGAGGATTTGCCGAAACCGATCTGGTCCGGCACCACCACGCGGTAACCGGAATCGTTCAGCGTTTTGATCACCGGCGCCCAATAGCTCGACGGGAAATTGCGGCCGTGCAGCAGCACCACGGTGCGCCCGTTCGGCTGGGCGGCTGCGACATCCATATACGCCATCCGAACCTGCTCGCCGTCATTGACCAGCGGCAGCATGCTGACGGGGTAGGGATAGGCAAAGCCTTCGAGCCCGATGCCATAGGGCTCGCGCTCGGCGGCGTTGGCGGGCGTGAATGGCAGGGCGAACAGGGCGCTGAACAGCGCCGCAAGGAAAGGACGGATCATCGAGGGTTCCGGAATGAGAGTGGGCCTGTCGTCCAACCCGGCCATGACGCCGGATAGAAGGGCGTGCCTCTATTCGCCGTTTCCGAACAGCGCCGCAAACCGCTTTTCGCCGTTTCGCGAAAAGTTGACCACGCGGCTGCCTTGGGCGGAATCGCGTTCGGCCCATTTGAGTTCCGTGAATCGCGACATCATGGCTGCGCCCAGTGTGCCCGCCAGATGATGCCGCCGCTCGCTCCAGTCGAGGCAGGCCTTGCACACCGGTCGGCGCGGGTGCGCCAGCGTGCCGGCATCGATCTGCAGCGCGGTCGCCATGAAGCGCTTGCCTTCGCTGGTCAGCTCGATCGCCGTCTTGCTCTCGCGCACCAGCCGCTGCTTCTTCAGGCTGTCGAGCATCTGCACGCCGAGATCGCCGGCCAGGTGATCGTAGCAAATCCGCGCCCGGCGCAGCGCCGGATCCTTCGGCCCGGTGCGCACGCGCATGTGGCCGGCGCGGGCGGCCAGGCCGGCGAGGCCCTCGAGCACGCCGGCGACGTCGGGGCCGGTGAGACGGTAATAGCGGTGGCGGCCCTGTTTTTCCGGCTCGATCAGGCCGCCGGCCTCGAGTTTGGCCAGATGCGAACTCGCGGTCTGCGGCGTGATGCCGGCTTCCTGCGCGAGTTCGCTCGCGGTCAGCGCGCGGCCGCTCATCAGCGCGGTCAGCATGTTGGAGCGCGCGGGGTCGCCAACCAATGAGGCGACCATGGCGATATCGGGTCCAGCTTTCATAGTTCGATGATAGCCGAAGCATTGACGTCAATCAAGCGGATATTCTTTGGGCTCGTTCACAAGCGTCGGAGGTTCCCGTGACCGTTACCGTTTTCATCCGTTACCAGCTCGATCCGTTCAAGCGCGCGCTGTTCGAGGAATATTCCAGGCGCTGGCTCACCATCATTCCGAAATGCGGCGGCGACGTCTTGGGCTACTGGATGCCGCATGAGGGCACCAACAACATTGCGTTCGCGCTGATCTCGTTCGAGAATCTCGCCGCCTACGAGGCCTATCGCGCGCGGCTGCGGGCCGACAAGGAGAGCATGGCCAATTTCAATTTCGCCGAGGAGAACAAATTTATCCTTGCGGAGGAGCGGACTTTTCTGCGCCAGGTGACATTATAGGGCTCCAGAATAACAGGGAGGCGCCCATGATTGCCGTGATCTTCGAAGTGTGGCCGAAGCCGGAACACAAGCAGCAATATCTCGACCTCGCGGCCGAATTGAAGCCGGTGCTGGAAACGATCGATGGCTTCATATCGGTCGAGCGTTTCGAGAGCATCACCGAGAAGGGCAAGATGCTGTCGCTGTCGTTTTTCCGCGACGAGGCCGCGGTCGAGGCATGGCGCAATGTTTCGGGGCATCGCAGGACCCAGGCCAAGGGCCGCGCAAATATCTTCAAAGACTACCGGCTGCGCATTGCCGGCGTGATCCGCGACTACGGCATGAACAATCGCGCGCAGGCGCCAACCGACAGCCGCGCCGTTCACGAGCCGCACTAGCGGCGCTGGGCGGGCACACTTATCTTTGCGAACCAGACATCAGGGAGAGAAACCATGCCGGTTACGACCGCGGACAAGCGCGCCAATTTCAAGAAGATGCACGAGAGCGGATGCTTCATCATTCCCAACCCGTTCGATGCCGGCAGCGCCCGCGCGCTGCAGCATCTCGGCTTCAAGGCGCTGGCGTCCACCAGCGCGGGCTTTGCCTGGACCATCGCCAAGGCCGACAACCGCGTCACCGTCGATGACGTCTGCGATCATCTCACCACGCTGTGTGCGGCGGTCGATCTGCCCGTCAATGCCGATTACGAAGGCGGCTTCGCCGTCGAACCTGACGAAGTCGGCGCGAATGTCGCGCGCGGCGTGAAGACCGGCGTCGCCGGGCTGTCGATCGAGGATTCCACCGGCGATACCGCCAATCCGCTGTTCGAGGCCAAGCTGGCGGTCGAACGCATCAAGGCGGCGCGCAAGGCGATCGATGCCGACCGCAGCGGCGTGCTGCTGACCGGCCGTTGCGAAGGGTTTTTGTGGGGCGTCACCGATCTTGATCTGGTGATCGACCGGCTGAAGGCTTACTCCGACGCGGGCGCCGATTGCCTGTATGCGCCGGGCATCAGGACCAAAGAACAGATCGCTGCCGTGGTGAAGGCGGTGCATCCAAAACCGGTTAACCTTTTGATCGGCGCGTCCGGATTATCGTTGAAAGAGGCCGCCGATCTCGGCGTGCGCCGCATCAGCGTCGGCGGGTCGCTGGCGCGCTCGGCCTGGGGCGGCTTCATGAAGGCCGCGCGCGAGATGGCGGAGCAGGGCACGTTTGCCGAACTCGCCAACGGTTATCCCGGCGGCGAATTGAACAAGATGTTCAAGTAACTGAAAACGAAAGCGCCGCGGGCGAATACCCGCGGCGCGTGTCGGATGCGTCAGGCGTTACTTGCTGGCCGGCGCATTGTCCGCCGGCGGATTGGCGGTCTTGTTGGTATCCGTGCTGGCCGGCGGGGTCGCCGGACGGGCGGGAGCCGCACCCGTGGTCATGCCGGGCTGGTCGTTGTTGCGGGGCGTCACGTCACGCATGCCGGGAGGGGCTGCGGGGTTGGCCGACTGGGTCTGCGCGGTCTGGGTCGGCGGGGTGGTGCCGGCCTGGTTGATGCTGCTGTTGTTCAGTCCATAGAACACGGCGCCCAGTACCACCGCGATGGCGAGCGCAAACATCGCGACCTTGGCGCCGCTGGCCGGACCCTCGGCAAGTTCCGGATCGGGCTGGATCTCGTTGTCGAGACTGTTGAGCCGGGCCTGACGGCGGATTTCGTCATCGGTCAGACCGGTGCGGTAGGGATCGTTCGGATTGAATTGGTAGGCCATGAATTGGTTCCTCCGTTAGCGCCCCAAAGCTAATCGCGGAAGACAATGGCTGGCGCGGGCGGAGGTTCCGGGTAATCTTGCAACCTGCGCCTGATGGAACCCAGGATTCGCTCCGAGACACACTCAAGGCTCCGAGGTTCCAGAGCGTTCCATGAGGTTCTCGATGTGGACCCTGCCGCCGACCGATTCGGTCCTGCAAATCCTGGCGTTCGTGGCGGTCGCAGCCCAGGCGATGACGGCGGCATTGGCCGCCGGCAAGCGCAGCATGGACTGGGCCGGCGTCTGCATGCTCGGCTGCATCACAGCACTCGGCGGCGGCACCATCCGCGATGTCCTGCTCGGGCATTATCCGCTGGTCTGGGTGCAACACCCGTCCTACCTGCTGCTGGCGGCAGGAGCGTCGGGGGTGGCCATCCTGGTTGCCCGCCTGGTGCATCGGCTGAACGCGGCATTCCTGGTGCTCGATGCGATCGGCCTCGTGGTCTACACCATGGCCGGCTGCGATGTGGCGCGGCAGGTCGACGCCTCCCTGCCGCTCGTGATCGTGGTGGTGGCCGGGATGATCACTGGCTGCGCCGGCGGCGTGCTGCGCGACATCCTCTGCAACGACGTGCCATTGCTGTTCCGCTCGGAACTCTACGCCAGCGTCTCCGTCGTCACCGGGGTGTTCTACATCACCGCCTTCGGGCTCGAACTCAATGACCACGTCTGGACCGTGCTGACCTTCGTGCTCGGCCTCACGCTTCGCCTGCTGGCGATCCGCTACAAATGGGAAATGCCGAAATTCGTCTTCAGCGGCGACCAGCGCTGACGATCATTTTGGCTTATTTTGCCTTGCGCGCTTGCGCGACCTGATCCGGCGTTACGACAGGCGCCGCGTTGCCCCAGGAATTGCGGATATAGGTCGTGACATCGGCGATCTCTCGGTCCGACCATTGTGCGGCATAGGCCGGCATCGATCCGGTGTTCGGCGCGCGCGGCGTCGTGATGGTCTGCGCGCCATCGAGGATGATGCGCAGCGTGCTCAGGGGATCGGACGACTGCAGGTTGGCATTGCCAGGCAATGGCGGATAGATCCGCGGCGCGCTGGAGCCATCGAGTTCATGGCAGGCGACGCAGGCGCCCCTGTAGAGTTTTTCACCGTTAGCCATTTGCGCCGGCAGCGGCGGGGACACCGCGGGCTCCGGCGGGCCTGCCGGCAAATCCTTCAGGTACACCGCGATAGCTTTGACATCCCCGTCGCTCATTTTGGAGGTTGAATTGACCACCACCTCCGACATCAGTTCGCCGGCGTTGCTGCGGCCGTTGCGGCCGCTCTGCAGATATTCGGCGATATCGTCGGCGCTCCACGATTTCAACCCGCTGCGTTCGGCGCCGTCGAGCCGCGGCGCGAACATGCCGCCGACCTGTCCGCCGGCGAATGCCTGGCCGCGCTTGTCGGCGCCGAACATGTTCTTCGGCGTATGGCAGGCGCCGCAATGGCCCGCGCCTTCGACGAGATAGCGGCCGCGATTCCACGCCGCGCTCTTCGACTGGTCCGGCATCAATATGCCCGGTTTGAAGAACAGCCAATTCCAGGCCCGCATCACGATTCTGTAGTTCAATGGCCAGCGCAGTTCGGCCGGCTTCGGCGTGTTGCGGACCGGCGCTTGCGTCGCGAGATAGGCGCGGATCGCCAAAATGTCATCCCGGATCAGCTTGGTGAAGTTGGGATAGGGAAACGCCGGGTAATAGCGCGAGCCGTCGCGGGCCACGCCAAACCGCAGCGCGCGATAAAACTCCTCGTCGCTCCAGGCCCCGATGCCGGTATCGCGATCCGGGGTCAGGTTGGGGGAATAGATGCCGCCGAACGGCGTATCGATCCGCTTTCCCCCGGCGAACGGTTTGGCGGGATCGGCAGTATGGCAGCTCGCACAATCGCCGGCGTCGGTCAGCGCCTTGCCGCGGGCAATGATGTCGTCCGACGGCTCGGCGGCGCATGCGCCGGAGACGAATGCAGTGCACAAGAGGAAACCAACCAGAATCGCCCGCATGATCTGCCGCCGCCCCTGCACCGATTGACCTTCCAAAGCGTTATAGCGCGAAAGCGGCGTGATGCGGACGCCACGCCATTTCGCCCCGGGGCTCCCGGACGACACAAACCGAAAACGGCGGTGGTTATTCCCAACACGAAATTGCGATCTTCCAAAGCCGGGCTCGTTTGCCCAGAATTGTAGTGCGCGAGATGAAAAATCCGACATAGACTGGTTCTAACAAGTTCAGATGACTAGCTAAAATGAGTCGTCGCGACCAAGGCTTACGCGACCAGCGCGTATAACGATCAAGTCTTCACGAGGGCGAAATGGGAATCAACCAGGGTCCGATCAGTCTCGACCAGAAATACACCCAGGGGACCGGCCACATCTTCCTGACCGGCATTCAGGCGCTGGTCCGCCTGCCGATGGCCCAGATCCGCCGCGACCGGGCCGCCGGCCTCAATACCGCGGGCTTCATTTCCGGCTATCGCGGCTCCCCGCTCGGCGGCTACGACCAGCAGCTGTTCGCCGCCCGAAAACACCTCGAGCAGTACAACATCAAGTTCCAGCCCGGCGTGAACGAGGATCTCGCGGCCACCGCGATCTGGGGCTCGCAGCAACTCAATCTGTCGCCCGGCGCCAGGCATGATGGTGTGGTCGGCATCTGGTACGGCAAGGGCCCCGGCGTCGATCGCTGCGGCGACGTGTTCCGCCACGGCAATGCGGCGGGCTCCGCGAAAAACGGCGGCGTGCTGTGTCTGGCCGGCGACGACCACGGCGCAAAATCCTCCACCGTGCCGCATCAGTCCGACCACGCCTTCATCTCCGCGCTGATGCCGTATCTTTATCCCTCCAGCATCCATGAAATGATCGAGATGGGTTTGCTGGGTATCGCGATGTCGCGTTACTCGGGCTGCTGGGTCGGCATGAAGGTGATTACCGAGACGGTGGAGACCACCGCCGAGATCGACCTCACCGACGAGATGACGCCGTTCGTGATCCCGACCGATTTCGAGATGCCGCCGGACGGGCTCAATCTGCGCTGGCCCGACGACCGCTACGCCCAGGATCGCCGCTTGCAGGACTACAAGGGTTTTGCCGCGATCGCTTTTGCCCGCGCCAACAAAGTCAACCGCATCACCATGGATTCGCCGAATGCCCGCTACGGCATCATGGCGTCAGGCAAGAGCTATGAGGATATCCGTCAGGCGCTGCGCGAGCTCGGCGTGACGCCGGAAGTCGCCGCCAAGATCGGCTTGCGGCTGTGCAAGATCGGCATGCCCTGGCCGCTGGAGCCGGAAGGGGTCAGGCAATTCGCGGTTGGGCTGGAAGAGATCTTCATCATCGAAGAGCGCCGCGAGATCGTCGAGAATCAAGTCAAGCAGGAGCTGTTCAACTGGCGCGACGATGTCCGTCCCCGCATCATCGGCAAGATGGACGATCACGACAAGCGCTTCCTCCCCTTCGCGGAGGAGCTCAGCGTCGCGTCATTGGCGAGTTCGCTGACCGAGCGCCTGCTTCGACTTAATCTCAATCCTGAAATCGCAGCCATGCTGCGCGCCAAGGCCGACTGGTTCAATGGCCGTCAGGCGACGCAAATGCAGGCCGTCGCCCCGATCACCCGCACGCCGTATTTCTGCTCCGGCTGCCCGCACAACACCTCGACCAAAGTCCCGGAAGGCAGCCGCGCCTTTGCCGGCATCGGCTGCCACTTCATGGCGCTGTGGATGGACCGCTCCACCGAGACGTTTACGCATATGGGCGGCGAGGGCGTGCCATGGGTCGGCGTCGCCCCCTTCACCAAGGAAGAGCACGTGTTCGCCAATCTCGGCGACGGCACCTACTTCCATTCCGGCAGCCTTGCGATCCGTCAGGCGGTCGCCTCCGGCGCCAACATCACCTACAAGATCCTCTATAATGACGCGACCGCGATGACCGGCGGCCAGCATGTCGACGGCGAATTGTCGCCGCAGCAGATCACCTTCCAGCTTCATAGCGAAGGCATCCGCGACATCTATCTGGTCTCGGAAAATCCCGACGCCTATCCGGCCAACGAGATCGCGCCCGGCGTCAAGACCGCGCATCGCGATGAACTCGACGCGGTCCAGAAAACGCTGCGCAAGGTGAAGGGCGCCTCAGCCATCGTGTTCGTGCAGACCTGTGCGGCCGAAAAGCGCCGCCGCCGCAAGCGCGGCACCATGGAGGATCCGGCGCGCCGCGTGCTGATCAATCCCGCGGTATGCGAAGGCTGCGGCGATTGCTCGGTGCAATCGAACTGCATTTCGGTCGAGCCGCTGGAAACCGAGATGGGCCGCAAGCGCACCATCAACCAGTCGACCTGCAACAAGGACTATTCCTGCGTCAAGGGCTTTTGCCCGTCCTTCGTCACCGTCGACGGCGGCAAGCTGCGCCGCCGGGTGCCGGCCGGCGTCGGCGATATCGGCGATCTGCCCGAGCCTGCGTCGCGGCCGACGCTGGATCGGCCCTATAACGTCGCCGTCGGCGGCGTCGGCGGCACCGGCGTGCTGACGATCGGCGCGCTGCTCGGCATGGCCGCGCATATCGAGGGCAAGGCCAGCATGATCCTGGACATGTCCGGCCTCGCGCAAAAGGGCGGCGCGGTGCTGAGTCACGTGCGGCTCTCAGAACATACCGCCGACGTCACCTGTTCGCGCATCGTCACCGGTACGGCGGATCTCGTGCTCGCCGCCGACGAAGTGGTGGCGGCCGCCAAGGAAACCATCACGCTCTGCGAGAGCAGCCGCACCACCGGAATCATCAACACCCATCTCATTCCGATCGCCGACTTCATCCTCAACCGCGATTTCAATTTCCAGGCGCGCAAGGTCAATCGGCGTACTTGAAACCGCGCTGCGCAAGGATTCTTCGTTCTTCGATTTCACAAAACCTGCTGAAATGCTGCTCGGCGATTCCATCGCCACCAACATGATGATGATGGGCTTTGCCTACCAGAAGGGCCTGCTGCCGCTTTCGGCAAAGGCGATCGAGCAGGCGATCGAGGTCAATGGCGTCGCTATCAAGCTGAACATCCAGGCGTTCCAGCTGGGCCGTCTGGCCGCACACGATCCGGCGAAACTGATCGCGATGATGAAGGACCACGACGAGACGGTGGCGCCGAAGACGCTGGATGCGATGTCGCTCGACGAGATCATCGCCCATCGCAGCGCGCTGCTGACCGATTACCAGAACGCGGACTTGCCGACCGTTACCGCAAGCTGGTGACGCAGGTCCGCGACGTCGCGACCAATGGCGGCTATGGCGAGGCGCTGCCGCGCGCGGTCGCGATCAACTACGCAAAACTGCTCGCCTACAAGGACGAATACGAAGTGGCGCGGCTCTATACTGACGGCCGTTTCGAAAAGCAGCTGCGCGACCAGTTCGAAGGCGATTTCAAGTTCAGCTTCAACCTCGCGCCCCGTTCCTGTCGCGCGGCGTCGATGCGTTGGGACGGCCGGGCAAGCGCGCCTTCGGCCCGTGGATGATGACGGCGTTCCGGATACTGGCCAAGATGCGCGGCCTGCGTGGCACGCCGTTCGATATCTTCGGCCAAACCGTCGACCGCAAGCTCGAGCGTGACCTGATCACGGGCTACGAGAAGGATGTCGCCACCGTGCTCGGCCTGCTGTCGCCGCTGACGCTGGATACCGCGGTCGAAATCCTGTCGCTGCCCGACCGCATCCGCGGCTACGGCCCGGTGAAAGAGAAAGCGGTGCAAGACGCCAAAACGCGCTACGCGCAACTCGCCGCCGACCTCGTCAACCCGCCGCCAGCGCCACGGCAGATCGCGGCGGAGTAGGGGCACTTATAACTCTCGACCCATAATCACAGGTTCCAGTGGTTGAGAAAAATCGTCGGACGGCGTTCTTAAATCACTAGATCGCGCGGTATGGGTCCCGGCTCAAGGCCGGGACGACGATGGATAGCGCGGTAGGGTAGGCAAAGGCGCGTTTGCGCCGTGCCCACCATGTCTCGACGGCGTTATGTCGATGATGGGAACGCTTCCGCGACGTCGTAAAGTGCCAACAGGGCGACGTGCTGTTGATGGCCGACGTGCTAAGAAAGAGGCCACCACCTAAGGGTGATTCGCGTCCGGATCGGTAAGGCCTGTCCCATGCCAGCAATCTACGCCGTAGTGGCGGCGCTTTGGATAGTTTTCGTAGTTTATGCGCAATTGACTTGCTCGTTCATTCCGTCGGTTGGGAGGCACTGTCACGATCCAACCCTGGATGTTTGGATGCTTCCATTTCTCACCGCTCCATTTGGAGGGCTGGCCATTCTTCGATTGATTTTGACGGCGCTCGTTAGGATTTTTCGTAGATAGAATGTAAACGGCGTGCTTCGACACGCGAGAGTTTCCAGAGCCGCCCTTGGACGGAGTTCGCGTAGGGCGGGTTCTCTTTAACCCGCCATCTCGCATGGCGTGCGGCGGGTTAAAGAGAACCCGCCCTACACACCCGCGTCGTCTCGCGCGCTACTATAATCTGCATGCCACGGGTGCGACCAAGCAACCCGACGGGCAAATCACTTCTGATTTTCCGAAATGGCGTCAAGCCCGGGAATCGAAAATATTTCGCTTTTCACGCAGGCCAAATCAACGGCACATCTATTGCTATCCCGTCCCGAGAAGAGGGGCGTTGGCCATCGTCACGAACGTTGGGACGGGTTGCGGTGGACGCGGCAGTGTTGCGCGCGAGGAGATCGCAGGGCGGCGAAAGCTGTGAGCGACCGATCCGCGCCGGACGAGCGGCGTTGTTGCGTACGGCAAAACCGTGTGGTTCCGGCACCCGTTGCTGGTGTCGAGCTTTGCGGAGGCGAGGGTACCCGACCGGGTTCAACCTTCGCTGCTAATTCGCGGAGCGACGGAGGCCAGAGGAATTCGGCTCCGGGGAGATCACGGCCTAAGCCGTAAAGCC
>CAWILG010000056.1:0-115600 GCA_963836765.1 uncultured Alphaproteobacteria bacterium
CGGTCTCGTGTGCAAACTGCACAAAGGAAAACGCACACGAGCATACAGGTTCAGCGGAGGCATCCGGCCTTCCCTGCGCAATGGTTTTACGGCTTATAACGCGCTCTTCCCGGCGACCGGCTTTGTTGCCACCGTCACTCCGCGGATATCTCCGCGAAGCTTGACGCCAGCATCGGGGCGCCAGAACCACACGACTTCGCCGTCCGCATCAGCCGCGCTCGTCAGTTGCAGCTTCCGCGTCCACCGCATCCCACCGCGCGTTTCGTGACGATCGCGAGCGCCCCTCTTGTCGGGTGAGACGGGCGGAGACAAGCCACTGATTTGCCCGACGCAACAAGCGGAATATTTTCTTAGCGATGGCTTGACAGGAAAAACTGATTTGCCCGTCGGGCGCGAATGGCGGGTAGCGCGTAGCAAGATTTCTCCGTTGCTATTCGCCATTCGCTCGCGGGTGTTGAAGTTCTTCGGCAAGATGTCGATACCATCGTTCGCGATTTCATCACGCACGAGCGGCACCACATGATGATGGAAGATCGAGATTTCCTTCCTGCTGCGTTTAAGGCCCTCAAGCCTGAGGATTGGACGGAGATCGCTTCGGCCGGTAACCGTTCATAAGGATCCGCTGTTCAGCGATGTCACCGAGGAGCGGTTCGATGCGCTACGCGCACATATTTTGCGGCTGGAGCAAGAGGCCGAAGCCGAACGAAATAAGGCGCGCTTTCATCCGCCGTGCCTACTTGTGCTTTGCGGCGGCGCGGTTGCTCTTTGGTGCTTCAATGGGCTTCGGCACGCCCAGCGGCGATATTGACAACGCGTAAGCGATAGCTTACCGTTAGCGATGGCTTACGGAAATGCCTTGACTGTGCTGGCGGACCCGACGCGGCGAAAAGTGTTCGAGCGGCTGCGCGCCGGGCCCCGCGCCGTGAATGTGTTAGCTGCCGGATTGCCGGTCTCCCGGCCGGCGGTGTCGCAGCATTTGAAGGTCTTGAAGGACGCCGGCCTGGTCGTGGAATGCAGCGAGGGCGTGCGTCGCATCTATTCGCTCAGGCGCGAGGGCCTGTTGGACCTGCGCCAATGGCTCGACAGTTTTTGGGGCGATGCGCTCGAGGCTTTCAAGCTGGAAGCGGAAAAATCCCACAAGGTTCGAAGGGGCAAGTGAATGAACGAGATGACCATCATCGCACCGGTGCGCAAAACCGTTCGCGTCGAGGCGCCGATTGCGCACGCGTTCGACGTCTTCACCAGCGGTCTGACGCGCTGGTGGCCCTGTGACCGCGGCGTCGGCAAGAAGCCGATCAAGAAAGTTCTGATGGAGCCGCGGCTTGGCGGGCGCTGGCTCGAGATCGCGGAGGACGGCACCGAGACCAGCGTTGCCACCATTACGGTGTGGGAGCCGCCGCATCGGCTGGTGATGATTTGGCAGGTCAACGCGCAGTGGGAGCCGGACGCAGCGATGAAATCGGAAGTCGATGTGCGCTTTTCCGCCGACGGGGCTGACGCGACGCAGGTCGAGCTCTTGCACCACAAGTTTGAGACCATGGGCGCCGAAGCCGGCGCTTCGATGCGCAAAGATGTCGACGGCGGCTGGCCCGGCCTGATAGGGCGATTTGCCCAGGAAGCCGAGCGGAGCAAAGATCAGGCGGCCTGAAACCAACAAACGTCAGCAAAGGAGATCATCATGTCGGAATTCGCAGTCCATTCCGTCCCCGGCAGCCCGTTCGGACGAGCGGTGCTGGCGACGCTGCAAGAGAAGGGTGTGCCTTACCGTTTTTTGCCGGTGGCGTCGGGCACGTTCCGGTCGCCGCAGCATCTCGCCCGGCATCCCTTCGGCAGGGTGCCGGTACTGGAGCATGATGGCTTTATCCTCTACGAGACCCAGGCGATCCTGCGCTACCTCGACCGCGTGCGGCCGGCGCCCGCGCTGACGCCGGCCGACGTAAAACGCGCCGCGCGGATGGATCAGGTGATGAATATCAACGACTGGTATCTGTTCCACGGCGTCGGCAACGTCATCGTCTTTCACCGCGTGGTCGGACCGCGGGTGATGGAACTCAAGCCCGACGAGGCCGCGATCGAAGCGGCCATGCCCAAGGCGCGCATGGTGTTTTGTGAATTGGCGCGGCTGCTGGGCGAACAGCCTTTTTTCGCGGGGGACGCGATCTCGCTCGCTGACCTCATGGTCGCGCCGGCCATCGGCTTTTTCATCGAAACGCCGGAATGGGCGGAGCTCGGCGCGCCACACCAAAACCTCGTCGCATGGCAGGCACGGATGGAGGCGCGGCCAAGCATGAGGGCGACGACATGGGAGCGAGTGTCGGAGATGGCAAAGGCGGCGTGAAGAATAATCTTCGCGCACTCTATGACCGTTCTCCTCCCGAAAGCAGACGTCCCCGCACTCTCTCGGCATGTCTCAAAGGTGCCAGAAGCAACCGGTGCAGGGGCGGGGCCGGGAGCGTTGCGTTTGGCCGGACGACTGTGATTCAAACTCCCAAATTGGGGGCCTTGAATCATGCGCTATCAACTCGTCGACTATGAATGGGCCGCGGTAAAACCAATGCTGCCTGACAAGCCGCGTGGAATTCCTCGCGCCGGCGACGGCTCGGCCATGGCGCAGCCTGTCATCGGGCGGCCATTCGGGCGGACCCGTTCGCGGGCGATGATGACTGAGGGGGGTGACTCGCAGTCAGGCCGGGAATGTATCGCCGAACATCGGTAGACCACTGCGCGATTGCGCGCGCGTGGCCTCGTCCTGGATGACGTCCCAATGTTCCGCCAGAACGCCATCCTCCATACGCACGATGTCGGCGACGACCCACGCCGGCGTCGGCCCGAGACCGCTGAACCGTCCATGGAGAATGACGAAATCAGCCGTCGCCGCCGCAATGTGGTTCTCGTAGCGCAGCGTCGCAGGCAACGCCTTGACCAAACCGAAGAGTCCGTCACGGCCGGGCGGGATATGTGCGCTGTGCTGGATGTAACGCGGAGACCAGAAGCGCTCGGCCGACGCGTAGTCGCGCCTGTTGAAGAGGGTGTCAAAGGCGTTGAGGACGGTTTGGACGTGCCGGTCTTCGCGGAAATTGATCATGGCTGAGAGCACCTCGCTCGAAAGATCAGATCATTTCGCAAGCGCAAAATTACTTCTGGAGGTTACTTCCGGACGAGCGGGATCTGCAGGTTGGTCGGGCGGTTCTGCTCGGTATCGAAGCCACGGCCGTCGATATTGCGGGCACCCCAGAACAAGAGGTCGCCTCTGAGGTAGACGAGGTCGTACTCCATGAAATTCGTCCCTTCCGTGAGACCGAAGGGGGCAAAAGCCTTTCCGAATATGCTCTGGGGTGCGTTGACCGCCCACGGCGCGTATCCAGCCGACGCGACTTTGTTGAGGACGTCGGCAAACCCTTGCACGAGCGGAGTTACCTCGTAGCTCTCATCGGCAACGAAGTTGACCTTCTGCGCGCCTGGAGCAATCGGATGGGGGCCCTGCCACAGCATGTGCCCGCCGATTTTGATCCGCGCCAGCGGCACGGCGCCGTTGGGGTCGGCCGAGTTGACGACCTCGAGCTCGAATCGATCGGACGGCTGATATTTGAACGCGCGCTTGAGATAGAACGGCTTGAGCGACCCGTCCGGGTTCTTGCTCGGCCGAATCTCTGGAGCGATGCTCTCCCAGTTTCCGAGCATCGCTTCCTTGATTTTCGCTACGTCTGCTTCCATGGCGCTTGTCCTCGGTTGCTTGCTGGGAGACTGCGCCGCGGCTTCGCCAAATCCTGTCATCACCAGGAGGAACAGCAGCGACGCTCTGATGCCTTGACACATGCGGACGCTCCGGTAGGGACCGAGCGCTGGCTTCCGGCCTTCTGAGTGGCGCCAACGACCATGCGGATGACAGGCCGCGATACCGTCTGCCTGCCAGGCAGGCCTCGCGTGCGGTGCTTTTTTGTATAAAGATCGCTGTTCGGCTTTAACAAGACTTTGTAAGCTGGGCCCATGCCTGCGGGACATGGGAGGTTCTGATGGAGCTCCGGCATCTCCGCTACTTCATCGCCGTGGCTGATGCAGGCAGTTTGACGGTCGCCGCCGAGCAAAAGCTGCACACTTCCCAACCATCTCTCAGCCGTCAAATCCGGGATCTCGAACGGGAAGTCGGCGTTCAACTGATAAATCGTGGCGCTCAAGGCATTGAGCTGACGTTGGCCGGCAAGGCTTTTCTGGAACACGCGCGAATGGCGCTGCTGCAAGCAGACGCTGCAAAAGAGGCGGCGCTGCGCGCAGCTCAGCCGGCGAGACCGACATTCGCCCTTGGCTTTTTATCGGGGGCGGAAATCGGCTTGTTGCCTGAGGTGAACCGCGTCCTTCGCGACGAGTTTCCCGGCATCGAAATCCAGCTGTCGAGTGATTACTCCCCGGTGCTCGCCAAAGCCTTGATGAGACGCAAGCTTGATGCGGCTTTCATGCGGCCCGAAGAGCAGATGGGAGATTTGGCCTGCAGGCGCGTGCGGACAGACCCGCTGATTTTTGTGTTTCCGAGCGACCATCGCCTGGCGTCGCAACAGGCCGTCGCCCCGGAAGAGATCGTGAACGAAACGTTCTATTTTCCGTCCAAATCCGCGCCGGCGGTGCGCCGCGTCGTTGTGGAGTATTTCAACCGGGCCGGCATCGATCTCAAACCGGAACATGAAGTGCACAACGTCGTCCACGCCATATCGATGATCACGTCGACGCGCGGGGTCATGCTGTTACCGGCTTACACAAAACGGTATCTGCCTGAGTCGATAACTACGCGTCCGGTGCAGGGAGAAGTGCCCACCCTGGACCTCGTCCTCGCTTACCATAAGGCGAACAATTCGCCGATCTTGAAGCTGCTGCTTTCCAGAGTCGGCAAGCTTGCTGGGGCGCTATCGTAGGTATCCATGCGTCGAATTGCGGTAACTGGCTGTCACCGTAACTGGTAGCTACTCTCAACTCGTCGTCCCGGCTCAAGGCCGGGACGACATTGTTGGTTTTTGGGACGACGCTTTTGAGTTTGCTACTTCTTCACCAGCGAACATTCCGGATTGGGCGGACCGAACGCGTCGTCGCCGGAGATTTTTGCGAGGATCTTGTAATAGTCCCACGGATATTTTGACTCCTCCGGCGACTTGACCTGCACCAGCATCAAATCGTGCACCATCAGATTGTCCTCGCGCAGCTTGCCGTTGCGGGCGAAGAAATCCTCGACCGGCTTTTCGCGCATCTTGGCCGCGACCTTGAGTGGGTCGTCGGTGCCGGAATCCTTGATGGCGTTGAGGTAGTAGGTCACGGACGAATAGACGCCGGCCTGCCACATCGTCGGCATCCGGTTCATCTTGGCGAAATAGCGTTTCGACCATTCGCGGGTCTTGTCGTCCATATCCCAGTAGAACGACGTCGTCAGCAACAGCCCCTGCGCCACCGGAAGCCCGAGCGAATGGATGTCGGTGATCAGCGCCAGCAGGCCGGCCATCTGCTGGCCACCCTTGATGACGCCGAATTCGCCCGCGGTCTTGATCTCGTTGATGTTGTTGGGCGGGCCGCCGGCAATGCCGATGATCTTGGCCTTCGAGGCCTGGGCCTGCAGGATGAACGACGACAGGTCGGGCGTCGCAAACGGCGGCTTCACCGAACCCAGCACCTTGCCGCCGTTCTTGAGGATGACGGCGGAGGCGTCTTTTTCGAGCGAGTGCCCGAACGCATAGTCGTCAGTGATGAAGAACCAGCTGTCGCCGCCACGCTTGACCACTTCCTGCGCGGTGCCGACGGCGAGCGCGCGGGTGTCGAACACCCACTGGATGGCGTAGGGCGAGCAGAACTTGCCATGAAAATCCGCAGCGCCGGTCGAATGGGTGATGAACAGTTTTTTCTTTTCGTTGGCGACGGTCTGCACCGCAAGGCCCACCGCCGAGACCGGCACGTCGACGATCAGGTCGACCTGCTCGGTGTCATACCAGCGCCGCGCCAGGCTGGCGCCGATGTCGGCCTTCAATTGATGGTCGCCGACGATCACGCTGACCGGCTTGCCCAACACCTTGCCGCCGAAATCGTCGACTGCCATTTGGGCCGCGGTCACCGAGCCCTGACCGGTCGGCGTTGACGCCGGTCCGTTCATGTCGGTGAGCACGCCGATCTTGACGATTTCGTCGGATACCTGCGCCAGCGCGGCCGACGAAGCCAGCATCGCGGCTGCGAGTGCTGCAAGAGAAAACCCAAGCGAAAATAGATTTTTGGCGAACATACTGTCTCCTCCCGTTACCGCCGGCGCATTGGCCATTATTTTACCGGGACCTGAGCCCGGCAGATTGGTTTCTTTTGCAACTATTTTCGGGTCGGCGTCAACGCGCCTTCAGGCTAATCTCGGCTCCCCCGGGGTGGGGCAGGCTGTCTATTTTGGGGCCGATTCAGTACATACGCGGCCATGGTCACACCCCAGCGCCTTCCGGCTTCGCTTACCCCGCTCGACATCGCACTCGCGGCGGTATTGCGCGGCGTTGAGCCGGTGGCGCCCGTCGAGCTGCGGCTCGCGGAAGCCTTGCGCTGCATCGCCGCCGGGATGCCACCGCTTTCGGCGTATCCGCCGCACGACATTGCCGCCAGCGACGGCTTTGCGTTGCGTGCGAACGACCTCGTCGGCGCGTCGTCCTATTCGCCGCTGGCCCTGGCGGCAGCACCCCGCTGGCTCGAGGCCGGCGACGCCATGCCCGGCGGCTGCGACTGCGTGCTGGATTCCGATTCCGTCGATCAATCAGGCCCGCTGGCGCAGGTGCTGGCGGAGGCGATCCCGGGCCAGGGCGTCCGCCGCGCCGGCGCCGATATCGCCGCGGGAAGTGTTGTCGCCGGGGCCGGCCGGCGCGTGGTGGCCCGCGATCTCATGATCGCGCGGGCTGCGGGGATGGAACGCTTAAGGGTGCGCCGTCCGCGCCTGCGCATCGTCAATATCCCGGGCGGAACGGTCACGGCAGATCTGATCGCGGAAAGCGCGCGGGCCGCCGGCGCCGATGTGTTCTTGGTCACGGCGGCGGCACGCGATGCCGCGTCGATTGCCGGGGCGTTCGATGAGCCGGCCTGCGACCTGCTGCTGACCGTCGGCGGCAGCGGCGTCGGCCGCGCCGATGCGACCGTCACGGCACTGGCCGAGCGCGGCGAGGTCTTTGCTCACGGCATCGCGCTGCAACCCGGTCGCACCGCGGCGGTCGGCCGGCTCGGCAAAACGCCTGCGATTGCGCTGCCGGGTGCGCCGGACCAGGCTTTTGCGGCGTGGTGGACGCTGGCGCTGCCCGTGCTCGATCGGCTTTCCGGCCGCCGGCCGCGCAAAACGCTCAACCTGCCGCTGGCGCGCAAGATTGCTTCCGCCGTCGGCATCGCCGAAATCGTGCTGCTGGAGCGCAAGCAGGGCGCCTGGGTCACGCTGGCCGCAGGCGAACTGTCGCTCGATGCGATCGCGCGGGCCGAAGCGTGGCTGGCGGTGCCGGGCGACGCCGAAGGATTTGCTGCGGGTACGCCGGTCGATGCCTATATGTTGCGGGAGTAAGATGGAATCCCGGATGACCAACACGCCCCAGTCGAAAAATCGCGACAGCCTCGATCAGGATCAGTTCCTCACCATCCTGTCGCGCGAGGATGCGCTGGCGCGGTTCGAGGCCGCGTTGTTTCCGCGGCCTGTGCCGAACGAACAACGGCCGCTCGCGGACGCGCTGGGTTGCGCACTCGCGGAAGATATTTTTGCGCCGATCGACGTGCCGCCGTTCGACCGCGCCAATGTCGACGGCTTTGCGGTGCGTTCGGCCGATCTCGCGCTGGCCGGTGAAGCCGCACCGGTGCGGATGATGCTGAACGATGAAGTGATCGCCTGCGGCACCCAGCCGATGCGGCCGGTCTTGTCGGGCACGGCGACGCCGATTGCGACCGGCGGCCCGGTGCCGCGTGGCGCCGACGCCATCGTGATGGTCGAACACACCCAGCCCGCAGGCTCCCGCGCCATCGAAATCCGCCGCGCCGCCTCGCCCGGGCAATTCATCTCCTATGCCGGCTCCGACATCGCGCGCGGCGAGGCGCTGCTGCGCGCCGGCACCATGATCGGCTCGCGCGAGATCGGCATGCTGGCGGCCTGCGGCATCGCGCAGGTTTTGGTCGTGCGCCGGCCGCGCGTCGCCATCATCTCGACCGGCGACGAACTGGTGCAGCCCGGTGCGCCGCTGCGCCCAGCCGCGATCTACGACAGCAACGGCGCGATCGTCTCTGCGGCGATCTCCGAGAACGGCGGCGAGGCGGCTTTCCTCGGCGCCATTCCCGATGACGAGGCGCAACTCGAAGCCGCGATGCGCAAGGCGCTTGAAAACGCCGACATGCTGGTGCTGTCGGGCGGCACCTCGAAAGGCGCCGGCGACGTCTCCCACCGCATCATCGCGCGGCTCGGAAAACCCGGCATCATCGCGCATGGCGTAGCACTAAAGCCGGGCAAGCCGCTGTGTCTCGCCGTGTGCGACGGCAAGCCGGTGGTGATCCTGCCGGGATTTCCCACTTCCGCAATGTTCACGTTCCACGACATGATCGTGCCGGTGCTGCGGCGGATGGCCGGCCTGCCGCCGCGCGCCGACGCCAAAGTCACGGCGAAAATTCCAGTGCGGATCGCATCCGAAATCGGCCGCACCGAATTCGTGATGGTGTCGCTGGTCGAGGGGGCGGATGGCTTGATCGCGTATCCCACCGGCAAGGGTTCGGGCGCCATCACGTCGTTTGCGCAGGCCGATGGATTCTTGCGGATCGATGCGCTGGCCGATCAGATGCCGGCAGGCGCCGAGGCCGAGGTGACGCTGTTCACGCCGCATGTGCGGGTGCCGGACCTCGTCATCGTCGGCAGCCATTGCACCGGGCTCGATCTGGTCACCGCTCCGCTCGCGCATGCCGGTCTCTCCGTGCGTTCGATCGCGGTCGGCAGCCTTGGCGGCCTCGCGGCGGCCAAACGCGGCGAGTGCGACTTTGCGCCGATCCATCTGTTCGACGAAAAGACCGACGCCTACAACACGCCGTTTCTCAGTGACGGCCTCGAACTCGTGCCGGGCTGGCGGAGGATGCAGGGCATCGTGTTCCGCAAGGGCGACACGCGTTTCGAAGGTTTGGGCGCCGAGGCCGCGGTGCGCTCAGCGCTGGCCGATCCGGCCTGCATCATGGTGAACCGCAACCAGGGCGCGGGCACCCGCATCCTGATCGACCGGCTGCTCGGCGAGGCGAGGCCCGACGGCTACTGGAATCAGCCGCGCTCGCACAACGCGGTCGCCGCCGCGGTGGCGCAGCATCGCGCCGACTGGGGCATGACGATTGCGCCGGTCGCGCATGCGTCCGGTCTGGGTTTCATTCCGTTCGCCGAAGAGCATTATGATTTCGCGCTGGTGACGGCGCGCAAACAGCGGCCGGCGGTGCAGGCATTTCTGGATGCGCTGGCGTCGGATCGGGCGCGCGAAGCGCTTGATCAGGCCGGGTTTCGGCCGGCATAGGCGATACCGGTTTGGGGATGGGGGAAATGATGGCAAGGCCGCTCACGATTGGGATCATCGGCGCGGGCATGGGCGGGCTCGCCACAGCCGCGGCGCTGCGCAAGGTCGGCATCGAGGTGACCGTCTACGAGCAAGCCAAGCAGTTCGTGCGGCTCGGGGCCGGCATCCAGGTCGGCTGCAACGCCATGAAGGTGCTGCGCGGGCTTGGCCTCGAGCAGCGGATGCGCGGCGGGTCATTCTATCCGCGCTCATGGAACAACCGGGATTGGCGCACCGGCGAAGTCAAGTTCGACATGATTTTCGGCGAGAGCGCGGAACAGAAATTCGGCGCACCTTATCTTTTGGCGCATCGCGGCGACCTGCATGCGGCGCTCGCCAGTGCGGTTCCCGATGAATGCATCAAGCTCGGCCACAAGCTGGTCGGGATGGACGAGACCGGCCACGGCGTCCGGTTGGCTTTTGCCAATGGCGAGACCGCGGTCGCCGATGCGGTGATCGGCGCCGACGGCGTTCATTCGGTCGTCAGGGACATGCTGTTCGGCGCCTCGCCGGTGCAATTTACCGGCCGCATCGCCTACCGCACGACCTATCCTGCCGCGCGCCTGAACGGCCAGAAAATAGACGACTGCACCAAATGGTGGGGCGAGGACCGCCACATCGTCATCTATTACGTCAAGCCGGACCGCAGCGAGATCTACCTCGTCACCAGCCAGCCCGAGCCGGAGTTCCGGATCGAATCCTGGTCGGCCAAGGGCGACGTCGGCGAACTGCGCTCGGCCTTTTCAGGCTTCGATCGCCAGGTCGAAACGGTATTGGCGGCCTGTCCGGATGTGCACAAATGGGCGATCGTCGATCGCGAATCCCTTGCTCACTGGTCGGACCGCAACGTGACGCTGCTCGGCGACGCCTGCCATCCGATGACGCCCTACATGGCGCAGGGTGCGGCGATGGCGATCGAGGATGCCGCGGTGCTGTCGCGCTGCCTCGACGGCGTCGAGCGCGACGCTGTTTCAAACGCGTTCCGCCGTTTCGAGGCGACCCGCAAGGAACGCACCGCGCGCGTCCAGCAGACGTCGCGTGCCAATATCTGGCTCAAGGAAAAAACCAACGCCGATTGGGTCTACGGCTACGACGCCTGGACCACGCCATTGGCGGCGTAGTCTGATCTCCCTCGCCCCGCGCTTGCGGGGAGAGGGTCGGGGTGAGGGGCCCTCTCCCCGAGCGAGATGCTAATTGAAGGACCTGTACCCCCTCACCCGGATCGCATCTTCGATGCGATCCGACCTCTCCCCGCAAGCGGGGCGAGGTTGAAGAGCGTCGGTGGTCTAGGAGCCGCTCTCAGACGTTCAGATTCATCCAGACCGCCTTCGGCTCGGTGAAATTGTCCAGCGCCGCGGTGCCGTGCTCGCGGCCGAAACCGGAATCGCGCACGCCGCCCCACGGCAACCGCACATCGGTGTAGCCATAGGTGTTGATCCAGACGGTGCCGGCATTGGCCTTCTTGGCAAAACGCTGCACGCGTCCGATGTCGCGGCTCCAGACGCCGGCGGCAAGGCTGTAGGCGGTGCCGTTGGCGATCCGCAGCGCGTCGGCCTCGTCGCGGAATTTGATGACGCTGACCACCGGGCCAAAGATTTCCTCCTGCGAGATGCGCATCTCGTGCTGAACATTGGCAAATACCGCCGGGCTGATGAAATAGCCGCGGTCGCCGACGCGCTTGCCGCCGGTGGTCAGGAGCGCGCCTTCGCGCTCGCCGATATCGACATAGTCGAGGATGCTCTTCATCTGCTTTTCGGAAATGACAGGGCCGAGCGCCGTGGCGCGGTCCGAGGGGTCGCCGATGCGGATCGATTGCGCACGCTGCGTCAGCCGCTCGACCACTTCGTCGTAGACCTTCTCATGCACGAGCACGCGCGATCCGGCCGAGCAAACCTGCCCGGCGTTGAAGAAGATGCCGGACGCGGCGGCCTTGCTCGCCGCCTCGACATCGGCGTCGTCGAAAATGACGTTGGCGGATTTGCCGCCGAGTTCGAGCGACACCCGTTTGAAATTGCCGGCCGCGCCGCGCAGAATTCCGCGGCCGACGCCGGGCGATCCCGTGAACGTCACCTTGTCGACGTCAGGATGATTGACGAGGGCGTCGCCGACCACCCGGCCGGGGCCGGTGACGATGTTGAGCACGCCCGGCGGCAAGCCGGCTTCGAGCGCTAGTTCGGCGATCCGCAGCGCGGAGAGCGAGGTCAGTTCGGCCGGCTTCATCACGATGGTGCAGCCGCAGGCCAGCGCCGGCGCGAGCTTCCACATCCCGATCATCAGCGGGAAATTCCAGGGCACGATGGCGGCAACGACGCCGACCGGCTCGCGCACCGTGTAGGTGAGCGCGTCATCGCGGGTGGAGACGACCTCGCCGCTGATCTTGTCGGCCCAGCCCGCGTAATAGGTCAGCGTGTCGATGGCGGCGGGAAGGTCCTGTCGCAGCACGCCTGATATCGGCTTGCCGGCATCAAGGCTTTCGAGCGCTGCGATTTCATCGCCGTGCTTTTTCATCAGATCGGCCAGCCGCAGCAGGATTTGCCCGCGCTCGGAGGCGCGCATGGTGCGCCAGGGGCCCTCGAATGCGCGCCGCGCCGCGGCGACCGCGCGATCGGCATCGGCCTCATTGCCTTCCGCGACCGTGGTGATGACCTGCTCGGTCGCCGGATTGAGGGTTTTGAAGCTGCGCCCGGAGGCGGACGGCACGTGCTGGCCGTCGATCAGCAGCAGCCGGGGTCTGGCGAGGGACGTCAAAGGCTTCACTTCGTTGGCGTAGTCATATGCAATCGACATCATATTTCCTCCGGTTATTGTTCGCTAATATGGAGTGAAATATGCGGTAGTAAATATGATATGATCTGCCTATGTGTTCCCATGATATGAAGTTGACTTCATAGGTAGGTGGCCAATGCTGAACATCGAGATCGAAACCGTCTGGCGATTTCGCCGGGAGGGCAGCCCGCAGACCATCGTGGTGATGCTCGGAATCCTGAACGAAATCCGTAAAACCGGAAAACTCACCAGTGCGGCGGCCGACGCCCATCTCTCCTATCGCCACGTCTGGAACCTGGTCGAACAATGGTCCGATTTCTTCGGCGTGCCGCTGGTCGACACCCAGCGCGGCAAGGGCACGACGCTGACCGCCTTCGGCGAAAAGCTGGTCTGGGCCGGACAGCGCATGCAGGCGCGCCTCGGCCCGCAACTGGAAAACCTCGCGCAGGAACTCGCGACCGAAATCAAGCCGTTCCTGCACCAGCGCCCGTCGGTGATCCGCGTTCACGCCAGCCACGGTTTTGCGGTCTCGAAACTGCGCGAACTGCTGGACCGCGAGCCCGGCATCGGCGTCGATCTGCGCTATGTCAGCAACCAGAATTCGCTGGTGTCGCTGGCGCAGGGCGCCTGCGATCTCTCCGGCGTGCATCTGCCGCGCGGCGAATTGCGTGCGCAGAGCGTGCAGGCGTGCCGGGAATGGCTCGATCCGCGCGAGGACCGCGTGATCCGTTTCGTGACCCGCGAAATGGGATTGATGGTCAAGCGCGGCAATCCGCTCAAGATCAATTCGCTGCAGGATATCGTCGATCGCAAGGCCCGCTTCGTCAATCGCGACCATGATTCCGGCACGCGGCTGTTGTTCGACCAGTTGCTGGCCCTGCACGGCATCGACGAGGCCGCCATCAACGGCGCGCAGCAGATCGAATTCACCCACGCCGCGGTCGCCGCCTATGTCGCCAGCGGCATGGCGGATGCGAGCTTCGGCGTCGAGGCCGCCGCCCGGCAATTCGGGCTCGATTTCATCCGGCTGCTGACCGAGGATTATTTCTTCGTCTGCCGCCGGGCGTTTCTGGAGACCGAGCCGATGCAGCGCGTGCTCGACATCATGAAAGGCAACGAATTCCACAAGGCCGTTGCGGCCCTTCCCGGTTACGTCGCGGCCAATACCGGATCGGTCAGCACCGTCCCGGAGTTTTTGGAGATCGTGGAAGCCAAGGCCACCGTTTCACGCAAGCGGAAACGCTGAGCGCGCCGCCTCAGCAGCCATCCAGCGCCGCCAGCCGCTCGGCTTCCGCGATGTCGTCCATGGTGTTGGCGTTGAAGAACGGATCGAGCGGCGCGACCGGCCATGTCACGGTGGCGAGCGGGTAGCGCGCGGTCCAGCGGTCGATTTTCCTGACGTCTTCGACGACCAGCGCGTGGCGAAGTTCTTCGCGCAACGCCACGCTCCAGAGTCCGATCACCGGATGCGACTGGCCGTCGGATGCGGCGACCGCCAACTGCGCGTTCTGCTCTGCCAGCGCCTGATACAGGCGCGAAACCAGATCGCGCGGCAGGAACGGACAGTCCGCTGCCGCGCTCAGCACCAGCGACACGTTTGGCCGGTTCGCGGCCGCCCAATCCAGCGCCGCCAAAATGCCGGCAAGCGGGCCGGGGAAATCGGCGACGCCGTCGGGGATGACGGGCAATCCGAACGCCGCAAAACGCGCGGGATCGCCGTTGGCGTTGAGAATAAGGCCGTCGCATTGCGGTTCTAATCGCGCGATCACGCGTTGCAAAATGGTGCGGCCGCCGATGGTGCGCATCGGCTTGTCGCCGCCGCCCATTCTGCGCGCCAGGCCGCCGGCGAGCAGCACGCCGGGTATTCCGCGCGCGTCCTTGCGCGTCGCGTCAGTCTTCACTTTGTTCGCCCTTGCGCTTGTGCCGCGCGGATTCTTCTTCGACGTAATCGAGGTTCTGGTCGAACACGATGCGGTCCTGTCCCGATAGCGCAATAAAACGTTTGCCGCGGGTGCGCCCGACCAGCGTCAGGCCGACCTGCCGCGCCAGCTCAACGCCCCAGGCGGTAAAGCCGGAACGCGAGACCAGAATGGGAATGCCCATCCGCACCGTCTTGATGATCATCTCCGAGGTCAGCCGGCCCGTGGTGTAGAGGATCTTGTCGGCGGGATCGACGCCGTGGCGATAGATCCAGCCCGCGATCTTGTCGACAGCGTTGTGGCGGCCGACGTCCTCGGTGTAGCAGACCGGCGTGCCTTCCTTGCACAGCACGCAGCCATGGATCGCGCCGGCCTCCAGATAGAGCGACGGCATGGTGTTGATCGCATGCGTCATCTGGAAGAGCCAGGAGGTGCGCAATTCAGCTTTGGGCAGCGCCACGCTTTCAACGGCTTCCAGGAGATCGCCGAACGCCGTGCCCTGCGCGCAGCCGGACGTCTGCGTGCGTTTCTTCAGCTTGGCTTCGAAATTGGTGTGATGCTCGGTGCGCACCACCACCACCTGCAGATCGTCGTGATATTCGACCTCGGTGACGATATCGTCGTATTTCAGCATGTTCTGGTTCAGCAGATAGCCGAGCGCGAGATATTCCGGATAGTCGCCGATCGTCATCATGGTGACGATCTCCTGCGCGTTCAGGTACAGCGTCAGCGGCCGCTCCACCGGGACCCTGATCTCGACCGTGGCGCCGTTTTGATCGGTCCCGGCAACGCGTTCGGTCAGTCGTGGATCGTCCGGGTTCGGCACGATCAGGGGGACGGGGGCTTTGTCTATTTTCATCATATCGGCAGGTTAGCATGACATTGCTTCCCAGCCGATATAAAGCATCCTGTAATACGATTGAATAGAGCCGTCATTGCGAGGAGCGAAGTGACGAAGCAATCCATTGCTTCACCAAGCCGTGAAATGGATTGCTTCGCTTCGCTCGCAATGACGGAAGAACTGCCGGTTCCGGAGTACGAAATGAAAGTGATAGGCCTCGCGGGATGGAGCGGCGCCGGCAAGACCACCTTGCTGACGCGGGTGATCCCGCATCTGAATGCGCGGGGCTTAAGCGTTTCCGTGATCAAGCACGCCCATCATGCGTTCGATGTCGACGTGCCGGGCAAGGATTCCTGGCGGCACCGCGAGGCCGGCGCTGCCGAAGTGCTGGTGTCCTCGACCGCGCGGTGGGCTTTGATGCATGAACTGCGCGGCGCCGATGAGCCGCGGCTGCCGGAACTGCTAGCCAAACTGTCGCGGGTCGATCTCGTTGTCATCGAAGGTTTCAAGCGCGAGCCGCTTCGCAAGATCGAGGTGCACCGCGCCGCCAACGGCAAGCCGCTGCTGTTCCCCGACGATCCCGGCGTGGTCGGCATCGCAACCGACATCGCGGTTGAAACCACGCTGCCGACGGCCCATCTCGATGATATCGAGGCGATTGCGGCCATGATGCAGCGGTCCGCGATACCGGTCGAGGACGTGCTGGCGAAAAGCTTTAGCGAGGGCTGAGACGGAAGATGGCGCAATTGTC
Source organism: uncultured Alphaproteobacteria bacterium (assembly GCA_963836765.1). Classification (GTDB taxonomy): domain Bacteria; phylum Pseudomonadota; class Alphaproteobacteria; order Rhizobiales; family Xanthobacteraceae; genus Bradyrhizobium. Next base: position 15,823 of record CAWILG010000056.1, read on the forward strand.
CGACGATTGCTTTGCCTTCGGCGGCCCGATGATGTCGGTCGATGAAGCCGTCGGCATCATCGCCGCGCGGGTGACCAGGGTCGCGGGCGCCGAAACCGTCGGGCTCGCCGCCGCCGATGGGCGCGTGCTGGCGCGCGACATTGCAGCTCCGCTGCCGCTGCCGCCTTTCACCAATTCCGCCGTCGATGGTTATGCAGTGTCGAGCCGCGATCTGCCGCAAGGCGAGGCGCAGGCGTTTATCGTCAGCGGGCGGGTGCAGGCGGGCGGTTCGGCGGCAGCGCCGGTCAAGCGAGGGGAGGCCATGCGCATCTTCACCGGCGCGCCGATGCCTGATGGCGCCGACACGGTGTTCATGCAGGAGGACGTCCGCCTCGAAGACGGCAAGGTGGTGCTTCCCGCCGGCCTGAAACCCGGCGCCAATGTGCGTCCCGCCGGGGAAGACATTGCATCGGGCCATGCGGCGCTGAGGGCCGGCCAGCGGCTGCGGCCGCAGGATGTCGCGCTCGCCGCGGCGTTTGGCTTGACGCAGCTCGCCGTGGTCAGGCGGATCCGCGTCGCGGTGTTTTCCACCGGCAATGAACTGGTTTCGCCGGGGCAGCCGCGCGCGGCGGCGCAACTGTTCGATTCCAACCGCTTCATGTTGATGGCGATGCTGGCCCGGCTCGGCTGCGAGGTCAGCGACCTCGGCATTCTCAAGGACGAACGCACGTCACTCGCAATCGCCTTGAAGAAAGTGGCAGGGCATCATGACCTGATCCTCACCACCGGCGGCGTTTCGACCGGCGAGGAGGATCACGTCAAGGCGGCGGTCGAGGGTGCCGGCAAGCTCGTGCTATGGCGGATGGCGATCAAGCCCGGACGCCCGGTGGCGATGGGTGTTATCGACGGCACACCGTTCGTCGGCCTGCCGGGCAATCCGGTGGCGAGCTTTGTCACCTTCGTCCATGTGGTGCGGCCGACCATCCTGGCGCTGTCGGGCGCAAGGCTCCAGCCGCTGGTTCCGATGCCGGTCCGCGCCGCCTTCGCCTACAAAAAGAAGATCGCCCGCCGTGAATATGTCCGCGTCACCTTGCGGAAGGGCAAGGACGGCGGATTAGAGGCGATAAAATTTCCGCGCGAAGGCGCCGGCCTGTTGTCGTCACTGGTCGATACCGACGGGCTGGTGGAGCTCGGCGAACAGGTGACCCTTGTCGAGCCGGGTCAGACCGTCGGGTTTTTGTCGTATGCGAGTTTGGTCTGAATTGCGTGCGGCTCGTTTTCTTGATCAAAAAAGCGGATAAGTGAAATGACAGGTGCATGGGGCCGCCCGTTCGCGGTTTCTCGCTCCTGTGCTTCTGGCAGGCTGTTGGCTCCGGAATTGCTGGGCTTCATATGAGTGTGACAGGGATCAATCCGGAGCGATGAACATGCCTGACCAGTTCGAGCCGAAAGGGCGTGGATGTTGCCGCCGTCGCTGAGCGCACTGATTTCCGTTGTGCTGGGCAGTGTGCTGGGAGGCACTGCGCGCTATTTCCTTTCGGGAGTCATCGCCAGGCGCGTCGGCGAGACGTTTCCGTGGGGCACGCTCACGATCAACGTCAGCGGCGCTTTCCTGATCGGTGTCTTTGGCGCGTTGGCGCGCGACAACGCCTCGCTGTTTGCCTCGCCGAATCCGTGGCTGTTCGCGGTGACCGGCTTCCTGGGCTGCTACACGACGGTCTCTTCGTTCAGTCTGCAGACGCTGGCGTTGGCGAGAGACGGCGAGGGCGGCCGCGCCATCGGCTACGTCGCGATTTCAGTGGCGCTGTCGATTGGAGCCGTCGCCGTGGGTTTTGCACTTGTCGATCTATTGAGATGAACAGGAACCCTGGACCATGACCAGCGGCACTCCGGCGCCCACAAACTGGAACGCCGCGATTCTCTACGGATACGTCGCGGCCGGCAGCGTCATAGGTGGCGTGGCGCGCTATCTTGCCTCGCTCCTGATCCAGTTGGGACCGGGATTTCCGTGGGCGACCTTGTTCGTCAACGTCACCGGCTCGTTCATCATCGGATTTTACAGCACCCTGAGCGGTCCCGGCGGAAGGTTGTTCGCGAGCGCCCGGCAACGGCAGTTCGTCATGACCGGGTTTTGCGGGGGCTACACCACGTTTTCAACCTTCAGCCTGGAAACATTCAAGCTGCTGCAGGCCGGTATGACACGGACAGCGTTTACCAATATCGCGGTCTCGACCGTGACCTGGCTGCTGGCCGTGTGGCTGGGATATGCCTTGGCAAGTCGCCTCAACCGTTTGAAAGGGAGCTGACCATGCAAATCCCGAAACAGGCGCTATTGCTCCGCATTTTCATTGGCGAGGATGACAGGTTCGCCGGATCGCCGCTCTACGAGGCGATCGTGCTCAAGGCGCGTGAGCTGCATCTGGCCGGCGCCACCGTCCTGCGCGGCGCGATGGGGTTCGGTGCATCCAGCCGGCTTCACACCACGAAGATATTGCGCCTTTCGGAGGACCTGCCGCTGGTGATCGAGATCGTCGACAGCGAGGACAAGATCAACAGCTTCTTGCCGACGCTGGATCAAATGATGACCAGCGGCCTCATCACGCTCGAAAAGGTGCAGGTTCTTCATTATGGGACGAAAGTAACCAGCTGAGTAAGCGGGAACCATCGTCGCGATCCGTGGCGCATCTTGCAGCCGCGAAAGCCCGGTCACAGGTGATGTCCGTTGACGAGGTCAGCCGGCTTCGCCAAGTATAACTGCATGACCACGACAAAACTCGATCTCACCGGCCTCAAATGCCCGCTGCCGGCATTGAAAACGCGCAAGGCGCTGAAGTCAGTCGTACCCGGCGATTTGCTGGAAGTGCACTGCACCGATCCGCTGTCGGTGATCGATATCCCGAACCTGATCCGCGAAACCGGCGACAAGGTCGAGATTACCGAAAGAAACGAAAGTCGGATCGTTTTTTTGATCGAGAAGGCAAATGGCGCCATCGGAAAATCAGATGATTTTTCGCCCGCAGTGCAATAACCGCGCTGGTTGATACCTACCTTTTGCCTATCGACACCTGTCCCGCCTTCTGTCCCAATTACCACTCTCCGCTAGGGCTGCGGAGGTCGACTCGCGTCTGCGGCAGGGGCATGAAAAGCGGGCTGGGGCCTATGGTCGGATCGGGGCGGGCGCCAGCATCGGGCATATCCCTTCGCGTCAGGGGTTAGAATTCTCGAATGCGCTTATCGATCCCGGCGCATTCTTGAATTGTGCGGGGCAGCAAAGTGGGAGCTGGCTCGCGGCGGTGCTGAGCTAAACGGGAGCGCAGGCGGCAGACCTGCCCAGCAAGGGCGGCTGCAGGGGAGGGTTTAATGACGACAATCAGCAGCGCCGGGACGGCGTCGGGCGCCGTAGCAGGCTTCCTTGACAAGGAGCACACGATTGCGACTGCCGGCTTCAATCGCTGGCTGGTGCCGCCGGCCGCACTCTGCATTCATCTGTGCATCGGCATGGCCTACGGCTTTTCCGTGTTCTGGCTGCCGCTGTCGCGCGCGATCGGACTGACGGCGCCAAAGGCCTGCCCGGACATGAGCCTGTTCCAGGAGCTGTTCACCACCACCTGCGACTGGCGCGTCGCCAGCATGGGCTGGATGTTCACGCTGTTCTTTGTGGTGCTCGGTGTTTCCGCCGCGGTTTGGGGCGGTTGGCTCGAGCGAGTTGGGCCGCGCAAGGCCGGCTTTGTCGCGGCGTTGTGCTGGTGTGGCGGACTCTTCCTCGGGGCGATCGGCATCATCACCCATCAGCTCTGGCTGATGTGGCTCGGTTCCGGCGTCGTCGGCGGCGTCGGCCTCGGCCTCGGCTACATCTCGCCGGTGTCCACGCTGGTGAAGTGGTTCCCTGATCGGCGCGGCATGGCGACCGGGATGGCGATCATGGGCTTCGGCGGCGGCGCCATGATCGGCGCGCCGCTGGCTAACCTCTTGATGAATTACTTCAAGACCCCGACGTCGGTCGGCGTCTGGGAGACCTTCGTCGCGATGGGCGTGATCTACTTCGTGTTCATGATGATCGGCGCGTTCCGCTATCGCATTCCGCCGGCGGGCTGGCGTCCGGAAGGCTGGACTCCGCCGGACAAGTCCAATGCGATGATCTCGCAGTACAACGTGCATCTCGATGACGCGCACAAGACGCCACAGTTCTGGCTGATCTGGTGGGTGCTCTGCCTGAACGTGTCGGCAGGTATCGGCGTGATCGGCATGGCGTCGCCGATGTTGCAGGAAATCTTCGCTGGCAAGCTGATCGGATTGCCGGACGTCGGCTTCAACGCGCTCAATGCCACACAGAAGGCGACGATCGCCGGCATCGCCGCCGGCTTCACTGGCCTGCTCTCGCTGTTCAACATCGGTGGCCGCTTCTTCTGGGCATCGCTGTCGGACAAGATCGGCCGCAAGAACACCTACTACACGTTCTTCATCCTCGGCATCGCGCTCTACGCGCTGGCGCCGACCTTTGCCGAGATGGGTTCGAAGCTGCTGTTCGTGCTCGGCTTCGGCATCATCCTCTCGATGTATGGCGGCGGCTTCGCCACCGTGCCGGCCTATCTCGCCGACATGTTCGGCACCCAGTTCGTGGGTGCCATTCACGGCCGGCTACTGACGGCGTGGTCGACTGCCGGCATCATCGGTCCGGTGGTGGTGAACTATATCCGCGAGTTCCAGCTCGCGGCCGGTGTGCCGCGCGACCAGCTCTACAACACGACGATGTATATCCTCTGCGCCATGCTGATCGCGGGCCTGATCTGCAACTATCTGATCAAGCCGGTCGACCACAAGTGGCACATGAGCGAAGCGGAAGTCGCCAAACTGCAGGCGGCGAGCGCGAGTGCTGGCGCATCGGGACCATCTGGATCGTACGGCATCGGGTTCGGCGGGTTGGATGCCAGGGCCGCCGCGTTCTGGGCCTTTGTCGGCGTTCCCCTGCTGTGGGGCGTCTGGATCACGCTGCAGAGCGCGGCCAAGATCCTCTGATCGAACATCGCGTGGCCCGCGGGACGGAGATTTCCGTCCCGCGGCGCCTTTCGTCTTCCGTTCAATAAAAACACTGACTCAAGGAAATTTCTCAATGCGCCGCACCGGAACTTGTCTCGCTGCCATGCTGCTCGTCGCTGCCACGCTCCATACCGCCTCGGCCCAAACCACCGCGCCTGCAGCGGCACCTGCCGCCACCACGGCGGCTCCCGCCACGGCCAAGCCATCACGGATGAAGCTGACGATGGAAAAGATCAGGGATATGAAGGCCAAGTGGAGTGCCAACAAGGCCAAGTACAAAGCCTGCCGCGTCGAGGTGAAGAAGCAGGGACTGGCCGGCGACGACCGCTGGTTCTACATCTCGGACTGCATGGACAAGACCTGAGGCGCAGGGTTCGGCGTCAATCCGAACCGATCGTCGACCAGGCGCCGTTCTGGAATTGCACCGTCGCGGTGTCCGCATCGGTCAGGTCGACTTCGATGGCGGCCGAGGCGGTGGTCATGACGACGGAGCCCTGGTTCGGGATCGTGAAATCCGGGCTCAACATCGCGCCGGTCGTGCTGGTCTGCTGGAACCAGATCCGGAGCACGTCAACCGGCGCGAGCCAGACATAGCCGGTTTCGGAGGCCTCGCGTTCCACGTGAATCGGCAGTTGCCCCTCAACGCCGTCCGGGCCCGCCGACGTTCCCTTCAGGCCGGGATGAATCGGACCGTAATTGTTCAAGAATGTGATGACGCCGGATGAGCCGATATCCTCGGCCGGCTTCAGGACACCTGCGGCATCGAGGATGGCGCGCTGGCCGAAGTCGATCGGCACCGGGTTGGTCTCAACGACGGCCTCGGCGCCCGGGTTGAAGAAATTGGTGCCGAACACGCTATAGGTTGGCAGCCACGAGATCCGGGCAGACGGCAGATAGTTGGAAATCGACTGACCGACGGTGTAGGCATCATTCACTTTCTGCGCATAGCAGAGATTCCAGTTGATGGATTTGAAGTTGTCGTAGTCGGCCTGGTTGATCTGGATTTGAACGAGTTTCGCCATGGTCAGCTCCCTTTGGCGAACGATTTGCGCCCGCCGCATTCCGGTTCACGCGCATCGCGCGTTGTTGAAATCTTCGCAGAGAATGAGAGGGTTCACATCGTGTCCGACCAGGCGCCGGCCTGCTCGGACCATTGGCCGCCCTGGTAACGCAACTTGCCGAAATCCCTCGTCGCAAGATTGATCTCGATCGAGTTCGCAATGCTGGCGACGATCGAACTGGTGACGACGTCCTGCTGGAACCAGACCCGTACGGTGTCCAGCGGCGCGAATGAAACAAAGGTGAAATCGCCCAGGGGCGGTGTGACGAACACCGGCGTTATCCGTTGAACCCCGTCGGGTCCCGTCGATGCGTTGGCAAATCCAAAGTGAATTTGTTGTCGATACTGGTCCTGGATCCTGAAGCTGTTGGGCGGAACGCCGGCCTCCGCAACGGGCGTCTGGAAGGCGGCGTCCGCAGTAAAGGTGGCTTGCTGTCCCAGCCCGATCGTCATGGCGCCGGTGTCGACGGTCGCCACCCCGCCAACGCTGAACGAGCTGCTACCGAACACCTGGATTTCAGAAATTCGAGATCGTCCGGTGCAATCTGAATTTCCACTAGCTTCGCCATGGTCGCAGTTCCTCCCTGGTCGCGGCGGCCGGTCGCGCTGACCGGTGCCGCAACGTTGTTTCATTGGTGCCCAAGTTCGGGAAACATCCGGGCTCCCGTTGTACAGACACAATCTCTAATCGCAAACCGTGCCCTGGTTTCTTTGAACGCCTTTCTATGGAAATCGCATGCGCCGCGTGCGACCAAAGGACAGGGGCCATTCAGCCTATCGGGCTATTGGCATCTGGCATACCAGCGTTTAGAATGGCTCCAAATCAAGCAGGGTCGAATTCTCGATGGTTCATGACGTGCAGAAAGTCCGTCCGTTTGAGCACCCCGGCGAGGGGCGCAAGCGGGCAAAGTCGACCCCCAAGGGCCGCCAGGTCGATCCGACCGCCGCGCACGAGATCGAGCTGCTGCTCGGCGACCGGCCGCGGCGGCGCGATCTCCTGATCGAGCACCTGCACCTGATCCAGGACAAGTATCACCAGATTTCGGCGGCGCATCTCGCAGCGCTGGCCGACGAGATGAAGCTGGCGTTCGCCGAGGTGTTCGAGACCGCGACCTTCTACGCGCATTTCGACATCGTGAAGGAAGGCGAGCCGGATGTTGCGCCGCTGACCATCCGCGTCTGCAACTCGCTGACCTGTGCGATGCTGGGCGCGGAAAAACTGCTGCAGGAATTGCAGGACCAGGCCGGTCCCGGCATCCGCGTGGTGCGTGCGCCCTGCGTCGGCCGCTGCGACACCGCGCCCGCGGCCGAGGTCGGTCATCATTTTGTCGATCACGCCACGGTGGCCAACGTGCTTGCCGCCGCCAAGGCCGGCGAGACCCACGCGCATCTGCCCAAATATGTCGACTACGATTCCTATGTCGCCGGCGGCGGCTACACGCTGCTGAACCGCCTGCGCTCCGCCGCATTGCCGAGGGAAGATCTGCTGAAGTCGCTGGACGATGCGAGCCTGCGTGGCCTCGGCGGCGCGGGCTTTCCGACCGGGCGGAAGTGGCGATCGGTGCTGGGCGAACCCGGCCCGCGGCTGATGGCGGTCAATGGCGACGAGGGCGAGCCCGGCACCTTCAAGGACCGCTTCTATCTCGAAACCGATCCGCATCGCTTTCTCGAGGGCATGCTGATCGGCGCGCATGTGGTCGAAGCGACCGACGTCTATATCTATCTGCGCGACGAATATCCGGCTTCACGCGAGATTCTCGAGCGCGAGATCGCAAAGCTGCCGCCGGGCGGACCAAAATTGCACATGCGCCGTGGCGCGGGTGCGTACATCTGCGGCGAGGAATCCTCGCTGCTGGAAAGCCTGGAAGGCAAGCGCGGACTGCCCCGGCACAAGCCGCCATATCCGTTCCAGGTCGGCCTGTTCGGGCTGCCGACGCTGATCAACAATATCGAGACGCTGTGGTGGGTGCGCGACATCGTCGAGAAGGGCGCCGACTGGTGGAAGGGCCATGGCCGCAACGACCGTCACGGACTGCGCAGCTATTCGGTGTCGGGCCGCGTCAAGAACCCCGGCATGAAGCTCGCGCCTGCGGGCATCACAGTTCGCGAATTGATCGACGAGTTCTGCGGCGGCATGGCCGACGGCCACAAATTCCACGCCTATCTGCCGGGCGGCGCCTCCGGCGGCATCCTGCCGGCCGCGATGGACGACATCCCGCTCGATTTCGGCACGCTGGAAAAATACGGCTGCTTCATCGGCTCGGCCGCGGTCATCATCCTGTCCGATCAGGATAGCGTGAAGGGGGCCGCGCTGAACCTGATGCGCTTCTTCGAGGATGAGAGCTGCGGCCAGTGCACGCCGTGCCGGGTCGGCACCCAGAAGGCCGCGATCCTGATGCAACGGCCGGTATGGAACCGGGAATTGCTCGACGAATTGAGCCAGGCGATGCGCGATGCGTCGATCTGCGGGCTCGGCCAGGCGGCCTCGAATCCGCTGACCTCAGTGATTAAATACTTCCCGGACGAGTTCAAGGACGCTGCGGAATGACAAAAATCCAGTTCGAGCTCGACGGCAAGCAGGTCGAGGCCAACGCCGGCGAAACCATCTGGCAGGTGGCGCATCGCCAGGGCCGCGAGATCCCGCATCTGTGCTACTCGCCCGCGCCCGATTATCGCCCCGACGGCAATTGCCGCGCCTGCATGGTGGAGATCGAGGGCGAGCGCGTTTTGGCGGCGTCCTGCATGCGCACGCCGAGCGTCGGCATGAAGGTGAAGACCGAAAGCGCGCGTGCCGTCTCGGCGCAGAAGATGGTGATGGAATTGCTGGTCGCCGATCAGCCGGCGCGCGCAACCTCGCACGATCCCGAATCGAAATTCTGGCACTGGGCCGAAAAGATCGAGGTGACCGAGAGCCGCTTTCCGGCGGCCGAGCGCTGGCAGGGCGATGCCAGCCATCCCGCAATGCGCGTCAATCTCGATAGCTGCATTCAATGCGGCCTGTGCGTGCGCGCCTGCCGCGAGGTCCAGGTCAACGACGTCATCGGCATGGCCTATCGCAGCCATGGCTCCAAGATCGTGTTCGACTTCGACGATCCGATGGGGGAATCGACCTGTGTGGCCTGCGGCGAATGCGTGCAGGCCTGCCCGACCGGCGCGCTGATGCCCGCGGTGATGCTGGACGAGAACCAGACCCGCGTCACCTACGCCGACCGCAAGGTGGACTCGCTGTGTCCGTTCTGCGGCGTCGGTTGCCAGGTCACCTATGAAGTCAAGGACGAGACCATCATCTACGCCGAGGGCCGCGACGGCCCGGCCAACCACAACCGGCTCTGCGTCAAGGGCCGCTTTGGATTTGACTACATCCATCACCCGCATCGGCTGACAAAACCGCTGGTGCGGTTGCCGAATGCGAAAAAGGATTCCAACGACCAGGTCGATCCGGCCAATCCGTTCACGCATTTCCGCGAAGCCTCGTGGGAAGAGGCGCTCGACATCGCCGCAAAAGGCCTCGTCAAGATCCGCGATGAAAAGGGCGTCAAGGCGCTGGCCGGTTTCGGTTCGGCCAAGGGCTCGAACGAAGAGGCGTATCTGTTCCAGAAACTGGTGCGCACCGGTTTCGGCTCCAACAATGTCGATCATTGCACCCGGCTGTGCCACGCCTCGTCGGTGGCGGCGCTGATGGAGGGCCTGAATTCGGGCGCGGTTTCCGCGCCGTTCGCAGCTGCCATGGATGCCGAAGTCATCATCGTGATCGGCGCCAATCCGACCGTGAACCACCCGGTGGCCGCGACCTATATCAAGAACGCGGCGAAAAAGGGAGCCAAGCTGATCGTGATGGATCCGCGCGGCCAATCGCTGTCGCGTCACGCCACCAAGCATCTGGCGTTCAAGGCCGGCAGCGACGTTGCGATGCTGAACGCGATGATCAACACCATCATCACCGAGGGCCTGACCGACGAGCAATATATCGCCGGCTATACCGAGGGCTATGACGAGCTCAAGGAGCGCATCACCGAATTCACGCCGGAGAAGATGGAGCCGATCTGCGGCATCCCGGCGGAGACCTTGCGCGAAGTGGCGCGGATGTATGCGCGCTCGCGCGCTTCGCTGATCTTCTGGGGCATGGGCATCAGCCAGCACGTCCACGGCACCGACAATGCGCGCTGCCTGATCGCGCTGGCGCTGATCACCGGGCAGGTCGGCCGTCCCGGCACCGGGCTGCATCCGCTGCGCGGCCAGAACAACGTGCAGGGCGCTTCCGACGCCGGGTTGATCCCGATGTTCCTGCCGGATTACCAGCCGGTCGGCCGCACCGATCTGCGCGAGCCGTTTGAAAAGCTCTGGCATCAGGACCTCGATCCGGTGCGCGGTCTGACCGTGGTCGAGATCATGAACGCGATCCACGCCGGCGAAATCACCGGCATGTATATCGAGGGCGAAAATCCGGCGATGTCGGATCCCGATTTGCAGCACGCCCGCGAGGCGTTGGCAAAGCTCGATCATTTGGTGGTGCAGGATCTGTTCGTTACCGAAACCGCGTTCCACGCCGACGTGATCCTGCCAGCCTCGGCGTTCGCGGAAAAGTCTGGCACCTTCACCAATACCGACCGCCGCGTGCAGCTCGCGCGCGAGGTGATCAAGCCGCCCGGCGACGCAAAGCAGGATTTGTGGATCATCCAGGAGATCGCCAAGCGGATGGGGCTGCCCTGGAACTACGCCGGGCCTGCGGAGGTCTTCACCGAGATGACGCAGGTGATGCCGTCGCTGAACAACATCACCTGGGATCGGCTGGTGCGCGAGGGCGCGGTGACCTATCCGGTCGACCACCCCGATCAGCCCGGCAACGAGATCATCTTCACCACGGGTTTTCCGACTGAAAGCGGCCGCGGCAAGATCGTGCCCGCGCACGTGATCGCGCCCGACGAAATCCCCGACGACGAATATCCGATGGTGCTCTCCACCGGCCGTGTGCTGGAACATTGGCACACCGGCTCGATGACCCGCCGCTCCAGCGTGCTCGACCAGATCGAGCCGGAGGCGGTGGCCTTCATGTCGCCGAAAGACATGCGGCGGATGAGCGTGTGGCCCGGCGATTTCATCCGGCTGGAAACCCGCCGCGGCGCGGTCGAGGTCAAGGTCCGTTCCGACCGCGACGTGCCGGAAAACATGGTGTTCATGCCGTTCTGCTACGCCGAGGCGGCGGCGAATCTGCTGACCAATCCGGCGCTCGATCCGTTCGGCAAGATCCCGGAATTCAAGTTCTGCGCCGTGCGCGCCGAGAAGGCCGAGATCCGTTCCGCGGCGGAGTGAACGCGATCAGCCGGCGTCAAAAGCTCAAGTGCGGAACAAAGATTGCGACCCTGAGCGCGATGATGCCGGCGAGGGTACCCGCGACGATCAGGACTACAAGCGCGAACTTGCTGGCCCGTTTGATCGCCGCCAAGTGCGCTGCGGCTGCAGCCGGTCCGGCCTGCTCGCTCGATGAAAAGTGACCCCGATCGAACGGGCCGCGTTCGTGCGTCAGCATCGTCATGTCTACATCCCTCATGCAGGCCTTCTTGCCTGTCTGAAGCCATCGATGTGCCGATGAGGGCATAGGAAAACCAGAAGGCTCAGCGTGACATCTCATAGGGGAGATGTAGGAACGCGCCGGGACTTGAGGATGCGGCCAATCCCCTCCAGCCTTTATGCGATGCTTATGAGACAGCGGGCGGGATCGCCTCGATTTCCTATGCTCGTTCTCACATCTTCCAATCGGTCCGGCATATGCGCCGGAGATTGGAAGATCGATCATGACCCTGTTTCATTCCCACCACGAACGGCTGCATGGATCCGCAGGCTTCAACCGTTTACCGATCGCGCGCGCGATCAAACGGGTTGGTAAAGCCTTCAGGATGATTTACCGGGCGATTGCCGCTGCCAAGATCCACCGGCTGCGCAACGAGCTGCTGCTTCACGCCGACAGTTACGAGAATTGGGAGCGTGCGGGCGGCCACGAAGGCAGTGTGGAAACTGAAGGCACCAAAATCCCGCGACGCCCGCTGATCCTCGGCGACAAGTGGGATTTCTGACATGCGGTTTCTTTCATCGGGTGCCTCTGCCGTCGTCTCCGTGTTGCGCGCCGCGGGCGGTGCGTTGCTGGCATTTCTCACCGGGCTCGGGAACGAGCCGATCAGAGCGTATCGTCCGGAAGCGCATTACATGCGCGGTCCCGGACCGAAATGGCGCGAGAAGCATCGCCTCGACCGCGCTTCAGCCGGCGGCGCGTGAGCGCTCGATACGGTCGCGCGCCACCCGTGCCCCAACGCATCGAGTCAAACGTTGCCGCGGGCGGAAAGCCCCTTCCACAAGTCGTTTCGCTGTCCAACGGGGCTGGCGGCCGGAGAGACCTTCGGCTGGCCGATGTCGACCGCTGCTGTAACCACCCGTCGTAGGCGGTCATCGTCGATCCGTGCGAGATATTGTCGCAGGATCGCAGCGGCGCGTTCGTTCGGTTGCAGGATCGCGGCGCAAAGCTCAGCGCTGGTCCGGCGGAAGAAGTCGAAGTCCGCATTGCCGTCCTTTGGTAGTTCAAACCTGTCGATTTCGTGGGCGATCCCGAGCACGGCCAGGCGGTCGGCATTGTCCCGCGTCACCGCATACCGCAGGATGGCCAGATGCCAGGCGCGTAGCGTTCTGGCGTGCGGCTCGATTCCGTGAGCGGCTGGGCTCATCCGGGTTGGGCCTGCCCTGCAGCTACGGAATCCTCGCAAGGACGCGGTGTGTGCCAGCTTTCCACCGGGCAAGCGATATCCTCGTCGCCAATCTCCGCGATCGCGCCCGCGACCTCCGCCTTTGCGGCATCGTCCAGTCCGACGATGGGCAGGCGGGTAGCCGGGGACATGAAGCCGAGCAGGCAGAGCGCGTATTTGAGCGCGGCCGGGCTCTCTTTGGTGAGTGCGGCCGTCAACGGCGCCAGCCGGTCTTGCAGGTATCTCGCGGTCTGCAGCCGCCCCTGCCGGCAGTTCGAAAAAATAGTCTGGCACAGCTCGGGCGCGACGTTCGATACAATGGACATGCAACCGTCGCCGCCGTTGGCGACAAACGCCAGCGCCGTCGTATCGTCCCCCGACAATAGTCGGAACCCCAGCGGCAACCGCGGGCGCAAGTGCAGCAGACGCGCGATGTCGCCAGTTCCATCTCTCAACCCGATGAAGTGTCTCGAGTTCCGCCAGCCGCATCAGTATATCGTCGGATAACTCGCGCATGGTGCGGGATGGAATGTCGTGCAGGACGATGGGCAGGCCGGTTGAGATCGCAATTGCCTTGAAGTGCGCGTGAATTCCGGCCTGCATGGGCTTGTTGTAGTACGGCACGACCGAAAGCACTGCATCTGCACCAGCCGCTTCGGCGCGTTGCGTCAGCTCGATCGCCTGACTGGTTGAATTGGATCCGGCCCCGGCGATGACGCGGACGCGGCCTCGCGCCGCCTCGACGGCGGTGCGGATGATGCTTTGCTGTTCGGCCGGCGTCAGGGTGGAGCTTTCGCCGCTGGTTTCGCTCACCAGGATCGCGGTGACACCGGCCTCGATCTGCCGCTCGCAAAGCCTGGCCAGCGCCGCCTGATCGACCGCGCCCGTTTCATCGAACGGTGTGGGAATGTCGGGTATGTAGCCCGCCAGCCAGCTTGCCGGGTTTGCCAATGACACCATTGGAATTAGGCGACCCGGCTCGAAGGACGTGCGGGCGGGCGATGGGAGGAGGACACATTGTCGTGCATGTCGAGTTCAATCTCGCGGGACAATTCGACGATCATTTCGGGGCGATGGCCGTTTTCGAACAGCGCGTATTTGACGGCTTGCGCACGGTTGACGAACAGCCCGCCATAAAGGCCATTCTGTTCCTGGGCGACCCAGTTGCCGCGCCTGTTCCTGCCGATAAAGACGATTGCAGAGGGAGAACTACACGAGGGAGGTTCGACGAGCTTCACGTTGGTATTCCTTCCGGAGATGAAGTAACGCGCCCAATATGTTTCCTGGCCGATATGAAATCGAGCGTGACGAAGAGGCGATCTCATAGGAGCCGCATAAGGGAGGAGCCGTTACAGCGATTGGTTGAGGCCGCTGACCAGGATGCTCATGGCGGCGTAAATCACCGTCTCATCCCACTGATTGAGCTCGGCATCGAGCGGAAGCTCGCGCCGGATGACCGCCATGCAGGCGCTGAGGATAGTGGACATCCACAACAGGGCGGCAAGGCTCCTGCAGAAGCCGATGCCGCCGAACATCGCGAAAATCACCAGGATGAAGAGCCGCATGCCAAACCGGATCAGCACCTGGGCCGATCGCAGCCTTCGCGGGAGGTTCGACCGCTGTATCACGCGCGCAACTCCGGGCGCCGCGGAAGCAATAGCTCCCGGCTTTACGCGAAATTATCGCTGCAGATCGGCGTGTAGAGCGGGTTGTTGTAGCGGCTCACGGCGGGAACGCTGGTCCGGATCGAGGGTGCGCTGCTGTGCTGGACCTCGACGAACGCGCTCAACATCGCCAGCGCCAGATCGGCGTGATGGGCCTCGACCGATTGATCGAGCCAGTCCGGCAGCTCGCGTTCGCGCGACAGCGCGCAATACCACTCGCCCTCGTCATAGGCGATGCGGCGAACCTGCCATTGCGGCAGTTCGAGATCGATCAGCGCCAGCGTCGCATCGGTCCAGGCGCCGGACTGAACCAGCCGTTCGACGCGCGAGGTCTTGGCGCTTTGGCCCTGGGATGGGAAGCGACGGCAGGCCTTGTCGATGATCTCGGCCATGAATTCGGCCGTCACCGCATTGGCGGCGCGAAGCCGGTCACCGAGTTCGACGGGATTTTGATGTTCTGAAAGCAGCGGCATGACGTCATCTCACTGATGGCGCGGCTGAAGCGGCAGCCGCGGTCCCAAAGGTGGTCAGAACGCCGTTTGAAAGCGAGATGGAGCGGGCGACCGAAATATAGGGATTTCATAAAGATTTGAGCCCTCCCGGCCCATATGCGCAATTGCGCATCAAGAGCCGGGACGTGGTGAGGACGACCGGGTTTTTATGAGAATTCCTATAACATCGCTATTCCCCCCATCTCGAAAACCTACGCGCCGGGTGGCAATTCCCCACCAACGAACGCGAAGCCGTCTTTGGCGGCCCGCGGCTCAATTCATACAGGAGCATCTCATGCTGGACATCTTCATGCTGGCCCTCGGCATCGGGTTTTTCGCCGTGGGCATAGGCTACGCCTACGCCTGCGAACGGCTGTGAAGGAGAGAGCCATGATCTTCGATTACTCGCTCGCCGGTCTCGTCTCGCTGGGCCTGCTGTTCTACCTGACCTACGCGCTGTTGCGCCCCGAGCGCTTCTAAGCCCGCACTCAACGGCAACCCAAGAGCTAAATCCCAAAAGGCAATCCCATGACCGCCATCGGCTGGATTCAAATCATTCTGTACTGCGCCATCATCGCCGCGCTGGTGAAACCGCTCGGCTGGTACATGACGCGGGTCTTCAACGGCGAGCGCACATTCCTGTCTCCGGTGCTGCGGCCGGTCGAGGCCGGGTTGTACTGGATCGGCGGCGTCGATGAGAAGCGCGAGCAGCATTGGCTGACCTATACGGTCGCGATGCTGTTGTTCCATGTCGGGGGCTTCCTGATCATCTACGGCCTGATGCGGCTGCAGGCGCTGCTGCCGTTCAATCCGGCCGAACAATCCGCGGTCGCTGAGGATCTGTCCTTCAATACGGCGATTTCCTTCATCACCAACACCAACTGGCAGAACTACGGCGGCGAGAGCACGCTGTCGTACCTGGTGCAGATGCTCGGCCTGACCCATCAGAACTTCCTCTCGGCCGCGACCGGCATCGCGCTGGCGGTAGCGTTGATCCGCGGCTTCTCGCGATCTTCGATGCGCACCATCGGCAATTTCTGGGTCGATGTGACGCGCTGCACCCTTTACGTGCTGCTGCCGATGTGCGTCGTCTACACGCTGTTCCTGGTGTGGCAGGGCATTCCGCAGACGCTCGGGGCCTATGTCGACGCCACCACGCTCGAAGGCGCCAAGCAAACCATCGCGGTCGGACCCGTCGCGTCGCAGATCGCGATCAAGATGCTGGGCACCAATGGCGGCGGCTTCTTCAACGCCAATGCCGCGCACCCGTTCGAAAACCCGACTGCGCTGTCGAACTTCGTACAGATGATTTCGATCTTCGCGCTCGGCGCCGCCTTGACCAACGTGTTCGGCCGCATGGTCGGCAACCAGCGCCAGGGCTGGGCGATCCTGGCCGTGATGGGCGTACTGTTCATCTCGGGCGTCGCCGTCACCTATTGGGCGGAAGCCAACGGCACCTCGGCGCTGAACGCGCTGGGCCTGACCGGCGGCAATATGGAAGGCAAGGAAGTCCGCTTCGGCATCGTCGCGTCCTCGCTGTTTGCGGTGATCACCACGGCTGCGTCCTGTGGCGCGGTCAACGCGATGCATGACTCGTTTACCGCGCTCGGCGGCATGATCCCGCTGATCAACATGCAGCTCGGGGAAATCATCGTCGGTGGCGTCGGCGCCGGCCTCTATGGCATGCTGCTGTTCGTGGTGCTGGCGATCTTCGTCGCCGGCCTGATGGTCGGCCGCACACCGGAATATGTTGGCAAGAAGATCGAGGCGCGCGAGGTCAAGATGGCGATGCTCGCCATCCTGGTGCTGCCGCTGATGTATCTGGGCTGGACCTCGGTCGCCGTGGTGCTGCCCTCGGCGGTGGCGTCGATGGCGAACTCAGGTCCGCACGGTTTTACCGAGGTGCTCTACGCCTACACCTCGGCGACCGGCAATAACGGCTCGGCCTTCGGGGGCCTCTCCGGCAACACCTTCTTCTACAACCTGACGCTCGCCAGCTCGATGTTCGTCGGCCGCTTCTTCATGATCGTGCCGGCGATGGCGCTGGCGGGTTCGCTGGCGGCCAAGAAATCGATCCCGCCCTCGGCCGGTACCTTGCCGACCACCGGCGGCCTGTTCGTCGGGCTCGTCGTCGGCGTGATCCTGATCATCGGCGGTCTCACCTTCTTCCCGGCGCTGGCGCTCGGGCCGATCGTCGAGCACCTCGCGATGAATGCCAACACCCTGTTCTGATCGAACGCACTTCGGAGTTACGTCCATGGAAGCCATGAAACTGCAGAAAAAGGCGACGACCTCGGCAATGCTCGATCCCAAAATCGTGGTGCCGGCGATCCGCGCGGCCTTCGTCAAGCTCGACCCGCGGCTGATGATCAAAAACCCCGTGATGTTCGTGGTCGAGATCGTGGCCGCGCTGACCACGGTGATCTTCGTTCGCGATCTGGTCACGGGCGGCGCAAGCCTCGGCTTCACGTTCCAGATCATCCTGTGGCTGTGGTTCACGGTGTTGTTCGCTAATTTCGCCGAGGCCGTTGCCGAAGGCCGCGGCAAGGCGCAGGCCGAATCGCTGCGCAAGACCCGGACCGAGAGCCAGGCCAAGCTGCTGACCGGCTCCGACAAGACCTTTCGTCTGGTCTCCGGTACCAGCCTCAAGGTCGGCGATGTCGTGCTGGTCGAGGCCGGCGACAACATTCCGTCCGACGGCGAGGTGATCGAAGGCGTCGCTTCCGTCAACGAGGCCGCCATAACCGGCGAGTCCGCGCCCGTGATCCGCGAATCCGGCGGCGACCGCTCGGCGGTCACCGGCGGCACGCAGGTCCTGTCCGACTGGATCCGCGTCCGCATCACCGCGGCGCAAGGCTCGACCTTCATCGACCGCATGATCAAGCTGGTGGAGGGCGCCGAGCGGCAGAAGACGCCGAACGAAATCGCGCTCAACATCCTGCTGGCAGGCCTCACCATCATCTTCGTGTTCGCGACCGTGACGATCCCGAGCTACGCGGCCTATGCCGGTGGTTCGATTTCCGTGGTCGTGCTGGTGGCGCTGTTCGTGACACTGATTCCGACCACCATCGGCGCGCTGTTGTCGGCGATCGGCATCGCCGGCATGGACCGGCTGGTGCGTTTCAACGTGCTGGCGATGTCCGGCCGCGCGGTGGAAGCCGCTGGCGACGTCGATACCCTGCTGCTCGACAAGACCGGCACCATTACGCTCGGCAACCGGCAGGCGACGGCGTTTCGCCCGGTGCGTGGCGTCACCGAGCAGGAACTGGCGGATGCGGCGCAATTGGCCTCGCTCGCCGACGAAACCCCGGAAGGCCGCTCGATCGTCGTGCTGGCGAAGGAGAAATACGGTATCCGCAGCCGCGACATGGCGGAACTCAACGCCACCTTCGTTCCGTTCACCGCGCAAACCCGGATGAGCGGCGTCGATGCCGGCGCATCGTCGGTCCGCAAGGGCGCGGTCGAGGCGATCCTGAATTACGTCGATGGCGGCAGCCGCGTCGTGGCGTCCGGAAACACCATGCGCGCGATCCAGTCGGCGGGGCTGACGGATGTAGCGCGCGAGATCCAGATGATTTCCGACGAGATCGCGAAGTCGGGCGGGACCCCGCTTGCGGTCGCCAAGGATGGACGTCTGCTCGGCGTCGTGCAGCTCAAGGATATCGTCAAGGGCGGCATCCGCGAGCGGTTTGCCGAATTGCGCCGGATGGGCATCCGCACCGTGATGATCACCGGCGACAACCCGATGACCGCAGCGGCCATTGCCGCCGAAGCCGGCGTCGATGACTTCCTCGCCCAGGCGACTCCGGAGGACAAGCTGAAGCTCATCCGCGACGAGCAGGCCAAGGGCAAGCTGGTGGCGATGTGCGGCGACGGCACCAACGATGCGCCCGCGCTGGCGCAAGCCGACGTCGGCGTCGCCATGAACACGGGAACGCAGGCCGCGCGCGAGGCGGGCAACATGGTCGACCTCGATTCCAACCCGACCAAGCTGATCGAGGTGGTCGAGATCGGCAAACAGCTTCTCATGACCCGCGGCGCGCTCACCACGTTCTCGATCGCCAACGACGTGGCGAAGTATTTCGCCATTATCCCGGCGATCTTCCTGACGTTCTATCCGCAGCTCGGTGCCCTCAACATCATGCATCTGGCGAGCCCGCAGAGCGCGATCCTGTCGGCGATCATCTTCAACGCGCTGATCATCATCGCGTTGATTCCGCTGGCGCTGAAGGGCGTGGCGTATCGCGCCATCGGCGCCGGCGCGCTGTTGCGCCGTAACCTGCTGATCTACGGCCTCGGCGGCATCATCATTCCCTTCATCGGCATCAAGGCCATCGACCTCGTCGTCGCCGCCTTGCACCTGGCTTAACCACACCATCCGTCATTGCGAGCGCAGCGAAGCAATCCATAGTGTCACAAAGAAAGAATGGATTGCTTCGTCGCTTCGCTCCTCGCAATGACGAAGAAACAGGAGACACATCATGTTAAGAGAATTCCGTCCCGCCATCATCATCCTGGTCCTGCTCACGCTGATCACGGGCCTTGCCTATCCGCTCGCCATGACCGCGATTGCCGGGGTGATCTTCCCAAGGCAGGCGCAGGGCAGCCTGATCGAGAAGGACGGCAAGGTGGTCGGCTCGGCCCTGATCGGGCAGGAGTTCAAGGCCGACAAATATTTCCATGGCCGGCTTTCGGCGACCTCGGCGCCGGATCCCGCCGATTCCACCAAAACCGTCCCGGCGCCCTATAACGCCGCCAATTCCGGCGGCTCCAACCTCGGCCCGACCAGCAAGGCGCTGAACGACCGGGTCAAGGAAGACGTCGAGAAGCTGAAGGCGGAAAATCCGTCCGCGGCGGTGCCGATCGATCTCGTCACCACCTCCGCCAGCGGCCTCGATCCCGACATCTCGCCGGAGGCCGCACTATTCCAGGTGCCCCGTGTCGCGAAGGTGCGGAATATGCCGGAAGACGTGGTCCGCCAGATGGTGGTGGCGAGCACCGAGGGCCGCCTTGCCGGATTGTTCGGCGAGCCGCGCGTCAATGTCCTGGCGCTGAATTTGGCGTTGGATCGGTCCGCATCGAAATAACGCGTGCCTAGGCTGGACCTGGGCCGAGGGTTATACTGTCGCAATGGTCCAGCAGCGCCGCGATTCCGAACAACGTCCCTCGCCGGAGGCCCTGCTGGAGGCAGCCCGGCGCGAGGACAGCCGCGCCGGGCGGCTCAAGATCTTCGTCGGCGCCGCCCCCGGCGTCGGCAAGACCTATGAAATGCTGCAGAGCGCGCACGCCAAATTGAAGGCCGGCGCCGACGTCGTGGTCGGCGTGGTCGAGACCCACGGGCGGGTCGAGACCGAGGCGCTGCTGGCCGGCCTCGAGGTTCTCCCGCGCAAGCGGCTCGAATACAAGGACCAGATGCTCGAGGAGATGGACCTCGACGCGCTGATCGCGCGGCGGCC
Organism: uncultured Alphaproteobacteria bacterium; assembly: GCA_963836765.1. Classification (GTDB taxonomy): domain Bacteria; phylum Pseudomonadota; class Alphaproteobacteria; order Rhizobiales; family Xanthobacteraceae; genus Bradyrhizobium. The sequence goes on from CAWILG010000056.1 coordinate 36,241, forward strand.
GCAGATCGCGCTGGTCGATGAACTCGCCCACACCAATGCGCCGGGCAGCCGCCATTCCAAGCGCTACCTCGACGTCGAGGAACTGCTCTCCCACGGCATCGACGTCTATACGGCCGTCAACATCCAGCACATCGAAAGCCTCAACGACGTGGTGGCGCAGATCACCCATGTGCGGGTGCGCGAAACCGTGCCGGATTCGGTGTTCGACCGCGCCGAGGCGATCGAGCTGATCGACCTCACACCCGACGATCTGATCCAGCGGCTCAAGGAAGGCAAGGTCTACGTCCCGAGACAGGCCGAGCGCGCGCTCGATCATTATTTCTCGCCGGGCAATCTCACCGCCCTGCGCGAGCTCGCATTGCGCCGGACCGCCGAGCGGGTCGATGAACAGCTCCTGACCCATATGCAGGCCAACGCGATCGCGGGCCCCTGGGCCGCGGGCGAGCGCATCCTGGTCTGCCTCAGCGAGGATCCGCGCGCGGCGGGCCTGGTGCGCACCGCCAAGCGGGTGGCGGACCGGCTGCACGCGCCCTGGACCGCGATCAGCATCGAGACCCGGCGCAGCCTGCAACTGACCGACGAACAGCGCGATCGCCTCGCCGATACCATGCGTCTGGCGGAGGCGCTGGGCGGTGAGGCGCTCACCATTCCCGGCGTCGGCCGCCGCATCGCCGACGACGTCATCGGTTTCGCGCAAGCCAACAACGTGACGCAGATCATCATCGGCAAATCGACCCGTTCGTGGTGGTTCGAACTGATCCGCGGCTCGGTGGTGCACGATCTGGTCCGCCGCGCCGGCAATATCAGCGTCAGCGTGATCGCCGGTGACGCGCAGCCGGTCGGCAAGACCGCCGTGCAGACCGCGGCGCGGCAGGAGCCGTTCAATCCGCGGCCCTATCTGATGGCGCTGCTGTTCGTCGCGATCGGCCTCGGCGCGGCTGAACTGATCCGGCCCGTGTTCGGCATCGAGAATGTCGATCTGGTGTTCCTGACTGCGGTGGTCAGCGTCGCGGTGCGCTATGGCCTGTGGCCGTCGCTGGCGGCCAGTGTCGCGGCGTCGCTAAGCTACAATTTCTTCTTTTTGCCGCCGGTCTATACTTTCACCATCACCGACCCGACCAATGTCGCGGCGTTCTTTTTCTTCATGCTGATCGCGATTCTGGTTTCCAACGTCGCCGCGCGCGTGCGCTCGCAGGCCGATACCGCGATCGGCCGGGTGCGGACCACGGAGTCGCTGTACGCCTTCAGCCGCAAGCTCGCGGGCACGGCGACGCTGGACGATGTGCTGTGGGCGACCGCCTATCAGGCCGCCCTGATGCTGAAGGTGCGCGTGGTGTTGCTGTTGCCGGAGGAGGGAGTCCTGACCGTCAAGGCCGGCTACCCGCCCGAGGACGAACTCGATAAGGCTGATCTGGCCGCGGCCAACTGGGCGTGGGGCAACGATCGCGCGGCCGGTCGCGGCGCGGATACGCTGCCGGGCGCCAAGCGGCTGTTTCTGCCGATGCGAACCGGGCGCGGGCCGATCGGCGTCATCGGCATCGACGACGACAGGACCGGGCCGCTGCTCGCGCCGGACCAGCGCCGGCTGCTCGATGCGCTGATGGACCAGGGCGCGCTTGCGATCGAGCGCGTGCAGCTGGTCGAGGATATGGACCGGGTCAAGCGTACCGTGGAGTCCGATCGCCTGAGATCGGCGCTGTTGACCTCGATCTCGCACGACCTGAAGACGCCGCTGGCTTCGGTGCTTGGTGCTGCCAGCACGATGCGCGATCTCGCCTCAGGCCTCAGCGATGCCGAAAAGGGCGACCTGCTGGCAACCGTGATCGACGAGTCCGAACGGCTCAACCGCTTCATCGCCAATCTGCTCGACATGACCAAGCTGGAATCTGGCGCGATCGTGCCGAATACGGCGTTGCACGATGTGGGCGAGATCGTCGGCAGCGTGTTGCGGCGCGCCAGCAAGATTCTGGCGCGCCACCGGGTTTCGCTGGAACTCGCCGCCGATTTGCCGATGCTGCAACTCGACGCCGTGCTGTTCGAGCAGGTGCTGTTCAACCTGCTCGACAACGCTGCCAAATACGCGCCCGCCGACACCACGATTTCGATCCGGAGCCTGCGGGAAAGGGATTTTGTATGCCTGCAAATCATCGACGAGGGCGACGGGTTTCCGCCGGCGGAGCTCGAGATGGTGTTTGACAAGTTCTATCGCGCGCAAAAGGGCGACCATGTCCGCCCCGGCACCGGGCTTGGCCTGGCGATTTCGCGCGGCTTCGTCGAGGCCATGCATGGTACGATCCTGGCTGCCAACCGCAGCGACCGCAGTGGCGCCGTGCTGACCATTCGGCTTCCGATTCCGGCGGCATCAAATGCATTGGACACCGCCGCATGAAAGCCGCACCGATCAAGGTCCTGGTCATCGACGACGAACCGCCGATCCGAAAATTGCTGCGGATGGGACTGAGCACCCAGGGTTACGAGATCCTGGAAGCCTCCAACGGCAAGATCGGGCTCGAATTGCTGGTGCAGGATCCAGCCCTCATCATTCTCGATCTCGGCCTGCCGGACATCCAGGGACATGATTTGCTGCGCATGATCCGCGGGCGCAACGACAGCGTCCCGGTCATTGTGCTGTCGAGCCGCGGCGACGAGGCCGGCAAGGTCCAGGCGCTCGATCTCGGCGCCGACGATTATCTGACCAAGCCATTCGGCATGGACGAACTGCTGGCGCGGATGCGCGCGGCGTTGCGGCATCAGTTGCAGGTCCATGGCGAACGTCCGGTATTTCGATCGGGCGATCTTTCGGTCGACCTGGTGCGCCGGATCGTCAAGGTCGGCGAAAAGGACGTCAAACTGTCGCCCAAGGAGTACGAGTTGTTGCGCGTGCTGGTGCAGCACGCCGGCAAGGTGCTGACCCACCGGTTTTTGCTCAAGGAACTCTGGGACGAACTGACCGACGCGCAATATCTGCGCGTCTATGTTCGCCAGCTCAGGCAGAAGATCGAGGCGGACCCGGAGCGTCCGCAATTCGTGCTGACCGAAACCGGCATCGGCTACCGGCTGCGCGCGCCGGACTAGGTTGCAAACCACATTTTATCCGAGACCGGATCAATGCTAAAAACGATGCGTCCTCTTGGAGCGACCATGAAAATTTCCGATCTGCTGTCGCCGGCGGACGTCACGATCGACGTTCGGGCTTCGAACAAGGCGGTGCTGTTGCAGGAATTCGCAGCCAGGGCCGCGGCTGGCCTTGGTCTGCCCGCCGATCGGGTCGCGTCCTACCTGCTCAAGCGCGAAGAGCTGGGATCGACCGGAATAGGCAAGGGCGTCGCCATCCCCCATGCCCGGTTGCCGGATCTGCAGCGGCCCCATGGGCTGCTGGCGCGACTGAAGCAACCGATCGAATTCGACGCCATCGATGGACAGGCGGTCGACATGCTGTTTGTCCTGCTGTTGCCGGCTTCCGCGGAAACCGAAGCACTGGCGGCGCTGGCACTGGTCGCCCGGACGCTGCGGCCGCCGGAAAATCTCGCGCGATTGCGCGCCGTCAAATCCGCATCCGAACTTTACGCGGCGATCGCCTGAGGGCGCGGACCCGGCGTAATCCGGAACTTTCATGCGTTGCGCCGATTGTTTTCCCGCAACCGGGAGAAACAGCATGGCACGAAAATATTCCAGGAAGGCTTCCACCGACGTCGAGCGCGCGATGAAGAAGCGCAAGGCCGGCACGCTGAAGAGCGGCCGGTCCGGCAAGACGGTCAAGAGCCGCAAGCAGGCGATCGCGATCGGCCTGTCCGAGGCGCGGGCGAAGGGCAAGAAAGTGCCGAAGAAGGCGGCGAAGAAACGCAAGACGGCGAAGAAGCGGAAGGCCGCTTGACGGCGTGAGCGAGCCCTTCCAGCGGGCAACCATGGCCGTTACGATCTCCAACGGGGCTTGGTTTGGGAACTCCAGCGGGTAGTATGGGTTTTTGTTCGGGCTGCCGCCGCGCGCGGCAGCGCTCGACGGGTGTGAGGCTTGACCGTGTCGCTACGAAACCTGAGCACGTATCGGAAGAAACGCGATTTCGAAAAGACCGACGAGCCGCCCGGCGAGGTCAAGGTCGCGCCGGCAAAACACCGCCGCTTCGTGATCCAGAAGCATGATGCGACCCGGCTGCATTACGATCTCCGGCTGGAGTTCGACGGCGTCTTCAAGTCCTGGGCGGTCACGCGAGGCCCATCGCTCGATCCCCACGACAAGCGGCTGGCGGTCGAGGTCGAGGATCACCCGCTCGATTACGGCGATTTCGAAGGCACGATCCCCGAGAGCGAATATGGCGGCGGCACCGTGCAGCTCTGGGACCGCGGCACCTGGGAATCCGACGATCCCGACCGCGGCTTCAAGAAGGGCGATCTGAAATTCACCCTGCACGGCGAAAAGCTGCACGGCAGCTGGGTGCTGGTGCGGATGAAGGGCGACCGCTACGGCGGAAAACGCACCAACTGGCTGTTGATCAAGCATCGCGACGAATTTGCCAAAGAAGGGGACGCCAACAAATTCGTCCATGAGGATCGTTCGGTCGCCTCCGGCCGCACGTTGAAACAGATCGCCGCGGGCAAGGGCAACGCGCCAAAGCCGTTCATGTTGGCGAAGGGCGGCAAGACCAAAGCCGATGCAGTCTGGCATTCCAATCGCGGCGAGGCGGCCGAAGCGCGCGCCACCACCAAAGCGCCGTCGCCCAGGGCGCGCGCGGCGGCGAAAGCACCGAAGGCCAAAAAAGTCTCGTCGATCCCGGATTTCGTCGCGCCGCAGCTGTGTGCCTCGGTCGAGCGGCCGCCGAATTCGGACGGCTGGTGCCACGAGATCAAATTCGACGGCTACCGCGTGCAATTGCGCGTCGAGGACGGCGATGCGGCGCTAAAGACCCGCAAGGGGCTGGACTGGAGCGAAAAATTCGGTGCCATCGTCAAAGCCGCAAAATCGCTCCCCGACGCCCTGATCGATGGCGAGATCGTCGCGCTCGACCAGAACGGCGCACCGAATTTTTCGACGCTGCAGGCCGCGATTTCCGACGGCAAGACCGGCGCTCTTATCTTCTTTGCGTTCGACCTGTTGTTTGCCGATGGCGAAGATCTGCGTCCGCTGCCGCTCGGCGAACGCAAGGCGCGGCTGAAGAAATTGCTGGAGGCCCGCAAGGGCAAGGGAAAGGGAAAGAGCAAGGACGGACCGATCCGCTATGTCGAGCATTTCGAAGAACGCGGCGATACCGTCCTGGAGTCGGCCCGCGAACTGTCGCTGGAAGGCATCGTCTCCAAACGGCTCGACGCGCCCTATCGTTCCGGCCGGTCCGAACACTGGACCAAGGCCAAAATCCGCGCCGGGCATGAGGTGGTGCTGGGCGGCTGGAAAACCACCGGCGGAGAATTCCGTTCGCTGATGGCGGGGGTCACCCGCGGCGATCATCTCGCCTTTGTCGGCATCGTCGGCACCGGGTTCGGGCAGGACACGGTTCGCCGCATCATGCCGGCACTGAAGGCGGCGGCGTCGGACAACTGCCCGTTCGGCGGCAAGGATGCGCCGAAGAAAACCCGCGACGTGCATTGGCTGAAGCCCGAGCTGGTTGCCGAGATCGAATTCGCAGGCTGGACCGACGGCGGCAATATCCGGCAGGCCGCGTTCAAGGGCCTGCGGCAGGACAAGCCGGCCGGCGAGGTGAAGGCGGAGAAGCCGTCGATGATCAGGGTCGCAAAACCTGCCGGAAAAGCCGCGGCAAACAAGTCGGCCGAAGTGATGGGCGTCGCGATTTCAAAGCCCGACAAGGCGTTGTGGCCGGACGGCGGTGACGGCGAAGCGGTGACGAAGCTGGATCTCGCCCGATATTTTGAAGCAGTCGGCGAATGGATGATCGGCCATCTAAAAGGCCGCCCATGCTCCGTGGTCCGCGCGCCCGATGGAATCAGAGGCGAAACATTCTTCCAGCGCCACGCCATGCCGAGCACGTCGAGCTTGCTGGAGCTGGTGAAAGTCTCCGGCGACCGAAAACCCTATTTGCAGATCGATCGCATCGAGGGGCTCGCCGCGGTGGCGCAGAGCGGCGGGCTCGAACTGCATCCCTGGAATTGCGCGCCCGACGCTTACGACGTGCCGGGACGGCTGGTGTTCGATCTCGATCCGGCGCCGGAGGTCGAATTCGCTGAAGTGGTCGAGGCCGCCAAGGACATGCGGCAGCGGCTGACGGCGGTCGGGCTGGAGAGCTTTTGCAAGACCACCGGCGGCAAGGGCCTGCACGTGGTGACGCCGCTGCTTCACGGCGCCAAAGAGAGAGTGACGTGGAAGGAGGCCAAGGCGTTCGCGCAAGGTGTCTGTCAGTGGATGGCAAACGAAGATCCGGAGCGCTATCTGCTCAACATGTCGAAGAAGCTGCGCAGGGGAAAGATCTTCCTCGACTATCTCCGCAACGACCGGATGGCGACCGCGGTTGCGGTGCTGTCGCCGCGGGCGCGCGAGGGCGCCACGGTCTCGATGCTGCTGACCTGGGCGCAGCTGCGCGGCGATCTCGATCCGAAGCGCTACACGGTGCGCTCCGTGCCGGCGCTGCTGGCGAAGACCAAGGCATGGCAAGGATACGAGGATGCTGCGTCATCGATCAAGGCGGCGATGAAGAAGCTGGCGGCGCAGGGGTGAGGGTGCGCATGCCGCTGCTCAATTCAGTCGTCATACCCCGCGAAAGCGGGGTATCCAGTACACCGCGGCTTCTCGGCTCTATCATTGATGTCTCTGGAATACTGGATCACCCGCTTTCGCGGGTGATGACAGCTGTGTTTTCAAAGATAAAGGTGGGCACGGCGCAGATGCGTCCTGGCTCGCCCTACGAAGCCTAAAGTTTCCCGAGCAACAGCAATATCAGCAAAATCACGACCACCAAGCCAAGGCCGCCACCGCCGTAATAGCCGGTGCCGTAAAACGGTCCGCCGCCGATGCCGCTGAAGCCGCCAAGCAGCGCGATGATGAGAATAATAAGTATGATCGTTCCGAGTGACATTGAAATCTCTCCTCAGCCCACAGGCCTGTTTGCTCTCTGCCTTCGGTAGGAAAACAGACGGCAACCATGAAAGTTCCATTTGTGCGTCGCGACAATGCGTTGCGGCTCTTCCTTTCGAACGATCCGGAATTACATGCTGTTGGGTCAAAGAGGATGTTGGTGATGTCCGCGCCATTGGTCGTTTCGATTCCACATAGCCTCGGCCGCGAAGAAGCGATGCGCCGCCTGAAGACAGGACTTGCGCGTGCGACGTCGAGCGTGCCGGTGTTGCAGGTCGATGAGGAAAGATGGGAGGACAATCGCATGATCTTTCGCGTTCGCGCGCTGGGGCAAGCAGCTTCGGGCCATGTCGATGTCGCCGACGATCATGTGCGGGTGGAAGTCATGCTGCCGTGGTTGCTGCAGCGCTTTGCCGAAGCCGCGCAAGCCGCGATCCGCAATCGCGGCAATCTGCTGTTGACGAAACGAAATTGATGCACTGCACCTGATTGTGCGCTTCAGCAACAGTTGTGAAAAATTTGCGCGCTGAATTTCGTCAGCTTGCTGGTAAGGAATTTTCGGGACTATGTAGGCCTGCGCGGGGGGGAGGGAACCGACCTTCGTCGTCGGCACGACAACCGCCAGGCCGCCCGGCCGTCGATCCCGGGCGGCCTTCGCATTTGCGAAGCGCGGTTACGCGCGAATTCGTTTCCGCCTTGGCTTCGATGCGCCGGCGACGCTTGCTTTCATCACCGCAACGGGCAGATGCCGGAAGAGAGCCGAAAGCTCGAGCCCGCTCTCGCCGGCTTCGGTCCTATATCCCTTGATATCGATCGCGCCATCGTAGGCGTCGGCGCGCGGCCACGCCCGGCCGGCTTGCGTGAACGCGGCGCATGATCTCGCGACCGCGACGATCGCAGCATCGCGGCCGCGCCGCCGCGCGAAGGCGATCACATGATCGCGCTGCGGGCCACTTACTTCCAGCGGCTGGTAGTCGCCGTCAGTGAACATTTCGGCGAGTTCACCTCGCAGCTTCAGGAGGTGCCGGGTCCAGGCCAGCTTGATATGACCGTTGGACCAATCCTGCGTGAGGCGTCCCCAGTCCGGTTTGTCCAGAGCGGCCAGCACGCGGGCGCGCGCGGCAAAATCGATCCGCCGCCGGTTGTCGGGGTCGACCAGTGAAAAGTCCCAAAGCTCGGTGCCCTGATAGAAGTCCGGCACGCCCGGCATGGTTGCCTTCAGCGTGATCTGGCTCAGTGAATTCAACGCCCCCAGCAGCGATACGCGCCGCGCCAGGGTTTCCAGCGAGTCCAGGAATTCGGCCGAGATGGCGCGATCCAAAATCCGCGCGACAAAAGTCTCGATCCCGGCCTCATAGGCCTGGTGCGGATTGAGCCAGCTGGTTTCCTGCTTGCCTTCGCGGGCGGCCTTCAACGCATAGGCCTGCATCCGCTCCGGAAACGTGTCGTCGCCGGGCTGCCATGCGCCCAATAATGCCTGGTACAGCATGTATTCGAACGTCGCTGACGGCGCGCGCATCGCGCCATCGGTGGTGAGATGTGGCGCATTGAGGATTTTCCAGCGCGCCACCGTACTGGCCCATTCGCCGGGGATTTCGGCGAGCGCCATGATCCGTGCGCGTGCATCCTCGCCGCGTTTGGTGTCATGGGTCGCGGTTGCGGTCATGCCGTGCGGCCATTCTCTGGCGCGCGTCTGCATCATGACGTGAAAGCCGTCGACGGAAAGCGCTTTCGCCGAGGGATCGCCGCCGACTTCGTTCAGAGCCAGCAGGCGGTGGTAACGATAGAACGTGGTGTCTTCCAGCGACTTGGCCATCAACGGGCCGGTGAACTGCTGCACCTTGAGCGCAAAGCGCCGCACTCGCGGCGTGCTGTGCGCCGCGCGTCCCGGCTTGATCAAATCCATGGTCAGGGTATCGCGCAGGAAATCGAAAATGCCGTCATCGGCGGCAAACCAGTCGGCCCGCGCGCGCTCGATCGTTGCGGCTATGAGCGCGCGGTCATGCGCCGCCGGGCCGGACGACGTCAGATAGGTGCGATAGACAGGGAAATGCAGCACATAGAGTTCGAGCGCCTGCCGCAGGCTGTCGGCGGCATAGTCGCGGGTGGAGTAATGGCCGCTGGCGATCCGCGCCAGCAGGCGCGTCAGTACCGTGAATTCGCTGGTCAGCAGGGTTTCCAGCACCCGGCGTTTGGCTGTCTTCAAAATGGGTTCGAGTTTTGGCGATTGATTGCTGATCTGCCGCCAGATCTCATCGAGCGGCTCGAGGCCGTTGCCGTCGACCAGCACATGGGTGATCGCGTTCATCCATTCGTAGCCGGTGGTGCCGTGAACGCCGGCAAACGCGTGCAGCTTTTCGTGCTCGCCGAGGATCTTCTCGATCACGAGGTAGAACGGCCTGGGCACGTTCTTCTGGGCGGAGCGGATCAGGCGGCGCAGGCGCTGAAAATATTGCGCGGGATCGCGCAGGCCGTCGATGTGGTCGAGGCGGAGGCCCTGCAGTGTTCCCTCCGCGATCAGGTTCTTGACCAGGCGATGGATGGCATCGAAGGTGCCGGCATCCTCGACCCGCAATCCCGCCAGCGTGTTGACGTCGAAGAAGCGGCGATAATTGATGTCGCTGGAGGCCAGCCGCCACTGGCCAAGCCGGTAATGCTGGCGTTCGAGCAAATGATGCAGCGCCAGCGTCGGCGCGGCGCGATCAGGCCCTGCGCGATAGGCGGCAAGCCCGCGTTCGATGATCGCGGGCGCGCCGGCGATCGCTTTCAGTTCCGCCTTGAAGGCGGGCGCTTCCTTGCGGTTGGGATGACGCAGTCCCCGGTAACGCGAGGCGAGGGCGAGGATCTCCTTGCCGGCCGGGCTGGCTTCGCCCGCGGCTTCCTTGACGATCGCGCGCAAAATCTCGCTGTAACGTTCCGGCGCGATCGGCAACCGGTGCTCAAAGTACCAGGCGGAAAAATGGCCTTCGGCGGCGTCATAGCGCAGCTCGATCTCGCTGCGCTCCAGTGCCTGTCCGTAGGACGAGCCGATGATCGGCAACAATACGCCGCCGCGCGCACGGTACGGCAATTGCTCCCAGTCGATGTCGAATGACGCGGCGTGCGGCGACGCCGGGCCCCATTCCAGTACGTCGAGCCACCATGGATTGTCGGAAAAATGCACGCCGACATGGTTGGGCACGAAATCGAGGATCAGTCCGAGATCATGCTGCTTCAGCGCCGTACTTAGCCGCTTGAACCCGGCCTCGCCGCCAAGCTCGGGATTGAATTGGGTGTGGTCGACGATGTCGTAGCCATGGGTGCTGCCCTTGCGCGCCTTCATGAACGGCGAGGCGTAGACATGCGTGATGCCGAGCGCCTTCAGATAGGGCACGACGGCGGCTGCGGCATTGAAGTCAAAATCCGCTGAGAATTGCAGGCGGTAGGTCGCGGTCGGGATCGCCGGAGGCATTTGACTATCCGATGTGCCAGCGCACCGACCAGGCGGGCATGCTCGTGCTCAACGCGCTACCCCACAGCAGGGTTCCCTGCATTTGCGGCGATACAGGGGTGACGTCGCGCTCCGACAGGTTGGCCATAAGTGAGAGTGTTGCGCCGTCGCCCATGCACCAGGTTGCCGTCAGCAGGCCGCTGTCGCCCGCATGCGTTTCGCCGAAGCCGGCGCCCGCAAGCCGGGGCACGATTTCGCGGCGGCGGATGGCGAGTAATTCCCGTACCAGCGCCAGCCGCGTCCGTCCGGGCTCACTCTCGCGCGCGGCCCAATCCAGCACCGCAGACCGGGCCGTCGATTGGTCGAGCGGGTCGGGAATCTCGTCGCCATATCGGGCGTAGGCATCGGCGAACTCCCTGCGGCGTCCCTGGCGCACGGCTTCGGCAAGGTCGCCGTGAAAATCGCAGAAGAACGGAAACGGCGCCGTCGAGCCCCATTCCTCACCCATGAACAGCATCGGCACCATCGGCGCCATCAGCGTGATCGCAAGTGCTGCTTCGATTGCGCTGGCGCTCACCGTGCTTGCGAGCCGGTCGCCGAGCGCGCGGTTACCGATCTGGTCGTGGTTCTGCAGGAAATTGACGAAGCCAATCGGCGAAAGGCCGCCGCTCGGCTCGCCGCGCGGTTGTCCGCCGCGATGCGCGGACGGCTCGCCCTGATAGACAAAACCGCTGCCGAGCGCGCGGGCGATATCGCCGAGCGGCGCGCGCTGATAGTCGCGGTAGTAGGCGTGGCTCTCGCCGGTCAGCAGCACATGCCAGGCGTGATGATAATCGTCGTTCCACTGCGCGCGGTACTGGCCCCGCGGCGTCGCCTCGCAAGGCGCCAGCAGGCTTGTGGCGTTGTCGTCGTTTTCGAGCACCAGATGGATATGGCGGCCGGTCTCGGTGGCGAGTTTCCCCACGGCGACGCTGAGATCATGCAGCATCGGGATTTCACCCAGTTCGGCAATCGCATGCACCGCGTCGAGCCGCAGCCCGTCGAAGCGATATTCCCTGAGCCAATAGAGCGCGTTCCCGATCGCGAAATCGCGCACTTGCTCTACCCGGTAATCGATCGCGCTGCCCCAGGGCGTCTGCGCATCCGTGAAGAAGCCCGGCGCATAGCGGCCGAGATAATTCCCCTCGGGGCCAAAATGGTTATAGACCACGTCGAGCAGCATCATCAGCCCACGCGCATGCGCCGCATCGATCAGCGCCTTGAGGTCGGAAGGATCGCCATAGGCGCTGTCGGGGGCGTACCACAATACGCCGTCGTAGCCCCAGTTGCGGCGACCGGCAAAATCCGCCAGCGGCATCAGTTCGAGCGCGGTGATGCCGGTTGCAACCAGATGATCGAGCTTGTCGATCATGGCTCGATAAGTACCCTCGCGCGTAAAAGTGCCGACATGGGTTTCGAGCACGACGGCCTCATGCCAGGGCCGGCCACGCCAGCCGGTGGCGCGCCATGGATAGGCGGCGTGGTCGATCACCTCGCTTGGGCCGGACACATCCTCGGGCTGGAACGCAGAGGCTGGATCGGGAACGTCGATCTCGTCGTCGATGCGGAATTTGTAGCGCGTACCGGCGCCGACGCCGGCAATCTCGGCGGAGAACCAGCCATCTTCGCTTCGCGTCAGGGCGTGAGGCTTCTCCAGCAACAGATCGACGCGCCTGGCCGCCGGCGCCCACAGCCGGAACAGTACGCCGGCGTGGGTCAGGCTCGGGCCGAATTTCGGGCCGAATTGTTGTTCATTCATACCGCGCCCGCAAAGGCGAGCACGGCGCGCGGCGGCGCCTTGCTGTCGGCCCCGGCGACGTAATCGGCGGAGATCTGTTTGCCGACGGCGGTGTTCAGCACCTGCCGCCAGCTCTTGTATTCAGTCATCCTGGGCAATTTGAACGCAATCTCTTCCGGCGCGGCATTCAGAACGATAAAGATCGGCGCCTGACCTTGTTCCATCGGCCCAAGCACATACGCGAGAAAGCGGCCTTCCGGAAAATTCCAGTCGGATTCCTTCATCTCTTCGGCGGCCGGTGTCAGCCACAACACGCCGTAGGAGCCATCCGCGCGCCGGCCGTCGAGCCAACGCTGGCAGCGAATCTGCCTGAAGTAACGCCGCAACGCGGTCAGCTGCGCGATGAAATCCGTAAGGTCCTCGCCGTCCTTGCCGAGTTTGTCCCAGCCGACCCAGCCGGTCTCGTTGTCCTGGCAATAGGCGTTGTTGTTGCCGGACTGCGAATTGCCGACCTCATCGCCGGCCAGCAGGAGCGGCGTGCCCTGCGCCAGCAGCAGGCAGGCGAGCTGGTTCTTGCGCAGCTGGCGGCGCAACGCGATGATTTTTGGATCATCGCTCGGGCCTTCGATGCCGCAATTATTGCTGTGGTTGTCGTTGGAGCCGTCGCGGTTGTCCTCGCCATTGGCTTCGTTGTGCTTCTCGTTATAGCTGAACAGATCCGCCAGCGTAAAACCGTCATGAACGGTGATGTGATTGAGGCCGGCGCGCGGCGCGCGGTTGTCGTGATGGAACAGGTCGGATGAAGCGGTCATGCGGCGGGATATCTCGCCGATCAGGCTGCCTTCGCCGCTCCAGTAGCGCCGCATGGCGCTGCGATAGCGGTCGTTCCATTCCGACCACTGCGACGGGAACGCGCCGACCTGATAGCCGCCCATACCGAGGTCCCAGGGTTCGGCGACCATCTTCACGGTCGAGAGCACCGGATCCTGCCGGACCGCGGTCAGGAAGGCGGCGTTGCGATCGTAGCCGTTCGGCCCGCGCGCCAGCGTGGTGGCGAGATCGAAACGAAAACCGTCGACGTGGCAGACCTCGACCCAGTAGCGCAGCGAATCCATCACCATCTGCAAAACGCGCGGATGGGTGAGGTTGACCGAACTGCCGCAGCCGGTGAAGTCGTCGTAGAACCGCGGGTTCTCGCGGCTGAGCCAGTAGTACGACGCGTTGTCGATGCCGCGGAACGACAGCGTCGGGCCCATATGGTTGCCCTCGGCGGTATGATTGTAGACGACGTCGAGCATCACCTCGATGCCGGCGTCGTGCAGCCGCGCCACCGTGGTGCGGAAGGCGTCGAGCGCATTGTCCTGCGCATAGCGCGGCTCCGGCGCGAAGAACGCCAGCGTGTTGTAGCCCCAGTAGTTCGACAGCTTCCTCTCGACCAGCACGCGGTCGTCGATCAGCCCGTGGATCGGCAGCAATTCGATGGTGGTGACGCCGAGACGCCGGAGATGATCGATCATCGCGGGCGAGGACAGCCCGCCAAAGGTGCCGCGCAGATTCGGCGGCACGTCGTCGCGTCTCTGGGTCAGGCCCTTGACGTGGGCCTCGTAGATGATGGTGTCTTCCCAGGGAATGTTGGGGCGGATTTCGCGGCGGCCCCAGTTGAAGGTTTCGTCGACCACGACCGCTTTGGGCATGCCGCGGGAGTTATCGCGGCGGTCGAACGACAGATCCTCGCGCGGGCTTCCAGTGCGATAGGCGAAATGCGCGTCGCTCCAGACCAGTCGTCCGGCCAGCCGCTTGGCGTAGGGATCAAGCAGCAGCTTGTTGGCGTTGAAGCGGTGGCCGTGCTCGGGCGCATACGGCCCATGAACGCGATAGCCGTAGAGCTGGCCGGGCGAGACGTCGTTGAGGTAGCCGTGCCAGACGTCCTCGGTCCGTTCCGGCAATTCGATGCGCTCGAGTTCGCGGCGGCCCTGGCCGTCGAACAGGCAGAGCTCGACCTTCTCCGCATTGGCCGAGAACAGTGCAAAATTGGTGCCCCGTCCGTCCCAGCTTGCGCCAAGCCGTGCAGACGTTCCCGCGGTCAATCGCATGCATCAGCTCTCCGGTACCAGAAAGATCGCGGCGAGGGGCGGGATTGTCAAATCGAGTTCCGGCACGAGGCCTTCCCGGGTCCGGACTTCGCCGATATTGCCGACATTGCTGCCGCCATAATGCGCGGAATCCGAATTGAACACCTCGTGCCATTTGCCGGCGAACGGCACGCGGACGCGGTAATTGTAGTAGACGTTGGGCGAGAAATTCACCACCACGAGGCATCGCGCCCGCGCATCATTGCCCTTGCGGATCCAGGCAAAGACGTTGCCGCCGGCATCGTCGGTGATCACCCATTCGAAGCCGGCCTGGTCGCAATCCAGTTCGTGCAGCGCCGGCAGCGCCCGATACAGCCGGTTGAGATCGCGGATCAGCGACTGGATGCCGGCATATTTCTTCTGCCCGAGCAGATGCCAATCCAGCGAACGGTCGTGATTCCACTCGCGTTCCTGGGCGAACTCGCAGCCCATGAACATCAGCTTCTTGCCGGGATGGCCGAACATGAAACTGTAATAGGCCCGCAAATTCGCAAAACGCCGCCACTGGTCGCCGGGCATGCGGCCGATGATCGAGCGTTTGCCGTGCACCACCTCGTCATGCGACAGCGGCAGGATGAAGTTTTCCGAGAATGCGTAATGCAGGCCGAACAGGATGTCGCCGTGGTGGTGTTTACGATGGATCGGATCCTTGCCGATGTAGTTCAGCGTGTCGTGCATCCAGCCCATGTTCCATTTGTAGCCGAATCCGAGTCCGCCGAATTCGACCGGGCGCGACACCTGCGGCCAGGACGTCGATTCTTCCGCCGCCGTGGTGGCCTGCGGGAAACGTGCGAACACTTCGGTGTTGAAGCGGCGCAGGAAGTCGATCGCCTCGAGGTTTTCCCGGCCGCCATATTTGTTCGCAATCCAGCCGCCTTCGGGCCGGCTGTAGTCGAGGTAGAGCATGGAAGCGACGGCATCGACGCGCAGGCCGTCGACGGCGTAGCGCTCCAGCCAGAACAATGCGTTCGACACCAGGAAATTCACGACTTCCGTGCGGCCGTAATTGTAGATCAGTGTGCCCCAGTCAAGATGGCGGCCCTGCTGCGGGTTGGCATGTTCATACAACGCGGTGCCGTCGAACTGGCCGAGGCCGTGGGGATCGTCGGGGAAATGCCCGGGCACCCAGTCGAGCAGTACGGCGATGCCCTCGCGATGGCAGGCGTCGACCAGCGCGGCAAAATCTTCCGGGCCGCCGAAGCGGCTGGTTGGCGCGAACATGCCGGTCGGCTGGTAGCCCCAGGAGCCGTCGAACGGATGCTCGCTGATGGGCAGGAATTCGACATGGGTGAAGCCGAGATCACGCACATAGGCGGGGAGCTGTTCGGCGAGATCGCGATAGCTCAGCCATTCATTGTTGCCCTTGCGCCGCCACGAGCCGAGATGGACCTCGTAGATCGAGACCGGCGCGCCGAGCGCGTTGACGCCATTGGGGGCCGGGCGCGGACGCGGAAGTCGGGTCTCGTCGAATACGATCGACGCCGTCTTGGGACGGACCTCCGCGGCAAACGCCACCGGATCGGATTTCAGCGCCAGATGTTGTCCGTTGCGGCCGATGACGTCGAATTTGTAGTGATCGCCTTCGCGGGCGTGCGGGATGAACAGCTCCCAGTAGCCGACGCCGCGCACGCGCATCGGGTGCCGCCGCGCGTTCCAGAAATTGAAATCGCCGACCACGCTGACCCGTCGCGCGTTCGGCGCCAGCACCACGAAGGCGACGCCGTCGACGCCGTCGAGCGTCATCGGATGTGCACCGAGCTTGTCGTAGATGCGCTGATGGGTGCCTTCGCCGAGCAGATAGAGGTCGAAGTCGCTCAAGACCGGCGGAAAGCGGTAGGGATCGTCGAGATCGACGACATGGTCGCCGAACCGGGCGCGCAACTGGTAGCGCTTCGAACCGTTCGGCAGCGTCCCGGCGAACAGCCCGGAATCGTGGATTCGCGTCAATGGCGCCATCTCGCCATGCTCGCCGATCGCTTCCACGTTGGACGCTTCCGGCAGGAACGCGCGCACGACGTTCTGGTCGCCTTCGATGTGCAGGCCGAGATAATGGAAGGGATCGGCGTGGCGGCCTTCGATGATCGCATAGGCCTCGGCGGGCAGCTTGGTCATGAGGCCTCAAAGGGCTGTTGCGATAGAATTCGAAGCAATCCGGTCAGCGCGACGCGCAGCCATTCCGGCCGGTGCGACAGCTCATATTCGATCTCGTAGAACGCTTTCTCGAGCAGGAAGAAATTGAGTATTTGCTCGGCGGCCTGCGGATCGGCCGGCCACAGCCGCGGGTTGGCTATCGCCTCGCGATAGGCGGCCAGAAACGCGGCCGTGGCGCGCTCGCGCCATCCTGCCAGCGCCAGGCCAAGCTTGCCGTGCTCGTCGGGCGCGACCTTGAGCGCGCGTTCCATGGCGGCCGTCGTCGAATAGTCGATCGAGCGGACCAGGCCGGCAACGTCGCGCGCCGCCGGCGCCTTGCGCCGGCGCTCGGCGATGCTGCGCCGCGGGTCGCCTTCGAAGTCGATGATGAAGATATCGTCCTTGACGATCAACATCTGGCTGAGCTCGAAGTCGCCGTGCAGGCGGATATTGAGCCCGTCGATCTGGCGCGGCAGCAGCGCCTTCAGGCGGTCCGGCACGGCTGTCTGCTGCGCCAGCAGTTGATCGACCAGCGGGCGCTCGGCGTCCTTCAGCGTATCGCGCCGCTGCTTCAGCGTATCGAAGACGCGTTCGGCGCGGGCCATGACATCGCCGATCCAGCGCTGCACGTCCTCGGGCCGGGTCGGCTCGGGCGCGAATTCGGCCAGTTCCCGGTTGCTCGCCAGTGCCACATGCATCTCGCCGATGCGCCGTCCGGTTTGCGACATGTAGCGCAGATAGGAGGCCTGCTCCTCGTGTTCGGCAGGGCCGCCGTTTGTCGTCAGCAGGCGATGCTTCTCGACGAAGCGGTCGAGATGGGCCGCAGTCAAGGTCCAGGCATCACCCTGATTGGTGATGAAGGCATGAACGCTGGCGATCGCGCTTCTCCGCTCGCCTTCGATCAGTTCGACGCTGCCGAGCAGCGCCGGCGCGTTGGCGAAGCCCGCGACCTCGGTCAGGAAACGTCCCATCTCGATCTCGGGCGAGATACCGGTCTCCAGCCGGCGATAGACCTTGACGACATAGTCGCTGTCGACCAGCGACGTGCTGTTGGATTGTCCGGTGTCGACGACGCGGACCCGCTCCGGCTGCTTGATCGGCTTGTCCGAGAAGCGGTTGGTCGACTTGAATTCGAGGCGCAAGCCATGTTCGCCTTCGTCGACGGTCAGCGACTCCCGCAAATTGCGCAGCAACAGGGCGATGAAGATCTGGTCGGTGGCGACGTCGAGCAGGGTGCCCTCGCGGGCGCCCTGCCGGACCGCGGCCAGCGCGCGCGGGTTGTAGCGCTCGCGGTCGAAGCGGATCCACTCGATCTGCAGCGGCAGGACGTAGCGCGTGGTTGCGCCACGTTGCGTCGTCTCGAAGAAAGCGAGATAGGGCCGGTTGTCGCCGATGTCGCAGAACGGGACCGCGGATGTCAGCGTCGGCTGGATCATGTTGGCTGATCGTTCCGGATACCAGCGCGTGCGCGCCAGATGACCCGGCAAAACGTCGCGTTCGAATACGCCGCGGGCCCGCGCCAGCGACACCCAGGTTGCGCCCAAGGGAACGACCAGCGTCTCGAATTCGGGGACGGCTCTCGGGACGACCGGCTCGGATTTGTCGCGCTCCTGCAGCTGGAACCAGTAGAAGCCGTATGGCGCCAGCGTGATCATGTAGGGCAATTCGCCGATCGCCGGGAAACGCGTGCGGCCCAGCATTTCCAGGGGAATCCGGTCCTTGAAGGCGGACAGATCCAGTTCGGTCGCCTGCGCCGAGCGCGACAGATTGGCGACGCAGAGAATGACCTCGTCCTGATACTGGCGCACGTAACACAGCACGGACCGGTTCTCGGGACGCACGAACGTCATGGAGCCGCGGCCGAAGGCAATGGTGGATTTGCGGACCGCGATCAGCCGCTTGGTGGCGCTGAGCAGCGAAGACAGGCTGTGCGACTGCGCCTCGACATTGACGGACTCGTAGCCGTAGACCGGATCCATGATGGTCGGGGCATACAGCCTTGCCGGATCGGCGCGGGAAAAACCGCCATTGCGGTCCGGCGTCCACTGCATCGGCGTGCGGACGCCGTTGCGGTCGCCGAGATAGATGTTGTCGCCCATGCCAATTTCGTCGCCGTAATAGATGATCGGCGTGCCCGGGAACGACAGCAGCAGCGAATTCATCAGCTCGATCTTGCGCCGATCGTTGTCCATCAGCGGCGCGAGGCGGCGGCGGATACCGACATTGATGCGCGCGCGCGGATCGTTGGCATAGGTCGACCACAGATAATCGCGCTCGACGTCGGTGACCATTTCGAGCGTCAGTTCATCATGGTTGCGCAGGAACAGCGCCCATTGGCAGTTGGCCGGGATATCCGGGGTCTGGCGCAGGATGTCGGTGATCGGAAAACGGTCTTCCTGGGCGATCGCCATGTAGATGCGCGGCATCAGCGGGAAATGATAGGCCATGTGGCACTCATCGCCGCGGCCGAAATATTCCTGCACATCCTCCGGCCATTGATTGGCTTCGGCCAGCAGCACCTTGCCCTTGGCGTAGGAATCGAGCTCGCTGCGCAGCCGCTTGATGATGGTGTGGGTCTCGGGCAGGTTCTCGTTGTTGGTGCCGTCGCGCTCGCACAGATAGGGGATGGCGTCGAGCCGGAAGCCGTCGACGCCGGTATCGAGCCAGCGCTTCATCACCTGCACCAGGGCGCTGACCACGCGGGGGTTGTCGAAATTCAGGTCCGGCTGGTGCGAGAAGAAGCGGTGCCAGTAGAACTGGCCGGCTTCGGGGTCCCAGGTCCAGTTCGACTTCTCGGTATCGGTGAAGATGATCCGCGTGCCCTGGTATTTCTGGTCGGTGTCGCTCCAGACATACCAGTTGCGGGCGCTCGATTTGGGATCCGAGCGGCGGGCGCGCTTGAACCAGTCGTGCTGGTCGGAGGTGTGGTTGACGACCAGTTCGGTGATGACGCGCAGGCCGCGCTTCTTGGCTTCCTGGATGAAGCGCCGGAAATCCTTCATGGTCCCGAAATCGGGATTGATGTCGCCATAGTCGGCGATGTCGTAGCCGTCGTCGCGGCCGGGCGAGGGATAGAACGGCAACAGCCACAGCACGGTGACGCCGAGCTCCTGCAGATAGCCGAGCTTTTCGGTCAGCCCCGCAAAGTCGCCGATGCCGTCATTGTTGCTGTCGGCAAAGGCCTTGACGTGCAGTTGATAGATGATGGCGTCCTTGTACCAGAGCTCGTCGCCGGTTTCGGTGGCGGTCAGCTCCTTGGCGTCGATGGATGACAACAAATTCATGGACTGCCTCTCACGCCAGGCAGCGGAACAGGAGAGCGGGATCACGTTGCGGATCGATCCGCACGCGGATGCCGCCCCATTCGACGGGGCTGCGCTCGCCGGTGGTCAAGTTTTCAACGGCCGCGACCGGGCGATGCTCGCCATCCGCGCCGACCCTGACATCACCGAGCGGCAGCCAAAATTCGTGCGCGTCGCGCGACAGCGCAATGGCGCCGGCGACGATGTTGGTGCGGTCGATGGTTTCCTTGACGAAGCCGATGACGTTGCCGTCCTCCGATCCGAGGAAGCGCAGATTGTTGGTCTGCTGCAACGCGGCGTTGGTCCGCCGCACGCGGTTGAGACCGGCGATATAGGACTTGATATTGCCCGGCATTTTCCAGTTGCGCACCTTGATCTGGTATTTTTCGGCCGTGAGATATTCCTCCTTGCCCGGTACCGGTTCGTGCTCGAGCAGCTCAAAGCCGTTATAGACGCCGTAATTGGCCGACAGCATGGCTGCCAGCGCGACGCGGGACTTGAACATCCATGGCTCGCCATTGTGTAGATGATACGGCAGCACATCGGGTGTGCTGACGAAAAAGTTCGGGCGATAGGACTCGCGCTCCGGATAGTCCGTCAGTTCGTGCAGATATTGCTCCAGCTCGCCTCGTTGCGTTCGCCAGGTGAAATAGCTGTACGACTGGGTGAAGCCGAGCTTGGCGAGGCCCTTCATCAGCTTCGGCCGCGTAAAACCTCCGGCCAGCAAGATCACATCGGGATGCTGAAGCCGGATATCGCGGATCATCCATTCCCAGAACCGAAATGGTTTTGTGTGGGCGTTGTCGATCCGAAAGATCCGGACGCCCTGATCGATCCAGAACAGCACCGCATCGCGCAGCGCGTTCCACAGCGCACCGGCATCTCCAAAGTCCGGATTGACGATGTCATCATATTGTCTGGGCGGCGTTTCCGCATAGCGCACCGAGCCGTCCGGCCGGCGCTTGAACCATTGCGGGTGCTGTTTCAGCCAGGGGTGATCGGCCGAGCACTGCGCGGCGAAATCCAGTGCGACTTCCATGTCGAGGGACTTGCAGGCGACGACGAACGCACGGAAGTCCTCCAGCGTGCCCAACTCCGGATGCACGGCATCGTGGCCGCCGTCGGCGGCGCCAACGGCATAGCAATTGCCGGGATCGCCTGCGCCGGTGGCGGCCGCGCCGTTGCGGCCCTTGCGATTGGTGGTGCCGATCGGGTGGATCGGCGTGAGCAGGACGACGTCGAAACCCATCGCCGCGATATCCGGCAGCCGCGCGATGCAATCCCTGAACGTGCCGTGCCGGCCGGGGATCTGGCCCTGGCTCCGCGGCACCATTTCATACCATGCGCCGCAGCGGGCCCGCGGCCGCTCGGCGACCAGCGGAAACGCTTGTGACCGCGTGAGGTCGGGCCGCAACTGGCTTTCGGCCATGGCGTCCTTCAATTCGGTCGCCAGCAGCGGCGCGGCCTCGCCGGTCTGCAGATAGGCCTCGCACTGCTTCTGGATCACCCCGGCGGCGGCATGGCCGTCGGGCTGGGCCTTGGTGAGCATGCCCGCGCCCTCGATGGCATCGAGGCCGAGTTCAGTGCCGGCCTTGTGCTTGAGCTCAAAGCCGTGCCGCCAGGTGCCGAATTCATCGGTCCAGGCTTCGATCGCAAAGACATAGTGTCCCGGCGCGTCCGGCAGGAACGAACCGCCCCAGCGGTCGTTGCTGTGGACCGACATCGGCTCACGCCGCCATTCCCGGACGTTCTCGGCGCGCCAGACCAGGGCGGCGGCGATGACGGCATGGCCGTCGCGATAGATATCGGCCCACACCTCGACCGGCTCGCCGGCGATCCGCTTCACCGGAAAACGGCCGCCGTCGATCGAGGGAAAAACATCCTCGATATGGAAAGTGCCGCCGGCACTCTCGACAGTTTGTGCTGTTTTATTCACGGTGATGCCGCCATTGATATGGACATGAGGTCTCCGTGGCGTGCAGGAGACGCATTGGACCTATATACAAAGCCGCTCGACGGGCGTTGGTTCCCGGGGAACGGCGGGCGGGGTAGAACGTTAAACACCCTCTATCCCCTTCCCGAACTTGGACAATTTCGCGACGCCACCCCCCTGTCGCGTGCAAACCGCGTGCCGAATGGACCTTTTCGATCAAGCCAATAAGTTGGGAATCCAGACCGAATTTATCGATGGTCAGGGTCACCGCCGTGTGACGGACGCGGCGGCGCTCCGGATCATCCTGGATTCCCTGCCGCCGCAAACCCCACGTCGTCTGCTCGCCGACCCCGTGGTGATCAGATCCGGCCAGCCCGCGCGCAGCGAATTGTCGCAGGCTGCCACATTGCCCCTGCAATGGAAAATCGTGGCTGGCCTTAAGGTTATCGCCGAGGGAACGACCTCCGATCGAATTATCGTCTGGCCGCAGGATTTGCCGGCGGGTGTCCACCGGCTGAACCTGACCGATGCGTCGCCATTTACCGAAGAGCTGCCGCTGATCGTGGCGCCGGCGAAGGCTTTTGGCGGGGATTTCAACCGCTGCTGGTTGCTCGCGGTCCAGCTCTACGGCGTCCGCTCGGCGCGCAACTGGGGGATGGGGGATTTTACCGACCTCCGGGCCCTGGTCGAATTGGCGCACCATCTGGGTGCTGACGGCGTCGGCCTCAACCCGCTGCACGTGTTGTTCGACGACCGGCCCGGCGATTGCAGCCCGTATTCGCCGAACAGCCGGTTGTTTCTCAACGCGCTCTATATCGATGTCGAAAAACTTCCCGAATTTCACGCCGATCCCGATGCGAAGGAGCTGCTTGCGCGCCTGCGGGCCAACGACATGGTCGATTATGTCGCGTTGGCCGGGCTGAAATGGCGGGCGCTGCGGGCGGCGTTCGACGCCTTCAAGGTCAATCCAAAGTCTGAGCGGAAGCAGGACTTTGAACAATTCCGCGCCGAACGCGCGCCGTTGCTGTCGCGCTTCGCCTGCTTTGAGGTGCTTCGGCACAAATTCAACAAGGCGTGGTGGGAATGGCCGGAGCAATGGCGGCAGCCGGACGAGGCCAAATGCGCCGCCTTGCGCATCGGCGCCGACGCGCTGGAAATCGAATTCGTCGAATTCGTGCAATGGACCGCCGACCGGCAATTGCAGGCCTGCAAGGATCTTGCGCACCGGCTCGGCATGAAGGTCGGACTTTATCTCGATGTCGCCGTCGGCGTGCAATCCGGCGGTTTCGATGCCTGGAACGAGCAGACGGCGATCTCGCGTCATCTCGGGGTCGGCGCGCCACCCGATCCGCTGGCGCCCGCCGGACAGGACTGGGGCCTTGCGGGGTTCAATGCCGCCGGACTGGAATCGCAGTCGTTCGAGCCTTATCGCGAGATGTTGCGCGCCTCGATGCGGCACGCCGGCGCGATCCGGCTCGATCATGTGCTGGGCTTGAAGCGGCTCTACCTCGTGCCGAGCGGCTTCGGGCCGGCCGACGGCGTCTACGTCCAGATGCCGTTCGAGGCGCTGCTGGCGGTGACCGCGGAACAGAGCGTCACGCACCGCTGCGTCGTGATCGGCGAAGATCTCGGCACCGTGCCGGAAGGTTTTCGCGAGCGGATGGCCGATTGGGGCATCTGGTCCTATCTGGTGATGATGTTCGAGCGCGAGGACCACGGCCCGTTCAAGGGCGCCGACCGCTATGCGGCCAATGCGCTGGTCACCTTCAATACCCACGATCTCTCGACCTATTGCGGCTGGCGCTCCTTCCGGGATCTGAAGCTGAAGCGCTCGCTCGGAATGGATCCGGGGGAGAGCGACGATGCGCGCTGGCACGCGCTGGCCATGCTGGACGACGTGCTGCGCCACCACGCCATCGACAGCCACGATCTCTATTCGGTGCTGCAGTTCCTGTCGCGAACCGGATCCCGGATGCTGGCGGTCTCGCTGGAGGATCTGCTGGGCCTGATCGACCAGCCCAACATCCCCGGCACCATCGACGAACACCCGAACTGGCGGCGGCGGCTTCCGGTCTCGATCGAGCATATCATTTCCGCCATCGACCTTGACGCGCTCAAGCGCGCGACGCGCGAGCGGGCCTCGACTTGATGCAAAACGGTGTCGAAAATTGTCGTGCCGAATCGAAGATTATGGGCTGATCGGCGATTGCGAGACCGCTGCATTGGTCGGCCGCGACGGATCGATCGACTGGCTGTGCTGGCCGGCGTTCGATTCCGACGCCTGCTTTGCCGCATTGCTGGGGACCGCCAAAAACGGCCGCTGGCAGATCGCGCCGGTGAAAGACATCACGAAAACCTCGCGCCGGTACCGGGACAACACGCTGATCCTGGAAACGCGGTTCGAGACCGCCGACGGCATCGTCACCCTGATCGATTTCATGCCGCCGCGCGGCAAGGCCTCCGACGTGGTCCGGCTGGTGCGCGGCATCAGCGGCCGGGTCAAGCTGCGGATGGAGCTGGTGATCCGGTTCGGCTTCGGCGCGGACATTCCCTGGGTCAGGAAAAACCCGGACGGATCGGGGCTACTCGCGGTTTGCGGACAGGACATGACCGTGCTGCGTACGCCGGTCCAGACCCGCGGCGAAGACTTGACCACGGTGGCCGATTTCGAAGTGGGCGAGGGCGAGACTGTTCCTTTTGTCCTGACCTACGGCCCCTCTCATCTGCCCGTGCCCGAACCGATCGATCCCGCGCAGGCCTTGCAGGATACCGAAGAGTTTTGGACCGAATGGTGCAGCCACTGCAGCTATGAGGGGCTGAGCCGCGAACTCGTCCTGCGTTCGCTGATCACGTTGAAGGCGCTGACCTACGCGCCGACCGGCGGCATCGTCGCCGCGCCCACCACCTCGCTGCCGGAAAAGCTCGGTGGCGCGCGCAATTGGGATTACCGCTTCTGCTGGCTGCGCGACGCCACCTTCACGCTGCTGGCGCTGATGAACTCCGGCTATACCGAGGAAGCCGCGGCCTGGCACAACTGGCTGTTGCGGGCGGTGGCGGGATCTCCGGCCAATATGCAGATCATGTATGGCATCATGGGCCAGCGGCGCCTGTTGGAATGGGAAGCCGGCTGGCTGCCCGGCTACGAAGGCGCGCAGCCGGTCCGGGTCGGCAACGCCGCGCATGCTCAGCTGCAACTCGACGTCTATGGCGAACTGATCGATGCCTTTCATCAGTCGCGGATGGCGAAGCTCGAACTCGACGAAGGAAGCTGGGCGCTGGAATGCGCCGTGCTCGAGCATCTCGCGGAGGAATGGGACCGGCCGGACCACGGCATCTGGGAACGGCGCGGCGACGGCAGGCATTACGTCTCGTCGAAAGTCATGACCTGGGTCGCCTTCGACCGCGGCATCAAGAGCGCGGAAGAATTTTGCTTCAAGGCGCCGCTGGAGAAGTGGCGGGCGTTGCGCGATACCATCCATCGCGACGTCTGCGACCGCGGCTTTGATCGCGAACTGAATTCGTTCGTGGAGTCCTACGGCTCGAAGTTGCTCGATGCCAGCATTTTGATGCTGCCGTCGGTCGGGTTCCTGCCGCCGTCGGACCCACGCGTTCGCGGCACGCTGGCCGCGATCGAAAAATACCTGATGCGCGACGGCTTTGTGCTGCGGCACGATCCCCGCGAAATCTCCGGCGAAAAGCAGCCGATCGAAGGCGCGTTCCTGGCCTGCAGCCTCTGGCTTGCCGACGCCTATGTGCTGGCGGGAGAGACGGCAAAGGCGCAAGCACTGTTCGATCGCGTGGTCGCGGTCGCCAACGATCTCGGCCTGCTGGCCGAGGAATTCGATTCCGGCGCGGGCCGCCAGACCGGTAATTTCCCGCAGGCGCTGACGCATATCGCGCTGATCAACACCGCGCACAATCTCAGTGACGCCACGAGATCGGCCGAGAAGCCCGCAGTGCAGCGCTCGAAATAGCTGGATCGATTCGACTATCGCGTGGAACTTGTGAGTCCACCATCGATTATCCCGGGAAATGCGAGGAGGTTGACGGATGGCTCGTCTGTTCGTCGCGGTTGCTGTTGTGTGCTTGTTGTCGAGTCCGGCGGTGGCGGCCAATTTCGATGCGGCCGCGATCAACAATGCCGAATTCGGCGGCAAGCCTCCGGCCGAAGACAAAGCGGACCCGGTGATGGTGAAGGCGCAAATTCTTCTCGACCGCGCGCTGTTCTCTCCGGGCGAGATTGATGGCAAGTTCGCCGAAACGACCCAAAAGGCCCTGCGGGCCTTCGCTGAGGCAAAAAGCCTGACCTTTCAGAAGATGCTCACGCCGGAGCTCTGGACGGCGCTTGCCCAGACCGGCCAGGATCCCGTCATCTCCCAGTACACGATCGCTGAGAGCGATGTGAAGGGTCCGTTTCTGAAGAAGCTTCCTGCGAAGATGGAAGGCATGAAAGATATCAAGGCTCTCAGCTACACCAGCCCGCGCGAAGCCCTCGCCGAAAAGTTTCACATGAGCGAAGCGCTGCTATCGGCGCTCAATCCGGGAAAAAAATTCGACCGGGCGGGCGACAGCATTTTCGTGGCAAACGTCGCCGACAGGCCAGGCAAGCCGGCGATCGGCCGGGTCGAGGTCGACAAATCGCGACAGACGGTCAAGGCTTTCGATCCACAAGGTGCGCTGGTCGGCTTCTTTCCGGCCACCGTCGGCAGCGGGGAGAAGCCTACGCCGAGCGGCACCCTGAAAGTCATCTCGGTCGATGCCAATCCGACATACCGCTACAATCCCGATTACAAGTTCAAGGGAGTACGATCCAGGCGGCCCTTCACCATCAACCCGGGGCCGAACAATCCGGTGGGAGTGTACTGGATAGGACTTTCGGCCGAGGGTTACGGCATTCACGGCACGCCGAACCCGGGCAAGATCAGCAAATCCGAGTTGCATGGTTGCGTCCGGCTGACCAACTGGGATGCGGCGTGGCTGGGGGGCATCATCAAGAAAGGCACGCCGGTGGAGTTCGTCGAAGGCACGTCGAACGAACGGAACGCGCTGAATTGACGGTCAAAATCTAACCGCGTCGTTAACCGGCGCCGTTGTTCTTCAGCACCGTTTCCATCGCCGTGGCAAAACCGTCGTTCTCGTTGGTCTCCGTCACGTGCGTCGCGCGCTTCTTGACGTCGTCGGTGGCGTTGCCCATGGCGAACGAGATGCCGCTTTTGGCGAACATTGCGAGATCGTTCTGCATGTCGCCGATGGTCGCGATCGCGTCGGTCGAGATGCCGAGCCGCTGCGCCATCGCTGCGACGAAGGTGCCTTTGTCGTGGCCGGGTGGCGTGACGTCGAGATAATAGGTCTGCGAGCGAACCGCGGTGGCCTCGGTGCCGACCGCTTCCTTCATGACCGCTTCGCAGCGTTGCAGCAGCACAGCGTCCGAACTGGCGCCGACGATCTTGCAGGCGCTGCCGAGATAAGGCGTGAAATCCGCGATGATGGATGGGTCGTGCTTGATCGCGCGTTTCTCGTGCGGAACGTATTCGCCGTCGGGGTTGCGCGTGTACCAGCGATCGTTGGTGAACAGCCAGATATCGACGCCGAATTCGGTGAGCACATCGAGGCAGCGCCGCGCGGTCGCGGGCGGTATCAGATGCTGCTCGATCGGTATTAATTGCGGATCGACGATCGAACTGCCGTTGAAGGCGCCGACCGGCAGCGTGATCGCGAGCGGCTCGATTAAAAATCCCATCCCGATCGTCGGCCGGCTGGAGACGATGGTGAAGCCGATGCCGGCCGCGTGCAGCTTGCCCACTGCAGCCCTGGCGGCTTCGGTGAGTACCTTCTCCTTGGTCAGGAGCGTGCCGTCGACATCGGAGACGACAAGGGCGGTGCGGGTCATGGGCGTTCCAGTTTCAATTGGCTGACGATGTCATCGACGATGGCTTCGACCGGCGCGTCGATCGACACCGTCACCGGGTGTTCGCCCGCGTCCGGCGGCTCCAGGGTCTGGAATTGGCTGGTCAGCAATCCCGGCGGCATGAAGTGACCCTTGCGCGCGGCGAGCCGGCCCGCGATCAGATCATATGTTCCGTCGAGAAAGACGATGCGGACGTCGTTGCGTCCGTGCACGAGGATGTCGCGATAGGCGTGTTTCAGCGCCGAGCAGGCGATGACGGCGCGCTCGCCGGCCTTGCAGGCGCGGTCGATCTCGTCGGCGATCGCCTGCAGCCAGGGCCAGCGGTCTTCGTCGGTGAGCGGATGGCCGGCGCTCATTTTCGCGACATTGCTTGCCGGATGAAACCTGTCGCCGTCCTCGCAGCGCCAGCCGAGGCGTGCGGCCAGGCGGTCGGCGATGGTGCTCTTGCCCGAGCCGGAAACGCCCATCACCACCAGCGCGCAGGGGTCGCTCGCATCACCCACGAAAATTCTCCGGCAGCGCCGCCTGATCCACCAGCCAGATCGTCTCGCCGAGGGATCGCGCGCGGTTCGCCGGCAGGTTCTCGCCTGCGAGTACCCGCGTCAAGATCGCGCGCTTGTCGGCGCCCGCGACTTCGAACAGCATTTCACGGCAGGAGGCCAGCGCATGCAGGGTCAGCGTGACCCGAGGCACGAACGGCTCGACATGCGCCTTGGGGACACCAACGACCCAGCGTCCGGTCTCAGCCAGCGCCGGATAATCCGGGAATAGCGAGGCGGTGTGGCCGTCGGGACCGACGCCCATCAGAACGAGATCGAACAGCGGCTGGGCAGGGTCCAGTTCGTCCGCGCCATAGAACGATTTCAGCTCCCGCTCATAAAGTTCGGCGCTGGTGTCGGGATTATCAGGAGAGGCGGTATCGGTCGAAATCGGATGGACGTTCGGCTTCGGCGCGCATTGGTCGAGAAAGGCCTGTCGCGCCATGCCCATATTGTTGAGGGGATCGCCAGCCGCCACAAACCTTTCGTCGCCGATGAACCAGTGCACGCGATCCCACGGGATTTTGCCGCGATAGGTTTCGGTCGCGAGGAGGTGGTAGAGCGCTTTCGGGCTCGACCCGCCGGTCAGGCAAATCGCGACGCGGCCGGTATTCGCCGCGATCCTGGCGAGCAAACGTTCCGCGGCGGCTGTCGCCAGCGCCGCAGGATCTGCGACCGCGATGACCGTGCGATGATCGCCGATGGCCATGGTCAGGTCAGCTTCCGCCAGCTTCGGCCGTCGCGCTCCAGGAGATCATTGGCCTCTTCGGGGCCTTCGCTGCCGGGTTCGTAGATCTTCAGTCCCTTGCCGCCGGCGTTCTTCCAGGCTTCCAGAAATGGCTGCACCGCGCGCCAGCCGGCCTCGACGCTGTCGGCGCGCTGGAACAGGATGTTGTCGCCGATCATGCAGTCGTAGATCAGCGTCTCATAACCAGTCGAGGGCTCGGCCTGGAAGTAATCCTTGTAGCGGAACTTCATCTCGACGCCGTCGATATTGATCGCAGGTCCCGGCACCTTGGTGTTGAACTGCAGCGCGATGCCCTCGGTCGGTTCGGTCGAGATAATCAGGTAGTTTTGCGAAAGCCGGTCCACCGGCGTGTCGCGGAACATGGCGAACGGCGCCTGCTTGAACTTGATCGCGATCTCGGTTCGCTTGACGCCGAGCGCTTTGCCGGTGCGCAGGTAAAACGGCACGCCGGCCCAGCGCCAGTTGTCGATGGTCAGTTTCAGCGCGGCGTAGGTTTCCGTGGTGCTGTCCGGCTTGACGTCCTCAGTCCTGCGATAGTCCTCGATCTCGCTGTCACCGATTCTGCCGGCCCGATATTGCCCGCGCACCGAATTGTGCAGGGCTTCCTGCTCGCTCTGGGTCTGGATCGCCGCCAGCACTTCGGCCTTTTCCGAACGCACGGCACGCGCGTCGAATTTCACCGGCGGCTCCATCGCGACCAGCGACAGCAGTTGGAACAGGTGGTTCGGCACCATGTCGCGCAATGCCCCGGTCACGTCATAGAAGCTGCCGCGATGGCCGACGCCGAGTTTTTCGTCGACGGTGATCTGGATATGGTCGATGTGATTGCGGTTCCAGATTGGCTCAAACATGCCGTTGGCGAAGCGCAGCACCAGGATGTTCTGAACGGTTTCCTTGCCGAGGTAATGATCGATCCGGTAAATCTGGTGCTCGTCGACGAGCTTCAGCAGTTCGTCGTTCAGCGTCTTCGCCGAGGCCAGATCGGTGCCGAACGGTTTTTCCACCACCAGCCGGCGCCACGAACCGTTTTCGGCCAGCAGGCCGGTACGGCCCAACTCCTTGCTGATCGGCAGGAAGCCGCTCGGAGGCGTTGCGAGATAAAACAGGCGATTGCCGCCGGTCTTGCGTACCGCCTCGAGCTTGTCGAGCCGATCGCGCAATGCATCGAACGACGCCGGGTCCTTCGGATCGGCCTCGATGCAGGTGACGCAGGCGAGCAGCCGCCTGGCGAGCGCGTCGTCGACCTTGCGGGTGGCAAACTGGTGCAGACCCTTGGTCAGGCTCTCAGTCAACTGCTCGCTCGACATGCCCTTGCGGGCGATGCCGACGATGCAGAAATTATCCGGCAGCAGATCGTTGGCGGCGAGATTATAGAGGGCCGGGATCACCAGCCGGTGAGCGAGATCGCCTGTCACGCCGAAGATCACAATGGAGCAGGGATCGGGCTTCTTTTGCTGGACGTGATTGACAGTCATCTCTTTCAGGCCTTTGAACCCGGCTTCTTCGGTGGTTCCTTGTGGCCGCCGAAGCCCGCGCGCATCGCCGAAAGAATCTTTTCGGCAAAGGTGTGCTCCTTGCGCGAGCGAAAGCGCGCAAACAGCGCCGCCGTCAGCACTTCGGCGGGCACGGCTTCGTCGATCGCGGCGTTGACGGTCCAGCGGCCTTCGCCGGAATCCTCGACGAACCCGGAGTAATTTTCCAGCGTCTGGTTCTCCGCGAGCGCGGAAGCGGTGAGATCCAAAAGCCATGACGGGATCACGCTGCCGCGCCGCCAGACTTCGGCGATATCGGCGATATCCAGATCGAAACGGTGCTCCTCCGGGAGCGCCCGGATATTGGCGTTCTTGAGAATGTCAAAACCCTCGGCATAGGCCTGCATCAGGCCGTATTCGATGCCGTTATGGATCATCTTGACGAAATGTCCGGCGCCGACAGGACCTGCGTGGATATAGCCCTGCTCGATGCGCGGGTCGCGGCCGTCGCGTCCCTCGGTGCGGGGGATATCGCCGATCCCCGGCGCCAGCGCCTTGAAGATCGGGTCGAGCCGGTCAACCACGGATTTGTCGCCGCCGATCATCATGCAATAGCCGCGCTCGATGCCCCAGATGCCGCCGGAGGTGCCGACATCGACATAATGCAGGCCACGCTCCCTGAGCGCCTTGCCGCGGCGGACGTCGTCCTGCCAGAACGTATTGCCGCCGTCGATGATGACGTCACCAGGCTGCATCAGCTTTGCGAGCGCGTCGATGGTCGCCTCGGTGATCTTGCCGGCCGGCAGCATCACCCAGGCGGTGCGCGGCGCCTCCAACTTGGCCACTAAATCTTCCAGCGAGGAGGAGCCGGCGGCGTTGTCGGCCGCAAGGGCTGCGACCGCCTTCGGATCCTTGTCATACACCACGGCCGTGTGTCCGTGATTTATCAACCGCCGGACGATGTTGCCGCCCATCCGGCCGAGGCCGATCATGCCGAGTTGCATGCTGGAATTTCCCTAATTGAGCGCTTCAGTAATCGCGGCATCGAGCGCGGCGAGCGCCGGCCCCAGGCTGCCCTTGAGATGGACGCGAAGCGCACGCCGGCCGCGCTCGGTGAGGACATCAAAATCGCCGCGCGCCTGCGCCGCCTTGATGATGCCGAAGCTGGCCTTCTGGCCCGGCACCGGCAAATCCTCGGCGTCGTCGGCGGTGATCTGCAGGAACACGCCGCTGTCGGGTCCGCCCTTGTAGGCCTGGCCGGTCGAATGCAGGAAGCGCGGCCCGAATTCGGCGCAGGTCGCGACATGGCGCTTGTCGCGCACCGCAAGCCGCATCTTTTGCAGCGCGTCGATGAAGGTCTTGTCGCGTTCGATATAGGCCAGCAGCGCGACATAGTCGCCGCTGCCCGAGCGCGACAGATGTGCCTTGATCCAGGAGCCGAGATCGCCGTTGGCGCCTGCCTTGCGCAGCGCCGCGGCGTTGGCTTCATCGGTATAGATATCGGCCTCCGCCGAGGCCATCACCGGCTGCTCCGCCGGCAATGCGCCCGATTTCTCGAACGCACTGGTCAGCTCGCGCGTCTTGATCTTGGCGGCCTCGACGTCGGGCTGGTTGAACGGATTGATGCCGAGGACGGCGCCGGCGACCGCGGTCGCCATCTCGAACCGGAAAAATTCCTGGCCGAGATGCTCGATCGACTTCATGACGATGCGGACCACGGGATGACCGGCGGCCTCCAGCGCGGCGAGCTTTTCGTCGTGGCTTGCGTCGTCTTCGCCCTCGGTGCGCAGGTCGATGAAGAAGCGATCG
The DNA here is from genome assembly GCA_963836765.1 of uncultured Alphaproteobacteria bacterium. Classification (GTDB taxonomy): domain Bacteria; phylum Pseudomonadota; class Alphaproteobacteria; order Rhizobiales; family Xanthobacteraceae; genus Bradyrhizobium. The sequence continues at coordinate 68,439 of CAWILG010000056.1, forward strand.
TTGCCGTAGAGCGATGGATCGGCCAGCGTCTCGCCGTCGATCGGGATCAGGCCCTTGCCGTCCTTGCCCGTGGACTCGGCGATCAGCTGCTCGGCCCAGGCGCCGAAATCGGCGATTTTTTTCGACGACGAGATCGTGACCTTGTCGCGGCCGTCGAGGCCGGCGAGGCCGAGCGCCAGTCCGAGCTGCACGCCGGGATTTTCATGCGGCGGCACGTCGGCGCCGCAGGAGCGCACCATCGCAAGCGTGTGCCTGATCAGGCTTTTTGTATCGATGCCGGCGGCCGCAGCCGGCACCAGGCCGAACGGCGACAACACGGAGTAGCGCCCGCCGATGGTGGGATCGCCGTGGAAGATGCGCGCAAAGCCCTGTTTGGTTGCGACCTTCTCCAGCGAGGAACCGGGATCGGTCACCGCGATAAAGCGATGCCCGGCCTTGTCGGCGCCAATCGCCCTGGAGACGCGATCGAAGAAATAATCCTTCATCGCGTTCGGCTCGGTGGTGCCGCCGGATTTGCTGGAGACAATGAACAGGGTTTTGGAAATATCGATCGCCGCCTCCATCGCGCGGACCTGCGCCGGATCAGTGGAGTCGAGCACGTGCAGTTTCGGAAAGCCGGATTTTTTGGCAAAGGTTTCCGCCAGCACTTCGGGACCGAGGCTCGATCCGCCCATGCCGAGCACCACCGCGTCGGTAAACTTCTGTCCCTTCACGCGCTGCGCAAAATCCTGGTAGTCGGCGACGTCGACAGCAGCCGCGCTGTTGAGCCAGCCCAGCCATTTGTGCTCGTCGTCATTGGTCCAGACCGACTTGTCCTTGTGCCAAAGCCGGCGGATTTTTGCCGATGCACGCCATTCCTCGGTGCTCTTCTCGACGGCTTTGGCGATATGAGCGCCGAGCTTAAGCTTCTGGTGATCGATGCCGCCGCCGAGCGACGCCGCGCGCTTGTGCGCGACCACGCCGTACAGCTTGTCGGCGGCGTCGGCGAATTGCTTGACGCCGTCCTTGACCAGTTCCGCGGTGATCGCATCGAGCGAGACGCCGGATTTTTCCAGCTCTTCGAGCACGTGCCGCGCGTCCTCGATGTTTTCTTCCAGGCTGTCGCGCGGCGTGCCGTGATCGCGGAACGCGTCCAGCGTCGCCGGCGGCACGGTGTTGATGGTGTTGGGACCGATCAGCTCCTCGACATAGAGCACATCGCTGTACTCCTTGTTCTTGGTGCCGGTGGAAGCCCACAGCAGCCGCTGCGGCTTGGCGCCTTTGGCCTTCAGCTTGTCCCAGCGCGGGCCCGAAAACAGCCGCTTGTAATCCTGATAGGCGAGCTTTGCGTTGGCGATCGCGACCTTGCCCTTCAGTGCAGCAAGGCGTTCCTTCTCGCTGGGGTCGTTGGCCTTGGCGATCCTCTCATCGAGCTGCTTGTCGACGGCACTGTCGATCCGGCTGACGAAGAAGCTGGCGACGCTGGCGACGTGCGAGGGATCGCCGCCCTTGGCGACGTATTTTTCCAGGCCCTTGAGATAGGCCTCCGCGACCTCGCGATAGACCTTCTGCGCGAACAGCAGCGTGATGTTGATGCTGATGCCTTCGCCGATCAGATGTTCGATCGCGGGAAGGCCCTCCGGCGTCGCCGGCACCTTCACCATCAAATTCTTGCGCTTGACGTCTGTCCAGAGCCGCTCCGCTTCCGCGATCGTGCCCTTGGTGTCCATCGCCAGATAAGGCGAGACTTCGAGGCTGACGAAACCATCCGCGCCCTTCAACCGGTCATAGACCGGGCGCAGCACGTCGGCGGCATGCTGGATGTCCTCGACCGCAAGGTGCTCGAACAGGTCGGCGACCGGGCGGTCGCCCTTTTTTAAGGCATTGCCGATCGCGCCGTCATATTCGTCCGAGCTGCCGATGGCTTTTTCGAAGATCGACGGGTTCGATGTGACGCCTTTGACGCCATCGGTATCGATCAGCGCCTTGAGGTCGCCTTTGGCGACGAAGCCACGGGCCAAAAAATCCAGCCAGACCGCCTGGCCGTGGTTTTCGAGTGCTTTGACGGGATTCATGGTGCCTGTTCTGTTCGAGCTGTTTTCTCGGGTTCCGCACCTTCGGGCGGGAAGCCAAATCTTGTCAACAAATCCTTAGGCCGCGCTGACGAGGGAAATATGTCGCTTTCCGGCGAAATAACGCCGTTCTCGTCATATCGATCCCGGTGGGCACCGACTGTTTGGCGTTGATCCCCGCGCGATTTTTGATTTCAGCCAGGCCGGGCCATGTGAGCCGGCAAGTGAACCGGTTTGCCGGATGGCGACACCAACGGCTCGGATACAATAGCTCGGGATGGAGCCATTGAGGTGAAGCTCGGACCGATCGGGTCGCGTTCTCCAGCGCGCGCAATCCGAGGTCTGCGCTATGCTCGGAGGCGGCGACCGGCCAAAAAAGCTGGCGCCGCCTCACGGCATCCGATCGAGATGCGGCCGTCTACCGCAGGCTGGCGTTGATCTTGTCCAGCGCGGCGGAGCCGGGGCACAGCTCCCCGGCCTCGAGCGTGTTGAGCGGCGTCTCGACGGTGTCGAGATGGGAGTGCAGGTCTTCCGAGTCCGGATCGACATACAGCAGTCCGGTGACCACCTGGCCCTTGGCGGCGTGCTTCTGCAGGAAGGTCATGGCCGCCAGCCGGTCATGGGCGTCGTAATCGGCGTCGATCTTGCGCAGCGCCAGCCGCGTGCCGTCGTGCTGCTCGACCACCTGCACCGTGCCCGGCGCGTAATCGACCGTGATCGGGTCGCGGCCGGTGATGACATCGAGGCGGTTGACCGCGTCGTTGTGTTCGCGGACGTAGTCAAAGCTCTTGGTCGAGCCGGCGTGGTTGTTGAAGGCGATGCAGGGGCTGATGACGTCGATGAAGGACGCGCCCTTGTGCCGGATCGCGGCGGCAATCAGCGGCACCAGCTGGATCTTGTCGCCGGAAAAGCTGCGCGCCACGAAGGTCGCGCCGAGCTGCAGCGCGATCGCCACCAGGTCGATGGCGTTGTCGGTGTTGATCACGCCCTTCTTCGACTTCGAGCCGCGGTCGGCGGTGGCCGAGAACTGGCCCTTGGTCAGGCCGTAGACGCCGTTGTTCTCGACGATATAGGTCATGTTGACGCCGCGCCGGATCGAATGCGCGAACTGGCCGAAGCCGATCGAGGCGCTGTCGCCGTCGCCGGAGACGCCGAGATAGATCAGGTCGCGGTTGGCGAGGTTGGCGCCGGTCAAAACCGACGGCATGCGGCCGTGCACCGAGTTGAAGCCGTGCGAATTGCCGAGGAAATAGTCCGGCGTCTTCGAGGAGCAGCCGATGCCGGAAATTTTGGCGACCCGATGCGGCTCGATCGACAGCTCGTAGCAGGCCTCGATGATCGAGGCGGTGATCGAAGTCGTGGCCGCAGCCGGCGCACAGCGTCGAGATCTTGCCCTCGTAATCGCGGTGGGTGATAGCCGAGATCGTTCTTCGGCAGGCCGGGATGCTGGAATTTCGGCTTTGCAATGTAGGTCATGACACGGCCTTGCGCAGAGGGGTCACCTTGAGATGGTCCTGGTGGTCGCCGATGGCGTTGGCGATGAAGCGCGCGGTGATCGGCGTGCCGTCATAGTGCAGGATCGGCACCAGCCGGACCGGATCGATGCCGTTCTCGTTGACGATCAACTGAGCGCAGCTGGGCGTCGCGGTTCTGCTCGACCACGTAAACGAAATCATGATCGGCGATGAAGCTCGCCACGCTGGAGTGGAACGGGAAGGCGCGGATGCGCATGCGGTCGAGCTGATGCCCGCGCGCTTCCAGCAGCCCGATCGCCTCGTCCATCGCCGGCGAGGTCGAGCCGAAATAGATCACGCCGTATTTGGTCGGCTTGGCGGCGTTGGCCTGCAACGGCCGCGGCACCATGTCCTGCGCGGTTTCGAACTTGCGCACCAGCCGCTGCATGTTGTCGGCGTAGACAGCGCCTTCTTCCGAATAGCGCGCGTAGCGGTCGCGCGAGGTGCCGCGGGTGAAGAACGAGCCCTTGGTCGGATGCGTGCCCGGATAGGTGCGGTAGGGAATGCCGTCGCCGTCGACGTCGAGATAGCGGCCGAAGTCGCGGCCGCTCGTCGAGCATTTCCGCGGTCATCACCTTGCCGCGGTCATATTGCCTGGCGTCGTCCCACTTCAGCGGGCGGCACAGCCGGTGGTTCATGCCGATGTCGAGATCGAGCATCAGGAAGATCATGGTCTGCAGCCGCTCGGCGAGATCGAACGATTGCGCCGCGAATTCGAACGCTTCGGCCGGGTCTTCCGGGAACAGCAGGACGTGCTTGGTGTCGCCATGCGAAGCATAGGCGCAGGCGATGATGTCGCATTGCTGGGTGCGCGTCGGCATGCCGGTCGAGGGGCCGGCGCGCTGCACGTTCATGATCACGGCCGGAATTTCGGCGAAATACGACAGGCCGATGAATTCGGTCATCAGCGAGATGCCGGGGCCGGAGGTTGCGGTGAAGGCGCGCGCGCCGTTCCAGGAGGCGCCGATCACGATGCCGATCGAGGCCAGTTCGTCCTCGCCCTGCACGATGGCGTATTTCGCCTTGCCGGTCTCGGGATCGTGCCGCAGCTTCTTGCAGTGGCTGCTGAAGGCGTCCGCCAGCGACGACGACGGCGTGATCGGATACCAGGCGCAGACGGTGGCGCCGCCATAGACGGCGCCGAGCGCCGCTGCGCTGTTGCCTTCGATGAAGATGCGGTCGCCGACCTTGTCGGACTTCTTCACCCGCAGCCCGATCGGGCATTTCAGGTTCTGCAGCGCCCAGTCGCGGCCGAGATGCAGCGCGTGGACGTTGGAGGACAGGAGCTTTTCCTTGCCCTTGTATTGTTCGCCGATCAATTGCTCGACCAGCTTCGGGTCCATGTCGAGCAGCGCGCAGAGCGCGCCGAGATAGATGATGTTCTTGAACAGCTGGCGCTGGCGCGGATCGGTATAGGTCGAGTTGGTGATCGCGGTCAGCGGCACGCCGATCACGGTGATATCGGCGCGGAATTTCGACGTCGGCATCGGCTTGGTCGAATCGTAGAACAGATAGCCGCCGGGCTCGATCGAGGCGACGTCCTTGTCCCAGGTCTGCGGGTTCATCGCCACCATCATGTCGACGCCGCCGCGGGCGCCGAGATGGCCGGCTTCGGTCACCCGCACCTCGTACCAGGTCGGCAGGCCCTGGATGTTGGAGGGGAAGATGTTGCGCGGGGTGACCGGCACGCCGTGGCGCAGGATCGAGCGCGCGAACAGTTCGTTGGCGCTGGCCGAACCCGAGCCGTTGACGTTGGCGAAGCGGACGACGAAGTCGTTTACGCTGCTGATCGGGCTTTGGACTGACATGTTGATCCCGCGTAAGTCATATCGATGAGGTATTTCTGCATGTCCCAGGCACCGGTGGGACAACGCTCGGCGCACAGCCCGCAATGCAGGCAGACGTCTTCGTCCTTCACCATGACGCGCCCGGTCTTGAGCCCGTCGGCGACATAGAGCGCCTGGTCGTGATGCGGCGAGGGCGCTTTCAGCCGCTGCCGCAGATCCTCTTCCTCGCCGTTCTCGGTGAAGGTGATGCAATCCATCGGGCAGATGTCGACGCAGGCGTCGCATTCGATGCAGGCGGGCGCCGAGAACACCGTCTGGATGTCGCAGTTCAGGCAGCGCTGCGCCTCGCCGAGCGCGAGCTTGACGTCATAGCCGAGTTCGACCTCGGTGCGGATGTCCTTCAGCGCGATCACCTTGTCGCGATGCGGCACCTTGTAGCGCTTGTCGCCGGAGATGTCGTTGTCGTAGCTCCACTCGTGGATGCCCATCTTCTGCGACGAGACATGCACTTCGGGCAGCGGACGCTCGGTGATGTCCTCGCCGGACAGCATCTTGTGGATCGACAGCGCGGCGTCATGGCCGTGCGCCACCGCCCAGATGATGTTCTTGGGGCCGAACGCCGCGTCGCCGCCGAAGAACACCTTCGGATTGGTCGAGACGAAGGTCGTTGGATCGACCTGCGGCATGTTCCACTTGTCGAATTCGATGCCGCAGTCGCGCTCGATCCAGGGGAAGGCGTTCTCCTGGCCGACCGCGACCAGCACGTCGTCGCAGGGAATGGTCTGGTCGGGTTCGCCCGAGGGCACCAGGTTGCGGCGGCCCTTGGCGTCGTATTCGGCCTTCACCTTCTGGAAGGTGACGCCGGTGAGCTTGCCGCTGTCATGCGTGAAGCCGACCGGCACCATGAAATTGAGGATCGGAATATCCTCGTGGAGCGCGTCTTCCTTTTCCCAGGGCGAGGCCTTCATTTCCTCGAAGCCGGAACGCACGACCACCTTGACGTCTTCGCCGCCGAGGCGGCGCGCGGTGCGGCAGCAATCCATCGCGGTGTTGCCGCCGCCGAGCACGATGACGCGGCGTGCCGATCTTCTCGACATGGCCGAACGAGACCGAAGCCAGCCATTCGATGCCGATATGGATGTTGGCGGCGGCTTCCTTGCGGCCGGGAATGTCGAGCTCGCGGCCGCGCGGCGCGCCGGAGCCGACGAAGATCGCGTCGTAGTTTTCGCCGAGCAGCTTCTTCAGGCTGTCGATGCGATGGCCGCCCTTGAACTCGATGCCGAGGTTGAGGATGTAATCGGTTTCCTCGTCGATCACCGAGTCCGGCAGCCGGAATTTCGGAATCTGGCTGCGCATCATGCCGCCCGCCTTGGGGTCGGAATCGAACACGGTGCAGTGATAGCCGAGCGGCGCGAGATCGCGCGCGACCGCGAGCGAAGCGGGACCGCCGCCGACCAGCGCGATGCGCTTGCCGTTCTTCGCCAGCGGCTTCGGCATGCGATGCTTGACGTCGTCCTTGAAGTCGGCGGCGACGCGCTTGAGGCGGCAGATCGCAACCGGCGTTTCCTCGACGCGGCCGCGGCGGCACGCCGGCTCGCACGGACGATCGCAGGTGCGTCCCAGAATTCCGGGAAACACATTCGATTTCCAATTGATCATATAGGCGTCGCTATAACGCCCCTCTGCAATCAAACGGATGTATTCGGGAACTGGCGTGTGAGCGGGGCAGGCCCATTGGCAATCGACCACTTTGTGAAAGTAGTCCGGCGCCGAGATATCAGTCGGTTTCATTCCTACCTTGTCCGCGCCAGCGATGAGAAGCGCGGCCTTATTTTGCCTGCGAACGCTTAAGCGAGCGTTCTTGTGGTTTTTGAATTGGATCATAGGCTTATCTTATTAGAGCCATTCCAGACGCTGCACAAAGGCAATTTTGCGCGATCTCCAGCTTTCAACTGCATGACCGATCAAACATTAATGTCATCGCGTGATGCGGCAGTGCAGCATGTGCGCTGCGGTTCATCATCGTCGCAGTAGGACCCGTTCAGGAATCCTTTGCTCGCTAGAAGGATCTCTTAATGCCGGCTCAAGGCAAACCGTTAATGGCGCCTTCACCGGCCGCTTCTAGCATCGCCGGCGTTTGCAGTTCCCAAGGGAACCTCGATGCCGCCAAACGCCGCTCAAACGCCGCGTGTTGAACCGCTCGATCTATTGCGCCTCGTGGCGGTGCTCTCGGGCGTCGTCTTGTACCATTTCGGCTTCTGGGGGCCTGGCGTGATCGGGATACCGAGGCCGAGCGCGCCGGTCAGATCCTGACGATTACAGACGCCGCTCTAGGACTTTGACGTACCGGCGTCAGTGGTCCGCGTGGCGAGGTAGATAGCAGCGACGACGGCTGAGAGAATTCCGGATGCGGCCCCGACACCAAGCGCCCAGCGCGGTCCGAACGTGTCCGCAACCCAGCCCACGATCGGTGCGCCCACCGGCGTCCCACCCAAGGCGATGGCAAGCAGGATCGAGATCACGCGCCCGCGCATACCCGGCTCCGTCGACGTCTGCGCGAGGCTGTTGGTCGACGTTGTAAAAGTTTGCGCCGCGATACCGATCACCACCAATGCGATTCCGAACAGCAGGTAGCTCGGCATCATGGCTGCCACCGCGCAGCCGATGCCGAAGACCGCGGCGCCCGCGAGCAGGACCGGAATGCCCGGCGCCGGCCGCGCCGCCACCGTCAGCGCGCCAAGGACCGATCCGGCGGCCATCATCGACGTCAGCAGGCCGTATTCGGCTGCGCCGGCATGGAAGACCGTGACCGACATGGTCGAGATGAAGATCGAGAAGTTCAATCCGAACGTGCCGATCAGGAACAGCATCAGCAACACGACCTTAAGATCGGGCCGCCGCCAAACATACCGAAAGCCGTCGAGCAAATTGCCCCGCGCGCGGGTGGATCGATCGTTCGGCCGAAGCCTGTCGGCGCGCAGGAACAGCAGCGAACCAAGCACCGCGACAAAGGACAGCGCGTTGATGATGAACACCCAGCCCGAACCGACGCCGGCGATCAGGGCGCCGGCGGCAGCCGGGCCGATCATCCGCGCGGCATTGAACGACGTCGAGTTGAGCCCCACCGCATTTGGAAGCTGACGCTCATCGACGAGCTCGGCCACAAAAGTCTGCCGCGCCGGCGAGTCGAACGCCGCGGCGCAGCCGAGCAGAAACGCAAACACATAAACATGCCAGAGCTGCACCAGACCGCCGACGACAAGAAGTCCGAGGCCGAGCGCGAGCAAACCCATGGCGCCCTGCGTGCAGAGCAGCACCTTGCGCCGGTCCATGTTATCGGCGACGAAGCCTGTGAGCGGAAGCATCAGGATCTGCGGACCGAACTGCAACCCCATCACGATGCCCACGGCGGTCGCGTTGTGGTCGGTCAATTCGGTGAGAACGATCCAGTCCTGCGCCGTGCGCTGCATCCACGAGCCGATGTTGGAAACCAGCGCGCCCGCGGCCCAAATCCGGTAGTTCGGGTTTTGCAGCGATTGGAAGGTGCCCTTCAAGCGGCGCTCACCAGATCCGTGATCTCTCTCGTGGTGCCGGTCTCGCCCAATCGCGGAAAGATTTTCTGGATGCTGTAATCATGCGCCTCGGCGCTCAAATCGGTCATGGCGTCGACGGCGAGGGCGACATTGAAGCCAAGTTCGTGGGCGTGGCGCGCGGTGGACTCGACGCCGGTGCCGGTGGCGACGCCCGCGATGACGACCTGGGTGACGCCGGCTTGCCGGAGCCGCTGTTCGAGATCGGTGTTGGTGAACGCGCCCCAGGTTCGCTTGGTCACGATGTGATCGCCGGGTTGTTGGTCGAGTTCGGGCACGAGATCGGACCAGCCTGCAGGCATTTCGCCACGGACGCGCGATTGTTCGATGCGGCCCGGCGCGCCGCCGGCGACGTTGATGAGGACGACCGGCAGCCCACGGCGGCGGAAGGCGCCGAGCAGCTCGACGGTATTCGCCATCACAGCCGCGATCGGATGCACGGTCGGCAGGCCGACGATGCCCTTTTGCAGATCGACCACGAGCAAGGCTGTTTTGGCATCGAGGGTACTGATCGTCATACTCATGGTCTCCGTTGTGCGAATGCTGTTGCTGCGCTGGAATGCGCCGCCGCTTCAGGTCTCGACGAGGCGGTTGAGAAGTTTTATGGCCACCGCAAGCTGCTCCTGCTCCTGCGGCGTGAATTTTGTCTGGATGGTCTTCAGCAGCCAGTCGGTCCGGGCGGCACGGCCGGTCCTGAACAGCGCGACACAGGCCGGCGTCAGGGACAGGATGGTTTGCCGCCCGTCGCCCGGGTCCGGAGATCCCTTGACCAGTCCCGCGGCTTCCAGTGCCGCAACCGTCGCGCCCATGGATTGCGACCGGACGCCCTCCATCCGCGCCAGCGCCGTAACCGTGGTCGGGCCATTGCGGTCGAGATGTCCGAGAACGGCCGTCTGCGACGGCGTCAAATCGCCGGCCGATGCCTGCTCCCGCAGCCGCCGCTTGAGCTTGCCGCTCAGCGCATGAAGATCATTGGCCAGGGCTTTTGCGGTCCCGGGATCGGCGAACGTTTTGATCATGATCCCCGGTTAGCAGATATGAAGGTAAACTACAAAGGAAAACTTCATATCTACCTACGGCCATCCGAGCAAGTGTCGTGTTCATTGCCGCCGGACTGGCTTGGTGGCTGGCCTAAGCGCCGGCCAGATCGCTTTTCGCGATGTCCCACATCAGATGGTAGACGCCGCTCGAGACGGTCTCGGCCTTAAACATGGCGAAACGCGCCGCGGCCGCCGGGACTGCATTCAGATCCGTGGCGTCGATCAGCACGAACCAGTCGCCGGCGCCGGGATTGGGCGCTGAGGGATCGTCGGTGATCGGTTTCGACAGAACCGGATCGCTCTCGATCAGGTGCATGGAGATGACGCCGTCGAGTTTTGCCGGATCGAGCAGATCGCGCAGCGCGGCGCGCAGTTTCTCGTCGCCGCCCGCGGCCGGGCGAAGGCGGATGATGCCGAGCGCCGCGCCGCGGCCTGTGCCGCGGCTGATGGTGATGCGCGCGACCGAGCGGATCATGTTCTCGAAGCGCGCGATGTTGGCCTTCGACCACGCGGTCTGGTTGGCAAGCGCCGAGCGATAGGCCGGGCTATCGAGCACCTCGAACGTTTCGGTCGAATACAGGCTGAGATATTTCGGCTTTCCGTCATGGGCGACATAGCGCCGCGCTTCGAGAAAACCGTCGATGGCGACGCGCTCCTCGAGGTGTTCGCGGTCGTACCAGCGATTGAATTCGGCCTCGTCGGCGGCGTCGATATCCATCGACGTCAGCAGCATGCCTTTTCCGGCCATCGGCATTTTTGAAATCCCTATTTGGTAATCTTGGACGCGAGATCCGCGATCGCCTTCATCACGGCGTCGCGGACGCCGGGATCGTACAGCGTGTGTCCGGCGCCCTCGACGAAACGGATCTCGGCCTCGCGCCATACGGCGGCCAGCGCATGCGAGGTGGCCGGCGGGCACAGCAGATCGTAGCGGCCCTGCACGATGATGCCGGGAATGCCTGCGAGCTTGCCGGCCTCGGCGATCAGCTGGTTCGGCCGCATGAAGCAGTCATTGGCAAAATAATGCGCTTCCATGAACGGCGTCGCGGGCAGGGCGCGCGAGGAATTGAGCGAAGGCAGATCAAGCCTGGCGCGATTCGGCGCGTGCTCGGACAGGATGCGTTCGGTGTCGTCCCAGGCCCGCGCGGCCGGGCCATGCACGGCAGAATCGGCATCGAGGATGCGGCGCAAATAGGCATCGAGCGGCTGCGCGCGTTCTTCCGGCGGCAGCACGCTGAGGAAATCCTCGTACAGGCCGGGATAGAAGCGCGGCAGCGCGTCGAGGAACGCGTTTTCGAGTTCGGCGCGGGTGCCGAGAAAGGTGGCGCGCAGCACGATGCCGCTGACGCGGTCGGGATGGGCTTGCGCATAGGCCAGCGCCAGCGTCGCGCCCCAGGAGCCGCCGACCACCATCCAGCGCTCGAAGCCGAATTTTTCGCGGATCATTTCCATGTCCGCGATCAGATGCGGCAGCGTGTTGGCCGTCGCGGCGGCCCTTTGGGCGGCTGCGGCCGGCGCCGCGCTGGTCGAACAGCACGGCGTGGAAGCGCTCGGGATCGAACAGCCGGCGGTGGTCGGGCTGGCAGCCGCTGCCGGGGCCGCCATGCAGATAGACCGCCGGCAATGCCGCCGGCGCGGCCGACGCTTTCGACATAGATCTCGTGGCCGTCGCCGACGGCGAGCTGCTCCGAGGTCAGCGGCGCAAACGGATCGGATCGCGTTTGACGGATTTGCCGGCGTCGGCGTCAGGCGCCATGGTCGCCTTCCGTCTCCAGCGTGCCGCCGGCGAAATTGCGATAGAGGAAACGGTCCTGGTGCGGCGGCGGCCTCGCGCTCGGCCTGCTTGAAGATCTGCTCATGCATCGGCGACAGCGTGCAGGCCGGATCGGTATTGCCGGCGTCGCCGGTCAGCGCAAAGGCCTGGCAGCGGCAGCCGCCGAAATCGACTTCCTTGAACTCGCAGCTCTTGCACGGCTCGGGCATCCAGCCGGTGCCGCGATAGCGGTTGAAGGCCTCGGAGTTCTGCCAGATCCAGGCGATCGAATGATTGGAGCGCACCGACTCGAATTCGAGCCCGGTGATGCTCTCCGCCGCATGGCACGGCAATATCTTGCCGGCGGGCGAGATGTTGAAGAACTGCCGGCCCCAGCCGCCCATGCATTTCTTCGGCCGCAGCGCGTAATAATCCGGCACCACATAGTCGATCGCGAGAATGCCCTTCAGCCGCACGGCGGCTTCCTCGACGATGCGGCTGGTCTCCTCGATCTGTTCGATGCGTCGGCATCAGCGCGGCGCGGTTCTTCAGCGCCCAGCCGTAATACTGGACATTGGCGACTTCCAGCCGGTCGGCGTCGAGATCGACCGCCATCTGGATGATGTCGGAGAGCTGATGCAGGTTCTGGCGGTGCATGACGGCGTTGACCGTCAGCGGCAGATCGAGTTCGCGCGTCCATTTCGCGGCCTCGATCTTCTTCTCATGCGCCTTCTTCAGCCCGGCGACGCGGTCGGCCACCACAGGCTCGTTGCCCTGAAAACTGATCTGCACGTGGCACAGCCCGGCATCGGCCAGCGCGGAAAGTTTTTCTTTCGTCAGCAGCACCGCCGAGGTGATGAGGTTGCTGTAGAGCCCGACATCGGTGGCGTGCTGCACCAGTTCGACCAGGTCCTTGCGCGCGGTCGGCTCGCCGCCGGAGAAATGGATCTGCAGCACGCCGATTTCGGCGAGCTCGGTCAAAACCTTCTTCCATTCCTCGGTCGTCAGTTCGCTGCCGCCGCGATCGAGCTCGACCGGGTTGGAGCAATAGGGGCATTGCAGCGGGCAGCGGTGCGTCAGCTCGGCGAGCACCGCGAGCGGAATGCCAAAGGTTTCCGCGGTCGAGCGGCGCGCTTCCAGCACCGCGAGCCCGTCGCTGGGGGCGGCGGCGGCGGCTTTGCCGTCGGCTGACAATGTCGCTCATGACGTCTTCTCGCGCGCTTCGGTGAGAAAGCCCTTGTCGGCGAGGTCCTGCAGCATCGCGATGACGTCGGTCGCGATCGCCTCGCGCGGCGGCGGCGTATTTGGCGGCGAGCTGGTCGACCATGTCGGAAACGCTGCGGACGCCGTCGCAGAGCTGCAGCACTTCGACCGCGATCTCGTCCGGCGCCAGCACCCGCTCCGGCGCCAGGATCACCCAGACCTGCCGCGTCTCATCGAATTTCAGCCTGGCGTGCCGCGGCAATTTCGGCCGGCTCGCCTCGCTGACACTGATGTTGCGGCTCGGCCATCGATCGCCTCTAGTCCGCTTTCGGCACGAACGCGCCGGGCGGAATGTGGCCCGTCGACATAGGCATGATACAGCGCGTCGAGCTGAACCCATAGCACATTGGTCTTGAAGATCAGCGCATTGCAGACCGCCTCGCGTTCCCTCGGCGTCGTCGCGTGCTGCTTGACGTATTCCAGCGCAAAGCCGGCGTCGCGCGGCGCCTGGGTCAGGCGGCGGCTGAAATAGCTCATGATGTCAGGATTGACGAAATCATAGTGCTGCAGCATGCCCGAGATGCGCTCTTCATGCAGGTTCGGCGCGAACAGTTCGGTGAGCGAGGAGGCGATCGCCTCCAGCGGGCGTCTTGTCGCGGCAGAAATGCACGTAGGCTTCCACCGCAAAGCGCGTCGCCGGCAGGATGCCTTCGGTCGATTCCACATAGGCGCTGTCGAGCCCGAGTCCCTCGGTCAGCTTGAGCCAGCGCTCGATGCCGCCTTCGCTGCCGATGATCGCCGTCATGGTCCTCGATCCGGTGCCGCCATTCGATCCGGGTGGCGCGGTCGCGAAAGCGCGAGATCACCATCGCGTCCTTCAGCGGGATCGTGCTCTGGTAATAATAGCGGTTCAGCGCCCAGGCCTGCACCTGGCCCTTGTTGAGCTTGCCGCCATGCAGCAGCCGATGAAACGGATGCAGGCTGTGATAGCGCGTCGCGCCGATGTGGCGGAGCGTCGCTTCCAGTTCCTCGGCATTGTTGAGCGTGATGCCCTTGCCGATCGATAGCGCGGTCATCGTGCGCATTGGTGGTCATGACGTTCACAGCGTGATCTCCGTTCCGTCGGCCGGGATTTGCCAGCCGGCATGCTCGGCGGCCTTGCGCTCGTCCGAGCCGTGCAGCAACGCCGGGTTGGAGTTGTTGATATGCAAAAACACCTTTCGGCCGATATCGAGGCCGGCGAGGCTTTCGATCGCGCCGTGATCGCCCGACATCGAAATATGTCCCATGCCTTGTCCCGTCTTGTTGCCGAGGCCCGCCACGATCAATTCGTCGTCGCGCCACACCGTGCCATCGAAGAAGACCAGCGGCGCGCCCGGCAAGCCGGGATTTGAGATCGTCGGTCACCCGCGCGCAGGCGGCCAGGAAATAGAAATATTTGCCGCTCGCCTTGTCCGGCAATGCGAAGCCCGAGCGTGTCGCCGACGCCGTCGCCGCCGGCCGGATGCGCCTTGCCTTCGAGATACCACGCGCCCTTGCCGGGAACCTCGAACGGCAGCACCTCCATGCCGGAAGGCGAGCCGTCGGGCAGGGCAGGCTCGAACGCCTGATCCACCGCGATCGGCTGCCGCTTGACGTTCTTCTCGTTCAGCACGTTAAAGATGCTGTTGGATTTCAGGATCGCAAGCACCCGCTCATGCGCGTAGATCGTGAACGGCGAACCCTCGCGCATCGACAACAGCCCGGCGACGGCGTCGATCTCGCCGTTGGTCAGGATCACGCCCGCGATCGGGCTGTGCGCGAAGCTGTCCAGCCCTGGGATGAAGCTGCGGCGTCGCGATCAGTTGCTGACGCAGATCGGGCGAGGCGTTGATCAGGAACCAGTGCGCGCCGTCGGCGCTGACCGCGATCGAGGCCTGCGTGCTCTGAAGCTCGGGATGTTCGCTTCGCGCTTTCCGGCACACCGGACATCCGCAATTCCACTGCGGAACACCGCCACCTGCCGCGGCGCCCAGGACGACGACGCGAAGCATGATCCGTCTCCTGGTACTTACGATACAAAATGACTTGAAGGTGCCGACATGAGCTGAAGGCGGGAACGCCACGAGGTGGACACCGGCTTGAGACATCGCTCCGCGATCGGGAACGTGTCAGGCCCCGGAGGTCCACCTGCGTGAGAATGTAAGTGTCGCTACCGCTTACTTGCGGGTGGCGCACATATACATGTTGATTTCCATGCCGACCGACACTTCGACGATTTTCGGTGCTTTCCACGCCATTTGGCTCTCCTTTTGAAACCGGACGAACTCCGCCCTCCAGTTAAGGTACTGCGGATCGAAAAGTTCGCCAGTGAAATCTTTTATCGTCCGCCCCTTCCGGTTTATGCTGCATTGCAAGAGAATTCACGGAGTTGTGCGGGCGTTCGGGGTCAAAACAGCGTGAGGATCAAGCGTTTCGCAGTTGTGTGCAGCGCCGCCGAGTGCCGATTTTTGCTGCCACGGAGCGCTGACGGTTCCGGATAAAGAACTTGTGAGATTCAACCGGCCTTGCGCTTGCGGGGCCACCACCGGAGCAGGTTGCCGCCGATGCCACGATATTTCTTCAACACCCGTATCGGCGATGAGCTGATTTCCGACCCCGAAGGCGAAGTGCTCGGGGATCCCGACCGCGCCTGGGAAATGGCGCGTGCCATGATCCGGGAACTGCTGAAAACCGAGGGTGCCGACGGCGCGCTGCTGAGTGCGGTCATCGAAGTGACCGACGACTCCGGCGAGATCGTGCTGGAATTTCCGTTCACCGAGGCGATTCTCGACATCCCCGACCGCTCCGATTACAAAGCATTGACGCAACAGCGGAGCGGCTGCGCGCTACACCGCCGGCTGGCATCTATTCCGGCACGTTTTCCGATTGCGCATCGGCGGATAAATATCGGAGAGTGCGTTCAGGAGAGCCACCGTCGCCGGGATCGTGCTTGCCCGCGCGAGGAGATAAGGCCTTCCGTCAGGGGAGAACAATCATGAAGAGCTACGCGACCGCGCGCAGCCTGTTGCTGGCTGGTGCTTTCTTCGGTGCATTCACATTTGCTGCCGCCGCACAGCAGCCCGCGGCTCCGGCCGCAGGTGCAGCGCCCGCCGCTGCCGCGCCGCTTCCTCCGGGGTCGCCGATGATCGGGCGGCCGGACAACGAGGCCGCCGCCAAGCTCGCGCCGGTCGCGCCGCCGCCGCTTCCGGCAGCGCCCGACAAGCTGCCGCTGGCCAAGCTCAAGCTGCCGCCCGGCTTCAACCTCGAGGTCTATGCCGCCGGCATGGCCAACGCGCGCTCGCTCGCCGAAGGCGACAAGGGCACGGTGTTCGTCGGCAGCCGCCTGGTCGACAAGGTCTACGGCATCGTCAACAAGGACGGCAAACGCTCGGTCAAGGTGATCGCGTCCGGGCTCTATCGTCCGAACGGCGTCGCGTTCAAGAACGGCACGCTCTACATCGCCGAGCTCTCGCAGGTTTCCAAGATCGACAAGGTCGAGGACAATCTGGATAGCCCGCCGAAGCCTGTCGTGATCTACGACAAGCTGCCGAAGGACGAAGCCCATGGCTGGAAGTTCATCGCCATCGGGCCGGACAACAAGCTTTACGTTGAGGTCGGACAGCCCGGCAACAACGTCCTGCACGACGATGCGCATGGCCAGATCCGCCGAATGAACCTGGATGGCACCGGCGCCGAGGTCTATGCGTTCGGGGTGCGTCATAGTGTCGGTTTCGACTGGAATCCCGAAAACAAGCAGATGTATTTCACCGATAACGGCCGCGACTGGCTGTCGGAGTCGGTGCCGGAAGACGAGCTCAACCGCGTCACCAAGATGGGTGAGGATTTCGGCGCGCCGTTCTGCTGGCAGGGCAACATCATCGATCAGGAACTCGGCTGGGGCAAGAACTGCAAGGACTACACCGCGCCGGTCGGCCTGATGGGTCCGCACGTCGCATCGCTCGGCATGCGGTTCTATACCGGCAGCATGTTCCCGAAGAGCTACAAGAACGCGATCTTCATCGCGCGTCACGGCTCGTGGAATAAGTCCCACAAGGAGGGCGGCGACGTCGTCGTCGTCAAGCTGAACAAGGACGGCACCGTGAAGTCGATGGAGCCGTTCATGACCGGCTTCCTCGAGGACAACAAATATGTCGGCCGCCCGGTCGACGTGATGGTTGCCAAGGACGGCTCGCTGCTGGTCTCCGACGACTGGAACGGCGCCGTCTATCGCGTCACCTACGGCAAGCCGAAGGTCGCGACGCAGTAAAGAAGTCAAAACCGCCGAGTATCAGAAACCGTCATTGCGAGCGAAGCGAAGCAATCCATCCAGCCACAAGGCAGGTGTGGATTGCTTCGTCGCTTCGCTCCTCGCAATGACGAGAGTGTTGGGGACGAATGCGTAAAATAATCACGGCGCTGGCGTTGGCGTCCATCGCCTTTTCGGCGAGCGCCGAAACCATCCAAGAACGTGCCGTCACCTGTTTCGCCTGTCATGGCGAACGCGGAGTGTCCGAGACCGAGAATACACCGTCGCTAGCCGGCCAGCAGGCGCCCTATGCGTTGATCCAGCTCTTCATGTTTCGCGAAAAGCTGCGCAGCTTCGAGCCGATGAACGAGATGGCGAAGCCGCTGACCGACGACGATCTGCGTACCTTTTCCGACTTCATCGCCAGACTGCCGAAGTCTGCGCCGCCGGCCGATGCCGGCGATCCCGCGCGGATGGCGCGGGGCCAGGCGCTGGCGCACCAGTACCTCTGCAACAACTGCCACAATCCCGATTTTTCCGGCAAGGAAAACGTGCCCCGCATCGCCAACCAGCGCGAAGACTATCTCGCCAAGACGCTCGCCGAATACAAGGACAACAGCCGCCACGGCTATGACGGCACCATGGCCGACGTGATGGGTCCGGTCACCAAGGAGCAGATCGCCGATCTAGCCTATTACATCGCCCGATTCCGCTAAAATCGTGGGCGGTCCAGTGCTGGCCATGCCGTCCGCCTGACGCTACAAGACGGGCGTCATCAGGAGTTTTACATGCAAGATCTCTGGCGTCTGTCGGCTGCAGACCTCGCCGCACTGATAAAATCGAAAAAGGTCTCGGCCAACGAGGCGGCCTCGGCCGCACTGGCCCGGCTGGACGCAGCCAACCCCAAAATCAACGCCGTCATCGACCACCGGCCGGCCGAAGTGCTGGCGCAGGCGGCAAGCATCGATGCCGCGATCGCGCGCGGTGAGGAGGTCGGTGCGCTGGCCGGCGTACCGGTCACGATCAAGGTCAATGTCGATCAGGAAGGCTTTGCCACCACCAACGGGTTGAAGCTGCAGCGCGACGTGATCGCCAAGGTCGACACTCCCGTGGTCGCGAACCTGCGCAAGGCCGGCGCCGTCATTCTCGGCCGCACCAATTGCCCGGCCTTTTCCTATCGCTGGTTCACCACCAACCTGATCCACGGCGACACCAAAAACCCCAGGGATCCCGGCATCACCCCAGGCGGGTCGTCCGGTGGCGCGGGGGCCGCTGTCGCCGCCGGTATCGGCCATATCGCCCACGGCACCGACATTGCAGGATCGATCCGTTATCCCGCCTATGCCTGCGGCGTGCATGGCCTGCGCCCGAGCATGGGCCGCATTCCCGCCTTCAACGCCGCGGTGCCGGAGCGCCCCATCGGCCCGCAGATCTCGGCTGTTTCCGGTCCGCTGGCGCGCACCATCAATGACCTTCGCATCGCGCTGGCCGCGATGTCGGCGAGGGATTTCCGCGATCCCTGGTATGCGCCCGTGCCGCTCGAAGGACCGGCGATGCCCAAGCGCGTCGCGATGTGCCTCAATCCTGACGGACTTGATCCGGTGCCCGAGGTGGTTGCGGCGGTTGCCGATGCCGGCAAAAGGCTGGAGCACGCGGGCTGGATTGTCGAGGAAATCGCCAATACGCCGCCGCTGCGCGAAGCCGCCGACCTGCAGACCAAGCTTTGGATCGGTGACGGCTATGAGGCGCAACTCGAAATGGCCGAGCGCGAGGGCGATCCCGGCGCATTGGCCTGCCTGCGCGGCAACAAGGCAAAAGTGTTTCCGTTCGACCTCTCGAAGACGCTGACCCGGCGTGCGACCCTGACGCGGCAATGGATGGAATTCTTCGAGACCTACGCCGTGCTGCTGATGCCGGTGTCCGGCGAATTGCCGTTCCCGGATCAACTCGACCGCAAGGACGATGCGTCGTTTGCGCGGGTGTGGCACGCGCAAATACCGCAGATTGCCATTCCCTTGATGGGGCTTCCCGGGCTAACGGTCTCCACGGGATTGGTCGGGCGGATTCCGGTCGGCGTGCAATTGGTGTCCGGCCGTTACCGCGAGGATCTTTGCCTTGCCGCTGGCGAGGCGATCGAAGCCGGCGGCACGCCGTCGGCGGCGATCGATCCCGCCGGCTAGACCTGAGGAAATACGATGCCAGGCATTTATGATTTCACCGCCCAGTCGCTGGCCGGCGAGGACGTTCCGCTCAAGCGGTATGAAGGGCAGGTGCTGCTGATCGTCAATACCGCCAGCGCCTGCGGGTTCACGCCGCAATACAAGGGATTGCAGGCGCTGCACGAGGCGCTGTCGCCGCGCGGCTTTGCGGTGCTCGGCTTTCCCTGCAACCAGTTCGGCGCGCAGGAGCCAGGCGACGCCAAACAGATCGAGCAGTTTTGCGAGACCAAATTTGCCGTGACGTTTCCGATGTTCGCCAAGATCGACGTCAATGGCGGCAGCGCGCATCCGCTGTATAATTACCTGAAGAGCGAGAAATCCGGCCTGCTCGGTTCCTCGATCAAGTGGAATTTCACCAAATTCCTGGTCGATCGCTCGGGCAAGGTGGTCGCGCGGCACGCGCCGACCGCGACCCCCGAAGGCCTGAGAAAAGAAATCGAGGCGTTGCTGTGAACGAGAAGAGCCAGACCATGAGCGATCAATTACCCGACCGTCTGTCGAGCGATCCGAAGAGCCCCTATTACAATGAGGAGGTGCTGGCGCGCGACGTCGGCATTCGCTTCAAGGGCGTCGAGAAGACCAATGTCGAGGAATATTGCGTCAGCGAGGGCTGGGTGCGCGTCACCGCGGGCAATGCCAAGGACCGCTACGGCAACCCCTTGACCATCAAGGTCCACGGCCCGGTCGAACCGTATTTCCGCGACAAGGCGGCGTCCTAGTCTTACTGAGTCAGAAAGCCGCAGGGCAATGGCGCGGCAACTCGTTGTAGCGTTGGGGGATTCGGTTTTCAGCAAGCGAGGGCTGAGATGGATCTTCAAGAGAAGAGCAGTGAGGTGCGGTTTTCGGCCTATGTCGAGGAACTCGTGGGGGTGATTGGTCACGCCGACCGGGCAAAGCCACTGCGGGATTATTGCCAGGGCCTGATGCTGCCGTGCGAGCGCAAGAGCGTGGAACCGATGGCTGCGGTGACGGCACCCGAGCGAACTGCGGCGCAGCACCAGTCTCTGTTGCATTTTGTCGGCGAGGGGCGTTGGTCGGACGAGCGGGTCCTGGCCAAAGTTCGCGAGATGGTTCTGCCCGCGATCGAGCGGCATGGGCCGATCGAGGCCTGGATCATCGACGACACGGGCTTTCCCAAGAAGGGCACGCATTCGGTTGGAGTGGCTCGGCAGTATTGCGGCCAACTCGGCAAGCAGGACAATTGCCAGGTCGCGGTGTCGCTGTCGCTGGCCAATGCACATGCAAGTCTTCCGGTGGCCTACCGCTTGTATCTGCCGGAGAGTTGGGCCTCTGACCCTGCCCGCCGCAAGAAGGCAGGCGTGCCTGAGGAGATCGGCTTTCAAACCAAGCCTGAGATCGCGCTCGATCAGATCCGCGCGGCCTGCGCAGCGGGCTTGCCGCGCGGAGTAGTTCTGATGGATGCGGGCTATGGCACTCACATCGATCTGCGCAGGGCCGTTACGGTGCTTGGGTTGCCTTATATTGCCGGCATTCTCTCGAACACAACGGTCTGGGCGCCTGGCACGGGGCCCTTGCCGCCTAAGCCTTACGTCCCGGGCCGCGGCCGGCCGACCAAACAGCTGCGCCGCGATGCCGAGCACCAACCGGTCAAAGTCAAGGATCTTGCCTTCAGCCTTCCGGCCAAGCTCTGGCGGACGATCACTTGGCGCGAGGGAACCAATGTGCCCCTCAAATCGCGTTTTGCGCGGCTGCGCATTCGCATCGCCCATCGCGACTTCAACCGCAGCGAACCTTGGCCGGAAGAATGGCTTTTGATCGAATGGCCGAAGGGAGAAGAGGAGCCGACAAAGTATTGGCTTTCAACTCTGCCGGAGAATATTGGCTTCGCCCGTCTGGTCGATCTCGCCAAATTGCGCTGGCGCATCGAGCGCGATTATCAGGAGCTGAAGCAGGAGGTCGGGCTCGGTCACTTTGAAGGGCGCGGCTGGCGCGGCTTCCATCATCACGCCACGCTCTGCGTCGCGGCCTACGGATTCCTGATCTCCGAACGGGAGACGATTCCCCCCTCAGGACCTCGCTCGACCGTTCTCTTCCCGCAACTTGCCGTTCCCGACGGTTATCGACCCAGAGGATCCGCCCTTGCGGCCTGAACGCCACATTCCAAATTCGATCGCAACCATGCGCAGGCGGCTGGCCGACGCGATCATCAGAACCTTGCAACGATGTCCGTGTTGCAGACGCCGGGCACAAAATGTCGATCAATCAACGTTTATGACGCAGTAAGACTAGAACGTGATCCGCTGGACTATTCCGTCATGCCCGGCCTTATGCCGGGCATCCACGTCCTACGGTGTCGCTGCGATCAAGACCGTATGGCCGGGCATAGGCGAGCGGAAGCGACGCCTTTCTTTGGACGGCTGTGCCCGGCCATGACGAAAACAAACACATCACGATGCCGGACTTGCCGGACATGTCTGCTTACCGGCGAAGACCGGAAGTGACTGGTCGGCGGTCAAACTGACGCGAATGACGCATTTCGGAAGTCAGCCCTAGTCCAGCAATGGCCGAATATGTTTGATGCGGAGAGTCTCAATTGCAATTTGGAGACTATTCTTTGGCCGCCGCGCGCGTGGACCGGCGATTGGCAACGGTGCTGGCGGCAGATGCCTTTGTTGGAGGCGGCACGCAGGGTGACATCTCTCGGTCCTGGCGATCATCTCAGTCAAGGTCTTTACGCAGTCGGTCTCGCATTCGTCGGAAATCACGACGACGTTGGCCTATGCACGGCGTGCCTTCGCCCTCGATCAGGAAGGCAGGCGATTCGAAGTCCGTGTTCAGTAGCGCTTGACGCCGGCGGTGTGATTTCGGCGATGCGGCCGTACCGACATATGCAGTCCCGACGCGTCGCCGAGCGGTGCCTGCGAGGCCATCGCACGCAAAAAGTCGCGGCCATCGTCCGAATAGATGGAGAAGGTAGGGTCCCGGGCTTCGGCCGCGCCGGGCTCCGAGATCGCCTCCCATGCCGAGGCGGGCGTCGCAAGGAGCGCGGAAAGAATGAGCGTCGCGCCCAAAAATTTGAAGCTGGTCATGCTATCTCCTGTTTACTGGCGCGCAACCCATGCGCGTGCTGTCCATTTACTTGACTGCCAGTTAGGCGTTGGCATTCCTCTCGCGCAGGAGTGGCGCAATCACGCTTCGGCGATCGGCCTGTGATGTCATAGAGGATCAGAACAGCGGCGGCGTTTGCGCGACCTTCAGAGGCCCTGGGTGCAGGAGGCGCGCACCGGCTTTTCCTTGGAAAACTTTGCGACGAAAATATTTCAGGGAAAAGGGAATTGTTAGCCGGTAACAGGGATCACCTATCAGGCCTCACTAGATGCGAGATTGCTAATTCCGCTCCCGGTCCGGTGGCAGGCGTCAACTGTACGTTCGCCAATCCGAGCGCGCCGTGCGAGCGACACAACGAGGGGCAAGATGAGGATAGTTTTGGCATTAGCCGTTCTTACAGCGTCGTCATCAGCATTTGCAGAACAATCGCCGCTAACGGGAGAGCCTTACCGACTGCCTCTGCTGTGCAATAAATCTGGAGAGAAAATCTTGGGACTAACCAAGATTTGCTACTATAGCTGCGCAAAATCGGAAGGTGCCATGACGGCGATGATGTACGAGGCTTGCCCACGTTGGACCGCACGCTGGAAGTTGAACCGAAACGCGCAATTCGGCCCAAAGGAAAATTCACGGTAGGTGAGCACGCGATTGCTAACTCCACAAGACCGCCCAGGCACTCGGCGTCGAAACCCCGGTGTGGTTGCCATGTTGTTGCACGCCAAGACAATTCGCATCTGGCGAGTGCGACCAAACGACCCGACGGGCAAATCAAAAAAGTCTGTCCAGCCCCTCTGACAAAAATATTTCGCTTCACCCCGACGGGCAAATCAGGGGCATAACTCCGCGCGTCTCACCCAAAAGAGGGGCGGGTCGCGATCGTCACGAACGCGGGTTGAGATGCGGTGGACGCGAAGGCTGCGACGGACGAGCGCGGCTGAGGCGGACGGCGAAGTCGTGTGGTTCTGACGCCCCGATGCTGGCGTCAAGCTTCGCGGAGATATCCGCGGAGTGACGGTGGCAACAAAGCCGGTCGCCGAGGAGAGCACGTTATAAGCCGTAAAACCATTGCGCAGGGAAGGCCGGATGCTCTCCGCTGAACCTGTATGCCCGTGTGCGCGTTTTTTTTGTGCACATTGCACACGAGACCGCGGGTGCAGCGCGCACCCGGCTTTCCCTGCGCCCTCTGCATTTTCGGAGGGCAAGGTTGATGCAAGCCTCGGGCAGATCATGCCGCGAGAATGCTGAGGCGTACCTTGCTGGCTGTTTGAAATTAGATTCAGGATTGTAGGATGGGTAGAGCGAAGCGAAACCCATCAACTACACCGACGAAGAATGATGGGTTTCGCTTCGCTCTTCCATCCTACGAACTGACGAGGACTGTTTGAAAAATGAATTCGAACCATCCTCGTCATTGCGAGCGAAGCGAAGCAATCCATGCTTCAGCAAGCGGAGAGATGGATTGCTTCGCTTCGCTCGCAATGACGGTGGGAGGCTCTCACGACAGCCGCATATCGAGCAGCCTGCGGCCTTCGTTCTTGAGCAGCTTCTTCACCGCGCTGGAGGCGGCGATCTCGCCCTGGTTGGCGTAGGCTTCGTGGTTCTTCTCGATGTCGTCGAGCCGGTAGAGGTAGTTGACCATGATGCCGGCGGACTCGCGCAGACCCTTCGGCGAGAGGTCGCCGAGCCAGTCGATCCGCTCCAGCCGCGCGCCGTTTCCGATGTGGAATCGTGCGACGGAATCGATCAGCCGGCCCTTTGGCGTGCGCGCCTTGAGGAAGTAGTGCGCCGCCAACGGCTCGAGCACGCCGCGCAGCTGCGCGGTCAGTTCGGCATTTTCGAACCAGTCGGGCTTGTCGAGATTTTCCAGCAGCGCCCGCTCTTCGTCCGACACCGGAACGTCGATGGCCTGCTTCAGCCATTGCACGAAACCCGGCACCGGCGACAGCGTCACGAAATTATCCAGCTTCGGCAGTTCTCGCCGCAATTCCTCGACCACCTGCTTGATCAGGAAGCTGCCGAACGAGATGCCGCCAAGCCCGCGCTGGGTATTCGAGATCGAATAGAACACGGCGGTGCGGGCGCGTTCGACCGGCACCGGTTGTCGCTCTTCGGCGAGCAGCGGCGCGATCGCGGTCGGGATCGTTTCGGTCAGCGCGACCTCGACGAAGATCAGCGGTTCATCGGCGAGCTGCGGATGGAAGAAGGCGTAGCAACGCCGGTCGATCGGATCGATACGGCGGCGCAGATCGTTCCAGTCGCGGATTTCATGCACGGCCTCGTAGCGAATAATCTGTTCCAGAATATTCGCCGGCGTAGACCAGTCTATCCTGCGCAGCACGAGAAATCCCCTGTTGAACCACGAAGACAGCAGATGCACGACGTCGCGGTCGACGGCGGCCAGATCCCGGTTGCCCTTGATCAGGGAAAGCAGGTCGGCGCGCATCGCCACCAGTTCGCTGGTGCCGCCGGGCGCCCGGTTGAGCCGGCGGATCAGCTCCTGCCGCCGCGGCTCGGAGGCAAAGTGGAGATCGCTGGCGTCGTCGTCGCTGGGTTGCGAGCGCCAGCTCTCGATCGCCTGCGACAGCTTTTCGCGGTCCGGACCGTAGTCGCGGGCCAGTGCTTCGAAGAACCCCAGCCGGCCGGCGGCGTCGAGGTGGTGGTAGCGGTCGAGCACCTCGCGCGCCATCGCCGTGCCCGACGCCTCGCCGCGGCCCGACAGCAACGCCTGGCACAGTTCGAGCAATTCGGAGGCGTCCTGCCGGTCGTCCGATGGCCCACCCCGCCGCAACAGGGTTCGCCCGCGTTCGGAGATGGTCGAGAGCAGGTCGGAGAAAAAGGCGTTGGCCATGGGTTTTGGGTCGAATCCGCGTGATGCCGAACCTTACATCCGATTTAGGTTCTCGCCGATCATAATCAAGCGCATGGATAGTACAGAAATATGTCATGCCTCATAACTGGTCATGCCCGGGCCGTAGCCGTCCAAAGGACGGCGTCGCTTCCGCTAGCCTACGCAAAGGACGGCGTCGCTTCCGCTCGTCTATGCCTTCTCGGCGAACTCCGTCGGGGTCTTGCCGGTGACCTGGCGAAAGGCATGGGAAAACGCCGGGACGCTGGCATAGCCGAGGTCGGAGGCGAGCTGCTTGACCGAGACATTGGCGTCCGTCGACAGCTTTTCGATCGCAGCGGCAATGCGGGCGCGCTGGCACCAGGTCTTGAAACTCAATTGCGTCTCCGACGAAAACAGCCGCGACAGCGTCCGGGCGGAGGTGCCGACCTCGCGGGCCAGCGTCTCGATCTCGTGCGCGCCGGTGGGATCGCCGAGCACGATGTCGGCGGCGCGCCGGCAGCGCGGCTCATGCGGCAACGGGATGAAGGTCGCGGAATCCTCGGCCTGGTGCAGTTCCAGCATCACGAGCTTGACGAGGAGCTCGGTGCGTTCGGGGCTGTTGCTGACGTCGAACAGCGCGAGGATGGCCTGATGCAGCAGCGGCGACACCCGCACCACGAATTCCGCCGCCAGGCTCTGGCTGCGCTTTTCGCGGGCAAGCCAGGCCACATCGAAATACAGCGTCCGCATCTGGATGTCGGCGAGCACGTCGATCGCGTGTTCGAACAAGGCAGGGACCCAGACGGCGCGGTCCGGCGGCACCAGCCAGCGGCCCTTCGGCGTGGTCACCTGCATGGTGCCCTTGGCGGCATAGACCAGCTGGGCCTCGCGGTGCATGTGGGTGTCGAGCCGGACGCCCTTCCGGTAGGTGCGGGCGACCAGATGGATGCCATCGCCGGTGGTGCGTTGGCCCCTCAAGAGGGCGGCGATTGGCGTTTCGGCGACAGTCATTGGCGACATCCCGTCAGGACAAGAATTTATAACCTATTTCAAGACCCAAGAGGATTCGACCAGGGAATTTGACCATGAACAGCCCCAGCCGGGTGATCGGCTTCGTCAACGCTGCCCATTTCATCGATCATTATGCGATGCTGATTTTTGCCGCCGCCGTCATCGTGATGGGTCCGGCGCTCGGCATGGCCTATTCCGAGCTGCTGCCATATGCCACCCCGGGCTTCATCGCCTTCGGTGCGGGCTCCCTGCTCACCGGCTGGCTCGGCGACCGCTGGAGCCGCCGCCATATGATGGTGATCTTTTTCGCCGGCATCGGCGCCTCGATGATCGCGGTCGGCTTCGTGCAGACGCCGCTGCAGCTTGGTGCGGCACTGCTGTCGATCGGGCTGTTCGCCTCGATCTATCATCCGGTCGGCACCGCCATGATCGTGTCCTACGCCGACCGGCTCGGCCGCGAGATGGGGCTGAATGGCGTCTGGGGCAATCTCGGCGTGGCCTCCTCGGCGCTGGTCACCGGCGTGATCGGGCAATATCTCGGTTGGCGCTGGGCGTTTATCGTGCCCGGGATCGTGACCATCCTGATCGGTGCGGCCTTCGCCAAGCTGATCGTCCATGAAGATCGTTCCGGTTTCAAGCAAGCCGCGGCGCAGGCGCGGGTGGCGAAGGAGGACATGTGGCGCGTGATTCTTGCGCTGTTCATCGTTGTGATCGCGATCTCGACCACCTTCAACGCGGTGACCGTGGCGCTGCCAAAGCTGTTCGCGGAGCGGCTGGCTGACCTGACCAAGAGCCCGGCGCTGCTCGGGGTGATCGCGGCCTGCGTCTACGTGTTCGGCGCGATGACGCAATACACCATCGGCAAGTTGATCGACCGCTATTCGCTCAAAGCCGTCAGCCTGCCGCTGTCGTTCGTGCTGGCGCCGTTCCTGTATCTCGCCGCCACGCTGTCGAACCTGCCGCTGATTCTGGTTTCGATCGGCATCGTGATGGGCGCGTTCGGCCAGGTCACGGTCAACGACGCCATGGTCGGCAAATACACCAGCGAGGAATGGCGTTCGCGGGCCTACTCGGTGCGCTATTTCATCGGCTTTACCGCAGCGGGCGCCTCGGTCGGCCTGGTGGCCTGGCTGTACGAGCAGGGCGGTTTCGTCACCATGCTGCACGCCTTCGGCGCGCTCTGTCTTCTGGTCATCGTGGCCGCGATCATCCTGCCGACCGAGATCAAGGTCCCGGCCGCGCAGGTGAATTGATCGCGTTCAATTCATCAGCGATCTGGCAATGATGTCGGAGCTCTTCTCGGCGACCATGATCGTCGCCGGATGAATGTTCGGCGACGGCATGGCGGGCATCACCGAGGCGTCGGCGACGCGCAAGCGGTCGATGCCGCGAACACGGAGCTGGCTATCGACCACGGCGCCTTCATCTTCGCCCATCCGGCAGGTGCCGCAGGGATGATAGACGGTCGAACCGACCTTGCGGACGTAGTCGGCGATCTGCTCGTCGCTGAGGACGTCCGGACCGGGCCTGACCTGTTCGATCACCAGCGACTTGAACGGTTCGGTCGCGACGATCTGGCGGGCGATGCGAAAGCCCGCCAACATGATGCGCATATCGTCGGGATCGGTCAGGTAATTGGCGCGGATGTGCGGCGGCGTGCGGCCCTCGGCGTCGCGTAGCGTGATTTCACCCCGGCTCTTTGGCCGACAAACGCTGAAGATGAAGGAAAATCCCGGCCAGCGATGCAAGCCGTTCTGCAACCCGTCCGACGAGAAATTGAGGCACTGGTACTGGATGTCAGGCACCGGCTCGGAGGGGCTCGATTTCGCAAACAATGTCGCTTCGGTCGCGCCAACCGCGAGTTGTCCCGATCCCCGCAGCAGCCATTCGAGCGCGAGCTTCACTGATTTGGCCGGGCTCATCACGGCCTCGTTCAGCGTGTCGGTCGCGTTGGTCTTGAACGTAAAACTCGACTGGTAATGGTCCTGCAAATTCTTGCCAACTCCCGGGAGATCGCATGTCACGTCGATGCCGAACGCCGCCAGTTCCGCGGCCGGACCGATGCCGGAGGCGAGCAACAGCACCGGCGAATTGATCGCGCCGCCCGAAAGCACCAACTCGCGCCGCGCGCCGATGCGCTGGATCTGGCCGTCACGTTCGATTTCGACGCCGACGGCGCCGCGTCCGTCGAACAGGATGCGGCGGACGCGGGTCTTGGTCATCAGCTCGAGATTCTTCCGGCTGAGGTTGGGCTTGAGATAGCCGACAGCCGTCGAGCGGCGCCAGCCATTGTGGACATTGAGCGGGGCGAAGCCGATGCCGTCGATGCGCTCGCCGTTGAAATCGAGGTTGCGCTGATATTGCAGCCGCTCGCAGGCCTCGACAAAGGCCTTCGCCGCCTTCGACGGGCGTTTGATGTTCGAGACTGTCATCGGGCCGCCGGTGCCGCGCCATTGGTCGGCGCCGTCGACGCGGTGCTCCATCCGCTTGAAATAGGGCAGCACGTCACTGTAGCTCCAGCCCTGCGCGCCGAGCCGCTGCCATTCGTCGTAGTCGCTGGGTGCGCCGCGCAGAAACACCAGGCCGTTGATCGATCCGGAGCCGCCCAAAACCTTGCCGCGCGGCCAGTTCACCGTTCGGCCGCCGAGGCCGGGCTCGGGCTGGTAGCCCCAGTTCATCTTCGGATCCGGGACCAGCTTGCCAAAGCCCATCGGAATGTGAATCCAGGGATTGCGATCGCGCCCGCCGGCCTCGATGACGCACAGCGACACGGTTGGATTTTCCGTCAACCGCGCCGACAATACGCAGCCGGCCGAGCCCGCACCGACCACCACGACATCGAATTCCGCATCGAAACTGGACTTGTTCATGAGCGCGCGCTTCTGCTCCCAATTCTTGCGTACGATAGCGGCCGGCTGATGCGTCGGATAGGCTCATGAGGACGGGTCTTCGGCGCTGGCGGGGGCATCGCTGTACGCTCGATGCGGTGTAAGCTAGGTTCACAAACCGGGCAAAGATCCTGGAGGGAAACGCCGTGCGATTGCAGTTCGCCGTTATGTCAGCCTTGATGGTCGCCGGCTTGGGCATGCCGGCGGCCGAGGCGCAGGTTTCCGACGACGTCGTCAGGATTGGCGTGCTCAACGACCAGTCCGGCCTCTACGCTGATCTGGGCGGGCAGGGTTCAGTCGTCGCCGCGCGGATGGCCGTCGAGGACGCCGGCGGTACCGTACTGGGCAAGCCTGTCGAGATCATTTTCGCCGACCACCAGAACAAGGCCGATATCGGGGTGGCCGTGGCGCGGCGCTGGTTCGAAACCGGCGCCGTCGACATGGCGATCGGATTTGACAACTCCGCGGTGGCGCTCGCGGTCGAGCAGCTCGCCGCCGACCACAACCGGGTCGTCATCGCCGGCGCGGTCGGGAGCACGGCTTTCACCGGCAAGGGCTGTACGCCGACCGAGGCCTCCTGGGTCCACGACAGTTATGCGCTCACGACCAGCCTCGCCAAATCGATCGTGGCGGAAGGCCGCGACACCTGGTTCTTCATCACCGTCGATTATGCGTTCGGCCATTCGCTGGAGGCGGACGCGACCAGCGCGGTGCTGGCTGCAGGAGGCAAGGTGCTCGGCAGCGTGCGGCATCCGCTGAGTACGTCGGACTTCAGCAGCTACCTGCTTCAGGCGCAGGCGTCCGGCGCGAAGGTGGTGGCGTTCGCCAACTCTGGCGGTGACATGGTCAACGCCGTCAAGCAGGCGAACGAGTTCGGACTGACCAAAAACCAGACCATGGTCTCCCTGCTGGTGTTCATCTCGGACGTTCACAGCATGGAACTGAAGGCCGCGCAGGGGCTGAAGTTCGTGACCGCGTTCTACTGGGATCGCAACGACGAGAGCAGGGCCTGGTCGAAGCGATTCTTTGAGCGGCACGGCAAAATGCCGACCATGGCGCAGGCTGCGACCTATTCGGCCGTCCGTCACTACCTCACATCGATCGCCGCCGCCGGCACCGATGAGGCGAAGGCGGTGATGGCCAAGATGCGCGAGATCCCGGTGAACGATTTCTACACCCGGAACGGCCGCGTCCGGGAAGACGGCCGGATGGTCCACGACATGTATTTTGCCCAGGTAAAGACGCCGTCGGAGTCGACCAAGCCCTGGGACTATTACAAGATCCTGGGCGTGATCCCGGGCAACCAGGCGTTCCGTTCGCTGGCCGACAGCGGCTGTCCATTGGTGGCGCACTGATCTGACCGGACAGAACTAGTTGCCGGCGGTCAGCACCGGGCGCACGCTGTCGATCTCCGCGATGATGAAATCGAAGAATGCGCGGACCCGCGGCATATGCCGGAGGTCGGGGTGTGTCAGCAGGTAGATCGGCGAGTAGAGCGCGGGTAACGGGCCCAGCACCGAAACAAGGTCGGTCTCGCGAATCGCCAGCGGCACGGGTAGCGGCGCCAGGCCCGCGCCGGATTTCACGGTCATCAGCAGTCCCGGCACGGTATTGCTTCGGGCCACCACCCGCGCGTCGGGCGCGACCGACCGAAGCCATTTCGCGGCGTGGTGATCCCTGATGTCGCCATCGAAGCTCGATCACCGAATGCCCGGCGATATCTTCGACCCGTTCGACCCGGCCGTGACGCTCGAGGTAGCCGCGGCTGCAATAAAGCGCCCAGGGCACATCGGCAATCTTGCGTCCCACCAGCGCCTCCTCGTTCGGGACGCCGGCGCGTATCGCCACATCGGCTTCGCCCTTGGCGATATCGAGGAAGTGGTCGCTCATGATGAGTTCGACCCGCAGGCCGGGATGACGGCGGTGAAAGGTCTCAAGCAGCGGCGACTGCATCAATCGGTAGCCGATGAACTCCGAGCAGGTCACCCGAACCGAGCCGGTCGGCGTTTCGTCGGCGGCAACCAGATAGCGCTCGAGCGAGCCGATCGCTTTTTCGACCTGTTCGGCCCAGGGCCGCAGCTCGGTGCCGAACTCGGTCAGCCGGTAGCCGGTCGCATGCCGGATCACGACGTTGCGCCCGATGCGCTTTTCCAATTCGGCCAGCCGCCGGTGAACGGTCGACTGGCTGAGATTGAGCGCCTTCGCGGCTGCGATCGTGCTGCCATGGCGGGCCACCGCCAGGAAATGCCGAAGATCGTCCCAGTCAAACATGAGCTATTCACTCTTGACTTCGCGCGACGCAATCTTGCGGCTGCCGCATATGAGAAAATACGCCTAAGCGTGCCTCATTAACAATCGATACTGAGGGAGGCAGGCGGTCATGCTCAGGAAATCTTTTCATTTATTTGCTGCGTCGGCCCTGGCCGTCGCGTTGTTCGCCGGCGACGTTGCAGCGCAAGAGACCATCAAGATCGGGCTGGTGATGCCGCTCACCGGGGTTTTGGGCCCGGTCGGAAAACAGGCCGTCGCCGGCGCCCGGCTCTACATGGCGCAGCACGGCGACATGGTCGCCGGGCGCAAGATCGAACTGGTCGTCCGGGACGACGCCAGCGTTCCCGACAATTCGAAGCGGATAACCCAGGAACTGATCGTCTCGGACAAGGTCGCCATCCTCGGCGGTGGCCTGACGCCGAACGTGCTGGCCATTGCGCCCCTGGTCAACGAGAGCAAGACCGCAACGGTGGTCATGGTGTCCGGGACCTCGATCGTCACCGAACGGTCGCCCTATTTTGTCCGCACCAGCTGGACCCACGCCCAGCAGGCGAGCGTACTCGCCAACTGGGCGGCGAAGAACGGGTCGAAGCGCGCCACCATCATCTCCTCCGACTGGGCGCCGGGGCACGAGGCATCCGGGGTATTTTCCGCGACCTTCACGCAGGCCGGCGGCGAGATCGTGGAAGCGCTCAAGGTGCCCCTGGCGAATCCCGACTTCGCGCCGTTCCTGCAGCGCGCCCGCGACGGCAATCCCGATACGCTCTTCGTGTTCGTTCCCGCCAGCCAGGCCGCGATCCTGGCCAAGCAATTCGTCGAACGCGGGCTGGATAAATCGGGCATCAAGCTGATCGGTCCCGGCGATATCGCCGACGACGAAGATCTGCCGGGCATGAGCGACGCCATGATCGGCACCGTGACCGCCGGCTTCTATTCCGCCCATCACCCCTCGGCGATGAACAGGGAATATGTCGCCGCCTTCCAGAAGGCCAATGCCAATGTGCGGCCGAACTTCATCAGCGTCAGCGCCTATGACGGCATGCACCTGATCTATCAGGCGCTGAAGAAGACCGAAGGCAAGACCGACGGCCCGGCGCTCGTGGAAGCCATGAAGGGAATGGCGTGGGAAAGCCCGCGCGGCCCGATGTCGATCGATCCGAAGACCCGCGACGTGGTTCAGGACATCTACATTCGCCGGGTCGAGAAGGTCGATGGCGCGCTGTACAGCGTCGAATTCGAGACCTTCAGGGCGGTCAACGATCCGACCAAGCTTGCGAACAAATAGTCCGGACCATCCCGACGACGAAGCCTCGCCCTGCGGGGCTTCGCCGGAGCCTCCGAGGGACGTGCAAACCATGATCGCGATCGACCAGCTTCGATACGTTCGCCTCGGGACGCGCGACCTTCCGGCCGCTGTCGATTTCGCCGAGCGCATGCTTGGCCTGCAACTGGTCGACAGGAGCGATGAAGCCGCCTACTTTCGCTCCGACATGCGCGATCACACACTGGTCTTCTTCCTCGGTGAACCCACGGAAAGAGCCGTTGGCTTCGAGATACACAGCCAGGCCCAATTCGACGCTGCCGTCGCGGAGTTGTCGCAGCACGGTATCGAAGCCGCCATTGGCACGGAACAGCAATGCGCGGCGCGCAAAGTGCGCGCGCTGGCGAGTTTTCGCGATCCCGGCGGCAATACGATCGAACTCGTCCTGAGGCCGCTGCATTCGAGTTGGCGTTATTTCCCGCCGCGTGATGCCGGTATCGTTGGCTTGAAGGGCGTCGCACTCCGCAGCCAGAACGTACCCGCGTGCGAGGCGCTGTGGACGACGCTGTTCAACGGCCGCGTCAGCGATTGGATCGGCGAGGCGTCATTTCTCAGGTTCGACCAGGCCCACCATCGGCTCGCTTATTACCCATCGGCGGGCAGCGGGATTCTTGCGATCGAATTCGGGGTCGAGAACGTCGATCTCCTGATGCGGAACAATTACTTTCTGCAGCAGGCGCAGGTGAAGATCGTGCACGGCCCCGGGCGGCGTCCGGCTTCGAACCAGCTATTCCTGACCTTTGCCGGTCCCGATGAGATGCTGTTCTCTTTCGTCGCGGAGGGGGACGATATCACGGACGAGGCCGGCCATCGGCCGCGTCAGTTTTCCCGCACCCGGTCGTCATTCTGCGCCTGGGGCAGCGAGAGCCATGTTCCCGAATTTTGCTGACTGGCGCGAAAAGGGAGTGATGCATGATCCGCCTGCTTAACGTGAGCTATGTCAGGCTCGGTACGCGCGACCTCGGTGGGGCAACGCGGTTTGCCGTCGACTATCTCGGCCTGGAAATTTCCGGGCATCGCAAAGGGACGGTTTGCTTCAAGTCCGACGCTCGCGAGCACACGCTCTGCTATTTCGAAGGCAATCCCGCCGATCAGGCGGTCGCTTTTGAGGTCCGCAACAAGGATGATTTGGGCGCGGCGGCGTCCGAGCTGGAGCGGCTTGGGCATGCTGTCAGGGCTGGCACCGAAAGCGAGGCCGCGGCGCGCCGCGTCAAAGGCTTCATTGCTTTCAAGGACCCCAGCGGTAACGGCATTGAACTCGTCTATCGGCCCGCGCATTCCAGCAGGCGCTACCACGGTAGCCGCGACGCAGGGATTACCGGCTTCAGTCATGTCGGCCTTTGTTCGTCGGACGTGATCCGCGATGAACGGTTCTGGACCCAAGTCTGCAACGCGCGCGTCTCCGACCGCATCGGCGATGCCCCGCTGTTGCGCATCGATGAGGTGCATCACTCGATCGCGTTGTTTCCGTCTGCCGGTGCCGGGATCCAGCATATCAACCACCAGGTCGAAACCGGCGACGACGTAATGCGCTCCTACCATTTCCTGAAGGAGAGGGGCATCCCGATAACATTCGGCCCGGGACGGCATCCGTCCTCATCGGCCCGCTTTCTCTATTTCGGGGGGCCCGATGGCATGGTGTTCGAATATTCCTCGGGGGTGAAGTCGATCGCCGACGAACTGCTCTATCGCGAACGTCAGCTTCCCTCCGACCCCAGTGGGTTTTGCCAATGGGGCGCAAAGTCGGACATCCCGCAATTCCAGAAATAGGCTCAGGCGCGCTGGCAAAAATAACCGGCGCGCGGATATTCCAGCTTCGTGGCTCCGATAAATTTATCGGATCGATCGGGAATGGGGGTTTCAACGCTTCCCGCAATCGACCAAAATGGCCGGTGAAGGCCCGCTGAACAACAAGGGCCGATGGGAGAAACCGATGTCCAGTCAATTGCCGCTGATCGCCAGCCTCGTCTTGGGAGCCATGATGATGGCCGGGTCTGCAAGCGCCGATGCCTTGAAAGACCAAATCGCGCCGACCGGCAAGCTGCGGGTGGCGATCGGAATCAGTGCTGCCGGCGGCGCCTACTGGTCCAACAAGAACGAAGCTGGGGTCTATACCGGCGTGCCGGTCGACCTCGGCAAGGAAATGGCGGCGCAACTCGGCGTACCCGTCGAGTATGTCGCTTACTCGAATTCCGGAAAGATCACGGACGCCGCTTCGAGCGGTGCCTGGGACGTCACCTTCCTGCCGCAGGACGCGGAGCGTGAAACAAAGATGTCGTTCGGGCCGATCTACGAGGTCGCGGATGCGACCTACATCGTCAAGGCGGGGTCGACGGCGACGAATTTCCAGACTCTGGACCAGCCCGGCATGAAGGTCGCGGCCGTTAATGGCACCACCACGATGCGCGGCGCCATCTCGCATCTGAAGAACGCCAAGGTCACGGGCTATCAGACCTATGATGAGATCTTCGCCCTGCTCAAGAGCGGCGAGATCGACGCGTTCGCGCTGTCGCGCGACCAGCTCAATGCCATGGCGAAGAAGATTCCGGGCACCCGCGTGCTGGACGAAACCTTCAAGCAGACCGTCACCGCGGTCGCGGTGCCGTTGAACCATCCGCTGGCCGCAGCCTTTGCCGCCAAATTCATGACGGATGCGACCACCAACGGCACGCTGCGCAAGGCCTATGACAATAACGGGCTGAAGGACAACCCGATCCGGACGCAGACGAAGTAACGCGTCAAACAAAAATCAGTTCGTGGCACTCGACGGGATCGGATCGAGACCGCTCTTGACGAGGGTGTCGCGGGCGGCGGGCGAGGCGAGGAACTTGATCAGCGCCTTGCCGGCGTCCGGCTCCTTGGAGACCGTGGCGATCCCGGCCGAAAACACCGTGATCTTCTGCAACTCCTCGGGCAGCGGACCGACTATGTCGATGCCGGCGACGGGTTTCAATTCGCTGATCTGCTGGAGGCCGATCTCGGCGTCGCCGTGGGCGACGATTTCACCGACAGGCGTAGCCGGAATCTTCCGGGCCTTGTCCTTCATCTGGTCGGCAATACCGAGTTTTGCGAACATCTCGGTCGAGACATAGACGCCGCTGGCGCTGTCGGAATAGGCGATCGATTTCGCCGCCAGCAGGGCGCGCTTGATGCTGTCCGCCGAGCTGATGTCCGGCTTCGGCGCGCCCGATTTCACCGCAATGCCGATCGGCGATTTGACGAGATCGACCCGGCTGTCGGCGACGACCTTGCCCTGCTTCATGAGGTCGCCGAGCGCATAGCCGACCATGATGAGGACGTCGGCGGGCTCGCCGCGCTCCAGCCGAACCGGGATCGCGTTGGCCGTCGTGCCCATCGACGGGCCGAACGCGGTCAGCACCTTGTTGCCGGTCGTGCGCTCGAATTCGGGGATCAGCGCGTTATAGGCCGCAGTCAATCCGCCCGAGATCATCACCCGGACCTCGGCGGCGCGGACGGCGCCTGACAGCGCGAGGGTGGCGACGAAGCCGAGCGCGAGCGCGCGGAAACAGGTCGATACTGGTCTCATTAGTCGATCCTCCCGGGACGGCTCTTGAACGGGCGCCCTTGAATTCGGAGACTTATGCTACCTTGCAAATAGATACTAGCCCAGGCTCGATCCGACAGACGCGCGGCAACGGCGGTGCGCTCCCTCTCCCATGGGGAGAGGGAGTACGGTCTTTCGATAGAGCTTAGCCCCTCACCCGGATCGCTGCGCGATCCGACCTCTCCCAATGGGAGAGGTGAAGGGAAGCGAAACTCTTCGCTCTCACGAATTGACGTGCACGAAATCCCGCAGCAGCGGATAAATATCGTTATTCCAGCGCCGGCCTGAGAACACACCGTAATGGCCGACGCCGGCCTGCATGTGGTGCACCTTGCGATAGGCGCGCACGCCGGTGCAGAGGTCTTGCGCCGCCAGCGTCTGGCCGATCGAGCAGATATCGTCCTTCTCGCCTTCGACCGTCATCAGGCCCATGCGCTTGATCGATGCCGGGTCACCGGCCGGCCGCGATGCATCAGCTTGCCTTGTGGCAGCAGATGCTCCTGGAACACGTCGCGCACGGTCTCGATGTAGAACTCCGCCGGCAAATCCATCACGGCGAAATATTCGTCGTAGAAGGTCTTGATGATTTCGGCCTTTTCCTTCTCGCCCTTGGCGATATGCTGGGCGAGATCGATGTGCTGCTTGATGTGGCGCTCGAGATTCATCGACACGAAGGCCGTGAGCTGCACGAAGCCGGGATAGACCTGCCGGAACGCGCCCTTGCACTGGAACGGCACGTAGTTGATCAGGTTTTCCTCGAACCATTTGATCGGCTTGCTCTTGGCGAAGTCATTGACCTTGGTCGGCTGAATGCGGGTGTCGATCGGTCCGGCCATCAAGGTCAGCGTCGCCGGCCGCGCCGGATGATTGTCCTCGGACATGACCGCGGCCGCCGCGAGCGCCGACACCGAGGGCTGGCAGATCGCCACCATGTGCGAGCGCGGGCCCATCTTGTCCAGGAAGGTGATCAGATGGTCGGTGTAATCCTCGAGGCCGAACCGGCCCGGCATCGAGCGGAATGTCGCGCGGATTGTGCCAGTCGGTGATGTAGACGTCGTGATCCTGCAGCAGCGTCTTCACGGTGCCGCGCAACAGCGTCGCGAAATGGCCCGACATCGGCGCCACCAGCAACAGCCGCGGCTGCTCCGGCGAATTCACCTTCTTGAAACGCAACAGCGAGCCGAACGGCGTCGAGAAGGTGACTTCTTCGTCCACCTTCAACGCCCTGTTGCCGACCATCACGCTGTCGATGCCGTAGGCCGGGCGCGCGTAGGTCAGCGAGGAGCGCGAGATCAGTTCGAGCGCCGCCGCCAGCCGCCCGAACACCTTGTCGGAGACGCCCTGCGGCACGAGGTTGAGATATTTCAGCGCGGCGGCGGCTCCCGTCCGCCATGGCGCCGTGAGGTCCATGTGGTTCTGATACGCCTGGTACATCATTGATTTCATTCCGATCCGCCCCTTCCCCATTGCCATGCAATATCGAAGCCAAGAGCGGGGTCCAACGGCCTCGTAAACTGGCACGTGGCTTGCTGCGTGAACTGGCGGTAGCATTGGGCATTGGGCACCGGCCGCGAACCATCGGGCGAGCGGCCGTGCCCGCTTGGCGCAGCGACGTTCAGGCGTGAGGGAAGGGCCATATGGCGAAAACAACACTGACCATCAGCAGCAAGAACTACTCGTCATGGTCGCTGCGCGGCTGGCTGCTGACGAAATTCTCCGGACTGGAATTCGAGGAGGTCGTCACCGCCCCCGACGATGCGTCGGCGCGGGCTGAAATCCTGCTGTTGTCGTCATCGATCCTGGTGCCGTGCCTGCGGCACGACGGCGCTACCGTCTGGGACACGCTGGCGATCGCGGAGTATCTCAACGAGATCATGCCTGACGCCGGCCTGCTGCCGGCGGACCGCATCCAGCGCGCGCATTGCCGCTCGATTTGCGGTGAAATCCACTCCGGATTCACGACGCTGCGGGCGTCGCTGCCGGTCAATCTGAAGGGCCATTTCCCCGGCTTCAAGATCTGGTCGCGGGCGCAGGCCGATATCGACCGGGTCTGCACCATCTGGCGCGAATGCCTGGCGCAATCGGGCGGGCCGTTTCTGTTCGGCGAACGCACCATGGCGGACGCCATGTATGCGCCCGTCGTGACCCGCTTCATGACCTATGACGTGAAGCTCGAGGCGAAGCTTGCGGCCTATGCCAGGACGATCATGGCCATGCCCGGAAATGCAGGAGTGGATCGAGGCCGCCAAGGCCGAGCCGGCCGACATCGAGGAGCTCGAGGTCGAATATTAGGCAATGCGCCCAGCGCTGTGCCCGTTTGACGGGCTCAAGCATCGGGCAGGATTTGCTTAAAGCCGGTGCTGTCGAAGACGGGAACGCCGCCTCCGTCGCCGGGTCGCAGACAATCGCTCAACTCGGATTCCGGCTTCTCGCCAAACGCTTCGGCGGCTTTGCGGCGGCGATCGTCAAAATCGCCGCAGTGCAGCGCGGCTGGCGCGAATTTCGCATGGCGCCATGCAGCCGTGAACGCGACGATGCGACGCTGCCGAAAATTTGGACGCCTGAGCTGAGCCGCGATCTCGCCAACGAGAACCGTGGAGGCTTCAATGAATCAGCACGCCATCGTCAGCAAATTCTCCCACGTCAAACCGACCGATACCGAATTCAAGGGAGGGAGGTCTGCGCGACTTCTTCCTGTATCGCGACCTCGGCATCGCCGACGCCACCGGCGGCCAGGTGATTTGCCATCTGGTCAAGGCCAACCCGGAACTGCCGCCCGAGGAAGGCACCGGCTGGCACAAGCATTTGTGCGATTTCCAGATCGTGATCATGACCAAGGGCTGGGCGCGCTTCATGTACGAGGACAAGCCGACCCTGGTGCAGGCCGGCGACGTCGTGCATCAGCGGCCGGGCATCACGCACTACCTCTACGATTACTCGGAGGACATGGAGTATCTGGAAATCGTCAGTCCCGCCGACTTCAAGACCGTCGATGTGCCGCCGGCCGTCGACAGCGTGCCGCCGCCGACGCCGTGGAAGTGACGGCGATGTCATCGCCAGAGGAATTAACCTTTGTCGTCGGCCGCTGGCTGCGGCCGGTTGTCGTGGTGCTGGATGTGGTGCGCCGCCTCGGACTGTGGCCGACATCTAGCCGTGAACAACGGAGTACGGCGCTCAACCGCTGATTCGGACGCGCTTCGTTCCGTCCGCGTTCCGAACCTTAAGACGCGCGCGCATTTCCGTCGCATTTTGACACAATGCGGCGAGCTGTCCGGGATGTGCCTGCTGTTTGAGGCGGGGCAGCCGCCAGCCAATCACCGTCGCCTCGACGGCGCCGCCGGTCCTCTCATTGCGCCATTGGCCATCGATAAAGCGGCAGGCGAACGGCAACTGATAGGTGCCGCTGTGATCCTCGCAAAGCACTTCCACCGGCTGGTCCGGCGGCGGTTCGCCGCTGCCGTCGAATTGTGCCATCCGCTTTTCGCGCGTTGCCATCGCATCATTCTCCGTTGCCGGGACCCGCAAACACGGGCTTGAGTTCCACGGCCAAAAGTCTATTGCCAATAATCCACCAAACCACAGCGCCCGAATGAGGTATCAGTGTGGTATCTCTGGCGCCGCGCGCGGCTTCGAGCAATTTGCCGTGATGCATAGTTTTTTTGAATGAGGATTTGATGATCGCCCGGACTGTTTTTGCCGCCGCTGGCATTGCTGCTGCCCCATTTCACCGCGAAGCGCGCGTGCGCAGGACGTTCCCGGCATCGAAATCTGCACGGTCGAAAAGACCATGGAGCGGCGCACCAGTTGCCTGCAAAGCAATGTCGACTTCCTGCAGAAGACGATCGCCAAGCTTACGCTCGACCATCAGCAGAAACTCGATGCCGCCAACCGGCAGATCGAAGCGCTGAAGAGCGCGCTCGCCGGCCTGCAGAAGATCGTCGACGATCTGCAGACGGCGCAGAAGAAGACGGCGGAGGATTTGAAGAAGAAGGCCGACGCGCCGCCGGCGAAGGATGCGGCGCCGGCAAAGGATGGTTCCAAATGAACTTGGCGCGCCCCGATGACTTGGGCGCGCCAAGACGATCGGAGCGAATGCCCTACGAGTTCTTCTCGC
Source organism: uncultured Alphaproteobacteria bacterium (assembly GCA_963836765.1). Lineage (GTDB taxonomy): Bacteria > Pseudomonadota > Alphaproteobacteria > Rhizobiales > Xanthobacteraceae > Bradyrhizobium. Next base: position 108,929 of record CAWILG010000056.1, read on the forward strand.
CGCTCATCACCGGCCCGAACACGTTCCCAGGTCTCGCCCTTGAACCGCATCATCTGAAGCTGCTCGAGCGGGGCGAAATCGGTCGGGCTGGTCTTGATCTTGGTGCCCGGCAGGTAGATGCCGATCTCGAAATTCAGGTTGGCCGCCTGCTTCATGACGTTCTCGCGGGTGAGATCGTCGCCGCACTGCCGCAGCACCTGCTCGATGCCCTTGGCAACGCCATAGGCGAACACGGTCGAGGCGTCGTCCTGGTCGCCTTCGGGATACCATTTGGTCATGAACGCCCGCCATTCGTTCATGGCCGGATCGTTCTTCCACTCCGGATCCTTGGGATCCTTCAGATAGGCCGCGCTGAGGATGCCCTGGCTCGTTCTCGTAGCCGGCCGGCTTCATCACGCCGCCGATCGAGCACCGACACGTTGGTGAGGAAGTGGACCGGATGCCAGTCCAGCTCGCCGATCTTCTTGATCGCCTGCGCTGCGAATTTCGGCGTCGCGATGTTGATGAAGATGTCGGGGTTGGCGCCCTTGATCTGCACCACCTGCGAATCCACCGTCGGCGACGAGGTCTCGTAGGAGGTTTCGATCGACGATCAGCTTGTTGGCCTGGTCGCCGAGGCCTTCGCGCAGCCCGATGACATAGTCCTTGCCGAAATCGTCGTTCTGATAGAGCACGCCGATGGTCTTGCCGGGATAGTTCTTCAGGATGTAGGCGGCATAGATCCGCGCTTCGGTCTGGTAGTTGGGCTGCCAGCCCATGGTCCAGGGAAAGTTCTTCGGATCGTTCCATTTGGCCGCACCGGTCGAGACGAAGATCTGCGGCACCTTCTTGGCGTTCATGTATTTCTGGATCGCGGTGTTGCCCGGCGTGCCCAGCGGATTGAAGATCAGCAGCACCTCGTCGGACTCGACGAGCTTGCGCGCCTGCTCGACCGTCTTCGGCGGGCTGTAGCCGTCGTCATAGGAGATGAAGTTGATCTTGCGGCCGTTGATGCCGCCTTCGGAATTGAGCTTGTTGAAATAGGCCGCTTCGGTCTTGCCGATCGTGGCATAGGCGGACGCAGGGCCCGAATAGGGCATGATGTTGCCGATCTTGATCTCGGTATCGGTCGCGCCCGGATCGTATTTCTTCTGGGCGTTGGCGGCACTTGCGACCGCGACGGCCAGAAGTCCCGCAAGCGCTACGGATGTGGCATGGCTCAAGACACGGTAGTGCATCATCGTCCTCCCTGACGTGCTGGCCGAGGCTCATGCAGTCTTCATTATGGGGCAGCTTGGTGAGCCGTCGGATCAATGCAGGATGGCAGTATGCACGATTGGGAACATGTTACCAGCGCTGGCAATTTCCGCATGGCGGAACGGCGGCGGTTCCGGCGCGTGCGGGGATCGGAGCAAGGACTGTCAAATGAAGCGCGGCGCAAACCGGCATGATGGGCGCGCTTCGAACGAAAGCCGTCGTCCATGAATCCAGCCCAGAAAGCGCTCTGGTACATCGAAAGCCATCTGGCTCAGCCGCTGACGCTCGACGAGATCGCCGGCGTCGCCGGCGTCTCGCGCTTCCACATGGTGCGGGCGTTCGCCGCCGCGACCGGATTTTCGGTCATGCGCTATGTGCGCGCCCGCCGTCTCAGCGAGGCGGCGCGCGCGCTCGCCGACGGCGCGCCCGACATTCTCAGCCTCGCGCTGGATGCGGACTACGGCTCTCACGAAGCATTCACCCGCGCGTTCCGCGACCATTTCGGGATCACGCCCGAAACGGTCCGCGCTCCGACGTGCCTGGATCAACTCAAGCTTCAGGAGCCGATCGTGATGGATTCAACCGCACTCGATCATCTCAAGCCGCCGCGTTTCGAAACCAGCAAGCCGATGCTCGTCGCCGGCATCGGCGAACGCATCACCCACGACAACCAGCGGCGCCGGCATTCCCAACCAGTGGCAGCGCTTTCACCAGTCGGTCGGACGATATCCCCGGCCGGATCGGGAAGGTGGCCTACGGCGTCTGCTGCAACGGCGACGATGCCGGAAATTTCGACTACATCGCCGGCGTCGAGGTCGCCGATTTTTCCGACCTGCCGCGCGAATTCTCCCGCGTGCGGATTCCCGAACAGAAATACGCGGTGTTCACCCACTCCGAGCACATCTCGACCATTCGCCGCACCGTCAACACGATCTGGAATCACTGGCTGCCGGTGTCAGGCATGAAGGCCGCCGACGCGCCGAACTTCGAGCGCTACGACGAGAAGTTCGATCCGCTCACCGGCAATGGCGGGCTGGAGATCTGGATTCCGGTGAAGGAGTAGGGACGGTCTGTAGGATGGGTAGAGCGTCTTCGCGAAACCCATCGCCCCTTTGCGCTGCAATTGATGGGTTTCGCTTCGCTCTACCCATCCTACGGACCTCGGTCGCCGCAGGGCTGCCCTGCGCCACCTGTGCCCCCGCCCTTGCTTGGCAAGCCACAGCGACTTTGCCATAACCATGCGCAATCGAAGTTGCGCGTGCGGGATCGAGCCTAAAATCCGCCTGCAGCCACAAGCAAGCCGGGAGGATTTCATGGCCAATGTTCGCGTTCTCGCTACCGATCTGGAGTTTCCGGAGGGGCCGGTGGTGATGCCGGACGGATCGGTCGTGCTGGTCGAAATCCGCGGCAGGCGGCTGACGCGGGTCTATCCAGATGGACGCAAGGAAGTCGTTGCGCAAATTCCCGGCGGGCCGAATGGCGCCGCACTTGGGCCGGACGGCAAGATGTACATCTGCAACAATGGCGGGTTCAGCTGGATTCCCACGGGCAAGATGATCATGCCGGGCCCGCAGCCTGACGACTATCTCGGCGGCTCGATCCAGCGGGTGGATCTGCAAAGCGGCAAGATCGAAACCGTCATCGACAAATGCGGCGAGCATCCGTTGCGGGGGCCGAACGATCTGGTGTTCGACAAGCATGGCGGGCTTTGGTTCTCCGATCTCGGCAAGCGGCGCGCCCGCGACATGGATGTCGGCGCGTTCTATTACCTGAAGCCCGGCATGAAGGAGATCGTCGAAGGCATGCATGGCGTGCTGCCCGCCAACGGTATCGGGCTGTCGCCGGACGAGACCACCGTCTACATTGCGGAGACGCCGACGGCGCGGCTGTGGGCCTACGATCTCTCCGCGCCCGGCACCGTAAAGCCGCGCGACGTGATCTATCGCGGCGAACGCGGAAAGCCGATCGCGGGCCTCGGCGGCTACCAGATGTTCGATTCGCTCGCGGTCGAAGCATCAGGCAATGTCTGCGTCGCGACGCTGATCTCGGGCTGCATCTCCGTGATCGCGCCCGATGGCGCTCTCGTCGAGCAGGTGCCGACCGGCGACCGCGTCACCACCAACATCGCCTTCGGCGGGCCGGAGCTGAAGACCGCCTACATCACGCTGTCGGGCAAGGGCGAGTTGATCGCGATGGACTGGGCGCGGCCCGGGCTGGCGCTGAATTTTTTGAATAAGTGATAGTGGAAACGATTACTATCCGCGTCATTGCGAGCGAAGCGAAGCAATCCATGCCGCCACGCGTGGGAGAGAATGGATTGCTTCGCTTCGCTCGCAATGACGCGGTGAGAACGGAGTTTTGAATGCCCTGGCTTGAACCGGTTACCCTTCGCGGCACGCATGCACGGCTCGAGCCGCTGTCGCAGGATCATTGCGACGGGTTGACCGAGGCCGTGAAGGACGGCGAGCTCTGGAAACTCTGGTACACCTCCGTCCCGACCGCCGAGGGCATGGCCAAGGAAATCGACCGCCGGCTGGGCCTGCAGGCGGCGGGATCGATGCTGCCGTGGACGGTGTTCGATGCCGGCGGCAAAATCGCGGGCATGACGACCTATATGAACGTCGATACGCCGAACCGCCGGGTCGAGATCGGCTCGACCTGGTACGCCAGGCGTGTGCAGCGCAGCGGCGTCAATACCCAGTGCAAATTGCTGCTGCTGACGCACGCCTTCGAGAACCTTGATTGCATTGCGGTCGAGTTCCGAACCCATTTCTTCAATCACCAGAGTCGCCGCGGCATCGAGCGCCTCGGCGCCAAGCAGGACGGCATTTTGCGCAGCCACTCGATCGCGCCGAACGGCACGTTGCGCGACACCGTCGTCTACAGCATTATCGCCAGCGAATGGCCGACGGCGAAGGCGCACCTCAATTATCAACTCAACGAAAAGGCGCGGTAGTTCTTTAAGCCGCGTTAGAAACGATACGATGGAAACGTTCGATTATGTGATTATCGGCGCAGGCTCCGCCGGCAGCGTGCTCGCCAATCGGCTCAGCGAGGATTCCGGCACCAGCGTCTGTGTGCTGGAGGCGGGCCGCCGGGATTGGCATCCCTACATCCATCTGCCGGCCGGCTTCATCAAGACGTTCCACATGAAGAGCGTCAACTGGGCCTACCAGCAGGAGGTAGGTCCATGGACCGGCGGCCGCAGCATCTATGCGCCGCGCGGCAAGACGCTCGGCGGCTCGTCGTCGATCAACGGCCACATCTACAACCGCGGCCAGCGTCAGGATTTTGATACCTGGGCGCAGCTCGGCAATCGCGGCTGGGGCTATCCGGACATCTTGCCGTATTTCAAGCGGCTTGAGCGTCGCGTCGGCGAGGGCGATGAAACCTTTCGCGGCCGCGACGGCAATCTCACCGTCACCACGATGGACTGGCAGGATCCGTTGTGCGAGGCCTTCATGGCCGGCGCCATCAGCCTCGGCATTCCCCGAAATCCTGATTACAACGGCTCGATCCAGGAGGGCGTCTCCTACGCCCAGCGCACCATTAAAGACGGCCTGCGCGTCAGTGCGGCGACCGCGTTCCTGCATCCGGCGCGGAAGCGGCCGAATGTTGATGTCCGCACCCATGCCCACGCCACCAACATCATCTTCGAAGGCAAGCGCGCGGTCGGTGTGCGCTACGTCAAAGGCGGCAAGGGCGGCGCGCCGGTCGAGGTCCGCGCCAACAAGGAAGTGATTCTGTCCGGCGGCACCTACAACTCGCCGCAGCTCTTGCAATTGTCCGGCGTGGGATCGCCGGAGCTGCTGCAATCGCTCGGCATCGAGGTGCGTCATGCATTGCCCGGCGTCGGCGAGGGGTTGCAGGATCATTACGCGCCGCGATCGGTCGCGCGCGTCAAGAACATCAAGACCATCAACGAACTCCGGCGCGGCCTGAGCCTGTGGGTCGAGGCGCTGAAATGGGCCACCACAAGGCGCGGCCTGTTGTCGCTGTCGCCGACCATGGTCTATTGCTTCTGGCATTCCGGCGAGACCACCGAAAGCTCCGATCTGCAGCTGACATTCACACCGGCAAGCTACAAGGAAGGCGTGCAGGGCCAGCTCGAAGACGAGCCCGGCATGACCATCGCGTCGTGGCAGCAGCGGCCGGAGAGCCGCGGCTATGTCCGCGCCCGCTCATCCGATCCGTTCGCGCCGCCGATCATCCAGACCAATTATCTCGTCGAGGAACTCGATCGCCGCGTCGTGGTCGCCGGCATGAAGCTGGCGCGGCGGCTGCTCGCATCGAACCCGCTGTCGCAATATTACGCCTATGAGGATTTTCCCGGGCCCAATGTGCAACGCGACGACGAATTCCTGGCGGCGGCAACGCAGCGCGGCACCACCACCTTCCATCCCGGCTGCACCTGCCGGATGGGTCCGGCGGACGCCAAATGGGCCGTGGTCGACGACCAGTTGCGGGTCCATGGCCTGCAGGGCCTGCGCGTGGTCGACGCCTCGATCATGCCGCGGATGATCTCGGCCAATCTCAACGCCTCGACCTTGATGATTGCCGACAAGGCCTCCGACATGATCCGCGGCAAGGCGGCGCCGGAGGCGGTGAAGTTCGCGCAGTAGGGCTGGACGTCAGCTATGGCTGATGGCTTTAAGTCGAGGCGACGCGCTCGCACGGTCTCCCGTCATCCTGAGGTGCGCGCTCTTGCGCGCCTCGAAGGATGAGCTGCGCGCACCGTGGCTGTCATCCTTCGAGGCTCGCCGAAGTGGCTCGCACCTCAAGATGACGTCCGCGCCAATTCGATCACCTCGGGCCGGTACAGCGTGTCGATGGTGACGGTGCCGACCGCGCGCGATACGCATGGGCAGATCTTGCGATTGTCACGCTTCTGCTGCTCGCTGAAGAAGATGTCGCGATGGTCGATCTCGCCTTCGGTCGCCACGACGTCGATGGCGCACACCCCGCATTCGCCGCGCTGGCAATCCGACAACACCTCGAAGCCCGCTTCATTCAGCACGTCGAGCATCGAGCTGGTTTGCGGCACCACGAGCTCAGTGTCCGAATTTTTCAGCCGCACGCGGAATTCTGCGGTCGGCAACAGCCCGCTCGAGCCAAAGGTCTCGTAGCGCAGATCAGACGGCACGCGTCCTGCGTCGTTCCAGGCGCGCCGCGCCGCCTCCAGCATCCGCATCGGGCCGCACATGATCGCGATCGCATCAATCGGTAACGCGCCGAAGGTGGCGTCGAGATTGATCCGCGCGTTCTCGTCGCCGGCGTGAACGATCAGCCGGTCGCCCAACATCGCCGACAACTCGTCGACATAGGCGGCGTCCGCGCGCGACTTCACCGCATAGTGCAGACGCGCGTCGATAGTCCGGCGGCGCAAGGCGCTGGCGATGCCGACGATCGGCGTGATGCCGATGCCGCCCGCGATCA
>CAWILG010000057.1:0-24964 GCA_963836765.1 uncultured Alphaproteobacteria bacterium
GGGCCCAGGTGCCGATTCCGAAGAGAAGCAAGAGCCCGCGAGCGACATCAACACCGCATTGGCGGATAGTCTGAAAGTGCTTGACCTCAAAGGGCCGATTAGAGAAGCGGACATCCGTCCACCACTCTGAATTGATGGGCGCGCAGTCCTACTGCGGACCCAGCGCAATTCGTCCGATGGTGCCGTCCTTGACCAGGCCGATCCGCCATTCCGCGGTGCCGTTGGCGAAATGGGCCATGTAGATGTCGTTGCCCATGTTCGTCACCCCGCGGAACGACATGGCGCGCAAGCGCGCCGAGCCGGCCCAGGATGGCCTGGTTGAAGGGAAGCTGCTGGCGCGTCTGCGCCGCCACTTCGGCGGTCATGCGATCGTAATTCGGCTCGCCGCGGCCGAGCGCCTCGATGTACTGGCGCAGCATCTCTTCGCTTCCGGCCAGCGGAGCGGTGCGCCGCGACATCGCGCGCTCCGGCTGACCATCCGCCGCGGTCCCCTCGACGGTGTGAAAACGCGTGTGCTGTCCGGGCAGCACGATCTCCAGACATTTCCCGGCAGCGTCGGCGACGACCCATGGGCTGTCGACAGAGGTCAGGAACGGGGACGACATGTTCTCGCCGATCGTGCCGTGGGCCGTGCGCTTTCCCTCCGCGTCCAGCCTGTACAGCTGGATGTCTGTGCCGGTGGCGTTGTAGAACAATACGTGGATCGGCGCGGTGTCGGTCCGGGATCTCAAATCCTGCTCGCTGGAACAGGCGGCGACTCCGCCGGGCGCATCATTGCCGTCGGCCCGGAAGAGGACATCGTCGGCCTTGCCGTCCGCCCCCAGCAGCAGCCGAAACTCGGCAAAGCCATTGGCGAACTTCACGCCATAGACGTCGTAGCCGCCGGGCCCGACGCCGCGAAAGAAGATCGACTCCACCGCGCCGAACGCGTTGAACATCGCCTGCAGTTCGGAAGCCTGGCGACGGATCTTGGCGGCCAGCGATGCACTCATCCGGTCATAGTTCGGCGCGCCGCGCCGCAGATCCTCGATCCCTCGCAGGATCGCTTCCTTGCTGCCGGGCAGCGGGGCTTGTTCCCTGAATCGATCCGGGACTTCCGCAATTCGCCGCGCAAATTCCTCTTCGATCGCCTTTGCCCTGGCATGCCGACCCGCGGCGCGAGCCGGGCGCCGGACATCGGGTCCTGCAGCAGCACCTGCGTCACCTTGGCCTGGCCATCGCGCAGGAAAATGACGAGATCATCATGATTGCCGGCAAAGGCATCGGCGCCATGCGCGCTGACCTCGAATTTCGGCCGTCCGGTCTCCTGGACAAAGAGCCGTTCGCCGTCGCGGGTGACGGTGAGCACGCGGCTCGGCGCCAACTGGTACCAGCCGACATAGGAATCGAGCTGGCGGTGCATCGGCCTCGACGCCCTGCCACGACAGTTCGGCGATCCGCGCGGCGCGCATGTCGCGGCCGTTCTGGCTCAACATCGGTTCGGCCGGCTGTTGGTCAGCGCCGACGGCCAGGGTGATCCGGCCCGCCGCCGCCGGGTAGGCATAGGTTCCATCGCCCGCTGCGGCCAATCGGAGTTTTCGTTGCCCGCTCAGCTGCCCGAAGAGATCGTCGCCTTCCCGGAAAACGGTGAAGATCGAGGCGCGGCCTAATGAATAGAACGAGACGTGCTCGGGCGCATGCGCCGTCGTCGCAGCTGCTACCCCGTCAATGGCCGGCGGCGATTGCGGTCGCGTGGTGTAGGTGATGCTGCCGGCAGAAACGATGACGACCGGCAGGATCGCCGCCGCAGTCCAGATTCGTTTCCGCCAGCCCAGTTTCGCAGGCGCCGTGGTCGCAGCGAGAATGTGCTCCACGCGGGCGCGGACCGTACACGCCCTCGCCATTTCCAGCCCCGCCGGCGCCCGCCGGCCGTGCTGCACGAGATCGAGCAGAATCTCGGCGTAAGACAGCCTGTCTTCGAGAACTTCAAGCGCCCTTGCGTCGCTGATGATTTCGGCAAGTTCCGCCAGCCGGATCAGGTGCCACCACGCGAAAGGGCTGAACCAGAATACCGCGCGATTGAGCGAGGCCAGCAACAGGACATAGAAATCCCGGTTGGCGACATGGGCGCCCTCGTGGGCGAGCACCGCCTGGCGCTTCGGCCCATCCCAATCGCTGCATTGCGGCGGAAGCAGGATGGTCGATCCGAACGTGACGGGACCGGCGATGACGTTGCTGACGCGCACGCTCCAGTCGGCGGTCCAGGGTTCGCTCATCGGCCTTGCGGCGCGCACCAGGCGCCACGTCAGATAGATGCCGACCGCCAGTCGCAGCAGCAGCAGGCCGGCAACAAAAGCGTAGATGGCGGTGGCGACGGCCAGCCAGTTGACGGCGGCGTAGCTCGCGCCGCTGATAGCGACCGGCATGCCGGGATCCGATGGCGGCGACGAACGCAGCGGCTCCAGCAACGGGCTGGTCGAAGGATCCGCCATTGCATTCTGGGCGGGCGACAGGGCTTCCGGCACCGCAACCGGCAAAGCGTCCAGCGTGACGCTGACAGTGGTCCAGTGCATCAGCAGCGGCATCGACAGCGACGCCACCAGCACCATGACCCAGCATGTCATATGCACGTGCGGATTTCGCACTCGAAGAAGATTCAAGCCAATCCACACGACGCTTCCGAGAATGAGGGAGCGAAGCGCCGACTCTGCCAGAATCGCCAGCATCATTTCTTCCCTCCCTTCGCTTTGGCCTTCGCAACCTGGTCGGCCAATAGCCGCAACTGCCGCTGGTCGAGCATGGCGGTATCCACCATGCCGACCAGGACCTCTTCGATGGAGCCGTTGCAGAACCAGTCGACGATGCGCTGCACCGCTTTGGCCGCCACCTGCCCGCGCGGCTCCGCCGCGTGGTAGACATAGGTTCGCCCATCGACCGTGTGGGTGGTGTAGCCCTTGTCTTCCAGCCGCCGCAGCACGGTGCGGACGGTCGATTCCTTGAGCGGACGGGAAAGCTTTTCGCGCACCGCCTCGGCCGTCACCGGCGCGTTGGCCCAAACCAGTTGCATTACCTCGCGCTCGAGGTCACCCAGTTCGGGCAGGCTATCGTCCATGTGGCTACCTTGCGATGTCGGGCCTCTTTAATGCTACAGAGCGTCGCATATGTCGCCGTTTTCCGCAACGGCCATTCTACCTGGAATAGGCGGACCGGCGGGATGGATGATGCGGATCGTTTCACCTCGCCCCGCTTGCGGGGAGAGGTCGGATCGCATCGCAGATGCGATCCGGGTGAGGGGGTACAGGTCTATCGATTGACACCGGCTTCGCGGATAGAGCCCCTCTCCTCGCAAGAGCGGGGCGAGGGAGAAGAGACGGCGTCCCGGCTTCGCGCGTCAATCCACCACGATCTTGACGCGGTCGCGGGGCTTGACCTGGGCGTGGGTGTCGAGGCCGTTCAGCACCCGGAAGCGTTCGGCCGGGTGATCGACGCCGGCCATGCGGTGCGACAGCAATTCCACGGTGTCGCCGGGCTGCACGGTGATGACCTTGATGCGCAGCGGGCGCGCGGCCTGGATTTCGTCGAGCGTCAGGCGGCGGAACGAGTTCACGGTCTCGCGTGCGTTGCGCTCGCTCTCGGTGGTCTTTTGCTTGGCGGCGAAGATGAACCGGTAGACGTCGCTGCCGAAGCGCAGCGCATAGACCTTGAACTGCCAGGCGTCGCCATGCGCGGTGGCGGAAGCCGCCGGGAACCCGTTGATGGTGAGGTCCTCGGTCGACGCCTTGTCGACGCCTTCCATCCAGCCGGAGTTGAGATAATCGCCGAGCGTCTGTTCCGCCGGCACCCGCACCACGTCGAAGCGCATCGCTTGCGTGCCGCCCTCGCGCACGCCGATCACGGCCTGCGCGGTGTTGTCCAGCGTGAACGTATCGGGCGCTGCAAAGGTGAAGCCGAGTTTTGGATGCAGGAATCTGCGGCCGCGCACAAAACCTTCCCAGGGGTCTTCGCCATAGACGATGTTGTCGATCGCGGCCAGATAAGTCTCGCGGTCGCGCTCGCCGCCTTCGGGCGAGGTGTATTGCCGCGCATTGGCCTGCGCGTTCGCCACCCGCTCGGGCGTTGCCGGATGCGAGGACAGAAAATCCTGCGTGCGCGGATCGAGCGAGGTCTTGCCGGCCTTCAGCGCGGCGTTGCGCTCCATCGAGGTCAGGAAGCGCGAGGCGCCATAGGGATCGAAATGCGCGCGCGCCGAAATGCCGACACCGATGCCGTCGGCCTCGAATTCCTGCTGCCGCGAGAAACTCGCCATCGTCAGTTTTGTCTTGGCCAGCGCCAGCGCGGTCAGGTCCGGATCGTTGCTCATGTCGGTGACGACGCGGGTCACCACCGCCGCCTGCCGCGCCTGGTCTTCGCGGATTGACGCGTGTTTCGCCAGCACGTGCGCCATCTCGTGGCTCAGCACCGAGGACAGTTCGGAAGTATCGCTCGCCAGCGCGATCAGGCCGCGCGTCACATAGAGCTGGCCGGTCGGCAGCGCGAACGCATTCACCGCGCCCGAATTGAGGATCGTCACCTTGTAGGCCTGGTCGGGACGATCGGAGGCCGCGACCAGCCGGTCGACGGTCTTGGTGATCAAAGCTTCCAGCTTCGGATCGTCATAGGCGCCGCCATAGGAGGACAGGATGCGCTCATGCTCGCGCTCGCTCGCGGGCGTCTGCGCCACCGTGCGGTTCGGCTTCGCCGGCGACATCGTGGGCGTGGTCGAGGCGGTCTGAAACCGGCCCATGTCGCCGCAGGCGGACAGGGCAAGACCCAGGCACAGCAAGGACGTCGCAGCCAAAAGGCGGCGGCCAGTTCCATCCTTGCGCCGTCCTGCACGCTCAGTCACGTCAACTACTCGTAGTTTTTAGTTCTAATTCCCGCCGAGCATTTCAATCTGCCCCACCCGGAGCGCCTCGATTCGTGGCCCACCCCGCGCCTCGATAAAGCCGCGGACACGAATCCGTCGATTTTCGAAGGACTTAGCCGTAAGCCCCGCCGCCTCGAACGCCGGCATCATGCGCCTTGAAATAGTCACAGCAAAGTCCCGTGTCCAGTTCCGTCCGAAATTCAGGTAGGTCGTCGCCCCCGCCTGACGTACCGACAGAACCGTGCCCTCGACCACCGCAAAGCGCCCAATCCCGGCCAAAATATCGCCCGGACTTTCAGCGTTTTTTATGGCCGTGGGATCGGCCCAGGTTCCCCTTTTGGCCCCGCGGGCCTCGGCCTCGGCCGCCCCCAGCGCCGCAGCACAGTCCTTGTCGGCCACATCGGCCGCCACCAGCGCCTCGCCGCGGCTCAAAAGCTCGCTCTGAACCGGAGTTTCGGAGCCCGCCAGAAACACAAAGGCCGGCTGCCGGCCATAACGGTCCGGCGTGTCCTCCGCGCCGTGCAGCGTCACGTCATGTCCGATCAGGATCGCCGACAGCGCCGCCGCGCCTTTTGTCCGGTCCGGGCTGGCGGGCTCGATGCCGGCGAGACGAACCTCGCGGCCGTCGTCCAGCCGAAAGCTGCGTGCATCGATGATTGCCGCGACGTGGCCTTCTCCCTGCGGCTCGAAGGAACACGCCGCCGACATCGCCGGATCGATCGCGCACAGCAGCGCGAGGCCATGAGCGACCAGCGCCACGACGCATCGTCCGCAACGCCGTGCCGTGGGGCTGATAACGCGGCTCACTGTCCGGTCCGTTCCTGTATGCTGCCGCTCGACGGCATCAGGTTGTTATCGGAAATTTCCGCTGAGGGGGAGGCCATGGAGATCAACGGCATCGCGCATATTTTTCTGACCGCCTCGAATTTCGAACGCTCCCGCGAATTCTATCGCAAGCTGCTGCCGTTTCTTGGGTTGACGCCGGTGATCGATACCGAGACGACCTATTACTGCGTCGGCGGACGCACCGCGGTTGGCATCAGCGCGCCGTCGCCCGAGCATGCGGGCGCCAAATTCGAGCAACAGCGGGTCGGCCTGCATCACCTGTGTTTCCGCGCCCGCGAACGCGCCGATATCGACGAGTTGCATGCCTTTCTGTGCTCGCTCGACGTCAAGATCATCCGCGCCCCGCGCGAGGATCAGTGGGCGCCGGGCTACTATTCGCTGCTGTTCGAAGACCCTGATGGAATCAGGCTTGAGCTCAATCATGTGCCGGGCAAGGGCTTGCTGGGGTGAGTACGGCATCAAGCTCGTCATGCCCGGCCTTGTGCCGGGCATCCACGTCCTTACGGTCCTTCAACGAAAAAGACGTGGATGGCCGGGACGACGCCCGGCTACGACGGCGGGGTGCGCGCTCAGGCCTTGCGATAGGCGCGTACAATGGTCTGGCGATATTCCTCGGCCGACAGTCCCTTGTGCTCCGCGTCGGCCGCACGCTTTTTCATGGTCGGCGTCAGCCGGATGCCCTCAACGGCGCTGATCTTGCCGAAGCCGGCGCGGCCAACGACAAAGCCGCCCTTTTTCTTGGCCTTCGTACCTGATCGTTTCGCTTTCGGCATGACGCGAATATAGCATATTTCGATCCGGTCCGCACCATTCCGCTTTGCGGATTGTCGGTAGCACACGATATGTCCGGTTTATGTAGCACACGATCTGTCCGGTAATTTTGGTGCCCTTTGGAGGGGCATGTGATGCGCCGGACGGAAGCGCTTCAGGGTGTGCGAATGATCAAATTTCTGGACATTTTAGGTCGGTACGAGGCTTTGGAGTTCAACCAGTTGGAGGCTGCGGAGCTTTTGGGTGTCGGGGAACGAACGTTCCGGCGCTGGTGTCAGCGCTACGAAGAGGATGGCGAGGCGGGGTTACTGGACCGGCGGCTGGGCAAGGCTTCCGGCAGGCGGGTTCCGGTTGACCGTGCGGACGAGGTGGAAGCGCTTTACCGCACGCGCTACGCCGGCTTCACGGCGAAGCATTTTCACGAGCACTTGGTGAAGGATCATCGTTTCAACTGGAGCTACACCTGGACCAAGACCTTCCTGCAGTCGAAGGGGCTTTTGGAGAAGGCCCGGCGCCGCGGAGCGCATCGGCGCAAGCGTCCGCGTCGGCCGTTGCCCGGCATGCTGCTGCATCAGGACGGGTCGCGGCATCAATGGCTTGCGGGGCAGCCGATGCTCGATCTGATCGTGACCCTGGATGACGCGACGAGCGCGATCTATTCGGCGTTCCTGGTGGAGGAAGAAAGTACCGCCTCGACCTTCCGCGCGCTTGAAGAAGTGTTTGGCCGGCACGGCCTACCGTTGAGCCTCTACACCGATCGGGGCTCGCATTACTTTCATACGGCGACGGCTGGCGGTGCGGTCGATCGCGCGGCACTGACCCAGGTCGGCCGGGCGCTGGCGCATCTGGGTGTCGAACATATCGCAGCCTATTCTCCGCAAGCGCGGGGCCGTTCCGAGCGTGTCTTTCATACGCTGCAAGACCGGTTGACCAAGGAGCTGGCATTGGCCGGGATCACCACGGCGGATGCGGCCAATTTGTTTCTTCGTGATGTCTATCTCCCGGCCCACAACGCCCGCTTTGCCATCAAGCCTGAGCAGGACGGCAGCGCTTTCGTCGCGGTTGCGGGTATCGATCTCGGCGAGATTCTTTGCGTGCAGGAGGAGCGCCAGGTCGGCAACGACAATTGTGTGTCGTTCAACCGTTTGAAACTGCAGATCCCGGCAAGTCCTTTGCGCGCGCACTTTGTCAAGGCGCGGGTCAAGGTCCGTCAATACCACGACGGCAGCCACGCCATCTTCCACGGCCCGCGTTGTCTCGGTCGCTACGATCGTAGAGGCGCGACCGTGGACATACCGATTGCCGCTTAAATCCGCTCGGCGGCGAGCCTGTGGACGGCATGGACAAGTCTACGACTTGCCCACCCCGCCCACAGGAGAACAAAAGCAGACGAAGCGGACATTTGATGTGCTACCAAAACCGGCCAACTTAATTAGCTATCGAACATTCGCTTGCACATTCCGCTTTGCGGAAAATGCGATTTGAAGCTGACGGTGTGTTCACCGCCCCCGGTTCGCGCCTTGCCGCTCCGCATGGCATGCGGCATGATCGCGCCAACAGAAATTTCAAGGCCGCGAAAACAAGGCGGCGACGCGGCACTGGGAGGCCTCTATGAAGCGAATTCTCACCGGCGTTTTCGCCTGCGTTCTGGCGATGTCGGCCACTGCGGCGCTGGCGCAAGCAAAGCCGCCGCTCAAGCTCGGCGGCATCCTCGATATGTCGAGCCTTTACGCCGATATCACCGGCGCCGGCAGCGAGACCGCGGCGAAGATGGCGGCGGAGGATTTTGGCGGCGAGGTGCTCGGCCGCAAGATCGAGATCGTCGCCGCCGACCATCTCAACAAGGCCGATCTCGCCGCCAACATCGCGCGCGACATGATCGACAACCAGGGCGTCGAGATGATCTGGGACGTCGCCGCGTCCGCGACCGCGCTGGCCGCCGGCGAAATCGCCAAAGCGCGCGGCAAGCTCATCATGTTCAACGGGCCCGGCTCGATCCGGCTCTCCAATGAAGCCTGCGGCCCCTATACCGTGCACTATGTGTTCGACACCTTTGCGCAGGCCAATGTGACCGGGCTTGCCGCGGTAAAATCCGGCCTCGACAGCTGGTTCTTTCTGACCGCGGATTACGCATTCGGCCAGGATCTGGAAAAGGACACCACCAATGTGGTGCAAAAGTCCGGCGGCAAGGTGCTGGGCAACGTCCGCCACCCGCTCAACACGTCGGATTTTTCGTCGTTCCTGCTGCAGGCGCAGGCTTCCAAGGCCAAGGTGATCGGGCTCGCCAACGCCGGCGGCGACACCGTCAACGCGATCAAGCAGGCCGCCGAATTCGGCATCATGAAGGGCGGCCAGAAGGTCTCGCCGCTGCTCGCCTTCGTCACCGATATCGACTCGATCGGGCTGGAGACCGCGCAGGGCCTGTTGCTCGCCGAAGCCTTCTACTGGGACCTCAATGACGACACCCGCGCGTTTTCAAAACGCTTCATGGAGCGCATGAAGCGGGTGCCGACCTCGGCGCAGGCCGGCGTCTACTCGTCGGTGACGCATTATCTGCAAGCGGTGAAGGCCGCCGGCACCACCGATGCCGCCGCCGTCATGAAGGTGATGAAGGAGACACCGGTCAACGACATGTTCGCGAAGAACGGCCGGATCCGCGACGACGGCCGCATGGTGCACGACATGTATCTGTTCGAGGTCAAGAAGCCGTCGGAGTCCAAGGGACGCTGGGACGATTACAAGCTGCTCGCGACCGTTCCCGGCAACGAGGCGTTCCAGTCGCTGGAAGCCTCGCGCTGCCCGCTGGTGAAGAAATGACGGCCGCAGGCCGTCATTGCGAGGAGCGTTAGCGACGAAGCAATCCATCTCGCCGCTCAAAGATAGAATGGATTGCTTCGCTACGCTCGCAATGACGCTGAGATACTCGAAATCCAACACAACCAATAACCAATAACAAAGAAAGCCACACCTCATGAGCCAGAACGAAATCGTCCTCCAGAACCTGGATAAAGGCCTCCTCACCATCACCATGAACCGTCCCGACCGGCGCAACGCGCTCAATCCGGACATGACGCGTGGGCTGGTCGAGGCGGCGCGGCGCGCGGCCGAGGACCACGAGGTCCGCGCGGTGCTGCTCAAGGGCGCCGGCGGCACGTTCTGCGTCGGCGGCGACGTCAAATCGATGGCGGAGGGGCGCGCGCCGCTGTCGTTCGAAGCCAAGATGGTCAATTTGCGCCGCGGCATGGAAGTCTCGCGCATCCTGCACCAGATGCAAAAGCCCGTGGTGGCGCAGGTCGACGGCGCCGCGGCCGGTGCGGGACTGTCGATCGCGCTGTCCTGCGATCTGCGCGTCGCCAGCGCCTCCTGCAAGATCACCACTGCGTTCGCCAAGGTCGGACTGTCCGGCGATTACGGCGGCACCTATTTCCTGACCCAGTTGCTCGGCAGCGCCAAGGCGAGAGAGCTTTACCTCACCTCGCCGGTGCTGTCGGCGCAGGAAGCCTACCATCTCGGCATGGTGACGAAGGTGGTGCCCGATGCCGAAGTCGAGGAGGCCGCGCATGATCTCGCAATGTCGCTGGCGCAGGGCCCGTCGATCACGCTGGGCTACATCAAGCGCAACATCAACAACGCGGAGACGATGTCGCTGGAAGAATGCTTTGACGCCGAGGCGATCCACCACTCGCGTTCGGGCGAGACTCTTGATCACAAGGAAGCCGCGAAGGCGTTCGTCGAGAAGCGCAAGCCCGTGTTCCAGAACCACTGAGGTAGTGACATGGCCGGCTATATGAGGCTGCGGCAGATCTGCCTGGTGGCGCCGCAACTCGCGCCCGTGATCTCGGATATCGCCGGGATCATGGGGCTCAGCGTCTGCTACCGCGACGGCAACGTCGCCAAATACGGCCTCGAAAACGCGCTGCTGCCGGTCGACACCATTCTGCTGGAAGTGGTGGCGCCGTTCCAGCCCGGCACCGCGGCGGGGCGCTTCATCGAAAAGACCGGCGGCCGCGGCGGCTATATGGCGATCTTCTGCTGCGACGATCCCGACGCGCGTGGCAAGCACGCCAATGCGATGGGCGTGCGCACCGCGAACGTGATCACGCACGCGCCCTATCACGGCGTGCAACTGCATCCGCGCGACTGCCGCGCCGCCTTCATCGAGTTCAACCGCACGGATGGCAGCGACGATGTCCTGGGGCCGTATCCGCCGGCCGGTCCGGACTGGCAGAAATCGATCCGCAAGGATGTGACACAGGCGCTGGTGGGCGTGGAGATGGAAAGTCCAGATCCGCAAGAATTGGCCGAGCATTGGGGCAAGATCATCGGCGTTGCCGCGAGCAGGAATGCGAACGGCGAGCCCGGGCTGAAACTGCCGAATTGCAGTTTTCGCTTTGTGAAGGGCGCCAGCGATCTGATGAGCGGACTGACATTCAAAGTCGCAGATATCGCCCGGGTGCGCGACGCCGCAAAGGCGAAGGGCTGCAAAGTGTCGGGCGACGGATTCGAGCTTTGCGGCGTGACGTTCAGCCTCGTGGCGTGAGCAGTTTTGCTTACCTCGCCCCGCTTGCGGGGAGAGGTCGGATTGCGCAGCAATCCGGGTGAGGGGGACTCTCCGCGAGTCCGAATGCGTGGAGAGTCCCCCTCACCCCAACCCTCTCCCCGCAAGCGGGGAGAGGGAGAAGGCCAGCCCGAAACAAAGGGACTATCCCCGCATGCCGCATCCGCTCGACAGTTTCTTCGCGCCCGAAAGCATCGCGCTGATCGGCGCCTCGCGCGACCAGGACAAGATCCCGGGGCGGCTGTTGTCGATGCTGCGCAAGAACGGTTATCCGGGAAAGCTCTATCCGATCAATCCGAACTACGGCGATATCGATGGGCTGAAATGCTACCAGTCGATCGCCGATGTCGGTGTGCCGATCGATCTCGCCGTGATCATCATTCCGGCCAGGATCGTGCTCGGCGCGCTCGAACAATGCGCTGCCGTCGGCGTCAAAAACGCGGTCATCATCTCGTCCGGCTTCGCGGAGGAGGGCGGCGACAGCGCCGCGATGCAGGATGCGATCGCGGCGCTGGCGAAAAAGACCGGCATGCGGATTTCGGGCCCCAATGCTGAAGGATTCTACAGTCAGCAGCAGCGCGTCGCCGCCACCTTCAGCCCGACCGTCGACGTCAAGCCGGACGCGCCGTCACTGGTCGCGACCAAACGGCGGATCGGCATCGTCGCGCAAAGCGGCGGCATCGGCTTTGCGATCTACCATCGCGCCAAGGCGATCGGTGTAGCACTCAGTTATGTCGTCAGCGCCGGCAATGAGAGCGATCTCGGCGCTGGCGAGTTTCTGGATTACATGGTGCAGGATGCCTCGACCGATGTGATCCTGCTGTTCATCGAGGGTATCCGCGACGTCGAAAAATTTCTCGCTGCGGCAAAGCGCGCGGCGGAAATCGGAAAACCCGTCATCGTGACAAAGGTGGGCCGCTCCGGCGCGGGCGAGCGCGCCGCAGCCTCGCACACCGCCAGCATGGCCGGCTGGTCGGCGGCCTATGACGCGGTATTTGCAAAGTACGGCTTTATCGTCTCCAACGATCTCGATGAAGCCGTGACCATCGCCGCCGTGTTGACCACCAATCCGTTGCCCAGGGGCGACCGCGTCGCGGTGCTCACCGTGTCCGGCGGCGCCGGCATCTGGGGCGCGGATGCGGTCTCTATGCAGGGGCTGAAAGTGCCGGAGCTGTCGCCGTCGATCCAGGACGAAATCAAAAAACTGCTGCCGTCCTATGGCGCGGCGGGCAATCCGATCGATGTCACCGCCCAAGGCGTGCATTCCGGCGGCCTGCAGAGGAGCATCGATCTGCTCGACGTATCGGACGAAGCCGACGCCATCCTGGTGGTACTGTCGCTGTCGAGCGACACGCGGATGCCGTTCAAACAGGCCGAGCTCAAACCGGTGATCGATGCACAGAACAAGCCGGTCGTGTTCTACTCCTACACGCTGCCGTCGCATTTCGCGCGCAGCGAGCTGGCGAAATCCGGCGCCGTCGTGCTGTCGGGCTTGACCCATGTCGGCGTCGCGATGCGGCAGGCGGCGGATTACGCCAAATTCAGACTGGCGCCGCCGGCGGATGTTGCGGCGCTGCCGCCGCGCGATCTCTCCGCGCATCTGAAATCGCCGGTGCTGTCCGAATTCGACAGCAAGTCGCTGCTGCGCGACGCCGGCATTGCCCTCGCCGACGAAGTGCTGGTGACGGAGCGGGGCGGACTCGATGCTGCCATCGCGCGCGTGGGTTTTCCGATGGTGATGAAAATCCAGTCGCACGATATTTCGCACAAGAGCGAGGTGGGCGGCGTCCGCATCAATATCACCACCAAGGGCGAAGCCTTTATCGCCTATCAGGCGCTGCTCGACAGCGCACGCAAGCACCTGCCCAACGCCGCGATCCAGGGCGTACTGGTCGGGCTGATGGCCAAAAAAGGCGTCGAGATCATCGTCGGCACGTTGCTGGATGCAACCTTCGGCCCGATGATCATGGTCGGTCTCGGCGGCATCACAACCGAACTGTTCAGGGATGTGATCTGCCGTCCGGCGCCGGTGAGTGCGGTGGAAGCATCCGCGATGCTGGATGCGCTGAAGGCAGCCCCGCTGCTCCACGGGTTTCGCGGCGCGCCCAAGGCGGATGTTACGGCGCTGGCGCAGCTGATTTCGCAGATCTCGCTGATCGCGGCGCAACACGTGAAAGAGATTTCGGAGATCGAGCTCAACCCGGTGCTGGTGCATCCGGTCGGTCACGGCGTGACGGTTGTCGACGCGCTGGTGGTGGGGAAATCGTAGATGCCCCAACGCATCACGATTAACTCGCGCCCGGTGTCGGTGTTGCGCGCCACCGAGGGGTTAAAGCAGGCGTCCCCGCCGCAAGGCCGCGACTTCCGGGTTTGAGCGGACGCTCGGTCTCATGGCCTGGCGCCAGGCAGACCCTCCGTTGATCTAGGTCAACGTCAGCGATCCCCTGGCGCTCACGCTATGTTCAGCCGCACCTGAGGCGGCTACGTCACCTTTCAGTTCCGCAAGCGCGAAGAGGAGGTCTGCCATGCATCCGAGGAAGCGTCTTTCGATCAAGTCAGCGACAGTTGCCGGGGCTGTTGCCAGCGTCCTGTTGGGGCTTGCAGGTGTCACTCTCAGTCCAGCACCGGCCAGGGCCGTAATTTACTGCCAGTACGTTGAATATCCGCACGGTTGCGTGGCCCGGGCAGGCGTCGTGCTCAGGCCTCGTCCGGTGGCGCGCGCTGCGGTCCGTCATAACGCCGGTGGCAACATGAATGGTGGCGTCAATCGCGTTGGGGTGCGGCGGTAAAGGCTTGTTTCGCAGGTCACGCGCCCGCCGGCGCAGGGTTACCAGACAGCGGGCCACCTCGCGCGAGCGCATAAGGCGGCCCGCGCGGCGGACGGTTGGCACTGACCGTGGTTGAGTGGCTGCAACGATGATCGCGGCAATAGATCAGGACGCCGCGGACACCCGATGCGCGCAGTTCGCCGAAGGTGATTTTGACAGGGTAGGTCGTCGTGGCGGCCCACTGTACCTTGGGACACTGGGCTTCAGGACAATTGTCGCTGACGCGATCCCTGAATTTAGATGGCCCGGCTGGGCGACCGACGACCACCCGGTATCGCCCAGAGCCCGCAGCCCATGGCCCCGGTCCTTCCTCCGACCGGGGCCGCCTGTTTTTGGCGACGGACGCTTGGGCGGCGCACACCTCACCTTTTTCGCTGGCAGCAACGGTAAGGGGCACAGATGATGGTCGAAACGGGCGGGAGACCAGGCCGGCTCACGGCGTCAAGCGCCAGGGACCCGACGGCTTCCCGCCCACCTCCATTATGACAGACTTGTCAGACACAGGGACCCATAATCCGCGGCCGTGAGTGGATTAGCAGGTATCTGACCCCGGTCCTCTCACCGAGGGGACACGGCTTATGGGTCCCGGCTCAAGGCCGGGACGACACCTTTTGGATCTCACCTTCCCCGGAAATTGGCGACGCGGCGCTCGGCGGTGGCCTTGACGCCTTCCTTGAAATCCTCGGTCACGCGCAGTTTGTTCTGCTCGACCAGTTCATGGTTGGTGGCGGCGAGCACGCGGTCGGCGAGGCCGGCGCGCATGGTGGCGCGGGTCGAGATCAGGCCGAGCGGCGAGCATTCGGCGATCTCGGCGGCGAGTTTCATCGCTTCCGCGCGCACGTGCTCCTGCTGCACGCAGACATTGGCGAGACCCATGCGCGTGGCCTCTTCGCCGGTGACGCGGCGGCTGGTGTAGAAAATCAATTCGGCATTGTTCTTGCCGACCAGTTCGGGAAGCGTCGCGGTCAAGCCGAAGCCCGGATGAAAACCGAGTTTTGTAAAGTTCGCCGCGAAGCGCGCTTCCGGGCAGGTGACGCGGAAGTCCGCGGACACGGCGAGACCCAATCCGCCGCCGATGGCGGCGCCATGCACGGCGGCGACGATCGGTTTCTTGTTGCGGAAGATTCTTACCGCCTGGACGTAGAGATGGTTGATCGGCAGGTTGGACGCCGGATCGGTTTTTGCCTTTTCTTCCTGCTCCTGACGGGCAGGGTCGCCGAAATTGGCGCCGGCGCAGAACGCCTTGCCTTGCGCGGCGAGCACCGAGGCGCGGATTTCGATGTCCTTGTCGAATTCTTCCAGCGCATCCGCAATCTGGTTGATCAGCGCGACGTCGAAGAAGTTCAAGGGTGGCTTGCGGATTTCGATCAGGCCGACGTGGCCGTGCTTCTCGACGCCGATATCAGTGTATTTGGTCATGAGTGTTGTCTCCGATGGGTCAAAAATATCGCAACGTCGGAAGTGCGCCCCCTCTCCCATGGGGAGAGGGTTGGGGTGAGGGGGTACGGTCTATCGAGGGACCGTAACCCCTCACCCGATATTCTCACTTCGTTCGAATATCGACCTCTCCCAAAGGGAGAGGTGAAGAGAGTGGGTCGCGCCTAGCGCAAACCGAGCCCGCGGGCGATGATGCCGCGCAGCACTTCGGTGGTGCCGCCCTGGATCGTCAGTTTGGGCGCGGTTTTGATGGCGAACGACAGTTGATTCTCCAGCGTCTCGTGATTGGTCGCATCCGCATCGACGAACGCGGCGAGATCGCGCACGCGATGCGGCAAGGCCTGCTCCCACACCGTGCCGATGTCCTTGACGATGGAGGCCTCGACCACCGGCTCCTTGCCGGCCTGCAGCATGCCGGCGACCGAGACCGACATCCGTCGCATGGTGTGCAACTGTGCCACCAGCCGGCCGATGCCTTCGGCGCTGCGGGTATCCGGGTTCTTGCCGACCGCGCGGACCAGTTCGGTCAGCACGTAATAGGTTTCCAGAAAACGTTCCGGGCCCGAACGCTCATAGGCGAGTTCGCTAGTCGCCTGCTTCCAGGCGCCGTCGATCTCGCCGAGCACGTGATCCTCGGGAATGAAATGGTCGGTGAACACCACCTCGTTGAACTCGGACTGCCCGGTGATCTGGCCAATCGGGTTCACCTGGATGCCGGGCTGCTTCATCTTGACCAGGAACTGGGTCAGGCCGTGGCGGCGGTTTTCCTTGGTCGACGGCGAGGTCCGGAAGATCGCGATCATGTAGTCGGCGATATGCGCCGACGAGGTCCAGATCTTGGTGCCGTTGATCAGATAGCCGCCGTCGGTCCTGGTCGCGCGCGTCTTTGCCGCGAACAGATCGGAGCCGGAATTCGGCTCGCTCATGCCGATCGAAAAGCAGACCTCGCCGCGGCAGATCCGCGGCAGGATGTCCATCTTGATGTGCTCCGGCGCGTATTTCAGCAGCACCGGCCCGCTCTGGCGGTCGGCGACGAAGAAGCGCCGGGTCGGCGCATTCGCAACCCGCATTTCCTCGGTCACCACATAGCGCTCGAGGAACGAGCGCTCATGGCCGCCATATTTCTTCGGCCAGGTCATGCCGAGCCAGCCGCGCTCGCCGACTTTTCGGGAAAATTCCGGCACGTCGGTGTCTTCGCGGTTGGGCTTGTGCGGGTCGAAGGTGCCGGCGGCGATCTCTTCGGCGAGGAAGGCGCGCACTTCCTTGCGAAGCTTTTCGCATTCGGGCGGCAGGCGGATCGGATCGAAACGGAGAGCTGCGGTCATTTTAGGTCTCGTACCGGGTGCGGACATATCTTTGTGAGTTGGAGCCCCAATCGTGCGGCGGCGGAAGTGCGCGCCCTCTCCCATGGGGAGAGGGCTGGGGTGAGGGGGTACGGTCCATCGATAGACCTGAACCCCTCACCCGGATCGCAAGAGCGATCCGACCTCTCCCGATGGGAGAGGTGTTCGAACTCGCGGATGCAGATTCCACATACATCGACATCACTCAGCGCGAGGCCACCAGCGGCCACAATTCATCGGCGCCTCGGTCGGCGACGAGCTTGCCGAGCTCGACCGCCCAGTAGCTCTCCGAGCCAAAATCGTCGCGCCATGCCAGCGCACGCAGCGAATAGCGGTGCAGGATGTGCTCGATGGTGAAGCCGATCGCGCCGTGGACCTGGTGGGCGATCGCGCCGCCCTTTTCGGCCGCCTCCGAGCAGCGGATCTTTGCGGCGGCGGCTTCGAGGAACACTTCGTCGTTGAACGCGGAGCTGTTGGCGATGGCGTCGGCCGCCGAAGTCGCGGCGGCGAGCGCTGCCGCAGACTTGCCGGCGAGGCGCGCCAGATTGTGCTGCACCGCCTGGAATTTCGAGATCTTCTTCTCGAAGGCAACGCGCTCGTTGGAATAGCGCACGGAAATTTCCAGCATCGATTCCAGCGCGCCGGCGATCTGCAGCGAGCGCGCGACGCCGCCCATCAGCATCAGCTGGCTCTGGTCAAAACCTTTCGGCGCCGGCTGGATCGTGAGCGGCTGAACCTTGTCCAGCGTCACGGTGTCGTTTTGGTCGCCACCGAGATTGAGCCCGGCCTCGATCCGGCATTTTGCGACATCGATCAGCGCGATCGAGACGCCGCTTTGGCCGTGCGCCAGCACAGCGAAATGTTTTGCAGCTTTTGCAAAGGGCACGCCGCGGGCACGGCCCGAGAGGCTGCCGTCTGCATTGAGCGTGATGCGGTCTTTCGGGCTTGCCGGTATCAGCGTCATCTCGCCGTCGGGCGACGAGATTTTCGCCTGCGCCAACAGCCAGCCTGCCAGCATGGTTTCGGCCAGCGGCACGGCGACGGCGGAGCGCCCGGCGGCGCTCAACACGCTAAAGCCTTCGGCCAGGCTCGCGCCGGAACCGCCGCAATCCTCGGGCACCCATGCCAGCGGCAGTCCGGCTTCCGTCAGCGCCTGCCAGAGCGGTGCTTTCCACGCGCCTTTTTTGTCGTTGTTGATGGTTTGGGCGTCGGCGAGATCGGCGAAGATTTTCTCTGCGGTCTCGGCAACAATGTTCTCACTCTCCACCACGGCGTTCCCCGATATTGAATTGGCACGCGTCAGGCCGGCCGTTCCGCCGGGCCCCAGGTGCGGTCTTTTCTTGCGCTCAATGATGCGGAAAAGCCATAGCCGTGACAAGCGCTGCCCGCAGGGCCGCTTGCGGGGGCGGCATGAGGCTCATCAGGCGATGACCAAATTCCGCCTAGCGGAAGCTGCGCGGATTTGCGAGGACTTTGCCGCACGGTATGGTATGCCACCGCGAGCGGAATTCAGCTCAAAACAACAAGAGGAAATGCGGATGTCGAAGGATGGTTTGTGCGCAATCGTAACGGGCTCGGCATCGGGTTTGGGAGCCGCGACCGCGGCGATTCTGGCCAAAGGCGGCGCGCGCATCGTCGTCAATTATTCCAACAGCAAGGCCGAAGCCGAAGCCACCGCCGACCTCTGCCGCACGGCGGGCGCTGAGGTCATCGTGGTGCAGGGCGACGTCTCCCGCGATGAGGATTGTAAGAAGATCGCAGCTGCCGCGGCGCCGTTCGGACGCCTCGACGTGCTGGTCAACAATGCCGGCACCACCAAGCATGTGCCGCATGGCGATCTCGACGGTCTGTCGGCCGAGGATTTTCAGCGCATCTATGCCGTCAACACCATCGGGCCGTACCAGATGATCCGCGCCGCGCGCGCGCAACTCGAAGCCGGCGCGAAAGCCTCGGGGCGGCCGTCCGCGGTGGTCAACGTGTCGTCGGTCGCGGGTATCTCCGGCGGCGGCTCCTCGGTCGCCTATGCCGCGAGCAAGGGCGCGCTCAACACCATCACGCTGTCGCTGTCGCGCGCGCTGGCGCCCTTGATCCGCGTCAACACGGTCTGCCCCGGCTATATCGATACGCCCTGGTTCACCAAGGGCCGCGGCGAGGCCGGCGCGAAAGCGGTGCGCGATTCCGTGGTGGCGAAGGTGCCGCTGAAGGTGGCATCGACCGCCGACGACATCGCCCAACTGGTGTGCTTCCTGGCGTCGCCGGCATCGGGCAACATGACCGGCGAAATCGTCCGCATGGATGCGGGGATGCATCTGGTGTTGTAGGATCGTCATTGCGAGCGAAGCGAAGCAATCCATAGTGCAACAAAGTAAGTGTGGATTGCTTCGTCGGGGCTGTAAGTATTTCGCCTGTGGCGGCGAACTGCAATGGGATTGGACGGGATGTGCGGCTCGTGCGGCATGTGATGGGAGGTGGATCAGGCCGTCTTCAGCGCGCGGCGGCAGCTAATGGCCCACATAAGGTTGTGGGTCACGGCATGAAGCCAACATGCGATGCGGACTTTGGCCAAGCCACGCAGGGCCATGCGCTCAAAGCCGCGGTTCTTCAGGCGGGCATGGGCGTGTTCGGTGTTGCTGCGCCGTTTGTAGACCGCTTGGCCTTCTTCACTGTCCATGCGGGCGCGCCACTCCCTCAGGCATTGCGGTTCGGCTGCGCGGTTGCGTTCGTATCGCGCCTTGCTTGCTGGTTTGGAGGACGTCTTGCAGGCCGGTGGCGGACTGAACACCTGCATGGAGGGGTGAGTTTGCGCAAGCGTCGCGATGTCGGCGGCGGTCATCGCGCCGGTGTCGGCCAGCAGGCGGGTCGGCAGCTTGCCACAACGCTGTTGGACCTGCGCCACCACTGCCGGCGCAAGACCTCGATCATTACGCCGCTGGACCGGCTCGATCGCGACCACGAAGCCGCAGGCGCTCGCCACTTGCACGTTATAGGCGACCCGCACGGCACCGTCCGCCATCCGCATCAATGGCGCGTCCGGATCAGTCGTCGAGACACGCTCTTCCTTGGGTTTCTTGCCGCTCTTGCCGCCGCCGGCCAGCGGGGGATCGCCCCCCTCGTTCTGGTCTTTCTCGTCCTTCGGCGTTGCTGCAGGATGTTTCGCCAACGCTGCCGCAACACGACGGGCGCGGTCTTCGGCTGCAGAGAGGCGACGCTTCGACAGCCGCCGCTCGCCCGCCGCAGAATCGGCCTCCAATTCCTGCTTCAACTCGGCAACCCTGATCCGGGCCTTTTCTTCCAATTCCACCAGGGTTTGCCTTCGCCGCATCGACGAGCGGCTTGCCGCGGCCCTGACCTTGGTACCGTCGGTGATGACCTCGTCCAGTGTGATCAGGCCTTCCTTCATCAAAGCCGCCAGACTGCTCGTCAGAAGGCGATCGAGGAACTCGCCGCTCTCCAGACGGAACTCCGACAGCATCGTGTGGTTCACCCCGACCCCGCCGCAGATCCAGCGATAGATCGTATGATGCTCGCACAGCCGCGCCAGCGCGCGGGCCGACCCAATCCCGTCGGCTGTCGCATACAGCCAAAGCGCAAGCAGAATGCGCGGGTCGGTCGCAGGCCGACCAGGTATCTCGCCACGCGCCTTGATGCGATCGTAGAACGACTGAAGGTCCAAGCCTTCCACGAAGGACCACACCGCTCGTACCGAGTGGTCGTCAACCACCAGGCTCTCAAGATCGACCAGCTCAAAACCAGCCTGCCGACGTTCCGCTTGCCGAATACGAATGTCCATCACGTGCTCCGAATCGATCCACGCAATGAATCACGCCGCAGCACCAAAAAAATGACGGGCCCGTCGCTTCGCTCCTCGCAATGACGAGGGGTAAGAGTGGCGGCCGCTCTTACTTGTTCATATCGGGAATCACGCCGCGGGCTACCAGCCGGTTCCAGACGAACAGCACGATCAGCGCGCCGATGGTGGCGGTGATGAAGCCGGCGCCCTGGTCGGGACCGTAATGGCCGATGGCTTGGCCGATAAAGGTCGCCAGAAACGCGCCGACGATGCCGAGGATGGTGGTCAGGATGAACCCGCTCGGATTGTTCGGTCCCGGCGAAAGCAGACGCGCGATGATTCCTGCAACGAAGCCGACGATGATGATCCAGATAATGCCGCTCATGGCTGTCGTCCTTTTCCAATGCCGCAACTACAATGATGCCCCGGCGCGAACACCGCCGCGGGTGTGAACGTCAAATCCGGCCTGACACTTCGTCGTCGTTCGGCAGCCGTCCATCCGGCGTCAGATGATTGACTGCGTCGGGCAGATACTGGCTCAGGCCCTTGAGCAAATCGTCGCGCGACAGTCCGCTTTGGCTCGAGAGGGAGTTGATCTGATCGGCGCCCAGCGCGCTGGCGAGATCGCCCGGCGAGATCGCCTTGTTGGGACCGTTGCTGACCCAGGAATTTGCTGCGTCGCCGTGGCCCTTCTGCTGCAACTGGTTCAAGAGATCGCCAAGGCCGCCGCTGATCACGCTGCCGGCCGCACCGCCCGCGAGCAGTCCGCCCAGTCCACCCTTGAGGACGTCGCCAAGACCACCACCAAAACCGCCGCCCATTCCACCGCCGGGCAGGCTGGCCGTCACATTGCCCGGGTTGGGAGCGGGCGATGGCGCCGGCGCCGCACCGGGCTGGCCGGCTGTGAGATGCTTCACGGCCTTCCAGGCCAGCAACCCCAGGATGGCCATGGTCATCGGCGACATCCCGCCGCCGCTGCCGGATTGCGCGCTCGGAGTGCTCGGACCGCGCGGGCCGTTCTGCATGCCGTTGAGTACGTCGAGTAAACCCATTGTCATCTCCTGCCGCGTATCAGCCCCGCCGGAAAACATAGAACCCGCCCATGACGGTTACAAGGCAAAGGCGGCCACGCCCTTGCGCGTTCGATGGGCGGCGTCGGTAGGCTGAAGGCATCAACTCTGCTACCGGTGCCAGTATGAGATTGAACGGCAGATGAATACAGAACGGGTGATCGGCGTGGCGGGGGCGGGCAGTATCGGCTGCTTCGTCGGCGGCATGCTGGCGGCCGCCGGCCGCAGTGTGGCGTTGCTGGCGCGGCCGCGCGTGATCGGGGAAATCGAAGCCGGCGGGCTGCGGCTGACCAGCTTTGAAGGCTTCGATCAAACGATCGGACCGAACCGGCTTACCTTATCGGATGATCCCTCCATTTTTAGCGAAGTTGCGGTGGTGCTGGTCACGGTCAAAAGCGCGGATACGCGCGAGATGGCCGATCTCATTGCAAAATATGCTCCGCCCGGAGTTGTCGTCGTCAGCCTGCAGAACGGCGTCGGCAATGTCGCGGTATTACGCGACCGGCTGCCCGGCCGTCGCGTGCTCGGCGGCATGGTGCCGTTCAACGTGATTTCCATGGGCGTGGGCCGGTTTCATCGCTCGACCTCGGGCGACATCGTCATCGAAGCGGACGCGGGCGGCACGGCCGAAAAACTTTCGACGCCGGGCCTGCCGATGCGCGCGACCGACAACATCGACGGCGTGCAATGGGGCAAGCTGATCGTCAATCTCAACAATGCGCTCAACGCGCTGGCCAATATACCGCTGCGCCGGCAACTGGCGCAGCGCGGCTGGCGCCGGTTGTTTGCTGACCAGATGGCGGAAGGCCTGGCGGCGATCAGGGCGGAAGGCATTACGCCGGTGTCGCCGACGCCGATCCCGGCCGGCTGGATGCCGCCGTTGCTGCGGTTGCCGGACACGATCTTCGAGGCATTGCTTGGGCGGACGATGAAGATCGATCCCGAGGCGCGCTCCTCGATGTGGGAGGATTTGCAGCGCGGCCGCCGCACCGAGATCGATTATCTGCAGGGCGTCATCACCGAGATCGCCGACCGGCGCGGGCTGCAGGCGCCGCTGTCGCGCCGCATCGTGGAGCTGGTCCGAAAGGCCGAGAGCGACGGCAAGGGTTCGCCCGGGCTGACGCCGGAACAGATCAGGGGTTGAATCGATGTCATGCCTTGAAATGGCAACGATCTGGGGCGACTTAACCCCCATACGGCGAACGGGAGAGGCGATATGAAACGAACGGGCACAGCGCTTTTGGCTGTCGCCGCCATTGCCGGCGGGTTTCGTGTGATCCCGGCTCATGCCGCGCCGCCCACGGTGACGCCGTCGCCGGGCTATGACGCGCGGCTGCAGGAGCAACGGGCTGCCGCCGCGGCCGCGACGGTCTATCAGCCAGCAGCACCCGTCGTCAGACCAGTGGTGCGGCACGGCGGCAAGCGCACCAACACGCACTAGGCCGGGACGACAAGCGGCGTCAGCCCCGCTTGGCCTTGTCGGCGACGCGCTGAACAGCTTCTTCAGACCGTCGATTCCCTCCGAGAGCCGCGGCCACTCGCAGGAAAATGAGCTCCTGGCGCAATTGGCTGCCTTGATGCGCGCGGCCTGCTTGACCGGGCTCGCCACCGGCACCGGTACCTTTTCGGTCTCGTTGCGCAGCGACGCCTGCTGCACGCGTTGCGGCGCGGTTGCTGCTGCTGTTGCTTGGCTGCGAATGCCTCGGCGATGCTGTTGCGCCGCTGGTTTCGAGATAGACGGTATATTGTTCGTCGATTTTCTTCTGCTCTTCCGACGTCGGATTGGGACCGGCGATATCGAAGGTGCGGTCCTGCATGAAATCATAATAGGTGTAGCCGCCGCCCGGCTTGCGGCGGCCGGCGAATTTTGCATTGCATTCGGCGAGCGCCGCGGTCTTGTCTTCCTTGGTCTTCGCCTTCTCGGCCGGGTCGGCGCATGCCTCGAAGTCGACCGGCGCGCTGCGCCACCACTGCGCATGCGCGCGATCGGCGTCAGCACGACGCAACCGATGAGGCGCAACAACAAACGCAGAAAGACGCAAGGCGATCACGGACGAAATTTCCTTCACTGAGTTCCCAAGCGGCGAATTTGAAGACGCGAAGCTTGCGACACGAATTTGGCGAATTGTCGCCCATTTTGACCGGGCTTGTCACCCCGGAACCGGGCAATTTTCTCGCGCGGGTTGCGCGCTTGTTTTTTGGATGTGACAGCTGGAACACAGCCGTTGGCCTTTGGGATTGTTGCTGAAATTCAAACGGACAACCCGGGAACTTCAGCGGTGGACCAACATCGGACGCAATCCTACGCCGATGTTGACAAATGGAATTCATGGAACCCGCCGGCTGGCGAAGCCGAAAAGTATCGGATAAAGCGAAGGCATCGCCGAACGGGTGGAGACGATACCAAAAAAAGGCGGCGGAAATGTTTCTCGTATTCGTTCGTCACGGCGGCGTCGCGGTGCTGCTGCTCGGCGTGGCGGCCGAGGTGCTGGCCTGGCTGTTCGGCGCCGTGACGCTGCAGCCCCTCATGATCGCGCTTGGCGCGCTGCTGTTCTATCTCAGCGAATACGGCATGCACCGTTTCGCCTTTCATGCAGCCGCCGCTGTCATGGCCGCTGGTGCGCCGGCTGCAGCACCGACTGCATTACGATCACCATGTCGAGCCGACCCGGCTGGATTTGCTGTTCCTGCCGCTTTGGTTCCTGGTGCCGAACCTCGCCGTCGCCGACCGGCGCTGTTCGCGCTGGTGTTCGGCGATCGAGGCGGCGGCATCCGGCGCTGTTCGGAATGATGCTGGCGATCCTGCATTATGAATGGGTGCATTACGTCGCGCATATTCCCTACCGGCCGCGCACGCAGGCTCGGGCGCTGGATCAAGCAATACCATTTGCGCCATCATTTCATCAGCGAGAAGCACTGGTTCGGTGTCAGCAATCCCACGCTCGACGGCCTGTTCGGCACCTTTCGCGGCCCCGGCGCCAACGAAAAGAGCGCTACGACACGCAATCTCCATTCGTGAAAACAGATCTCGCGGGACATGATGCCCTGGCGGCGGTTTTGCCCGCCCCTTCGAAGCTATCCGGGTGATGTTGCGGGCGTATTCAGAGGCTGGCGATCACGCTTTCGCTCTGGTATGAAACCGCGATACCCGCTCGCTTTGGCGGGTTCGCGGTCCCGTGGCAAATGGAAACGTGCCAGAGCCTGGCATGCCCCAGGAAGCGCTAGGAACATCCAAGTTAGAATAGGTGCCATTACTGTAGATGAAGCCATGTTCCGGGCTGCACCCCGGACACGGACCAGAGTAATAGAACTCCGACAACCTGGCCATCACCGTTAAGCGCCGTTGGTGTAGTTTGCGTGCCGCCGGGAAAATTCAGGCCGGCAGGAAATTGGGGCGGGGAATCATAGTTGGAGCTGGGAACTGGAATTGTCGTGT
>CAWILG010000058.1:0-35737 GCA_963836765.1 uncultured Alphaproteobacteria bacterium
ATTACCCCATCTTTCGGGGGAGCCGGAAGTCATAGGCAAACCAGCAAAGTGGCGCGATTGACTCAATGTGACATCGAGCTCATAGCGAATTTCCACTACGCCCGATAGGTTGATGAGAAAGCCGGAAAATCTACCAGGACTTCGTGCTCCCAGGCAGTCGGCCGAAAGGAATACTCTGAAGAGTCTAGCAGGGCCTGGTGGCCTGATGCTTCCATGGCAGGTCGAGCCGTTTTCGAAGAAAGTTGCCCCATGGACGAAGATATCTTGCGCAAATTGGAGGAGCGGCTCGGACCGCTCCATGCGAGACAGCGATTGGGTATCGAGACGGACCACGAGGCGAAAATCTTCGGCCAAGGCCTCCTGTCCTTTCACATAGGGAATTGGTATCCGGTCCATTCTGTCATTCGAAACGCCCTGAAGTTGACGGGTCTTTATTGGCGCGCGCGCCGGAATGCAGAACGCATTCTCGTCAAGCGCAACGACGTTATGTTCAAGGAATTGCCACCGCTTTTTGACGGTTTCACTATACTCCACCTGAGCGACATGCATGTGGACATGAATGAGGGTGCAATGCGACGCCTGATCGGGCTCATCGGTGGCGTGCGTCACGATCTATGTGTTCTAACCGGCGACTATCGAGGGAAGAATTGTGGACCGTTCGAGGCAACCTTGGAGGGCGTCGCACGGGTGCGAGCTCATCTAAAGGAGCCGGTTTATGGGGTGCTTGGCGACCACGATACCATCCAAATGGTTCCAGGGCTGGAAGCCATGGGAATACGTATGCTGCTCAACGAGAGCGAGGTGATCGTGCGCGGCGATCAGCAGATCTATCTAGCCGGAATGGATGACGCCCACCGCTTCAAGGCCGACGATATCGCAAAGGCTGCGTTGCAGATACCGTATGGCGAGTTCTCCATCTTATTGTCACACACACCGGAGATCTATCGTGAGGCGGCTGATGCCGATTTCAATTTGTTGCTGAGCGGGCATACGCACGGTGGGCAGATCTGTCTGCCAGGATCTATTCCGATCATACTTGATGCAGTGTTGCCTCGACGAATGGGGGCGGGAGCTTGGCAGTATCACGACATGGCTGGCTACACCTCTGTGGGTGCTGGATCGAGCGTTGTTCCGGTTCGTCTCAACTGTCCGCCAGAAATCACCCTGCACTGTCTTCGTTCGGGCTAACGGCGGGCTAATATGGTTCGTCGCGCAGGTGGGCCCGGAATAGAAACCGAGACAGAATGAGCGCGCCAATGAAAAAGATCCCGACGCCAAGCGCTATGTCTGCGATCGTCAATGAAAGTGCGTCGCGGCATGCCAGCATCGGAAATAGAGATTCGGGAATTTGATCGAGCCCGAGTGCCTGGCTGCTCGGCGGAGAGTTGAGGCGGCGCTTCACGAAACTGGAGAACAAATCGCCCGCCATAGCCGCGCCCGCTACGATTGCACCGATCGTCAGATCCAGACCGACAACCGGGGCGCTTGCTGTCGTGATGAGAACTGAAATCAAAATACCGCGGATGGTTTTCGATGGCCCAAACAACGGCCGCCCATCAAAAAATATGGTGCCCGCATCCAGCGGAAAGGAAAAACGTGGGCCAAACATCTTCTTCGCAACGATCGGTGTGCCGTTCGCCAACGTCGTTAAAATCAATAATTGCAGAATGTGCAGAAGTTGCATTTCTTCAGCTTAGCTCATAGTTGCATCCGACGTTAGTTCGATCGTCTTGACTATTGTGAACGCCTTTCAGTGGAACGTCTTGCGGCGGTCATCTAAGGCACCACGGTCGAGCTAATCCATCAACATGAAGACGGCGAAGGCGGTCGGATGATCGCCGCCGCTGTCCCTGCTCGGCTGCGCCGACGTGATCGAATAGCGCTACAGTTTGTTGCAGTGCACGAGTTAAATAACCCAAGGCGACATTCGGTGGAAGCGTGGGAATTAGTCACTGTCGAGTTGGCCTTGGCCTGATGAGAATGCGCTATATTACCCGAATGCCGTTCAAGAGGGCTAGCTGGTGGACGAAGACATTCTGCGCAAACTCGAGATCCGTCTGGGGCCGCTTCATGCCCGGCAGCGATTGGGGATTGAGAGAGATCACGAAGCTCAGGTATTTGGCCAGGGCCTCACATTCTTTCACCTTGAAAACTCATCTTGGGCCGAGCGGATCATTCGAAATGTTCTGAAGGCAACGGGGCTCTACTGGCGTGCACGACAGAATGCAGAACGCATTCTCGTCAAACGAAACGACATGAGGTTCAAGACATTACCGGCCCTCTTTGAGGGCTTCACTATTCTCCACATTAGCGACCTTCACGTGGACATGAATGAAGTTGCCATGAACAGAGTCATCGAGCTGGTTGGCAGTATGCAGTACGATGTGTGTGTGCTGACTGGCGATTATCGGGGTCGGACTTTTGGACCGTTCCAGCCCGCGCTGGATGGGGTCGCGCGGGTGGGGACTCATTTGAAACAGCCAATCTATGCCGTGCTAGGCAACCACGATACGATTCAGATGGTTCCCGGGCTCGAAGCCATGGGTATTCGCGTGCTGCTTAATGAATGCGCAACAATCGTTCGCAAGGACCAACGGATCTATCTGGCGGGAATCGACGATGCACATTTCTTCAGAGTGGACAACATCGAAAAAGCCGCTCTCTCGATACCCCGCGGTGAGTTCTCGATCTTGTTATCTCACACACCGGAGGTCTATCGTCAGGCTGCCCATGCCAACTTTGATCTGATGCTGAGCGGACATACCCACGGCGGTCAGATTTGTCTCCCAGGATCCATTCCCATCAAGCTCGAGGCGGTGGTGCCCAGACGGATGGGGGCTGGGCCTTGGCAGTACAGCGATATGACCGGCTATACTTCCGTTGGTGCGGGCTCGAGCGTCGTTCCCGTTCGCCTCAATTGCCCGCCGGAAATTACCTTGCACCGATTACGCTGCGGGTGACGCCGACAAACAAGGGCCTGGGTCAGTCGAATGATGCCTCTTTGCCGAGTCTGCTTGATGACCATGGATAGTGCCTTTTCAGACCAGGGCATCCCATATGTCCGCGAGGATGTGTTTACCGCCCATTCATGGACCATACATTCGGCACGAAGACGGAAATGGCGAATGATGGCGTAAATGGAAGCTCATCCATTTTGACTATAGGGCTCTAAGCTCAGGGATAGCCCAAAATACCCGTCATATTTTATAACCAGCCTGCGCCGTTGGCCAGTTCAGCGAGCTGAGTTGAGGAAGACAAAAGTTATCACGGCTGGTGAAGAATTCGCTGCCCTTCGGCTCCCCCGGCGCAATTTCGTTGGCAATGCCGCCTCGCCTGCTGGAGTAATCTCCGCGCGGCTCTAACCTTCACAGGGTCAGGGTCCCACGAAGCCAGGCTCACGATCGTTTACCAGCATTTCAGAATGGCACTCAGCTGTAGAGTAAGCCCTGAGGCACTCGAAAGAAGCCCAGCTTAAAACATAAGCCAGCGTTTATGTTTGACGAAATAGGGTTACGTTGTCTTGTCCCTTTCTCCCACATCAGTCCGCTAGACCGCTTGTCTGCTTCAATTGCTTGCAGGTGCTGACGGTCCAGCATTTTTAAAGAGGACGAAGCTACTACTCCTATAGTAAGTGCAAGCGTCCAAAGTCTGGAAGCTGATCTGAATCGCATCCAACTTTTGCATCTGCTCGGCCGATGGGTTGTCGAGCTGCCATAAACCAGCATGGTCATGGTCCGCCGAAACGAAAGCGGTATCGTCGAGATCTGGTGCCTTACTCACCATCGGCTCCATCAAATGTTCGCTGAGGGCTTCGGCCACGGTTTTTGGCAGTTGCAGCGGTTCATCTTTGAGACAGCGGAATACGTCGTCATAAACCGCTTTTATGTTCGGCAATAGCAGCGGTGCGCAACCGACGCCGCCGTTCCGTTTCGGGACCAGTGCTTCCGACCCGCTGGTTGTCCGGTCCGACTGTCGTGGAACACCCCTCAGGTCGGCCGTCAGGCCCGCATATTTGGAAAGAGGACCCGCACCATCGAAAGCAGTTCGTCCTTCCGCGAGGAATCCACCGAGACGCTGTCGGCGCCTGTGACCGCGTGCCGAGCGGCATGCTCCCCGAGCGCGCGGTAGCATTCGAACTGCTCTTCGGTGAACAGCTGATCCATAGTCGTCTCGTGCGGAAAGCTTGGGTTCGCCGCCTTGTATGCCATTACGTAGTCATTCTCGTCACCGCTCAGCGAGGACTTGACGTACACGAGCACTCCTTTCTGTACGTCTTCCGTTCCGGGCAGTGCGGGATACTCGATGAGTCCCAGGGCGACGTGAGGGCCGGCTGCGACGATGCGTTCTCTTTTCGCGACCTTGCCGGACACTTCTCTGCTGCGCTCTCCGATCGGTTGCCAATTCATTGAGATGACCGTCCCCAAGTCGATGCGTGCGAAACGCTGCAGCTGCACCAGCGATGACGACGTCATGTCGGGATCGGCTTCGCCGTCTACGGCGATGATAATCGAACAGCGCCTGCGAAGGAGTTCGTAGATGCCGAGGTTCTCGATGTGACCGCCGTCGGTCAGAAAGACGAAACCGGCCCTGCCACCCCTCGCGATCCGTTCGTCCGTGATGGTTGCGCCGGACTTGAAAAACGCTTCGCGCAGGAGGTACATCGGGCCGGGCTTTCCTAGCCACCAGAGTTTCGCCTTGTTTGCACCCTTCAGTTTGACGATGTCGACGGGATGGCGGAGCCAACGCCCAAGTCGCACGTTCATAAACGCGATGGTGGGAGAAAGCGGACGCATCGACGCCATGCCCATGTTCGGTGCGGCCGCGGCCCCCGAAATAGCCATCGCGGTGCCGATGTTGAGCCCGTCGGTTACTTCTTCCGCAATTCTTGTGCTGACATAGCCCGTGGCCTCGCTCCCGGTGAAGAGCTTGCTGAATAGGAAGAAGTCTGCGTTGCGGCCCCGACGATTAGCGAAGGGCGAACCGGGGACATTCAACGCTGTGTTGATAAGGTGATAAGGAAGGTTTCCCGACGGTATCGCGCTGAACTTGACGTCATCCGCACCGTCCAACTTGGGATTTCCTGCAGCATCCAATTCGTCCGATCGCTTGAAGAGAAACGCGCTCCCCAACCGGTCCCTATAGAGCTGGTGTAATGAGTTCGAGTTGACGTTCAATACGGGCCACGACAACACCGTCCACGCCAACGCGGTCAGGAAATAGACGACGGCAGGCCAGCCCCAGACCTCGCTCGAGGGGACGGGCTCCGCGTGGCCGAACGCGTAGCGCAGGAAAGATGGCGCGTGCTTCCATTCGTCGGCTGCGGACGCACCGCATGCCGTGCCTGCCGGACAGGTCGAAAGCCCGATGGCCCAGTAAGCCAGTTGAAGCACGACGAGCCAGAGGATAAGGGGGACAATCGTGGCCATCAAGAACAGCACGATGCGGCTTGTCCACGCCCCAAGGAAATCGAAGACGCCCGTCGTCGCGCTCGATACCGCCCTTTCAGCGATCGACTTCACGAAAGGCAGGACCAGAAGGACGATCGGCGCAAGCCATGCTACAAGCCGCGTAACGTCCTCGAATGCCGGTACTGGCCGCAAAGATGCCGGAGGTGCAGACGGCGCAGGCGAGGTCCCCGCAGTCTGCATGGCGACGCCGAACATGATGCGAAGCAACGCAAAATGGGCCTCGAACAGGACGGGCAGTGCGCATACCGCAAGCAGCACCGCGGCCACGATTGCCATTCTTCTGCGCGCCTTAAGTTTCAATATTGGGAAGATAGAGACACCGACAGCGTACGCCGCAAGCAGCGCGGTAAGCACGCCGAGAGCGAAAAGCGTGAACGGCCAGCCGCTCTGCTTGATGGCGTCGGGTAGAAATCCGATCAGTTCGGGAACACCCGTCAGGCGCCGAGTATCGGGCTTAAGAAACGCCAGCAGCGCGGCTATGGCAACAAGAAACGGAAAGACGACGATGAGGTTCATCACGATGCCGCGGAGATATATCGCGCCGGCGGAAACCGCCGAGCGCGCGCCGTTCTGCAGAAGATATCTCGAATTGTCGCGCAGGTGCCCGGTTTCTAGCGTTTCGTGGCCATTCGGTCCTCGCAGAGGAAACGGAAATTCCGCGCCGGGTTTGGACCGCGCCACGGTGACAGAAGTCCCGATGTAACCGCCTCCCGAGACCGTCGACAGATAGTGCAGTCTCTCAAAAATCTCCACCGCATGTAGCGCTTGAAGAACTCCGAGACAGAACGAGGCCGATCTGATCCCGCCGCCGGACAACGCTATGCCAGTCATCCGGTCCGCCGTACTCGGCTTGCGCGTACCTGCTCCGTCTGGACCTTCGAACGGGCGGATTTCGCAAAATTCCTGGCAGTAGATCTCTTCGAAATCGGTGATGGGCAGCAAGGGGGTCGGTCGCACTCCCACCTTCGGTGTCGCGGCCGTCGGCGACGACGGCACCCCTTCCACGTTCGTTGGGTTGATCATCCGGTTCTCCCCACTTCGAAGCTGTCGGCCAACGCCAAGCGCACGCCTTCGACCCAACTTGCAAGCCGGCTGGCGCGTAGCTTGAGCGCTAGCGGCACCGTCGTCAACCTAGGGGTGTCAGAATTCACCGGCGATAAGCTGAGCCATCGTTGTGGCCGAAGGACGAAGCCCCCCGCGCGTAGTCACCCGTATATAGATAAGACGATGACGGTTTTCCCCGAGAGTGTGCGGCGCCATTTCGAGCGACTAGACGTCTTCCCACGCGGCTGCTGCCCATCGGCGACGCAATCTGTCTACGGCTAAGGAATGAGCGTAACCGCCCTGGAGGCGTGCCTCCTCACGAGGCCGCTTGAGGACCTGGGACAAAACAGCAATCCAATCGCCGCGCAGGCGCCGACTTTCTTCGCCGAGGTGCAGACGTTTATCGAGACGCCGTGACGGTGGCCATACTCGACTTCGTGCGCGCTTGCGATGGATAGCAAAATGTCCCAGCGTATTACGTGACCTTGCCGCGTCCTACCGTCTGGCGAACCTCAAAACCCTCGAACTGGGGGTGATCCAGATATAGCGGCTTGTTATCCCCTGCCCGACTATGCGCAGCACGGAATGCCTCTGATTTGGTCCACGCTTCAAACACGGCACGGTTTTGCCAGACGGTGTGAGACGCAGAAAGCGTGTGATCCTCAGCCTCAGGACCTTTGAGAAGGTGAAACTCTACAAAGCCCAGCACCTTGTCGAGATGACTGTCGCGCGACATCCAGACCTGCTCAAAGGCGGCCTCGGACCCCTTGGCAACACGGAAACGGTTTATGGCGATAAACATATCAATCTCCGATACTCGCGGGCGACGCTGCAAACTTAACAGACTAATGAAATCGCCGCGAGGCTTGCCCTTCGCCGGTAGCCAAGAAATTCCCAGCGCGGACACCTCCGGGCGAATGTTAACCGAGTGTGCCACTCGCGGATAGCAGTCAGACCAAAAGCACGCTCGACAATGAGGAGCGGAGGACAAAAGAGAATCAGGAGATCGCTTGCGGTCGTAAGCACTTCGCTACGCTTGGGGTCGATTACGATGTTGTCACCTCATTGACGGAGGTGACGTTCTGAACTCATTCAACAACGCAAGCTAGGTGGCGTTCGAATTGTCGCTGCGAAATAGCTTGCCGGAAGATCGGAAGCGAGCAAAAGGAGTTAGTGTCTGACTCATAATGATTGCATTTAATCTCAAGATCTTGCGAGCCGTCGCGTGAGGGTGCGGATGTGGGCGACGAGCGCCCAAGCGACGGCGCTGGCGATGGTGGCTTCGAAGTCCTTTGCCAGTCTGCGACAGCGGCCGAGCCATGCGAAAGTTCGTTCGACGACCCATCTGCGGGGCAGAACTTCGAAGCCCTGCGCCGTGTCGGAACGTTTGATGATTTCTATCGTCCATTCGCCGATGCGCTTCAAAGCCTTGCGCAATTTATCTCCGGCATAACCACCATCGGCAAAGATGTGGCGCAGCCAGGGATAGCGCGAGCGGATCGAAGCCAGGACGCACGGGGCGCCATCGCGATCCTGAATGCTGGCTTCGTGCACGACGAGCCCGACCAGGTTGCCTTGGGTGTCGGTGACGATGTGGCGCTTGCGGCCCTTGATTTTCTTGCCTGCGTCATAGCCACGTGGGCCACCGCTTTCCGTGGTTTTTACCGACTGGCTGTCAATCACTCCGGCCGTCGGGCTCGCCTCTCGGCCAGCCGCCTCGCGCGACGCCATGACCAGAGTGTAGTTGAGCGAGGCGAAGATTTCCACCGCGCGACCACGCGTAGAAATACCCCTGCACCGTCGAGTAGGGTGGGAAGTCCTTGGGCAACTGCCGCCATTGGCAACCGGTGGACGCAATGTAGAGGATCGCATCTATCACCGTTCGCATGTCTGTTGCACGCGGACGCCCGAGGGCTGAAGCAGGCGGCAGAAGCGACTCCATCACTAACCACTCCGCATCCGTCGTATCGCTTTCATACCGCAGGCCCTTGCGTCTATATTGTCGACGAGTGATTTCAGTCCAAACCATCGTGCTCTCCCTCGAATCTTCGCAAATCCGAAGGAATTGTCGTATCGCTTTCATACCGCAGGCCCTTGCGTCTATATTGTCGACGAGTGATTTCAGTCCAAACCATCGTGCTCTCCCTCGAATCTTCGCAAATCCGAAGGAATCACAACTGGCTGAAATCACTCAGCTTCTTTTTCAGTCCGGCTCTTAGGCAATACGATACCCGACAAGGTGATCGAATAGCCGTCATGTTTGCTGCGGTGCATAGTCTCTTCATGGCACTTTTCGGACCTCCTCGCATGTCCGCTGTCTGGTCGCTAACGGGTGGAAAGATGGTGTAATCGGCCGGCCCAGCTTGTGGATAGCTGAAGATTTTGGGTGCTGCGCTTCAGGCTGATGGTGAAAAACGAGGTCCTTGGTGACGACCTCAAGCATCAGAAGGAGAAGCGCAGCATGGACCATTTTGGTGGATTGGACGTATCGGTCAAGCGGACATGGCGCGGATAACCCGAAGCCCACGAGAGCAGTGGATTCCAACCTACTCGATAACTTTGTCGGCGCGCGTGAGAAAGGTTTCGGGAATCGTAACACCCAGCGTTCTTGCGGCGTTGAGGTTGACGTATAAGTCGAATTTGGTGGGCTGCTCGACCGGCAGCTCACCCGGCTTGGTACCTCGTAATATCTTATCGACATAGCCAGCCGCACGCCGGAACAGATCGGCGTCGTCTGGTCCATAGCTCATTAATCCGCCATCTTCGACGTACCCTTGGAACGGGTACACGGCGGGTAACCGATTTGCGTTGGCGAGTTTGACCGTCAGCTTTCTTTCGCTGAACAGGACAGGATCGGTCAGAACAACAAGCGCCTGTGCACCAGCCCTGTTCATTGCCGTGAAGGCGTCCTCCATTTTGCCTGTAGCCGAAATGTCGATCGGACTGACCTCTAGTCCTACTGTCGCGGCTGCCGCCTTGATTTCTTTAAGTTCGATTTGCGCTTGCGGATTCCTGCCGTTCAGAAGCACAGCTATCGAGGATATCGCGGGCACAATCTCTCTGAGCAATTGAAGACGCTTTGTACCCAGTTCAGGGGCGACGATGCTGAAGCCCGTGATATTTCGGCCCGGACGTCCGAGGTTTTCCACCAAGCCCCCTGCGAGAGGATCGGCCATTATCGCCACGACGATTGGAATGGCCTGCGTAGCAACCTTGAGAACCTTGGCAGCGGGAGTACCCCCCGTGACAATTACGTCAACATTGCCTCGCACGAGCTCGGCTGCAAGTTCGGGCAAAACATCGACGCGGTCGTTCGCCCACTTCCACTCTATCTCGACTGTTCTCCCCTCCACACGGCCTAGTCTGCTCAGCGCGTCGAGGAATGCCTTGGTTCGAATTGAAAATGACGTCGGCGTGCCTGGAAGAAGTACTCCAATTCGAGGTATTCTATTGGTTGCCTGTTGCGCATGAATACGCAGCGGCCACATCGCCGCGCCGCCAAGAACGATGAAAGCGAAGTCGCGTCGTTTCATCCTTCAGCATCTCCGGCACTACGAGACGCCCAAACTACCACAGTCATTTGATACGCTAGTATTGCTGAACTCGATCTTGTGCAACGCAAAGATGAAAAAAACGATGTCGCCTTTTGGCACGAAACGGACCACCAGCGATGTCCGCAATTCGGTCGCTAACGGGAGTAAACCGGACATCGTACGGACAGCCCATTTCGGCCGAGATTGACCAAGACAAGTCTGAGTCGCAAAGATTCTAGCGCGCTTTGCCGCGCGCCTCGTCCCACCAGGGGCAGATGCCGGCCATGCGTTGGTAGTTGCCCTCTATGACCTGAACGGGAGCGCGACGCGCACCGACATCCGGCACGGCCGAAGGTGGCGCGCCGATGTCCTCAAATAGGCCCTTGTGGCCCCAGAAACTGCCGAGGTTGGTCATCTCCACCGGCGGCGTCGCGTCGTCGACATCTCTGCCGCCCCAGCCGCACTCTACATAGATGTCGGATGGAGTGCGCATGTAATACGACGTCATGAGGTCGTTGGAATGGCGGCCGATAGTAGCGACAATTTTTTCCGGGGTGCCCTGCAGCAGATCGAAGCCCTGACCGACATCGTCGAGCTGGTAATATTCGACTAGCAGGTGATGCATGCTGCGCACTGGTGCCGCGACGATGGCGACGCTGTGATGCCGCGCATTGACATGCATGAAATAGGCCTTCAACGGCGCGACCATGAAGTCGCTGATGCGAAAGCCAAGCAGGTCCTTGTAGAAGGTCAGGGCAGCGTCGATGTCTGGAACGGTCAAAAGAGTGTGTCCCATACCCTGCGGGCCGGTGCGGAAACCGGAAACGT
Organism: uncultured Alphaproteobacteria bacterium; assembly: GCA_963836765.1. Taxonomy (GTDB): domain Bacteria; phylum Pseudomonadota; class Alphaproteobacteria; order Rhizobiales; family Xanthobacteraceae; genus Bradyrhizobium. Next base: position 10,874 of record CAWILG010000058.1, read on the forward strand.
CGCGGCTGGGCTTGAAGGTGGCGTCGGCGATGTGGGCGCCATGGAAGGCTTCCAGGCGGTTGCCGGCAGGGTCAGCGAAGGAGATCAGGTCCGTCACACAACGCTGGTCAGCCAGCGCGGCGGGTTCGCGTTTCACTGCGACGCTGGCGGCTTCGAGGCGGGCGGCGAGCGTGTCGAGTGCAGCGGCGTTCGCGACTTCCCAGCCGAAGACCTGGGTGCCGCCTTCGATGGCGCGGTCGATAAACAGGCGCTGCTTGCGGTCGTCCATTCGGAAGGCACGCAGCGAACTGGCTCGGTCAACTGACTGCATGCCGATCGTAGACGTGGCGAAGGCGGTCCAGTCGTCGAGGTTCGATGCTCCCAAGCCAAGATAGCCAAAGGCCAGAATTTCCATGTTCTTTCCTCCCGTTGTCAGGGCAAGCGTACGAGACGGCCAGGGCCTTTGCAATCAGGACGGGGCGAAGCGCCGCGAATTGTTAGAGCTTGGCACGGTCAATCTTTATCGGTTGCGGTTCACTTGATCGCCCTGCCATCGTAGGAACAGGAAGATCACGCCCAGAACCGCGAACTGCTGCAGCATGCTTGTGCTGATGCCCAGCATCGCCAATTTGGTCGCGCTATAGTTATAGAAGAGCGCGTACGCGAATGCGCCAGCATAGAGAAGGGCTCCGGCTATGATCGGCGCGTGGAAGAGAGGTGCGTTCGGATCGTTCAACTCGCTAAAACTGCTGAATGACGCGATGACCAAAGCCGCAGGACAAGCTATGACACTGACCCAAGTCGAACCAAGGCTCCAAAAGTAAACGTCCCGTTTGTGAAGGGCCATCACGGTAAGGACGACCCAAAAGAGTATCAGCACGGGCACTAAGATTGCAGCGACCTCGAGAACAGCCCAAGCGTTCAGTCCGCCCATTGTGTTGTTCAGCATTTAATATCCCCCATCTAAGTTTCATTGAAAATAAGGTCGCAGCAGGCATCCCATGTCGGGATGTCTTCAATCCTGTCATTGAAGCTTTAAAGCCGTGGGCTAATAAACCACAATTTGCTTGGCTGGGTACATGGACCTACGCAAAGTTTTCGCGACGAATCTCCGGCGCCTCAGACATGAGAGGAAGGTCTCGCAGGAGCAGTTGGCCCACGATGCCGAGGTGGACCGGGCCTATCTCAGCCGGGTCGAACGGGCCGTGACCTACGTGGGGCTGGAGATCATCGAGAAGTTGGCCACCATTCTGGAAGTTGACCCGGCCGAGTTCTTCCGGCGGCCCGGCCGATCGGGGTCCCGGAGGAAGGCCGAGTAGGTTTGCCCGATCAGACCTTCCTCCCGTTTTACTGAGTAAAACGGGACTAGCCCCGGGGTGCCCGGTGGCCGACTGGATCGGCTACCGGCCTCGTCTGTCTCACGGATCGGGCTGCCACAACATGTCCTCCCCTTCGATTTCAATTTACAGACGTCCCCCGGGAAGGGAGGGCCGAAAGGACATCGATCGAAGGCGATTACTGGCGGCTACGGCCTGTCTGACCATGACAGGGTTGGTCGGACCAGGCGAAAGCGATGGCCTCGATGACCGTCGCCCTTAGCCGCGCGTCGGCGTGTGTTGTTAAATCAAGTCAGGCTGTTCTTTCGCAATATCTCCCCCGAGGGAAGCAATTCCACCGCTCATCTGCTTGGACTGTTCTGTTGCTATACCAAACTGATTTCGCAGAAATTCGGTTTGCAGTTGCATCACTTCGTTTATGTCCTTGGCGTTCATTAATTTACGCGCATGTTCAAAGGCTGCCTTCAGGTTCTTCTCGGTGATTGCAAGTGCTTGTTGTGCCGCGTCGTTCATCGGACTCGGGACCATAGCGACGGATTTGCTTGCCGATTCCATAAATGACGAAATTGCTCTTTCAGCCTGGTCGACACTCTTTACTGCGAAGTCGCGTACTTGTGGGGGCACTTCCATTGTCATTTTTTGGTCTGACATGTCACTCTCCCCTTCAGGCTCATTTCCGCGAAGCGTACCATGTTGAGGGCTGTGCGTCCTCTCTCTCAGGGTAATGATCTAATAAATGAGCTTAGTGGTGGGGTGATCCAGCAGTCGCGGCTTTTTTCGGCCCGACGCAATTCGAAAGAGATGGCGACTACGACAGCAGCGCTGTCTTGAAGTTGCCTCGCGACCAGCCATGTTAGGTTGGTCGATCGGACGCGTAGGACTTATCGACATCACGGTAGGCAACGCGGCGCACCTGGGCGCATCGCAACGTTCCACCACGCGACGCTGCGCGTCGCACCACATCGCTACGCAACGCGCGAGCCGCTGGGGACATCCCGGCGGCTCTCTCGCGTTTAGCGCGGCACAAAACCGAGGCCAGCTATCGCCAATGTGCTGGCCGCCAAAACCTACGGCGGCTCGCATCGCTGGCTGCGCGACCGCCACCCCCTCAGGCTCTGAGTATTGCGTAGCGTGAAGTCGCGTAGAGAGCGTCGGGCTCGGGGCCACCCCCGGGGCCATCATGACGGTTTGGTAGAGTCGAGATGTGGCGCGGTGGCTTTAGGTAGAACATATCCGTTGCTATCCGTTGCCGCCACTTTCGTCTGGCGGTGCCTTAGTGGTTCAGCCGTGGCTCCGTTTCCACATCCCGTCACCGGTAGGGTCGAGGACTGGCGCGCCGGTTTAGGTCGAAGCTATTGTCTCGCCCTTTCGTCTGCGAGTGTCCCACTATCTTATCTCGACCATGCCACGTCTCCAGCCTCCCTCCACGTCGCACGCAACGTGCGGATTTCCCGCATTGCGCGCCCCCATCTGCTCACGCCAATGCTTATGGGACACTCGCAATTTTCGCCATCGACCGCAGTGCACCACTGTGTTTTTAACGTAAATGCCATTTGCGCTAATCGTTCGCGACCGTCATAGTTTGACAAAATCGGGCCTGCAAACATGGAGATTGCGCCATGCAAGACATGGAGAAACGTGTCATCGGCAAGGTTATGTGGCGGCTAATTCCGTTCCTGATCGTTTGTTATTTTGTGGCCTATCTCGATCGCGTTAATGTCGGCTTCGCCAAGTTGCACATGAACCAGGCGCTTGGTTTGAGCGAAGCAGCCTTCGGACTGGGCGCGGGATTATTCTTCGTCGGGTACTTCCTCTTTGAAGTACCCTCCAACATCTTTTTGGAAAGAGTCGGCGCGCGCATTTGGATCGCCCGCATTATGATTACCTGGGGGCTCGTTTCTGCGGCGTTCGCATTCATCCCATCGATATCGGCAGCGACCGGAATTCCGACGACGGGTGTTTTCTATTCTCTCCGTTTGCTGCTCGGCGCCTGCGAGGCGGGCTTCTTTCCTGGCATCATCTTCTATTTGACTCTGTGGTTCCCAGCGGTTTACCGCGCCCAGGTCATCAGCTTGTTCATGTTGGCAATTCCGATTTCGTCGATCATCGGCTCGCCTATCTCCGGGATGCTGCTCGGCGTGACGGGTTGGGGGTTGCAAGGCTGGCAGTGGCTATTCATTCTCGAGGCGTTGCCGTCGGTTCTGGTGGGCATCGGCGTTCTGATCTACCTAACCGATTTCCCGCGCCAGGCCCGCTGGCTGCAACAGGACGAGATCGCGTGGCTGGAGAACGTGCAGGCCACCGAGAAGCGAAACAAGGAGAAGGTCGAACAGCTAACCTTGGTGCAGGCGCTCACGGATCCGCGCATTTTATTGTGCGCTCTGGTGTATTTTTGCCTGAATGCTGCGAGTTACGGCGTGGCGTTCTTCCTGCCGACCATCATCAAGGGTTTTGGCATCACCGATACCCAGACCGGATTGCTCGCGGCACTGCCCTTTGTTTTCGGGGCCGCGGGAATGGTGCTGCTCGGTCGTCATTCCGATCGAACCATGGAGCGAAAAGGTCACGTCGCCGCAGCACTTTTGATGGCCACGGTGGGGATCGGATTGGCAGGTCTCGTTTCCAACCCCGTCATAGTTATGGCGTTGCTTTGTTTTGCACAGATCGGCGTCTCTGCGGTACCCCCGATGTTTTGGCCGCTACCGGCAAGTTTTCTGACAGGAGCATCGGCCGCCGCCGGCATCGCCGCAATCAACTCGCTTGGGAATCTTTCCGGTTTCGCCGGTCCTTATGCGATGGGCTACCTGAAGGATTTGACCGGCAGCTTTACCGCGGGCCTTCTATTGCTCGCGGGTTGCGCGCTGGTGGGCGCCATCGTTGTCGTGCTGCTGCGCATCGATGCTAGGCGCGAGCAAGTGTCGGGTGAAATCGCGATGGCGCACTAGACAAAGCGACGCGTTTTGCTGCAGTGCATGAGTCTCTTCTGGATTATCGAGAAGCTGCCTGCCATTCTGGAAGTCGATCCGGCCGAGTTCTTCCGGCGACCCAGCCGGTCGGGCTCCCGGAGGAAGACCGAGTAAGCGGCCAAGCCCGACCCCACGGTTTTACCGAGTAAAAGGACCAACCCGGCCGGTCTTGGATGGCCGGACAAGCCTCCTGCCGGCCTCGTCCGTCTCCTGGACCAGGCCAGCCCCAACATGTCCTCGTTTGAGATTTCAGTTTATGGCCGACCATCCCAGGGGGACGGAGGGGCGGATGGACATCGAGCGGAGAAGTCTACTGAAGGGGACCGCCTGTCTGGCCCTGACGGGGTTGGTCGGTCCTTTGGAGGCAGGCATCCCGGCCGAAGCAGATGAGATTTCCGTCATGCCCGCGTGGAATCCCCTTAACCCGATCGCTCCTTCGTCGGGCCCATCGAGCTAGCTTTGTCGCCAAAAATGCCGCTACATCACAAGTCGACCGGATCATCCGCGAGACCACCGGTGCGGGCAGGGCTGCACCAAGTCTCCCGTTATAAAATGGCTGGCTGATCCGTTCTCCGCCTTCGGCTATTTGAGCCGATACTGTCTAGACACGCTGCTTCAAATGGGCACCTCGAGTCTCTGTCGCCGTGCAGGTCTGTCGGGGCAGGCCCTTGCCGACGCCGTCTACGGGGTTATCGCCACTTCTGTAACCTGGCGCCAGACTGTCGCTATACGCCTGCGAATGCGCCGTGCCGTCTCGGCTTTCGAAAGCCAGATTGGCGACAGTACGCGCAGCACGTCGGCAGTCTGCGGGAAACTTGTCCAAAGCCCGTCTCGACGTAACCGCCGATCCGGCAAAGTCAATCCACTATCTTTAGTCCGGTGCGGTTGACTCGACCAGCGCGGGAACGTGAAGTGTTTTTTTTGGGGGACTGATTTATGCGGGTTTTTGCAAATTGCCTCGTCATCCTTTCCGGCGCGGTCGCTGCATTGGGATTTTGTGATGGAAATTTCGCCTATGCGGATGCAAACTTTCCATCAAGTCCCAGCAGCATCGGGTTTATTTTCAGTAACGGGACTTACACGACAATTCCAGTTCCCAGCTCCAACTATGATTCCCCGCCCCAATTTCCTGCCGGCCTGAATTTTCCCGGCGGCACGCAAACTACACCAACGGCGCTTAACGGTGATGGCCAGGTTGTCGGAGTTTATTACTCTGGTCCGTGTCCGGGGTGCAGCCCGGAACATGGCTTCATCTACAGTAATGGCACCTATTCTAACTTGGATGTTCCTAGCGCTTCCTGGGGCATGCCAGGCTCTGGCACGTTTCCATTTGCCACGGGACCGCGAACCCGCCAAAGCGAGCGGGTATCGCGGTTTCATACCAGAGCGAAAGCGTGATCGCCAGCCTCTGAATACGCCCGCAACATCACCCGGATAGCTTCGAAGGGGCGGGCAAAACCGCCGCCAGGGCATCATGTCCCGCGAGATCTGTTTTCACGAATGGAGATTGCGTGTCGTAGCGCTTTTTTCGTTGGCGCCGGGGCCGCGAAAGGTGCCGAACAGGCCGTCGAGCGTGGGATTGCTGACACCGAACCAGTGCTTCTCGCTGATGAAATGATGGCGCAAATGGTATTGCTTGATCCAGCGCCCCAGCCGCGTGCGCGGCCGGTAGGGAATATGCGCGACGTAATGCACCCATTCATAATGCAGAATCGCCAGCATCATTCCGAATAGCCCGGATGCCGCCGCCTCGATCCCGAACACCAGCGCGAACAGCCCGGCGGCGACGGCGAGGTTCGGCACCAGGAACCAAAGCGGCAGGAACAGCAAATCCAGCCGGGTCGGCTCGACATGGTGATCGTAATGCAGTCGGTGCTGCAGCCGGCGCACCAGCGGCCATGACAGCGGGGCTGCATGAAAGGCGAAACGGTGCATGCCGTATTCGCTGAGATAGAACAGCAGCGCGCCAAGCGCGATCATGAGGGGCTGCAGCGTCACGGCGCCGAACAGCCAGGCCAGCACCTCGGCCGCCACGCCGAGCAGCAGCACCGCGACGCCGCCGTGACGAACGAATACGAGAAACATTTCCGCCGCCTTTTTTTGGTATCGTCTCCACCCGTTCGGCGATGCCTTCGCTTTATCCGATACTTTTCGGCTTCGCCAGCCGGCGGGTTCCATGAATTCCATTTGTCAACATCGGCGTAGGATTGCGTCCGATGTCGTCCACCGCTGAAGTTCCCGGGTTGTCCGTTTGAATTTCAGCAACAATTCCAAAGGCCAACGGCTGTGTTCCAGCTGTCACATCCAAAAAACAAGCGCGCAACCCGCGCGAGAAAATTGCCCGGTTCCGGGGTGACAAGCCCGGTCAAAATGGGCGACAATTCGCCAAATTCGTGTCGCAAGCTTCGCGTCTTCAGATTCGCCGCTTGGGAACTCAGTGAAGGAAATTTCGTCCGTGATCGCCTTGCGTCCATCTGCGTTTGTTGTTGCCGCGCTCACCGGATGCGCCGTGCTGACGCCGCTGCGCGCGCAGGCGCAGTGGTGGCGCAGCGCGCCGGTCGATTTCGAGGAATGCGCCGACAAGGCCGAGAAGGCCGCAACCAAGCAAGACAAGACCGCGGCGCTCGCCGAATGCAATGCGAAATTCGCCGGCCGCCGCAAGCCGGGCGGCGGCTACACCTATTATGATTTCATGCAGGACCGCACCTTCGATATCGCCGGTCCCAATCCGACGTCCGAAGAGCAGAAGAAAATCGACGAACAATACACCGTCTATCTGGAGAACCAGCGGCGCAGCAGCATCACCGAGGCATTCGCAGCCAAGCAACAGCAGCAGCAACCCGCGCCGCAAGGCGTGCAGCAGGCGTCGCTGCGCAACGAGACCGAAAAGGTACCGGTGCCGGTGGCGAGCCCGGTCAAGCAGGCCGCGCGCATCAAGGCAGCCAATTGCGCCAGAAACTCATTTTCCTGCGAGTGGCCGCGGCTCTCGGAGGGAATCGACGGTTTGAAGAAGCTGTTCAGCGCGTCGCCGAGCAAGGGCAAGCGGGGCTGACGCCGCTTGTCGTCCCGGCCTAGTGCGTGTTGGTGTGCTTGCCGCCGTGCCGCACCACTGGTCTGACGACGGGTGCTGCTGGCTGATAGACCGTCGCGGCCGCGGCGGCAGCCCGTTGCTCCTGCAGCCGCGCGTCATAGCCCGGCGACGGCGTCACCGTGGGCGGCGCGGCATGAGCCGGGATCACACAAAACCCGCCGGCAAGGGCGGCGACGGCCAAAAGCGCTGTGCCCGTTCGTTTCATATCGTCTCTCCCGTTCGCCGTATGGGGGTTAAGTCGCCCCAGATCGTTGTCATTTCAAGGCATGACATCAATTCAACCCCTGATCTGTTCCGGCGTCAGGCCGGGCGAGCCCTTGCCGTCGCTCTCGGCCTTTCGGACCAGCGCCACGATGCGGTGCGACAGCGGCGCCTGCAGCCCGCGCCGGTCGGCGATTTCGGTGATGACGCCCTGCAGATAATCGATCTCGGTGCGGCGGCCGCGCTGCAAATCCTCCCACATCGACGAGCGCGCCTCGGGATCGATCTTCATCGTGCGCCCAAGCAATGCCTCGAAGATCGTATCCGGCAACCGCAGCAACGGCGGCATCCAGCCGGCCGGGATCGGCGTCGGCGACACCGGCGTAATGCCTTCCGCCCTGATCGCCGCCAGGCCTTCCGCCATCTGGTCAGCAAACAACCGGCGCCAGCCGCGCTGCGCCAGTTGCCGGCGCAGCGGTATATTGGCCAGCGCGTTGAGCGCATTGTTGAGATTGACGATCAGCTTGCCCCATTGCACGCCGTCGATGTTGTCGGTCGCGCGCATCGGCAGGCCCGGCGTCGAAAGTTTTTCGGCCGTGCCGCCCGCGTCCGCTTCGATGACGATGTCGCCCGAGGTCGAGCGATGAAACCGGCCCACGCCCATGGAAATCACGTTGAACGGCACCATGCCGCCGAGCACGCGACGGCCGGGCAGCCGGTCGCGTAATACCGCGACATTGCCGACGCCGTTCTGCAGGCTGACGACGACAACTCCGGGCGGAGCATATTTTGCAATGAGATCGGCCATCTCGCGCGTATCCGCGCTTTTGACCGTGACCAGCACCACCGCAACTTCGCTAAAAATGGAGGGATCATCCGATAAGGTAAGCCGGTTCGGTCCGATCGTTTGATCGAAGCCTTCAAAGCTGGTCAGCCGCAGCCCGCCGGCTTCGATTTCCCCGATCACGCGCGGCCGCGCCAGCAACGCCACACTGCGGCCGGCGGCCGCCAGCATGCCGCCGACGAAGCAGCCGATACTGCCCGCCCCCGCCACGCCGATCACCCGTTCTGTATTCATCTGCCGTTCAATCTCATACTGGCACCGGTAGCAGAGTTGATGCCTTCAGCCTACCGACGCCGCCCATCGAACGCGCAAGGGCGTGGCCGCCTTTGCCTTGTAACCGTCATGGGCGGGTTCTATGTTTTCCGGCGGGGCTGATACGCGGCAGGAGATGACAATGGGTTTACTCGACGTACTCAACGGCATGCAGAACGGCCCGCGCGGTCCGAGCACTCCGAGCGCGCAATCCGGCAGCGGCGGCGGGATGTCGCCGATGACCATGGCCATCCTGGGGTTGCTGGCCTGGAAGGCCGTGAAGCATCTCACAGCCGGCCAGCCCGGTGCGGCGCCGGCGCCATCGCCCGCTCCCAACCCGGGCAATGTGACGGCCAGCCTGCCCGGCGGTGGAATGGGCGGCGGTTTTGGTGGTGGTCTTGGCGACGTCCTCAAGGGTGGACTGGGCGGACTGCTCGCGGGCGGTGCGGCCGGCAGCGTGATCAGCGGCGGCCTTGGCGATCTCTTGAACCAGTTGCAGCAGAAGGGCCACGGCGACGCAGCAAATTCCTGGGTCAGCAACGGTCCCAACAAGGCGATCTCGCCGGGCGATCTCGCCAGCGCGCTGGGCGCCGATCAGATCGACTCCCTCTCGAGCCAAAGCGGACTGTCGCGCGACGATTTGCTCAAGGGCCTGAGCCAGTATCTGCCCGACGCAGTCAATCATCTGACGCCGGATGGACGGCTGCCGAACGACGACGAAGTGTCAGGCCGGATTTGACGTTCACACCCGCGGCGGTGTTCGCGCCGGGGCATCATTGTAGTTGCGGCATTGGAAAAGGACGACAGCCATGAGCGGCATTATCTGGATCATCATCGTCGGCTTCGTTGCAGGAATCATCGCGCGTCTGCTTTCGCCGGGACCGAACAATCCGAGCGGGTTCATCCTGACCACCATCCTCGGCATCGTCGGCGCGTTTCTGGCGACCTTTATCGGCCAAGCCATCGGCCATTACGGTCCCGACCAGGGCGCCGGCTTCATCACCGCCACCATCGGCGCGCTGATCGTGCTGTTCGTCTGGAACCGGCTGGTAGCCCGCGGCGTGATTCCCGATATGAACAAGTAAGAGCGGCCGCCACTCTTACCCCTCGTCATTGCGAGGAGCGAAGCGACGGGCCCGTCATTTTTTTGGTGCTGCGGCGTGATTCATTGCGTGGATCGATTCGGAGCACGTGATGGACATTCGTATTCGGCAAGCGGAACGTCGGCAGGCTGGTTTTGAGCTGGTCGATCTTGAGAGCCTGGTGGTTGACGACCACTCGGTACGAGCGGTGTGGTCCTTCGTGGAAGGCTTGGACCTTCAGTCGTTCTACGATCGCATCAAGGCGCGTGGCGAGATACCTGGTCGGCCTGCGACCGACCCGCGCATTCTGCTTGCGCTTTGGCTGTATGCGACAGCCGACGGGATTGGGTCGGCCCGCGCGCTGGCGCGGCTGTGCGAGCATCATACGATCTATCGCTGGATCTGCGGCGGGGTCGGGGTGAACCACACGATGCTGTCGGAGTTCCGTCTGGAGAGCGGCGAGTTCCTCGATCGCCTTCTGACGAGCAGTCTGGCGGCTTTGATGAAGGAAGGCCTGATCACACTGGACGAGGTCATCACCGACGGTACCAAGGTCAGGGCCGCGGCAAGCCGCTCGTCGATGCGGCGAAGGCAAACCCTGGTGGAATTGGAAGAAAAGGCCCGGATCAGGGTTGCCGAGTTGAAGCAGGAATTGGAGGCCGATTCTGCGGCGGGCGAGCGGCGGCTGTCGAAGCGTCGCCTCTCTGCAGCCGAAGACCGCGCCCGTCGTGTTGCGGCAGCGTTGGCGAAACATCCTGCAGCAACGCCGAAGGACGAGAAAGACCAGAACGAGGGGGGCGATCCCCCGCTGGCCGGCGGCGGCAAGAGCGGCAAGAAACCCAAGGAAGAGCGTGTCTCGACGACTGATCCGGACGCGCCATTGATGCGGATGGCGGACGGTGCCGTGCGGGTCGCCTATAACGTGCAAGTGGCGAGCGCCTGCGGCTTCGTGGTCGCGATCGAGCCGGTCCAGCGGCGTAATGATCGAGGTCTTGCGCCGGCAGTGGTGGCGCAGGTCCAACAGCGTTGTGGCAAGCTGCCGACCCGCCTGCTGGCCGACACCGGCGCGATGACCGCCGCCGACATCGCGACGCTTGCGCAAACTCACCCCTCCATGCAGGTGTTCAGTCCGCCACCGGCCTGCAAGACGTCCTCCAAACCAGCAAGCAAGGCGCGATACGAACGCAACCGCGCAGCCGAACCGCAATGCCTGAGGGAGTGGCGCGCCCGCATGGACAGTGAAGAAGGCCAAGCGGTCTACAAACGGCGCAGCAACACCGAACACGCCCATGCCCGCCTGAAGAACCGCGGCTTTGAGCGCATGGCCCTGCGTGGCTTGGCCAAAGTCCGCATCGCATGTTGGCTTCATGCCGTGACCCACAACCTTATGTGGGCCATTAGCTGCCGCCGCGCGCTGAAGACGGCCTGATCCACCTCCCATCACATGCCGCACGAGCCGCACATCCCGTCCAATCCCATTGCAGTTCGCCGCCACAGGCGAAATACTTACAGCCCCGACGAAGCAATCCACACTTACTTTGTTGCACTATGGATTGCTTCGCTTCGCTCGCAATGACGATCCTACAACACCAGATGCATCCCCGCATCCATGCGGACGATTTCGCCGGTCATGTTGCCCGATGCCGGCGACGCCAGGAAGCACACCAGTTGGGCGATGTCGTCGGCGGTCGATGCCACCTTCAGCGGCACCTTCGCCACCACGGAATCGCGCACCGCTTTCGCGCCGGCCTCGCCGCGGCCCTTGGTGAACCAGGGCGTATCGATATAGCCGGGGCAGACCGTGTTGACGCGGATCAAGGGCGCCAGCGCGCGCGACAGCGACAGCGTGATGGTGTTGAGCGCGCCCTTGCTCGCGGCATAGGCGACCGAGGAGCCGCCGCCGGAGATACCCGCGACCGACGACACGTTGACCACCGCGGACGGCCGCCCCGAGGCTTTCGCGCCGGCTTCGAGTTGCGCGCGCGCGGCGCGGATCATCTGGTACGGCCCGATGGTGTTGACGGCATAGATGCGCTGAAAATCCTCGGCCGACAGACCGTCGAGATCGCCATGCGGCACATGCTTGGTGGTGCCGGCATTGTTGACCAGCACGTCGAGGCGTCCGAACGGCGCCGCGGCAGCTGCGATCTTCTTACAATCCTCATCGCGGGAGACGTCGCCCTGCACCACGATGACCTCAGCGCCCGCCGTGCGGCAGAGGTCGGCGGTGGCTTCGGCTTCGGCCTTGCTGTTGGAATAATTGACGACGATGCGCGCGCCGCCTTTGGCCAGAATCGCCGCGGTCGCGGCTCCCAAACCCGATGCCGAGCCCGTTACGATTGCGCACAAACCATCCTTCGACATCCGCATTTCCTCTTGTTGTTTTGAGCTGAATTCCGCTCGCGGTGGCATACCATACCGTGCGGCAAAGTCCTCGCAAATCCGCGCAGCTTCCGCTAGGCGGAATTTGGTCATCGCCTGATGAGCCTCATGCCGCCCCCGCAAGCGGCCCTGCGGGCAGCGCTTGTCACGGCTATGGCTTTTCCGCATCATTGAGCGCAAGAAAAGACCGCACCTGGGGCCCGGCGGAACGGCCGGCCTGACGCGTGCCAATTCAATATCGGGGAACGCCGTGGTGGAGAGTGAGAACATTGTTGCCGAGACCGCAGAGAAAATCTTCGCCGATCTCGCCGACGCCCAAACCATCAACAACGACAAAAAAGGCGCGTGGAAAGCACCGCTCTGGCAGGCGCTGACGGAAGCCGGATTGCCGCTGGCATGGGTGCCCGAGGATTGCGGCGGTTCCGGCGCGAGCCTGGCCGAAGGCTTTAGCGTGTTGAGCGCCGCCGGGCGCTCCGCCGTCGCCGTGCCGCTGGCCGAAACCATGCTGGCAGGCTGGCTGTTGGCGCAGGCGAAAATCTCGTCGCCCGACGGCGAGATGACGCTGATACCGGCAAGCCCGAAAGACCGCATCACGCTCAATGCAGACGGCAGCCTCTCGGGCCGTGCCCGCGGCGTGCCCTTTGCAAAAGCTGCAAAACATTTCGCTGTGCTGGCGCACGGCCAAAGCGGCGTCTCGATCGCGCTGATCGATGTCGCAAAATGCCGGATCGAGGCCGGGCTCAATCTCGGTGGCGACCAAAACGACACCGTGACGCTGGACAAGGTTCAGCCGCTCACGATCCAGCCGGCGCCGAAAGGTTTTGACCAGAGCCAGCTGATGCTGATGGGCGGCGTCGCGCGCTCGCTGCAGATCGCCGGCGCGCTGGAATCGATGCTGGAAATTTCCGTGCGCTATTCCAACGAGCGCGTTGCCTTCGAGAAGAAGATCTCGAAATTCCAGGCGGTGCAGCACAATCTGGCGCGCCTCGCCGGCGAGTCTGCGGCAGCGCTCGCCGCCGCGACTTCGGCGGCCGACGCCATCGCCAACAGCTCCGCGTTCAACGACGAAGTGTTCCTCGAAGCCGCCGCCGCAAAGATCCGCTGCTCGGAGGCGGCCGAAAAGGGCGGCGCGATCGCCCACCAGGTCCACGGCGCGATCGGCTTCACCATCGAGCACATCCTGCACCGCTATTCGCTGCGTGCGCTGGCATGGCGCGACGATTTTGGCTCGGAGAGCTACTGGGCGGTCGAGCTCGGCAAGCTCGTCGCCGACCGAGGCGCCGATGAATTGTGGCCGCTGGTGGCCTCGCGCTGAGTGATGTCGATGTATGTGGAATCTGCATCCGCGAGTTCGAACACCTCTCCCATCGGGAGAGGTCGGATCGCTCTTGCGATCCGGGTGAGGGGTTCAGGTCTATCGATGGACCGTACCCCCTCACCCCAGCCCTCTCCCCATGGGAGAGGGCGCGCACTTCCGCCGCCGCACGATTGGGGCTCCAACTCACAAAGATATGTCCGCACCCGGTACGAGACCTAAAATGACCGCAGCTCTCCGTTTCGATCCGATCCGCCTGCCGCCCGAATGCGAAAAGCTTCGCAAGGAAGTGCGCGCCTTCCTCGCCGAAGAGATCGCCGCCGGCACCTTCGACCCGCACAAGCCCAACCGCGAAGACACCGACGTGCCGGAATTTTCCCGAAAAGTCGGCGAGCGCGGCTGGCTCGGCATGACCTGGCCGAAGAAATATGGCGGCCATGAGCGCTCGTTCCTCGAGCGCTATGTGGTGACCGAGGAAATGCGGGTTGCGAATGCGCCGACCCGGCGCTTCTTCGTCGCCGACCGCCAGAGCGGGCCGGTGCTGCTGAAATACGCGCCGGAGCACATCAAGATGGACATCCTGCCGCGGATCTGCCGCGGCGAGGTCTGCTTTTCGATCGGCATGAGCGAGCCGAATTCCGGCTCCGATCTGTTCGCGGCAAAGACGCGCGCGACCAGGACCGACGGCGGCTATCTGATCAACGGCACCAAGATCTGGACCTCGTCGGCGCATATCGCCGACTACATGATCGCGATCTTCCGGACCTCGCCGTCGACCAAGGAAAACCGCCGCCACGGCCTGACCCAGTTCCTGGTCAAGATGAAGCAGCCCGGCATCCAGGTGAACCCGATTGGCCAGATCACCGGGCAGTCCGAGTTCAACGAGGTGGTGTTCACCGACCATTTCATTCCCGAGGATCACGTGCTCGGCGAGATCGACGGCGCCTGGAAGCAGGCGACTAGCGAACTCGCCTATGAGCGTTCGGGCCCGGAACGTTTTCTGGAAACCTATTACGTGCTGACCGAACTGGTCCGCGCGGTCGGCAAGAACCCGGATACCCGCAGCGCCGAAGGCATCGGCCGGCTGGTGGCACAGTTGCACACCATGCGACGGATGTCGGTCTCGGTCGCCGGCATGCTGCAGGCCGGCAAGGAGCCGGTGGTCGAGGCCTCCATCGTCAAGGACATCGGCACGGTGTGGGAGCAGGCCTTGCCGCATCGCGTGCGCGATCTCGCCGCGTTCGTCGATGCGGATGCGACCAATCACGAGACGCTGGAAAATCAACTGTCGTTCGCCATCAAAACCGCGCCCAAACTGACGATCCAGGGCGGCACCACCGAAGTGCTGCGCGGCATCATCGCCCGCGGGCTCGGTTTGCGCTAGGCGCGACCCACTCTCTTCACCTCTCCCTTTGGGAGAGGTCGATATTCGAACGAAGTGAGAATATCGGGTGAGGGGTTACGGTCCCTCGATAGACCGTACCCCCTCACCCCAACCCTCTCCCCATGGGAGAGGGGGCGCACTTCCGACGTTGCGATATTTTTGACCCATCGGAGACAACACTCATGACCAAATACACTGATATCGGCGTCGAGAAGCACGGCCACGTCGGCCTGATCGAAATCCGCAAGCCACCCTTGAACTTCTTCGACGTCGCGCTGATCAACCAGATTGCGGATGCGCTGGAAGAATTCGACAAGGACATCGAAATCCGCGCCTCGGTGCTCGCCGCGCAAGGCAAGGCGTTCTGCGCCGGCGCCAATTTCGGCGACCCTGCCCGTCAGGAGCAGGAAGAAAAGGCAAAAACCGATCCGGCGTCCAACCTGCCGATCAACCATCTCTACGTCCAGGCGGTAAGAATCTTCCGCAACAAGAAACCGATCGTCGCCGCCGTGCATGGCGCCGCCATCGGCGGCGGATTGGGTCTCGCCGTGTCCGCGGACTTCCGCGTCACCTGCCCGGAAGCGCGCTTCGCGGCGAACTTTACAAAACTCGGTTTTCATCCGGGCTTCGGCTTGACCGCGACGCTTCCCGAACTGGTCGGCAAGAACAATGCCGAATTGATTTTCTACACCAGCCGCCGCGTCACCGGCGAAGAGGCCACGCGCATGGGTCTCGCCAATGTCTGCGTGCAGCAGGAGCACGTGCGCGCGGAAGCGATGAAACTCGCCGCCGAGATCGCCGAATGCTCGCCGCTCGGCCTGATCTCGACCCGCGCCACCATGCGCGCCGGCCTCGCCGACCGCGTGCTCGCCGCCACCAACCATGAACTGGTCGAGCAGAACAAACTGCGCGTGACCGAGGATTTCAAGGAAGGCGTCAAGGCCACCGCCGAGCGCCGCGTCGCCAATTTCCGGGGAAGGTGAGATCCAAAAGGTGTCGTCCCGGCCTTGAGCCGGGACCCATAAGCCGTGTCCCCTCGGTGAGAGGACCGGGGTCAGATACCTGCTAATCCACTCACGGCCGCGGATTATGGGTCCCTGTGTCTGACAAGTCTGTCATAATGGAGGTGGGCGGGAAGCCGTCGGGTCCCTGGCGCTTGACGCCGTGAGCCGGCCTGGTCTCCCGCCCGTTTCGACCATCATCTGTGCCCCTTACCGTTGCTGCCAGCGAAAAAGGTGAGGTGTGCGCCGCCCAAGCGTCCGTCGCCAAAAACAGGCGGCCCCGGTCGGAGGAAGGACCGGGGCCATGGGCTGCGGGCTCTGGGCGATACCGGGTGGTCGTCGGTCGCCCAGCCGGGCCATCTAAATTCAGGGATCGCGTCAGCGACAATTGTCCTGAAGCCCAGTGTCCCAAGGTACAGTGGGCCGCCACGACGACCTACCCTGTCAAAATCACCTTCGGCGAACTGCGCGCATCGGGTGTCCGCGGCGTTCTGATCTATTGCCGCGATCATCGTTGCAGCCACTCAACCACGGTCAGTGCCAACCGTCCGCCGCGCGGGCCGCCTTATGCGCTCGCGCGAGGTGGCCCGCTGTCTGGTAACCCTGCGCCGGCGGGCGCGTGACCTGCGAAACAAGCCTTTACCGCCGCACCCCAACGCGATTGACGCCACCATTCATGTTGCCACCGGCGTTATGACGGACCGCAGCGCGCGCCACCGGACGAGGCCTGAGCACGACGCCTGCCCGGGCCACGCAACCGTGCGGATATTCAACGTACTGGCAGTAAATTACGGCCCTGGCCGGTGCTGGACTGAGAGTGACACCTGCAAGCCCCAACAGGACGCTGGCAACAGCCCCGGCAACTGTCGCTGACTTGATCGAAAGACGCTTCCTCGGATGCATGGCAGACCTCCTCTTCGCGCTTGCGGAACTGAAAGGTGACGTAGCCGCCTCAGGTGCGGCTGAACATAGCGTGAGCGCCAGGGGATCGCTGACGTTGACCTAGATCAACGGAGGGTCTGCCTGGCGCCAGGCCATGAGACCGAGCGTCCGCTCAAACCCGGAAGTCGCGGCCTTGCGGCGGGGACGCCTGCTTTAACCCCTCGGTGGCGCGCAACACCGACACCGGGCGCGAGTTAATCGTGATGCGTTGGGGCATCTACGATTTCCCCACCACCAGCGCGTCGACAACCGTCACGCCGTGACCGACCGGATGCACCAGCACCGGGTTGAGCTCGATCTCCGAAATCTCTTTCACGTGTTGCGCCGCGATCAGCGAGATCTGCGAAATCAGCTGCGCCAGCGCCGTAACATCCGCCTTGGGCGCGCCGCGAAACCCGTGGAGCAGCGGGGCTGCCTTCAGCGCATCCAGCATCGCGGATGCTTCCACCGCACTCACCGGCGCCGGACGGCAGATCACATCCCTGAACAGTTCGGTTGTGATGCCGCCGAGACCGACCATGATCATCGGGCCGAAGGTTGCATCCAGCAACGTGCCGACGATGATCTCGACGCCTTTTTTGGCCATCAGCCCGACCAGTACGCCCTGGATCGCGGCGTTGGGCAGGTGCTTGCGTGCGCTGTCGAGCAGCGCCTGATAGGCGATAAAGGCTTCGCCCTTGGTGGTGATATTGATGCGGACGCCGCCCACCTCGCTCTTGTGCGAAATATCGTGCGACTGGATTTTCATCACCATCGGAAAACCCACGCGCGCGATGGCAGCATCGAGTCCGCCCCGCTCCGTCACCAGCACTTCGTCGGCGAGGGCAATGCCGGCGTCGCGCAGCAGCGACTTGCTGTCGAATTCGGACAGCACCGGCGATTTCAGATGCGCGGAGAGATCGCGCGGCGGCAGCGCCGCAACATCCGCCGGCGGCGCCAGTCTGAATTTGGCGTAATCCGCCGCCTGCCGCATCGCGACGCCGACATGGGTCAAGCCCGACAGCACGACGGCGCCGGATTTCGCCAGCTCGCTGCGCGCGAAATGCGACGGCAGCGTGTAGGAGTAGAACACGACCGGCTTGTTCTGTGCATCGATCACCGGTTTGAGCTCGGCCTGTTTGAACGGCATCCGCGTGTCGCTCGACAGCGACAGTACCACCAGGATGGCGTCGGCTTTGTCCGATACGTCGAGCAGATCGATGCTCCTCTGCAGGCCGCCGGAATGCACGCCTTGGGCGGTGACATCGATCGGATTGCCCGCCGCGCCATAGGACGGCAGCAGTTTTTTGATTTCGTCCTGGATCGACGGCGACAGCTCCGGCACTTTCAGCCCCTGCATAGAGACCGCATCCGCGCCCCAGATGCCGGCGCCGCCGGACACGGTGAGCACCGCGACGCGGTCGCCCCTGGGCAACGGATTGGTGGTCAACACGGCGGCGATGGTCACGGCTTCATCGAGATCGTTGGAGACGATAAAGCCGTACTTTGCAAATACCGCGTCATAGGCCGCCGACCAGCCGGCCATGCTGGCGGTGTGCGAGGCTGCGGCGCGCTCGCCCGCGCCGGAGCGGCCCACCTTTGTCACGATGACGGGTTTTCCGATTTCCGCCGCGCGCTTTGCCGCAGCGAGAAATTTTTCGACGTCGCGGATACCCTCGATGAACAGCAGGATCACATCGGTCGAGGCATCCTGCACCATGTAATCCAGAAACTCGCCAGCGCCGAGATCGCTCTCATTGCCGGCGCTGACGACATAACTGAGTGCTACACCGATCGCCTTGGCGCGATGGTAGATCGCAAAGCCGATGCCGCCGCTTTGCGCGACGATGCCGATCCGCCGTTTGGTCGCGACCAGTGACGGCGCGTCCGGCTTGACGTCGACGGTCGGGCTGAAGGTGGCGGCGACGCGCTGCTGCTGACTGTAGAATCCTTCAGCATTGGGGCCCGAAATCCGCATGCCGGTCTTTTTCGCCAGCGCCGCGATCGCATCCTGCATCGCGGCGCTGTCGCCGCCCTCCTCCGCGAAGCCGGACGAGATGATGACCGCGTTTTTGACGCCGACGGCAGCGCATTGTTCGAGCGCGCCGAGCACGATCCTGGCCGGAATGATGATCACGGCGAGATCGATCGGCACACCGACATCGGCGATCGACTGGTAGCATTTCAGCCCATCGATATCGCCGTAGTTCGGATTGATCGGATAGAGCTTTCCCGGATAACCGTCCTTGCGCAGCATCGACAACAGCCGCCCCGGGATCTTGTCCTGGTCGCGCGAGGCGCCGATCAGCGCGATGCTTTCGGGCGCGAAGAAACTGTCGAGCGGATGCGGCATGCGGGGATAGTCCCTTTGTTTCGGGCTGGCCTTCTCCCTCTCCCCGCTTGCGGGGAGAGGGTTGGGGTGAGGGGGACTCTCCACGCATTCGGACTCGCGGAGAGTCCCCCTCACCCGGATTGCTGCGCAATCCGACCTCTCCCCGCAAGCGGGGCGAGGTAAGCAAAACTGCTCACGCCACGAGGCTGAACGTCACGCCGCAAAGCTCGAATCCGTCGCCCGACACTTTGCAGCCCTTCGCCTTTGCGGCGTCGCGCACCCGGGCGATATCTGCGACTTTGAATGTCAGTCCGCTCATCAGATCGCTGGCGCCCTTCACAAAGCGAAAACTGCAATTCGGCAGTTTCAGCCCGGGCTCGCCGTTCGCATTCCTGCTCGCGGCAACGCCGATGATCTTGCCCCAATGCTCGGCCAATTCTTGCGGATCTGGACTTTCCATCTCCACGCCCACCAGCGCCTGTGTCACATCCTTGCGGATCGATTTCTGCCAGTCCGGACCGGCCGGCGGATACGGCCCCAGGACATCGTCGCTGCCATCCGTGCGGTTGAACTCGATGAAGGCGGCGCGGCAGTCGCGCGGATGCAGTTGCACGCCGTGATAGGGCGCGTGCGTGATCACGTTCGCGGTGCGCACGCCCATCGCATTGGCGTGCTTGCCACGCGCGTCGGGATCGTCGCAGCAGAAGATCGCCATATAGCCGCCGCGGCCGCCGGTCTTTTCGATGAAGCGCCCCGCCGCGGTGCCGGGCTGGAACGGCGCCACCACTTCCAGCAGAATGGTGTCGACCGGCAGCAGCGCGTTTTCGAGGCCGTATTTGGCGACGTTGCCGTCGCGGTAGCAGACGCTGAGCCCCATGATCCCGGCGATATCCGAGATCACGGGCGCGAGTTGCGGCGCCACCAGGCAGATCTGCCGCAGCCTCATATAGCCGGCCATGTCACTACCTCAGTGGTTCTGGAACACGGGCTTGCGCTTCTCGACGAACGCCTTCGCGGCTTCCTTGTGATCAAGAGTCTCGCCCGAACGCGAGTGGTGGATCGCCTCGGCGTCAAAGCATTCTTCCAGCGACATCGTCTCCGCGTTGTTGATGTTGCGCTTGATGTAGCCCAGCGTGATCGACGGGCCCTGCGCCAGCGACATTGCGAGATCATGCGCGGCCTCCTCGACTTCGGCATCGGGCACCACCTTCGTCACCATGCCGAGATGGTAGGCTTCCTGCGCCGACAGCACCGGCGAGGTGAGGTAAAGCTCTCTCGCCTTGGCGCTGCCGAGCAACTGGGTCAGGAAATAGGTGCCGCCGTAATCGCCGGACAGTCCGACCTTGGCGAACGCAGTGGTGATCTTGCAGGAGGCGCTGGCGACGCGCAGATCGCAGGACAGCGCGATCGACAGTCCCGCACCGGCCGCGGCGCCGTCGACCTGCGCCACCACGGGCTTTTGCATCTGGTGCAGGATGCGCGAGACTTCCATGCCGCGGCGCAAATTGACCATCTTGGCTTCGAACGACAGCGGCGCGCGCCCCTCCGCCATCGATTTGACGTCGCCGCCGACGCAGAACGTGCCGCCGGCGCCCTTGAGCAGCACCGCGCGGACCTCGTGGTCCTCGGCCGCGCGCCGCGCCGCCTCGACCAGCCCACGCGTCATGTCCGGATTGAGCGCGTTGCGCCGGTCGGGACGGTTCATGGTGATGGTGAGGAGGCCTTTATCCAGGTTCTGGAGGACGATTTCGTTCTGGCTCATGAGGTGTGGCTTTCTTTGTTATTGGTTATTGGTTGTGTTGGATTTCGAGTATCTCAGCGTCATTGCGAGCGTAGCGAAGCAATCCATTCTATCTTTGAGCGGCGAGATGGATTGCTTCGTCGCTAACGCTCCTCGCAATGACGGCCTGCGGCCGTCATTTCTTCACCAGCGGGCAGCGCGAGGCTTCCAGCGACTGGAACGCCTCGTTGCCGGGAACGGTCGCGAGCAGCTTGTAATCGTCCCAGCGTCCCTTGGACTCCGACGGCTTCTTGACCTCGAACAGATACATGTCGTGCACCATGCGGCCGTCGTCGCGGATCCGGCCGTTCTTCGCGAACATGTCGTTGACCGGTGTCTCCTTCATCACCTTCATGACGGCGGCGGCATCGGTGGTGCCGGCGGCCTTCACCGCTTGCAGATAATGCGTCACCGACGAGTAGACGCCGGCCTGCGCCGAGGTCGGCACCCGCTTCATGCGCTCCATGAAGCGTTTTGAAAACGCGCGGGTGTCGTCATTGAGGTCCCAGTAGAAGGCTTCGGCGAGCAACAGGCCCTGCGCGGTCTCCAGCCCGATCGAGTCGATATCGGTGACGAAGGCGAGCAGCGGCGAGACCTTCTGGCCGCCCTTCATGATGCCGAATTCGGCGGCCTGCTTGATCGCGTTGACGGTGTCGCCGCCGGCGTTGGCGAGCCCGATCACCTTGGCCTTGGAAGCCTGCGCCTGCAGCAGGAACGACGAAAAATCCGACGTGTTGAGCGGGTGGCGGACGTTGCCCAGCACCTTGCCGCCGGACTTTTGCACCACATTGGTGGTGTCCTTTTCCAGATCCTGGCCGAATGCGTAATCCGCGGTCAGAAAGAACCAGCTGTCGAGGCCGGATTTTACCGCGGCAAGCCCGGTCACATTGGCCTGCGCAAAGGTGTCGAACACATAGTGCACGGTATAGGGGCCGCAGGCTTCATTGGAGAGCCGGATCGAGCCGGGCCCGTTGAACATGATGAGCTTGCCGCGCGCTTTGGCGATTTCGCCGGCGGCCAGCGCGGTCGCGGACGCGGCGACGTCCCAGATCATCTCGACGCCCTGGTTGTCGATCATGTCGCGCGCGATGTTGGCGGCGAGATCGGCCTTGTTGAGATGGTCGGCGGCGACGATCTCGATCTTGCGGCCGAGCACCTCGCCGCCAAAATCCTCCGCCGCCATCTTCGCCGCGGTCTCGCTGCCGGCGCCGGTGATATCGGCGTAAAGGCTCGACATATCGAGGATGCCGCCGAGCTTGAGCGGCGGCTTTGCTTGCGCCAGCGCCGCAGTGGCCGACATCGCCAGAACGCAGGCGAAAACGCCGGTGAGAATTCGCTTCATAGAGGCCTCCCAGTGCCGCGTCGCCGCCTTGTTTTCGCGGCCTTGAAATTTCTGTTGGCGCGATCATGCCGCATGCCATGCGGAGCGGCAAGGCGCGAACCGGGGGCGGTGAACACACCGTCAGCTTCAAATCGCATTTTCCGCAAAGCGGAATGTGCAAAGCGGAATGTGTCGATAGCTAATTAAGTTGGCCGGTTTTGGTAGCACATCAAATGTCCGCTTCGTCTGCTTTTGTTCTCCTGTGGGCGGGGTGGGCAAGTCGTAGACTTGTCCATGCCGTCCACAGGCTCGCCGCCGAGCGGATTTAAGCGGCAATCGGTATGTCCACGGTCGCGCCTCTACGATCGTAGCGACCGAGACAACGCGGGCCGTGGAAGATGGCGTGGCTGCCGTCGTGGTATTGACGGACCTTGACCCGCGCCTTGACAAAGTGCGCGCGCAAAGGACTTGCCGGGATCTGCAGTTTCAAACGGTTGAACGACACACAATTGTCGTTGCCGACCTGGCGCTCCTCCTGCACGCAAAGAATCTCGCCGAGATCGATACCCGCAACCGCGACGAAAGCGCTGCCGTCCTGCTCAGGCTTGATGGCAAAGCGGGCGTTGTGGGCCGGGAGATAGACATCACGAAGAAACAAATTGGCCGCATCCGCCGTGGTGATCCCGGCCAATGCCAGCTCCTTGGTCAACCGGTCTTGCAGCGTATGAAAGACACGCTCGGAACGGCCCCGCGCTTGCGGAGAATAGGCTGCGATATGTTCGACACCCAGATGCGCCAGCGCCCGGCCGACCTGGGTCAGTGCCGCGCGATCGACCGCACCGCCAGCCGTCGCCGTATGAAAGTAATGCGAGCCCCGATCGGTGTAGAGGCTCAACGGTAGGCCGTGCCGGCCAAACACTTCTTCAAGCGCGCGGAAGGTCGAGGCGGTACTTCTTCCTCCACCAGGAACGCCGAATAGATCGCGCTCGTCGCGTCATCCAGGGTCACGATCAGATCGAGCATCGGCTGCCCCGCAAGCCATTGATGCCGCGACCCGTCCTGATGCAGCAGCATGCCGGGCAACGGCCGACGCGGACGCTTGCGCCGATGCGCTCCGCGGCGCCGGGCCTTCTCCAAAAGCCCCTTCGACTGCAGGAAGGTCTTGGTCCAGGTGTAGCTCCAGTTGAAACGATGATCCTTCACCAAGTGCTCGTGAAAATGCTTCGCCGTGAAGCCGGCGTAGCGCGTGCGGTAAAGCGCTTCCACCTCGTCCGCACGGTCAACCGGAACCCGCCTGCCGGAAGCCTTGCCCAGCCGCCGGTCCAGTAACCCCGCCTCGCCATCCTCTTCGTAGCGCTGACACCAGCGCCGGAACGTTCGTTCCCCGACACCCAAAAGCTCCGCAGCCTCCAACTGGTTGAACTCCAAAGCCTCGTACCGACCTAAAATGTCCAGAAATTTGATCATTCGCACACCCTGAAGCGCTTCCGTCCGGCGCATCACATGCCCCTCCAAAGGGCACCAAAATTACCGGACAGATCGTGTGCTACATAAACCGGACATATCGTGTGCTACCGACAATGTGCAAAGCGGAATGGTGCGGACCGGATCGAAATATGCTATATTCGCGTCATGCCGAAAGCGAAACGATCAGGTACGAAGGCCAAGAAAAAGGGCGGCTTTGTCGTTGGCCGCGCCGGCTTCGGCAAGATCAGCGCCGTTGAGGGCATCCGGCTGACGCCGACCATGAAAAAGCGTGCGGCCGACGCGGAGCACAAGGGACTGTCGGCCGAGGAATATCGCCAGACCATTGTACGCGCCTATCGCAAGGCCTGAGCGCGCACCCCGCCGTCGTAGCCGGGCGTCGTCCCGGCCATCCACGTCTTTTTCGTTGAAGGACCGTAAGGAGGTGGATGCCCGGCACAAGGCCGGGCATGACGAGCTTGATGCCGTACTCACCCCAGCAAGCCCTTGCCCGGCACATGATTGAGCTCAAGCCTGATTCCATCAGGGTCTTCGAACAGCAGCGAATAGTAGCCCGGCGCCCACTGATCCTCGCGCGGGGCGCGGATGATCTTGACGTCGAGCGAGCACAGAAAGGCATGCAACTCGTCGATATCGGCGCGTTCGCGGGCGCGGAAACACAGGTGATGCAGGCCGACCCGCTGTTGCTCGAATTTGGCGCCCGCATGCTCGGGCGACGGCGCGCTGATGCCAACCGCGGTGCGTCCGCCGACGCAGTAATAGGTCGTCTCGGTATCGATCACCGGCGTCAACCCAAGAAACGGCAGCAGCTTGCGATAGAATTCGCGGGAGCGTTCGAAATTCGAGGCGGTCAGAAAAATATGCGCGATGCCGTTGATCTCCATGGCCTCCCCCTCAGCGGAAATTTCCGATAACAACCTGATGCCGTCGAGCGGCAGCATACAGGAACGGACCGGACAGTGAGCCGCGTTATCAGCCCCACGGCACGGCGTTGCGGACGATGCGTCGTGGCGCTGGTCGCTCATGGCCTCGCGCTGCTGTGCGCGATTGATCCGGCGATGTCGGCGGCGTGTTCCTTCGAGCCGCAGGGAGAAGGCCACGTCGCGGCAATCATCGATGCACGCAGCTTTCGGCTGGACGACGGCCGCGAGGTTCGTCTCGCCGGCATCGAGCCCGCCAGCCCGGACCGGA
>CAWILG010000059.1:0-21875 GCA_963836765.1 uncultured Alphaproteobacteria bacterium
GGCGCCGTGGCGGCTGATCCCGGGTGGAAGCGCAAGTTCGAGGAACCGATCCCGTTGCCGAGCGGCGAGCAGCTTGTCAGCCTTGGCGATGCCGCCAGATACATCCAGAGCCTTCCGAAGGCTGACCTGTCCGGGATCAGCACCTGTGAGACAGAATTAGCGGGTTGAAGAAAGGAGGATTTCTGGCTCATCGTAACCATCAAGGAGTGGAGATGAGACAGAAATCCGTGAACCAGAAGCCGTCGTCCGAGCGCCTTGTGAAGGACATTCGGCGAGCAACCCGCAAGCAATATTCGGCCGAGGAGAAGATCCGTATCGTGCTGGACGGCCTTCGGGGTGAGCACAGCATCGCGGAGCTGTGCCGTCGCGAGGGTATTGCCGAGAGCCTGTATTACAATTGGTCGAAGGAGTTCCTGGAAGCCGGCAAGCGGAGGCTGGCCGGGGATACAGCACGAGCAGCGACCAGCGGCGAGGTCAAGGACCTGCGACAGGAAGCCAAGGCGTTGAAGGAAGTCGTCGCCGAGCAGGCTTTGGAATTGCGGTTGCTCAAAAAAAGCATGATCGCGGATGGGGACGGCGAGGAATGAGATATCCGGCTTCGGAGAAACTGGAAATCATCCGCCTGGTCGAACAATCCCATCTTCCGGCGGGCCGGACGCTGGAAAAGCTCGGGATCCTACGGCATGGGCGAAATCCACCTGATCCCAGCGGCGAGATGCCTTTGTCGCGGTAGTGTAACCGACGCGGCCCGGTCCCCACCAGGCGCGATTGCTTGCCATGAATTAGATCAGCTGTTGCGAAGACCCTCAGCTGAGCCTTTCCACTGCTCTACGTTGTCCGCGATCATGCGCGTAGATTTCATGGCGGCTTGGCTGAGCTGGGCGTAGCCGGAGATCTCACGTTGCACACGCTTACCTTCGGCATGGAGCAGGTCGCGCAGGCTTTCGAGTTCTGAAATCAGGTTTTCGATGTCCCGAATTGAAGCGCCGGCGACACGTTGGATCAACGAATTGACGTTATTGACGCTGACCTCAGGGCTCTGCTCGGTTACGGGGTCAATGCTTCCCGGCGGACCCGAAGTGGGTCGGCGCAGATTGGCAACATCATTGCGAACGAAGTCGCGGATGCCGGCCTCTACATCCGATACCGCTGCCAAGTTGCTCTGCTCTTCAGTCGGATCAATTTTTTCTGTACCCGTGGTAGCGTTCATCGGATATCCCCATGTTACGGGTTGAGCGAGCGCGAATGTTCCTCTCGTCAGAAGCTCCTATATAACAGTGCGGGCAGGTTATTAATGCGGGGTTACTTTCGCTGGCAGGTGGTTCTCGATTACCGGCCGAACTTCGCCAACCACCCCAATCCAAAACCGACCCGCCACCGCAGGAAGATAGCCGTCTACACATCATTTCACCTCCCAAGCAGCCGGCGAACAGCCCCGCGATGCCCCGAGCGCTTCGTTTGTCGCGAAAAATGTGCGAATTTCGACCGACATATCGAGCAGGATCAGTCCAGCATGTTGGCAATCGACTGCGGCGTGAACGGCTTGCCGAGCTTCGTCGTGTGACCAGCGGTGAACAGTTCGGCCGAGATCTCGCGGAGTGAGAGGTGCTTCCGGCGCAGCTGCTTGGCGAGCGCCACGACTTCGGGGCGGGCCTCGGCATGCGACTTGCGGCCCTCGACGTTGTGGCCCTTGGCCCGCTTGCGCTCACGGGCACCGCGCAGCTTCGATACCAGCATTGCCTTCTCGAACTGGCTGACCGAGCCGAGGATCTGCCGGATCATCACCGAGGTTGGCGTGTCGTCGAGAAAGGCGTCGGGCCGATCAGCCGCAATCAGGGTGATGCCGCGCTCCTTGAGCATGGCGTAGCCGACTTCCTGCACCATCAGGTCGCGGGCAAAGCGGCTCGCGGTCTCGACAACGATCATCCTGACGCCGTTTGCCAGCAGCCGCTCCAGCATGGCAGCGAAGCCCGGCCGGGTATCGATGATGTCGGCACCGCTGACCGCCTCGTCATAGTACTCCTCGACGATCTCGACGCCAGCCGACTTGGCGTAGGCCGCAATCGCCCGCCGCTGTCGCTCGCCGGAGTCCTTGTGCTCCTTGTTGCGGTCCTTCTCGTTGGGGATGTTTGCCGCCGAAGAGGTCCGCAGGTAAGCAACCGCCGCTATCTTCTTGGTAGCCATGGGTAATTCGTCCATTCGTCCCTTATTTCTTCAGAAATATAGACAGAAAGGACGAGAATGCAAGCCGAAATCGGATGCGGCATGCGAATTCGCGCGCGCGTGCTGGCGAGTATCCGCGATAGGTGGAATGCTGATCAAGTTGATCTCGCCGGAGCCAATCGGGATGGGCCGCGAAGTGGCGCGCTCGCGCCACATTCCGGTCCTCGCGAAAGCGACGTCGAACCTTCACTAATTTGGGTGAGCTTCGCCCGTGCGGTCCAGGTCGCCGCGGTCATGCGGCCTTGTCCTTCATAAGCCGTCGCATGGTCTTCTCGTCTATTCCAATTTCGGCGCCAAGGGCGCGCCATAGCCTGCCGTTCTTGCCGCTCTCCTGGCATGACGTGTAGGTCAGCCCGTAGCCCTCGCGGCTTCCGAAATACTTTCCACCGGACGGGAGATAGAGCTTCGCCACGCGACGCGGCGGTCCGCCGTCATTCCGCACGAGCGGGCAGATAAACCACCACCGGAGCCCGCCATAGTGCGGCGTCGAGGTCACGAGCCGGACCCTGTAGTCCACCGGCTCGCCGTTCCGTTGATAGTGAAGCCGGAGCCATGCGTTGTCCTGGTCCGAGAGGTCCGCCTCGTAGCCTATGGTCGCGTGCGGCTTGTCCTCTCCGTCATAGATCCAGCCCCACGAGCCGGAGGTCCATGCGCCGGCCACGAGCGCCCGCTTCCGCACGAGCGAAGCCGCGGTCAGGACGAGCGAGTCCTCCACCGTCGCCTTCTTCGCACCTTGCCAGCCGCTTCCGTAGCCTCCCATAAACGCTCCCGTTTTCTCCTAAATCATAAAGGTTTGTATTCTCGCGGACCATTGCAAAACAATGGTAAGCCCATGTTTTCCTGCGCATTTTAATTGCTGACTTCATTTTTCACGGCTTCGCCTGAAATGGTCCTGTTTTCGCCAATCAAAGCCATTTCGTCCGCCTGGTCCGAGACCGAAACGTCCACCACCACCGGGAGCGGGACGGCTTGTCCGTCGCGTGCGGCTTGGAGCCGTTGCAGTTCATGGAGCGCCTTGTAGAAGCTCCGCTCGAGCGTAACCTCGTAGCGTGACAGGACGCCCATTTTCTCCCGCCCGTAATTATTGAAGGCGTAGTCCGGGGTTTGTTCCTTGTTGAAGAGCATGGTCTCCACGGAGACAAGCCGGCGGAGCCTCCACGCGGTCGAGACGATACGGTCCACGAGGAGGAGCTCGAGCTCGCCCACCGGCGCCAATTGAGCCCGGAGGCGTTTGCCGAAGTCGACGAGGTCCGCTTCGCTTTCGCCTTTGACGAGGCTCTCGCGGCTTAGGAGCCCGTGTTTCGTTGCATTGTATGCGACCACCGCCTTGCCTGCTGGCGTCCGCGGTCCCGTGCTCTTCAATGCGTTGAGGCGGTTCGCCTCCGCCTGGCGCGTTGTTGTCATGGTTCTAAGTCTTTCGTGTTTCCACACCTGTTTCAGCCGGCCTTGACCGGCCTCGGCGCGGGGCCTTACTTCGCGTCCTGCCGCTCGCGATCGGAGGTTACGTGCCGCGCCATGTTGACTTCCGGCGGCCTGGACGACGCCCGTAGCAGTTCCCAACGCAGCCGGCTTCAGTATAACATTCGTGCCGTCCCGCAGCTTGGCAATCATGCCATCCGGCCCCTCATCCAAAACTCTGACGATCTCAGTGCTGTTGACTCAACCGCGCGTCAGGCCGTTTGCCCGCCGCTCTATCATTTCGAGGAACATCGGCTTCCTTCTGTTTTGCCGACTTTACGGAAGTCGGAGGTCTCGCAAGTCTAAAGACGGTTTCTGTTTCACGCGCGGCCACTGTGGCGCGACTGCCCTCAGTTGTGGCGAAAGCCGGCAGGCGCGCGGAGGTTTTTTCGTTTTTTCGTTTTTTCGTAGGTGGGGCGGGAGAAATTGGCGGAGATAGAGAGATGAGAGATGCTTAGAAAATTCTAAGCATTGATATTATTAATTTATTTATTTAAGACGGACTAACTGCTAACCTTCATTTCTCTCTCTCACCCGCGCCCACCCCCTACGAAAAAACGAAAAAACCTAAGGCATCGGGGCCGTGGACAAATTCGGCCCCGCGGAAAAAGAATGCTACAAAATAACCTCCCCGCAGCAGATCCTCCCCCGCCACGGCCAAGGTTATTTCGTAGCGCTCCAGGTTATTTCGTAAGTCGCGGCCTCTCGCGCAGCGGTGCTCAGGGGGCGGTCGCAAACCATCTTTCGCGCGGTTGGCTGCCGCGAGGTGCTTGCGCCGGTGTGAATGCCCCAGTTGCGGATATTTGGCGCGCGTCTCGGCGAAGTGGTTGCTGCCGTCAGGCCCGCCTGATCTGTCCGCGCGCAACAAAATTCCGATGAAGATGCAACAAGCCGCCTGAAAATGGGCAAGCGGTCGACCTTCGAGCGCAAACCGCGCGATTTCTACCCAACGCCGCTCGCGGCGGTGCTGCCGCTGATTCCTCATCTGCGCGGCGTCCGCACATTCGCCGAGCCGTGTTGCGGTGATGGCGCGCTGGTGCGCCATCTGGAAACCTTCGGGCTGCGCTGCGTCTATGCGGGCGACATCGCGACCGGGCAGGACGCCTCGCCCGCGACAGCTACGGCGACGCCGACGCGAACATCACCGATCCGCCCTATACCCGTGAACTGATGCCGCGCTGATCGGGCACTTCGCTGCGCATCCCGCCGACGTGGCTGCTGCTTGCCAGCGGACTGGATGCCTCAACCAGGCACGCCGCGCCTTTTCTGCCTTCCTGCACCGATGTCGTTTCGGTCGGCCGCCTGCGCTGGATCGAAGGCACGACGATGAGCGGCAACGAAAACTTCGCGTGGTATCGCTTCGACGCTCGCCACTCGGCCGGTCCCGATCCTTCATGCGCGTGATCAGCGCCGGGGTCGTCGCCGCCAGCCTATGCGGGCAATGCGGCAAGCCATATCGGCCGCAATGATCTGATTCCAGGTTCTGCTCGGACAGGTGCCGGCAACGCGCCCATCGCAGCAGCGTTAGCCGTGACGAGCCGTGACGATGCTTAAGCGCCCGCCATCCGATGACGTCCGCAAACCTCGCCGCCACGCTGGAGACGGACAGCCCGCGAGCGCGAGAGCAAACCCGTCAAGATCTGCTAAGCAGACGGTTTGTGAGAGCCCGCTATGCTACGATAGCGACCAAATTCCGCAGCGCAACGAAATCGATGGGCCATGAACGGACTTTGAGCAAAGGTCATGCTGGGCCCAACGTCAGCCGCCGAAACTAGAGCGTTGGGTTGAGCGCGCC
The DNA here is from genome assembly GCA_963836765.1 of uncultured Alphaproteobacteria bacterium. GTDB lineage: Bacteria > Pseudomonadota > Alphaproteobacteria > Rhizobiales > Xanthobacteraceae > Bradyrhizobium. The sequence continues at coordinate 5,477 of CAWILG010000059.1, forward strand.
ATGTGGTCTGAGCCCCGTGCTTCATCCAGCAATGGGGAGAGTCCCGGTGGTATTTGAAGCGCTCCCCAAATCTAGGCCAGCTTGAGCTGGAATTTTTCGGGTTTAGGCTCATGCCAGCGGGGGCGCCGATGAGCCATTCAACAGCGATATCGGCGCCTTGTTGCCGATCGCGCTATGTGGCCGGACTTCGTTGTAGTCTCTACGCCAATCCTCCATTTTCTGCCGGGCGTCGTCAAGGCTCAGGAACCAGTGCGTGTTCAGGCGTTCGCTTCTGAACTTGCCGTTGAAGATTCGATGAAGCTGTTATCAGTCGGCTTGCCCGGCCGCGAGAAGTCCAGCACGACACCCTTCTGGTAGGCCCAAAGGTCGAGATCGCGGGAGACGAACTCCGATCCCAGATCGACGCGGATCGTCTTGGGATAGCCAACAATTCTGCAGATACGCTCCAGAGTTATCACGACGTCCTCGCCTCGATAGCTGAAACGAGGGTCGACAGCCGGAGAAAAGCGGCTAAAGGTGTCGACGATGGTGAGCACGCGGATCCTGCGGCCGGTGGCGAGCTGATCGTGAACGAAGTCCATTGCCCAGGTCTCATTGATCTGACGCGCATCGGTACGATCCTCGCGCAGCTTGGCCTTCACGCGACGCTTCGGCGTTTTGTTGCGCAATTGCAGGCCTAACTCCTTATAGAGCCGATAGACGCGTTTGACGTTGACGGACCAGCCGTCGCGTTGCAGCAGGACGTGGATGCGACGGTATCCATATCTCACCCGCGTCTCGCAGATATCCTTGATCCGGTGCTTGAGTGCAGCCTGGTCGCCGCGCTTCGACTTGTAGACGTAAAGTGCTCGATCGATACGAAGGGTCGAACAGGCCCGCCTGATCGAGACCCTCCAGTCACTTCGCACCTTGTCGACAAGCTCCCGCTTGCGGCCAGGCCTCAGAGCTTTTTTGAGAGCACGTCCTGCAGCATCGCCTTGTCCAATGACAGTCCACGCCCTTCCTTCTTTCTCTTCCTCACTACGCCCTCATCTCCACCCCCCATCTCTTCTTCCATTAAAACGTCGCCTCGCTGATCCCGGCCTTCGCACACCTCCCCACTGCCGAGCCGTCCTCGCTCTCAAAACGAACACTCCTCAAACTTCGATCCTTCATGAACTCTCCTCGTCCCCACAGGAAAGGGAAAACCCCCCCCATCGCCCTTCGCGGGCACACCCTCCCCATCTACACCAAAGCCGCACCCCCCCCCACACCCCGCCCCCCCCCGCCGACACCCAACCCCGCCGCCCACCACCCCCCCCCCAACCCCCCCCCAACCTCCCGGTCTGAGCCCCGTGCTTCATCCAGCAATGGGGAAAGTCCCGGTGGTATTTGAGCCCAAAGGGCTCGGTGGAGCAACGAGGCGGGGCGCGGAGCCCTCGACGTAGCGCAGCGTCCCGCCTCGTTGCGGTCCGGGGACGCCGCAATTGGCGTATTCCGTTGGTGTGAGATTGCCCAAAGCACCGTGCGGCCGGGCGTTGTTGTAGTCATCCTTCCAGGCCGCCAGCACGGCTCGAACCTGCGCGAGCGAGGTGAACAGCGTCTCGTTGAGGAGTTCGTCGCGCAGCCGGGCGTTGAAACTCTCGATGAAGGCGTTCTGGGTCGGCTTGCCAGGTGCAATGTAGTGCCACTCGATCTGTCTCTCCTGGCTAAAGCGCAGCACGGCCATTCCGGTCAGCTCGGTTCCGTTGTCGGATACGCACATCGCCGGCCGGCCGCGCCATGCGATGATGACATCGAGCTCGCGCACGACCCGCAGGCCCGGCAGCGAGGTGTCGGCGGCGAGCGCCAGGCACTCGCGGGTGAAGTCGTCGACCACGGCCAGAATGCGGAAACGCCGGCCATCGGCGAAGGCATCCGACAGAAAATCGAGGCTCCAGCGCTGGTTGGCTCCCTGCGAAATCGCCAGCGGCGCCCTGGTGCCAAGTGCCCGTTTGCGCCCACTGCGCCGACGAACTTGCAGCCGTTCCTCGCGATAAAGACGACGAAACTTCTTGTGGTTCATGATCAGCCCCTCGCGGCGCATCAGCACAAGCAGACGACGGTAGCCGAACCGGCGGCGGATCGCCGCCAGTTCGCGCAGGCGGGTGCGCACGGTCGCATCGTCAGCTCGCTGGCCGCGATAGCGCACTGATGTGCGGTCTGTCCCCAGGACCTTGCACGCCCGCCGTTCGCTCACCTCGAACAAGGTCCGCAGATGAGCGACGGCCTCTCGCTTCACGACGGGCGTCACCATTTTTTTGCGGCAACGTCCTTGAGCATGGCGTTGTCCAGCATCGCCTCGGCCAACAACTTCTTCAGTTTGGCGTTCTCGTCTTCCAGCGCCTTCAGCCGTTTGGCGTCCGACACCTCCAAGCCGCCGTACTTGGCCTTCCATTTGTAAAACGTCGCGCTGGAGATCCCGTGTTTGCGGCAGACATCAGCAGTCGCCGCACCAGCTTCCTGTTCCCGCAGGATCCCAATGATCTGCTCTTCCGTGAACCGACTTGGCTTCATGGTCCATCCCTTCCCAGGTGATGGACTCTACCCATTTTTGGAGGAGTTTGCGGGGCTCAGACCACAATGACAGGTCGGCGACGATCCGCTTCAGCTTGTTATTCTCTTCCTCGAGCTGACGCAGCCGCTTCATCTCCGAGGGCATCAAACCCGCATACTTTTTACGCCAGTTATAAAACGTCGCCTCGCTGATCCCAGCCTTGCGACAAACCTCCGCAACTGCCGAGCCGTCCTCAGCCTGCTTCAAAACGAATGCAACCTGCGCTTCCGTAAACTTCGACGCCTTCATGGAACTCTCCTCGTCCCCGTCAGGGGATCATAAATGGAAAATTCCATTTCCAACTTGGCCTAATTCGGCGGGGGCACGTCACATGGCGAAGCCAACTGGTGTTCCTCAGATGCGGGACTCATTCTTTGTTGCAGGAAAGTGGATCATAGGATAATTGAGGCTCGCGATTTTGCGCAGCTCGGATCATTCGACACGCAGAACAGTGATTTTTGACAAGACTTTCTCGGGCCTCGGCTATCGACGAGGCGATCGCAATATTTCCTTTAAACTCGTTTATGTGTGGGTAAAGGTATCGTTCATTGCAAAGTTCTGCCGTCCCGATAAATGCGTTGATCCTTGATAGAGTGAATTGTGAAATGTGCCAACCGGAGTGGTGGCTTAAAAAATTTGAACGGAATTCCTGCCCGATGCGAGGGGAACGTATATTCCGCGTTCGATATTGCTGTTCGTGCGCGTTCTGCTCTTGCGTTCAAAAGCGCTTCGATGGGCGAGCTCAGCTCGTTCAATCTAATCCCGCGTAACCCTTCCGGGGGCGGATTGTCTGCACCTGGGTCAGAGAAATCGTCGTTCAACTTGAAATCCAGGTGCGATTTGACCGTCAAAATCGGAGGGCCGGGGTTTGGCCCAGAGAAACGATAGTTGACGCTGCGTAGCAAGAGTTGCCAAAACGCGGTAGCAGTTTCGACGCCGGAATTTTCTACGTACCCACCATCAACAAATCGCGGTGACGTTTTGCCCGCCCACAGCGGATAAGCCGGGTCGTCAACATGATAGCCAGGAGGTCCGATGGCGGTAAATCGCGCACTCAATCCCACCGCAGTGCTGAGGGGAATGTCAAATCTGGTGCTTACATACCCATAATATCCCCCATTGAAGAATGTTTGCAGGGAGGGATCATTATGTTGAAAGGGACTTATGACGGCCTGTATCCCGAGTTCCACAATAAGTGTAGTCTAGCAACAGCATCGGCGCAGGGCCCTGCGGCTTCCACATAGATCGAAAATTGTTTGCGAAATCGTCGCGTCTATATTTGTGGAGTTTACGCCAGCTCTGCTCGACGCTGCGCTCAAACGCCCGAGCTCGATCTAGGGACGCTATCGGCCAGGGAATAAATCGCTGAAAAAAATCCGGAAATAGGCCCGACGCGATCGCGGGAGATAAAAAGTCTTGTCTTAAATATTCTAAAGCCCGACTCCTTCGAAATATCTCGACCAGCAGGAGGTGCTTCTTCCCGGACACGACTTAAAAAACTCATCAGCTTTTGGTCCTAGTTCCTCAGCTTTGGCATTTATCAACGCCGCAACTAAAGCAGCGCCGAGACTTCCGCCAGAGACCCCACTAATCGCAAATATATGGTGGGAAAGTGCTGGGCATCGATCGTACAGCTTGGCTAGGAACAATGCAGTCTGTGCTGCTGCGTAATTCCACCGCCCGCAGCGGCAACAATGTATACAGGATAACGGGATCCAGAAAAACGAGCCTTTACATCGTCCGGACGATTTTTGAACCATTCGGTGAATGTATCTAGAGGGTACGGGAGATTAGGTGGTTGTACACAGCGGCCGACTTCTGTGCACGAGCCCGGATATACAATCCGATCTCGGATAGCATGATTATCATTCCAATCGAGGTACGAAAATAGTACTGCGGCGGCCAGCAAACCACTTATGACCGGATATCCAGTTTGTTCCCCGATTTCGTTGAGCGCGGCGAAATGAGCTGACAAGAAAATTAGGAAAAGTAGCGTCAACACAAGAGCCCCGAACAACCTTGGCACTTCAACCAACAAATCGGGCAACAGAGAGATCTGCGGGGCCAGAAACACAATTGTGCAGAAAGCAGTGAGATAAAGGATTGTTCGATAGAGGCGTGTCCGATGAAACAAGACACAACGGCCAACGTATCGGCCGTACAGGTATCCTGCGCACTTTCGCGGAAGCGGAGTGACGAAAAATATAGCTCCTACGAGCACAAGCAGCACAAATAGAAACTGGGCACCTGAGATCAAAAACTTATCAAAAAGCTCGGCTGGAAAAGGCCGGAGGCTGGGATCATTAGGATACTGTTGTCGGTATACTTGGACCTGCTGCGAGGAAAACTCAGCAAGATCGCTGACTATTCTCGAACCAAGACCGTACCATATCCCTTCTAGAGCGCCGGCAAACGGAAGAGCCCCTACGACCAATTTTATTAGCCGATGGTTGCTGATAGAAGTTGCACCTTTTGTGGGGTGTAGGAAAAAGCGATCGCTGACGCTTACCAAGGTCACAAGAAAAATACTAAGGCAGATGAGTAGGACCACAATTGTAAGATCCGGATCCACCCGCCGACATCATCCGGCATGGTGGTGAACCGCCCCGGGATTGCCGGAGGCCATTTGGTTTAAGTTATGCCGCCATGGCCGGTTGTTCCAGCATGGCGTAGTAGCGTTGCTCGGCTTCGGCCGGCGGGATGTTGCCGATGGGCTCCAGGAGCCGCCGGTTGTTGAACCAGTCCACCCATTCCAAGGTCGCGAACTCGACGGCCTCGAAACTGCGCCATGGTCCACGCCGATGGATCACCTCTGCCTTGTAAAGACCGTTGATGGTTTCGGCGAGAGCATTGTCATAGGAATCTCCGACGCTCCCGACAGAAGGCTCCACGCCGGCTTCGGCCAGGCGCTCGGTGTATTTGATAGAGACGTATTGGCTACCCCTATCGCTATGATGCACGAGCCCGCCGCGATGGACCGGTTGCCGATCGTGCAGGGCCTGCTCCAGCGCATCGAGCACGAAGCCGGCGTGCGCTGTGCGCGAAGCCCGCCAGCCCACGATCCTGCGGGCATAGGCGTCGATCACAAACGCGACGTAGACAAAACCGGTCCACGTCGCGACATAGGTGAAGTCGGAGAGCCACAGAACATTCGGCCTTGGCGCCTTGAACTGACGATTGACGTGATCCAGCGGGCATGGCGCGGCCTTATCGCTGATCGTGGTTTTGATGGATTTGCCGCGGATAACCCCCTGCAAACCCATGTCCCGCATCAGTCGCGACACTGTGCAACGGGCAACGTCGAAGCCTTCGCGCTTGAGCTGCCGCCAGACCTTGCGTACGCCATAGACCCGGAAGTTCTCATCGAACACGCGCCGGACCTCGATCCTAAGCCTGACATCCTGCCTGGCGCGCGCCGACAACTTGGCCGGATCGCGCCGCTTGGCTGCATGAGCGTGGTAGGTCGAGGGGGCGATCGGCAAGACCTTGCAGATCGGCTCGACCCCATGCGCTCCACGCTGATCGTCAATGAAGGCGATCATGGCTTGTACCGGCGGTCGAGCTCCGCCGTCGCAAAATAAGCGCTTGCCTTGCGTAGGATCTCGTTGGCCTGCCGAAGCTCGCGGTTCTCCCGCTCGAGGGCCTTCAGCTTCTCGGCCATATCGGTCGGAACGCCGGCCCGCTGCCCACTATCGACCTCGGCCTTCTTGACCCAGTCATGCAGCGTCTGAGGCGTGCAGCCGATCTTGGCTGCAATCGACGTCACGGCCGCCCAGCGCGAGGCGTGCTCGCTGGCGTGATCCAGAACCATCCGAACCGCGCGGGTCCGGACCTCGGGTGAAAACTTGTTCGTCGTCTTGCTTGTCATGGCTCCACTTTCTCAAGAGTTGGAGCCTCCGGCAATCCCGGGGCGGTTCATGGTGCGTAGAGATCCTGTATTTGGGCAGGTTTACTGGAGATTCAGGTACGAAAGCATCGCTAGCACTAGCGGCCCGCGAAATGCATAAGCGGCCCGTAGGAAGTAATCTAAAATTGGGAGAAGGTTCTTATGAAATAAATCCAGTGAGCTGGCCGTGACGGTTTGGTCCGACCACGCTACATGGAGGGGCGCATCCGGCGGCGTGCGACGCGTACCTAGACCGAAGCCTGCGGAAGAGGCGGGAAGGCCCGTTGGTCTGATGCATGACACGCCGTCTCTTGAATGCACGACCGTTTCTGAAGTCGCCGCGAGTACCATATCACGACCGGCCATTTAGCATAGATATCTGATGGTTTCGCTGGCAAACAAAATCAACGATAAATCCAGAGTATCATGTCTCGATCGTGGTCGCACTCAGCGCGGAGGGCGAAGCGCTGGTTCACTCATCGCGCCTCCGTATGGAACTGCTCAAACAGCGAGCGCAGCTCCAGCGGCGGGCCTTCGCGACCGTCCGACATGACCGGCACCGCGATGTAGTTGTCGCGGTCGATCTGCCAACTCGCGATGAAGACCGCGACGCCCGGAATGCCCTGCAACCCACGCTCGCCCTTGTCGCCGCGTTTGCCTTGGCTCGCGATCAATTGCCAGCCAGCGCCGGGGCATGGTCCGGGATCGTCCTTCTTGGCGATGAAGCTGCCGCCGTTGAGCGCGACGATGTCGAGCGCCTTGTAGGTTTCCTTGTCGCTGAACAGGCCGCGAACCTCCGGCGACCGACCATCGCGTCCGTCCTTGCCGTCTACGCCGGCGTGCGCAACGCAGACCCAGTCTTCATGCGGCGGCTCGCGCGCAGTGTCGCATCGGGCCTGATAGGTCGAGCCGCGATGCGTGACAATGTCGCCGCGGTAGTGCACCGCGTCCTCGACATATCCGTGCACGCGTTCAATCTTTCCGGGCGGACCAGGTTCGCCGCGTGGCCCGGGTTCGCCGCGCGGTCCGTCAGCCGGCTCACGAATTTGCGCGAGGCGCTGCTCAATCATTGCTTCCATCGAACTGCGGATCTCGGCGGCGTTGGCCCGCATCTCGGCAATAGCCGCCAAACTCTCCGCTTTTATCGCCCGCAGTTGCTGTTGCCATTCGTTGTCGCGACGACGAAGAATTTGCGCCAGCGCCTCGCGCCAGGCATCGAGCATCACCTCCTGATGTGCGGCGACGGCGCCGGAATTCCTTCACCACCGCCGGCTGAACTGGCATAGTGTCCATTGTTGCTGATCATACCGGCCTCCCGTTTCAGGGGGCCGTGACCAGTATATCCGAATTGCAAAGGAGGCGCAGCGATGACCGATACCGTAGCGACAATCAACCAGGAGATGATTGTCCCAATGCAGAAAAACATGAAAAGTTCCTAGTCCAGCAGCGGCCCGATATGCTTTGATGCCTCGGGCTGGGACTGAGACGCATGGGTGGCCTCATGTACATATTCATTCGAAAGTACACCAAGGTTCGTTCGGTTGCGGATGCTGCCCGCCGCGCCAAAAGCGGCATCGGTCAGATCCTAAAGGAATCGCACGGATTAAGATCTTATTATGTACTGGATGGGGGCGAAGGCGTCGGTGTCGCTGTGATGATATTCGAGGACCGCGAAAGCGCCAATGCGGCGAACGAAAAAGTCCTGGAGTTTGTTCAAGCAAGCCTGCTTGACCTTAATCTTGGAGACCCCGAAATCATCGCCGGGGAAGTTTTGGTGAATATAGAATCTGATGCGTAATGTCGGCCGACGAGCAAAATGCCGCGATTGGCTCGGAGCGGAAATTCTCCAGCGTAACTCTGATCAGCCCCGTTGCGCGAGTTTGATGGTTGCGATCGGCCACTTCCCCTTCGTGGCCCCGGATTGAGATTCGCAAGCCGTGCAATTCATCCAGCCAGATGCTCTCAACCGTGCCGGCCTTGCCGTCTGTGAGGATGACGGCCTTGCCGACCAGCTCCGTCTGGGCTTGCTCGAATTCGCCGAGGATCGCGGACGCACGGACCTTCGCAGTTGGCATGGGATGACCCCTACGTGGCAGTTCGACAAGGGCGGCTCTTGTATTAGAAAGGTGCGCAAGTCGTGACTGATGTGCGGCAGACAGGTGTCACCTGGTGGAACTGCAATTGCGCCGTCGCGGCTGTCGCTCCACGGTCGCAATCGGACGTAAAACGCGAGACAGCAGCTGATGCTAGTCTCAGATAAGTAGATCCACATTGGAGGTCTTCGCCTCCGCTATTTCGACTTCTTTAGCCGCTTCGACGCGTTGCTCATCGGACTTCGCTCTTGTCGAGGTCGGACCAGGCCACGAAATGGCGGCGATCGTCGGCCGGCAGGAAAATGCCGTCGTCTTGTGGTTGGTGGTGATGATGACGCCGCAGACGTTCGGGATCGAGTATTCCTGGCGGTGCTTCTCATCGATCCGCAGCACGTCGGGCGGCGCGGCGGTGATGCTCTTCATGTGGTCGTAGAAGGCGAAGCGGTCGAAGTCGCCAAGATCGCGCGCCTCGCTGACGCGCAGGATCACGGATTTCAGAAAGCCATTGAAGCGGCCGAGAACCTGCTGCGGCGACACCTCGGCGAAATTCCACGGGCCGACAGCATGCTTGACCGGCTCAAGCAGCGTGTCCTTGCCGATGCCCTGCTTGCCGCCGAGCACGAGCGCATGGTTGATCTTGTCGTGCGGGCTGCTGCACCCGATGCGCGCACCAGCGCACGATATGGGCGGCATGTTCGGCGCCATAGAGGCGATCGATATGATGCAGCCAGCGGTCGGCATTGCCGGCGATCGGCTTCACCAGCGGCGGCCGGTACAGGTTGAAGACGTTGCAGCCTTTGCGCTCGAACCAGCCGCCTTGCGCGATCAGGCGGTTCTCGATCAGCACCGGCGGGCCTGGCGCCCAGGTCATCTGTTCGACCGGGCGGTTTTGGTCGATCCAGGTCGATGCCTTGATATTGCCGACGCGGGCAAGCGGGCGTCAACGCTGGTCGCGGGCCAGATCTCGCCGGTCGGCGCGAAGATGTATTTGTGCTCGGGCATGTAGGCGTAGAAATCGTCGGGCTCGAGGTCGGTCGGGACCGCGCGCTTGCTCGCCGTTCTTGCCCCGCGCGGTGCGGATGATTCCAGGGTGCGCTTCGGCGTCACGCATGGCGCGCCTCCCCGGCGTTGATGCGTTCGGCGTGGCGGTGAACGATGCGGCGCCAGACCCGATGCACTCGGCTTCGAGCGGCGGCCGGCAGACGTGTTCGTTCCACCAGAACAGGATGTCGAGCGCGACGGCGGGATCGAGAGACAGACCAGGTAGCCGGCGAAGCGGGCGCAGGCGAGGTCGTCATATTCGGTGACCGGCTCCGGCCTTCTGAGGCCATTTCTGATACGGCTGCGGCAGGGCGGCGCTGCCTGGCGCGAGGGCGCGCAGCGCCTCGATCAGCCACGCCGGCGCCTCGGCGATCGGAATCTCGGCGGGATGGTGGTCGACGGACCAGGCATAGGCGCGGCCCGACGTGGCGGCACGGAACCGCGACGATGTAGCCGTCCTTTGCCCTTATATCGATGCCGGCGCCGAGCAGCGGGTTGCTCGCGGCCGAGCTCGAATTGACGATGATTCCTTCCGGGCAAGCGAAAATGACGTGCTCGCCGCCGCCGCCCGTCATCGCGCGCCAGGTCGGCGGGAATTCGTGGTCGCGTTCAGCGAGCAAGCGAACCGTCGCCATCGTGGCGCGGATCGATGTCGAGCACGATCAGCTTGTCTGTCAGGACGCCAAGGTTGGCCGCCGGCTCGTCGGCGAACCATTTCCGGATCACGGCCTCATCGGTCGAGGCGGACAATAGCCCGTTCGGCGCCAGCCGGCCGAACGGTGCTTGGCGGCGCAGGGCAGTCGGCCGCACCCGGCAACTACACATCAGGCGGCCGTTGATCGCGATCGGCCAGGTCAGCGGCAACACGGCATGGTCATGGTGAACCGCCCCGGGATTGCCGGAGGCCATTTGGTTTAAGATCACGCCGCCATGGCCGGTTGTTCCAGCATGGCGTAGTAGCGTTGCTCGGCTTCGGCCGGCGGGATGTTGCCGATGGGCTCCAGGAGCCGTCGGTTGTTGAACCAGTCGACCCATTCCAAGCGTCGCGAACTCGACGGCCTCGAAGTTCCGCCATGGTCCGCGCCGATGGATCACCTCGGCCTTGTAGAGACCGTTGATGGTTTCGGCGAGAGCATTGTCGTAGGAATCTCCGACGCTGCCGACAGAAGGCTCGACGCCTGCTTCAGCCAGGCGCTCGGTGTATTTGATCGAGACGTATTGGCTGCCCCGGTCGCTATGATGCACGAGCCCGCCGCGATGGACCGGCCGCCGATCATGCAGGGCCTGCTCCAGCGCATCGAGCACGAAGCCGGCGTGCGCCGTGCGCGAGGCCCGCCAGCCCACGATCCTGCGGGCATAGGCGTCGATCACAAAGGCGACGTAGACAAAGCCGGTCCAGGTCGCGACATAGGTGAAGTCGGAGAGCCACAGGACATTCGGCCTTGGCGCCTTGAACTGGCGATTGACGTGATCCAACGGGCATGGCGCGGCCTTGTCGCTGATCGTGGTTTTGATGGATTTGCCGCGGATCACGCCCCTGCAAACCCATGTCCCGCATCAGTCGCGACACCGTGCAACGGGCAACGTCGAAGCCCTCGCGCTTGCAGCTGCCGCCAGACCTTGCGCACGCCATAGACCCGGAAGTTCTCATCGAAGACGCGCCGAACCTCGGTCTTCAGCGCTGGCATCCTGCCTGGCGCGCGCCGACAGCTTGGCCGGATCGCGCCGTTTGGCGACATGGGCATGGTAGGTCGAGGGGGCGATCGGCAAGACCTTGCAGATCGGCTCGACCCCATGCGCCCCACGATGATCGTCGATGAAGGCGATCATGGCTTGTACCGGCGGTCGAGCTCCGCCGTCGCAAAATAAGCGCTTGCCTTGCGCAGGATCTCGTTGGCCTGCCGAAGCTCGCGGTTCTCCCGCTCGAGGGCCTTCAGCTTGTCGGCCATATCGGTCGGAACGCCGGCCCGCTGCCCGCTGTCGACCTCGGCCTTCTTGACCCAGTCATGCAGCGTCTGCGGCGTGCAGCCGATCTTGGCTGCAATCGACGTCACCGCCGCCCAGCGCGAGGCGTGCTCGCTCGCGTGATCCAGAACCATCCGAACCGCACGGGTCCGGACCTCGGGTGAAAATTTGTTCGTCGTCTTGCTTGTCATGGCTCCACCTTCTCAAGAGTTGGAGCCTCCGGCAAACCCGGGGCGGTTCATGGCGGGCGAAGGCGAGCGCGGCGAGCAAAGCTGCGGGGCGGAGCTGGTCGATGTCGGTTTGGCCGATGCGGCTGGAATTGACGGGCATGGTTGAAAGTCCGGGTTTGTCCGGCTACATCCATGCGGTCTGCCCAAGACGACGCAGGATGCAGCCCATTGAAAATGCGAAAGCCGCCGGTCTTGTCCCCGGCGGCGCTTTCGTCTCAGGTGGCTGCAGTTGCCGCGTCAGTTAGCGGATTTGGAAAATAGCGCTTATCGCTCAGTGCGTCAGATAAGCAGTTAGCAAATTGGTCTGCCCTCTTGAAAGTGGTCCTCCCTGAAGTATGGCTTTGAGCCAGATGGAGGATGCAGCATGCCCAAGAAGAGACATAAGGCGGAAGAGATTGTCGCGAAGCTGCGGCAGGTTGAAGTGCTGACAGCGCAGGGCAAACCGGTCGCTGAGGCGATCCGATGGATAGGGGTGACGGAAGTTACATACTATCGGTGGCGGAATGAATATGGCGGGTTGAAGGGCGATCAGGTGAAGCGGCTGAAGGAGCTGGAGGTGGAGAACACCCGGCTTCGACGTGCGGTCTCGGATCTTACGCTTGAGAAACTGATCCTGAAAGAGGCTGCCTCGGGAAATTTTTAAGCCCCGCACGTCGCCGTGCTTGCGTGGAGCGGTGATCACAGAACACGGTGTCTCGGAGCGGTTTGCCTGCCGTGTTCTGGGCCAGCATCGCTCTACGCAACGCAAGATCCCGAAGCCCCGCAATGATGAGGCGGCATCTTGACCGCCGACATCATCGCGCTCGCCATCCAGTACGGCCGTTACGGCTATCGTCGCATCACAAAGATGTTGTGCCAGCCGGCTGGACGGTGAGCTTCAAACGGGTGGAGCGGATCTGGCGACGTGAGGGGCTGAAGGTGCCAGCCAAACAACCAAAACGCGGGAGGCTGTGGCTCAACGATGGATCATGCACCGTCTGCGGCCGGAGTACTCGAACCACGTCTCGTCCTACGATTTCGTTGAGGATCGAACCTACAACGGGAGGAAGTACCGCATGCTCAACGTAATCGATGAGTTTACTCGCGAGTGTATCGCGATCCGGGTCAATCGCAGGCTCAGATCCACGGATGTCATTGACGTGCATCTCGGATCTCTTCATCCTGCGCGGCATTCCCGGACGCCGATTATCATCAGCAAGAGAGTTGGCTGAAGTTGCACATAACTTTGAAAAACGAAGTGTAACCACGCCAGAACCGAGTGCGAGCGTACTTTTTCCCGCGGCAGGCGGCGATGAGGCCGCTGCCCAACTCAGCATTCCATCCGCGGAGATTAAGGCGCGCGACATTGCTCTCCGGGCCTATGAAGCTTCTAAGCAAGGACGTTTCACCGAAGCGTTCTCTCTCAATCTCCAGGCGGCGGCTCTCGGGAACTCATCTGCTCAATATAATCTGGCATTGGCGCATAGGTTTGGCGAGGGAACCGCACAGAGTTCCGACTTTGCATTTCCCCTTTATTTGGCCGCCGCGCAGGCTGGGATACCTCAGGCTATGCACAACGTAGGGGTATACTTCGACGAAGGCAAAGCCGTGCAGCAGGACAAGAAAGCCGCTGCTATTTGGTACCGCAAGGCAGCGGATTTGGGCGTGCCTCGATCCCAGACAAACTTAGGCTTGATGCTTGTGCGAGGTGAGGGAATTGCTCCAAACGAAAACGAAGGTTTCAATTTCCTGGTCTGCAGCAGCTGAACATGGCATTCCGGAAGCCCAACAGTCTGTAGGGTCCTTGTACGCACGAGGTATTGGTACGCGGTTGGATTTGGTTCAGGCATACAAGTGGTTTCGTATTCTCGAACGAAGCGAGCCGGCTGCCCGTCGACAAATTCAGGCGCTCACAACAACAATGCAAAAGGGGCAAATCGCAGCCGCAGAGCTTGCCGCCCAACAATGGCAGCGCAAACGCCCTTTGATGAAGGAATTGTAAAACCCTAGTTCTCGTGGGGCCGAGCTTGTGAGCATAGCGAAATGAGGCTTTTGGATTTCAATAGGAGGAATCACCGCTGAACATCTCGAGCAAGGACTCCGAGCGGCGTAAAATCGTGATCTCCGCCGGAATAGCTCGTTGACGACCCCAACGTAATTGCTCTTCGTTGCTCATTTTGTACCCTGCGAGTGAAAGCCCACGCCCTTATGCCGCAGTAAAGTCATTGGCACGTAGTTTGCCATCTTGTATGAAGACCGCATGGAATTGGCCCGTGCACGCATTGCCGAGGATGAACGGCTCATAGCAGTAATCGAAAAATACGATCAGTGCCCTGTTAGCGCCCGCCCTTACAATCTGTTGACTGTCAATGCCGAGAGTGATTCCGTTCGGAACCTATTCCGTCCGTCTAGATCGGATTGCAGCAGGTCTTATCGGTATGCGTACCTGTTTAGCAGCAGTCCTGTTAGTGATGGCCACAGGAGTGGCCGTAGCGGGATCGCTCGAAGAAGCCAAAACCGCCAACGACAAAGGCGATTTCCAAACTGCCGTACAAATCTACAGCGAACTGTCCAACCAGGGCGACCGCACTGCGCAGCTACAGCTTGGCCTGATGTACGATGAGGGACATGGAGTCCCGAAACATTATCAACAAGCAGTGCGATGGTACACTGTCGCCGCATCTCAAGGCGATCCTGAAGCACCATATTATCTCGGCCGAATTTATCAGGATGGTCGGGGCGGTCCGAAAAATTACGCCAGAGCCCGACAGTGGTATCGTGTCGCTGCTCAGCGAGAAAACCACAAGGCAGCAGTTAATCTGGGTGGGATGTATGCGCTCGGCTTGGGTGGACCGAAGGATTATCAGGTGGCGGGACAGTGGTTCTTGCTTGCCGCTAATCACGGCGACATCAAAGCCCAAGATAATCTTGGAGTCCTGTATCAGAATGGCGAGGGCGTGCGACCGGATTACGTAAAGGCGTACATGTGGTTCACCCTCGCTGCAGCGCAAAGTGATTCAGAGGCGGCTAAGCACGGAGACCAGATTGCTCGGCTCATGACGCCCTCTCAGATTAAGCAGGCTCGGAAGTTAGCAGCTGAGAAAATGCTTTCCTTGATACGCTGCAACATTGTTCCAACGCTGCCGTGTCACTGGAGGTGAATGATAAACACTTCAGGCATTTCGCCTGATAAGCGTAGCAGCTTCAGCAACCAGTTGTGGCCGCAGACGGATTAAGTCGATTTCGGCCTTTCCATGCCCAATCATTTACCAAGCCACTCAACGTCCTGAAAACCATCCCCCGCCTAAGCGGTTCGTAAGAAATCAGCGGTAGTCTTCGTCCAACAAAAAAAAGGGGAAGGCGATGTCCATTAGCTTTCGGGTTGTCATGGTTTTGTTTTGCGCTTACGCAGGCTGGGAGACGGCAAGCCTCCAGTTCGCAGAGCTGCCAGAACCTCAGCAACTAGCGCAAAAGAGTGGTTCCCAATCCCAATAGGCTAAAAGCTGATGAAGAAACCAAGGCTTCAAGTTGAAGAGCAACCGCAACCCCGCAATATCCAGCGTGCCGATATCGCACCAAGTGATGGTTATGCGTTGGTTGTCGATGGACATTTCAAGACGCAGTTTGCGGAAAAAGGGGCCGTAATGAAGGCCGCAACCGAGTTGCTTGCGAAATATCCGATGTTGCAGGTCGAAATTTACGACGCTTCGTCAAAGTCACGAACCTTGGTTAAGCGTCAGTAATCCCGCATTGCGGCAGCCGATAACCATGTTTCGTGTTTTAATGTGCCGTTAGGAATTTGCCAAGAATACCAGCATAGTGGTTGTCTGAAGAGGAGACGGCCATATGCCCCTGATGAAATATGTTGGTTTCGTCGGCAGCGCTCTGGTCCTGTTACTGTTGGCCATAAATTGGCTTCTGCCCGAACCCACGGCCGAACCTGTTTACAGCAGCGTCAAGAGGCCTGTCATCAGGATCAGTTCGATCGAGAAACTGCCCGAAAGAGTGGTTTTCGATACCAGTATGCCGTATATGGCACCGCCTCCAAGCGTTATGCGAGTTGCGGCGCAGCCCCTACAATCGGCATTTAAGTTTGAACAGATAACGCCAGGCTCATTGCCAACATTGTCGATCTTAGCCCAAGTCGCTCCGAAGCCGATCACCGCAAAACGTGACCCTGCAAAAAAGGAAGTCGCTAATCGGGTCGCCCGACAGGCGCATATCGCAGCTGTGAAAAACCACCCCACACGGGAAGCCGAGCGGGATACCAAACCGCCCATCAAAACGAGCTAGAGACCAAGCCACCGTCAAAACAACTTTGCTAGACGATATCGCTGGGCGCTTTGGACAAATCTTCAAGGTGAATTGAGGCCTCGTATTTGCGGCTCGCGGCCCAACTGCTCATCGATTGTTCCGCCGCTCGCGGGCCGCAACTTTCCACAATTGGGAAAGGACCAACTCCGTCATTTCTTTCGACCATCTAGTGGCTCGTCGATAAACACGACTGGCGTTCCTTTTTTTACGTTCTTGCCGAGCCAAGTCACGTCCCAGTTGGTCAAGCGGACGCAACCGTGAGATTGGGATTTACCGATCTTGCTTGGATTAGGCGTACCATGAATTCCGTAGCCTT
>CAWILG010000060.1:0-6689 GCA_963836765.1 uncultured Alphaproteobacteria bacterium
TTAGGTCCGTTGCTGCCCGATGAAAAATGACTAGTTCTGATCGCAGCCATCGCCGTCAGCGATGGCTGCGTGATTTTTCAATCGTGTTGCCCCGCAGCTGACGTGGGGGTGTCGTCAGTGGCCGGCGCTCTGGCCGCCATCGACATGCAGGATCTCGCCGGTCACGAAGCCCGCGCTCTCCAGGAACAGCACGGCGTCGACGATGTCCTTGGCCTCTCCCATGCGTCCCACCGGATGCAAATTGGCGAGGAACTCGTGGGTCTCGGGCGCATGCATCGGTGTCTTGATGACGCCGGGCGCAACCGCGTTCACCCGGATGCCTTTCTTCGCGAACTCGATCGCCAGCGACTTGGTGGCGGCATTCAATCCGCCCTTGGTCAGCGACGCCAGCACCGACGGAACGTTGCTGTTGGCATGATCGACCAGGCTCGTCGTGATCTGCACGATGTGGCCCGAACCCCGCTTTTGCATTTCGGCGGCGGCGCGCCGCGTGATGTTGAAGAAGCTGTTGAGGTTGACCGAGATGATCGATGCGTAATCTTCGTCGGTATATTGGGTGAAGGGTTTTGCGATGAAGATGCCGGCGTTGTTGACCAGGCTGTCGATGCGGCCGAAGCGTTCGATCGCCTGCGTGACGATGCTTTCCGCGGTCTTGGGATCGGCGGCGTCGCCGGCCACAGCCACAATATCCGGATCCGAAGACGGCTTGATCGAGCGGGAATTGGCGACGACGCGATAATTGCGGTCGCGATACGCTTTGACGAGGCCTGCGCCGATGCCTTGCGACGCGCCGGTGATAATGACGACTTTCTGTTCTGCACCCATGATGGGCCTCCGTGATCTCATCGAAGCGACAGGTTCGCCGCTCCAGTGGCGTCAACGTAGGCTCGTTCACGGATCGCGCGAATGTCCTCTATTCGGCAGACAGTCTTCCGCGCCGCGGTCGAATGGACTCGGTATTGCGGCTGGCTTCGCTCGACAGCCGCGTGAAGTAGCGCTTCAGGCGGGGCACCGCAAAGTCGACAAAGGCGCGCACTTTCGGCACCGAGAAGCGCCCGTGCGGGGCCAGCAGATGCGCGGGCAGCGGCGGGTACTCGTCCTTGCCGAGCAGGATCTGCAGCCGTCCTTCCCGGATCTCGTCACTGATGTGATAGGAAAACAGCCGCGTCACGCCGTGTCCTTCCGCGGCGGAGGCGACCGCGGCGCGAACCGTGTTGACGACCAGCCGCGGCGCGAACGGCACGGCCCTTGGAACGGACGAGCCTTCGAGCGGCGGAAAGCTCCAGGAGTCCAGTCCGAAATGCGTCATCGCGATGATCTGGTGTTTGGCCAGATCGGCCGGTTCGTCGATCACGGGATGCCGCGCCAGATAGGCGGGCGATGCCGCGATGACGCGACGGACTTCGCCGAGGCGGATCGCAACGGCGCGCGAATCCGCCAGATGCGCGATGCGCAGCGCGACGTCGATGCCCTCATCGATCAAATTGACCTGCCGGTCGAGCAGATAGAGTTTGACCGACACCGTCGGATGTTCGTTCATGAAGGCGTCGAGCACCGGCCGCAACACATCCTCGCCGGTGATGACGGGCGCGGTCAGCGTCAGCGTGCCGCGCGGGGCCGAGCGTTCGCCGGCCGCGACGATGTCGGCCTCCTCGAGATCGACCAATACGCGGCGGCAGGCGGCGGCATAGCGTTCGCCGGCCTCGCTCAGCTTCAGCGAGCGGGTGGTGCGGTGAAGCAACTCGGCGCCGACATGCGCTTCAAGGAAAGCAATGGCGCGGCTCACCGCCGCCGGCGATTTGCCAAGGCGCCGGCCCGCCCCGGCGAGACTGCCCTCGTCGACGGCCGACACGAACACCTTCATCGCGTCGATGCGATCCATCTGCTGTTCCGGTCAGAGGACAGGGCCTGCCATCAGCAGGCGTCAGGCGATCATGCCTTGCCGGTCAGCTTTTGCAATCGCGGGGTCGTGCGGGCGGCTGGGGAAATTACTCCCCGCCCAATCAGGTTGCGGTGAGCGGCTTTTCGCCGTGGCGCTGCGACAGCGTAAAAATCTCGACGCCGGTTGCGGTCACGCCGACCGAGTGCTCGAACTGCGCCGACAGCGAGCGGTCGCGGGTCACCGCGGTCCAGCCATCGGACAGGATTTTGACATGCGGCTTGCCGAGGTTGATCATCGGCTCGATGGTGAAGAACATGCCGGGCTTCAGCGCCACGCCCTCGCCGGGCCGACCGATATGGATGATGTTCGGCTCGTCGTGGAACATGCGGCCCAAGCCATGGCCGCAGAAATCGCGCACCACGCTCATGCCCTGCGGCTCGACAAAACTCTGGATGGCGTGACCGATATCGCCGGTGGTGGCGCCGGGCTTGACCGCGGCAATGCCGCGCATCATGGCCTCATAAGTGACCTCGATCAGCCGCTCGGCTTTCCGCGCGATCGGGCCGACCGCATACATCCGGCTGGAATCGCCGTACCAGCCGTCGACGATGAAGGTGACGTCGATATTGACGATGTCGCCTTCCTTCAACGCGCGGTCGCCGGGCATGCCGTGGCAGACCACGTGATTGATCGAGGTGCAGGTCGAATAGCGATAGCCGCGATACATCAGCGTCGCCGGATAGGCGCCGTGGCTGAAGGCGAAGTCGCGCACGAAATCGTCGATCCGGGAGGTCGGGATGCCCGCCTTGACCACATCGGTGAGCTCATCGAGGCACTTCGCGACCAGCGCGCCCGCCTTGCGCATGCCGGCAAAGGCGCTCGGTCCATGCAGCTTGATCTGGCCGGTCTTTCGCAAGGAGGTATCTGTTGCTTCGATATAGCTCATGGGCGGGTCAATTTTCGGCGGGAATGGGCGGCGGATAGCCTGATTTGCTGCCTAATTTAATGATCGGAGCGGCCAGTGCAAGCCAAGGTTGGCCTCGTCAGGTATGGAACTTCGACCATGGTCTCGACCGGCAGTGCGCCGCCCCGGACGCGGATTTCGCGCACCGGGTAGGGCACCCTTATGCCCTCGCGCTTGAAGGCGTCCCACAGCGCCAGCATGACGTCGCTCTTGACGTTGTCCATGCCGTCGGGGTCGGCGATCCAGAAGGTGAGGGAGAATTTCATCCCGTGCTCGGCGAACTCGGTCAGGATGCAGTTCGGCGGCCGGCTCTTGATGGCGCGCGGTGCGGCCGCGGCGATATCGATGGCGAGCTTGCAGACCAGCCGCGGATCGGCGTCGTAATTGGTGCCGAAGGCGACCTTCACCAGCGTGTTCTTGTCGGTATAGGTCCAGTTCACGACCTTCTGTGTCACCAGATCCTCGTTCGGGATCAGGAACTCGCGGCCGTCGCCGGCGGCGACCGAGATATAGCGCGTCTTCATCGCGCTGATCCGCCCGGAGCTGTCGCCGATGGTGACGAGATCGCCGGGTTTTACGGACTTGTCGACCAGAAGAATCAGCCCGCTGATGAAATTGGCGACGATCTTCTGCAAACCGAGACCGATGCCGACGCCGGCAGCACCTGTGAACACCGCCAGCGCCGACAGGTTGATGCCAACCGCGCCGAGCGCGATCGCGACCGCGACCACCATCAATCCCATCCGGACCATCTTGACCAGCAGCACCTGGATCGATGGCGTGAGATCGCTGGAGCGGTTGATCTGGCTTTCAGCGAAATTGCTGGCGATGTTGGTCAGCCACAGCGCCAGGATCAACAACGCGCCGGCCTTGATCAACAGCAGCGGCGTCAGCCGCAACCCGCCGAGCACGACCGCAACCTGGTCCGAGTCCAGCGCATCCAGCGCAAATCCGAGCTGATCGACAATGCTCAGCGCCGCGACCACCCACGCCAGCACCGACACCAGCCGGACGATGAAGGCGTTGCGGATCACCGAGGTCACCAGCCGGATCAGCAGCCAGGCCAGCGCCAGCTTGGCGGCCACCATCAACATGTAGCTGCGGCTCGGCCAGGTCGAATGGTACATGATGACCCGCGCCGCGATCACGAATATCGCGAAAGCCGCGGTGGAGGCGCTGGACACCATCACGCGGGCAAAGTGCCGCAGCGGCAGCGGCCAGCGCATCGCGAGCTTGGTCATGTCGACGCGCGAGCGGATGGCGGTGTCCACCACATAGGCAACACCGACCGCGGCCATCATCAGGCCGAACTGCAGATAGAACCAGGGCGAGGTGACCTCCGCGCCGATCGAACGCGCCGCGGAGTGCAGAAATTCGACGATGTCCTTCAGCTCAAAATCCATAGGCAATTCTCGTTTCGAGGCCGGTTCGCCCGCGGTGAGGGTAGATTCGCGATGCCGGCTCGCAAAGTTGATTCGAATACCCGGCAGATTCCCATAATCGGGCTGCGGACGCCATTGATACGGCCTGCCCGGCAGGCGAGTTAGGCCGATAAATCGGGCACATTGCCGCTATCTCCAGAAATGGGTTGGCGTCCAACTGTGGCGACGATAAGGATGCAATTGCAAGTATTTGCTCTGTTTAAAGAAGGCACATGGCTTCTCTCGACGCGGTCAGCATAGCCATTTTGCTCGGTGCGGTTCTGGTGATGGCCGGGATCCTCTCCAGCCTGCTTGCGCTGCGCTTCGGTGCGCCGTTGCTGCTGGTATTTTTGCTGATCGGCATGCTGGCGGGCGATTCCGGCCCCGGCCAGCTGCAGTTCGACGATGTCCGCACCACCTATCTGGTCGGATCGGTGGCGCTGGCGCTGATCCTGTTCGACGGTGGCTTGAAGACGCGCTTCCAGAGCATCCGCACCGTGCTGGCGCCGTCGATGGTGCTGGCCACGGCCGGCGTGCTCCTGACCGCGCTGATCACCGCGCCGGTCGCCAAATACGCGCTCGACCTGAACTGGGCCGAGGCGTTTTTAGTGGGCGCGGTGGTGGCGTCCACCGACGCCGCGGCGGTGTTTCTGCTGGTGCACACGCAAGGGCTACGCCTGCGCCCGCGCGTCGGCGCGACGCTGGAGGCGGAATCCGGCACCAACGATCCCTTTGCGATCTTCCTCACGCTGATGCTGGTCGAATTCATCTCGCGCGGCGAAGGTTCGCTGTCGCATATCGCGATGGAATTGGGCCGCGAGGCGGTGCTCGGCGCCATCTTCGGCGTGATCGGCGGCCGCCTCGTGGTGCTGGCGCTCAACCGCATGGCGCTGCCGCAGGGCCTGCATGCGCCGTTCGTGACAACGGCGGCACTGGTGATTTTCGGCGGCGCCCAGATGGCGCACGGATCGGGATTTCTCGCGGTCTATCTCGCCGGCATCTTCGTCGGCAACCGGCCGACCCGCGCGCATAATTCGGTGGTGACGTTCCTCGACGCCGCGACCTGGCTGGCGCAGATCGTGATGTTCGTGCTGCTCGGGCTTCTGGTCTCGCCGCATCGCCTGCTCGGCAGCATCGGTCCGGCCGTCATCGTCGCGTTCGTGCTGATGCTGGTGGCGCGGCCGGTCGCGGTGTTTCTGTGTCTGCTGCCATTCAAGTTCAACTGGCGCGAAAAGGTTTTCATCGCCTGGACTGGCCTGCGCGGTGCGGTCGCGATCTTCCTCGCCTCGATCCCGATGCTGGTCGGCCTGTCGAAAGCCTATCTCTATTTCGACGTCGCCTTCGTCGTCGTCTTCATCTCGCTGCTGCTGCAGGGCTGGACCCTGGCGCCGGCCGCACGGCGCCTGCATGTGGCGCTGCCGCGCGCCGAACGCGGCCCGCGCCGCGTCGAGCTCGATCTGCCCGGCCAGCTCGAGCAGCAACTGGTCGGCTATCCCGTGCGCGCGAAAAGCCTGTATTTCCGCCGCGGGCTGATCCCGTCCTGGTCGAAACCGACGCTGGTGATCCGCGACCAGCACATCCTCACCCCGACCGAAGCCGATCCGGTCGCGCCCGGCGATTACCTCTATTTGCTGGCGCCGCCGGAAAAAGCCGAGGCGCTGGATCGCTTCTTCGTCGACATGGCGCCGAGCACGGCGCCCGATCCGCATCTGCTCGGCGATTTCATCGTCTCGGGCGAACACACGCTCGGCGAACTCGCCGAGATCTACGGCGTCGCGGTGGACGAAGAGCAGTCAAAACTGACGCTGTCGGATTATTTCGACATCCACCTCGACCACGCGCCCAAGGAAGGCGCCGAACTCGTGCTCGACAGCATCGTGCTGGTCGCACGCAGCCTCGGCGGCGGAAGGGTCAATGTCGTCGGCCTCCGCTTGCCGGAAGACGAGGAAGCGGCCGCGCCGCTGACGCGCATGCAGAAATTCAAGCGCAAGCTGGCGGAGATCTGGTCGTCGGTGGCGGGGGTCTAAAGTCCTGTCAGATTAAATCGAGCCTGTTTCCACGACGAAGGTGCGCTCCCTCTCCCGCTTGCGGGGGAGGGCTGGGGTGGGGGCGCCTCCGCGAGTCACACCGCCCGTGTGGAGAGAATTCCCCCACCCGCTGCGCTCTTCGAGCGCAGCGACCTCCCCCGCAAGCGGGAGAGGTGAAGCAGGTCCGACAGCGCCATGTTGAGCACGCAATGGATGGAAGCATGATCATACTTAGCAACAAACAGCTCTACGCGGCCGTCAAGGAAACAGCGGTCGGATTGGTAGAGTTGGGCATGAAAGAGCACGCAGATAGGTTGCGGGAGGCTCTGGCTGCCAGCTCATCGCCGGGCGAGATCCTGGGGGAGATTAGGTTGGCTTTGCAACGCATCGAACTT
>CAWILG010000061.1:0-21328 GCA_963836765.1 uncultured Alphaproteobacteria bacterium
TCAACCAGATGGTCGGATCGGTCGAGCCGCGGCCGATCGTCTGGGAGAACATCCGCGCCGCCGTCGGCCATGCTGCGCCGCAGACGCCGATGGTGCTGCCGGAAGCGCCACCATCGCCGGCAGCCCCCGTGGTTGCCGAACAGCCTCCCGCCGTCGAGCCCGCTCCGGTCGCGGATAATTCGAACGTGATCCAGTTGGCGGGCCGGGAGCGGCGCTGGCGCAATGTTGCGTCCTTTGCCAGCGCGATCGCGGCGGCGCTGATCGCGGTGCTCGCGATCCAGGTCTTTCAGCCCAACCTGTTGCCCGAGGCCCTTCGCCCCAAGCCGCGCACCCAATTGGTTGAGGTCAAGACCCAGACGCCGCCCGCACAGCCGTCGGCACAATATGTCGCGCTGCTGCAGCCAAACGGCGGCGCGCCCGCATTCATTCTCACGGTCGACGCCGCCACCATGAATTTCACCGTGCGCAAGGTCGGCGCCGCCGCCGAGCCCGGCAAGAGCTTTGAGCTCTGGCTGATCTCCGACAAGCTGCCGCAGCCGCGCTCGCTCGGCGTGATCGGGGCTGCCGACTTTACCGCGCGGCCGGTGCTGGCGTCCTATGATGCCAACACGGTGAATACCGCGACCTACGCGGTGACGGTCGAGCAGGAGGGCGGGTCGCCCGACGGCAAGCCGCACTCGACGCCGATCTATACCGGCAAGCTGATCGAGACCGTGCCGGCCGCGCCGCCGCGCTGACCCCACCACAGTGACCCCCACAAAGAGAAAACGCCCGTGGGGAGCGGGCGTTTTCGGTAGTCAACTTGGGGGTAGTTGGGGTCTTAAATATCCACGTGGCCTTCGGGGGGCTGTGAAGAACCAGCGTGAATTGGTGAATTCCGGATCCTCTAGCGTACGAGTGAATTGTTCGAACTGGTGATCACGACCGGCTTGCCGGCCTTCATCACGCGCGCGGTCTGGGTATAGCCTTCGTCCGGACCCGAGTTGCGCGTCGAGATGCTGAAATCCGGCGACCAGGATACCCGCCACAAGTGCAACGACCACAATCTTGAGATGGGTCATGCGGTCCGCGCTGTAGATCGAGTGGTTCATGGAAGTCTCCTGCCGCCTTCCTGCCTGCGTTAAGATTTCGTCGATCTCGTCCGCAGGTCGGTTCAACGTCTCGCGTCAGGAAACGTGGGGATTCCCCTTTTAGTTCCCCAGAGGCGTTCACAAGGCAGTGATAAGACTTGAACGAGCGCGATCGGGGAAATCGCGCCGAACGTGAATATCATATTTTATGTAATTATTTCAATAAGTTATAAGGTGAAGATACGGTTGTTCAAAGCCGGCTGCCTCACGGCCCTCTCCGACAAACCAGTTGCCTGTGGCGAAAAAGCCTCGCCGCCGCAACTGATTTGCTATCACCCCTAGACGCTGCCGACCGTTTTCAGCCGCGCCCGCGGGTGGATTTCCGCCTGCGACAGCACGGTGGTCTGCGAGCGAAAACGCTCGACCAGCGACCGGACGAACGGGCGGATCGCCGCCGACGTCACCAGCACCGGCGCCTCGCCCTCGCGGGCGGCCTGCTCAAAGCTGTTGCGCACCGCGGTCATGAACTCCGACAGTTTTGACGGCTGCATCGCCAGGCTGCGGTCATCGCCGGTGCCGACCAGCAATTCCGCAAACGCCTGCTCCCATTTGGCCGACAGCGCGATCAGCGGCAGATAGCCGTTGTGCGAGGTGTTTTGCGCGCAGATCTGTCGCGCCAGCCGGGCGCGGACATGTTCGACCACCGTGGCCGGATTGCGCGAGAACGCCAGCGCGTCCGCGATGCCTTCGAGGATGGTGGAGAGGTCGCGGATCGAGATCCGTTCGGCCAACAGCAGTTGCAGCACGCGCTGGATGCCGGACACGGTGACCAGGCTCGGCACGATGTCCTTGACCAGTTCGCCCTGCTCCTTCGGCAGGTCCTTGAGCAGCTTCTGTACCTCGCCATAGGACAGCAGGTCGCTCATGTTGCCCTTGAGCAGCTCGGTCAAATGCGTCGAGAGCACGGTGGCGGCGTCGACCACCGTATAGCCCTTCAGCGATGCTTCCTCCTTCAGGCTGGCATCGACCCAAGTGGCGGGCAAACCGAACGTCGGCTCGATGGTGTGGATGCCGGGCAGGCCGACCTGGCTGCCGCCGGGATCCATGACCATGAACTGGCTCGGCCAGATCTTGCCGTTGCCGGCGTCCACTTCCTTGATCTTGATCATGTAGGTGTTGGCCTCGAGCTGCACGTTGTCGAGGATGCGCACCGCCGGCATCACAAATCCCATTTCGACCGCGAGCGAACGGCGCAGCGCCTTGATCTGCTCGGTCAGGCGGTCGGTGCCGTCGGGGCCGTTGACCAGCGGCAGCAGCGCATAGCCGAGCTCGATCTTGAGGTCGTCGATCTTGAGCGAATTGGCGATCGGCTCTTCCGCCGCAGCACTCGCCGCTGCCGCAGCGGCTGCGGGTGCATTCGCTTCGGCCGCTGCCGCCGCCCGGGTGACGCGATTGTGGTTGCGCGCCTTCCAGGCCAGCGCGGCCGCACCGCCGCCGAGCGCCAGGAACGGCAGCATCGGGATACCCGGCAGCAGCGCCAGCACCAGCATCACGCCGGCCGACATGCCGAGCGCCTGCGGATAGCCCGAGAGCTGGCGCATCAGCGCCTTGTCGGCGGCGCCGCTGATGCCGGCCTTGGACACCAGCAAGCCCGCCGCGGTCGAGACGATCAGCGCCGGCACCTGCGTGACGAGGCCGTCGCCGACGGTCAGCACGGTGTAGGAGCGGGCGGCCTCGCCGAACGACAGGCCCTGCTGCGCGACGCCGATGATGATGCCGCCGATCACGTTGATGAACACGATCAGGAGGCCGGCGATGGCGTCGCCGCGGACGAATTTCGAGGCGCCGTCCATGGCGCCGAAGAAGCCGCTTTCGTCTTCGAGTTCCTTGCGGCGCGCCTTGGCGGTCTTCTCGTCGATCAGTCCGGCGGACAGATCCGCGTCGATCGCCATTTGCTTGCCGGGCATCAAGTCCAATTGGAAGCGCGCGGCGACTTCGGCGATACGGCCCGAGCCCTTGGTAATGACGACGAAGTTCACGATCACGAAAATCGCGAACACGATAATTCCGATCACGAAATTACCGCTCATCACGAAATTGCCGAAGGCCTCGATGACGTGGCCGGCCGCCGCCGTGCCCTCATGGCCATGCGCCAGGATCAGCCGCGTCGAGGCCATGTTGAGCGACAGCCGCAGCATGGTCGAGATCAGCAGGATGGTCGGGAACGAGGAGAATTCCAGCGGCGCCTGGATGAACAGCGACGTCATCAGGATCAGGATCGACACCGTGATCGAAATCGCCAGGAACAGGTCGAGCACGATCGAGGGCAGCGGCAGGATCAGCACCACCAGGATGGTGAGCACGCCGAACGCCAGCGCGAGATCGCCGCGGCGCAGGATGTCGCCAATTTCGCTTAAGGAGGGAAACTTGTTGCTGGCGCCTGTGCCTTGACCTGCCGTGACGTCGACCATGGTTGCCTGATCCTCTCGCGCATGACGGCCGCGGCCGCCAGACGTCTTCGCGGCGGCCGAAGGACCACCGTTTCGAAAGTGAGGCACCGCACTGGCGTCCACGGAATTCCTCCCGTTTTACGCGACCGACGACACTCGACTTCACCCGGCAATTTTTGCCGTGTGTATGGTTAGCAAAGGGTTAATTTCCGGCGTTATTCGGGGATGATGCTGTCGCATCGCCCCGGAATGACGCGGATGGATCGCCCGGTGACTTGAGGCCAAGACGCGCTTCGCGCTTTTGCCGGGCGACGACGACCGAAGATGTGGCGCCGACCTATCCACGTCATTGCGAGGAGCGTAGCGACCGAAGCAATTCACTCTTTTTTTTTCGCGAGATGGATTGCTTCGCTTCGCTCGCAATGACGGTGTCATTCTTCAGCACACACCTCCACATCCCCGCGGCGCGTTTCGCCCGGGCGGTGCAAATCGTTTCGCCCAAAAGACGAGGGCGCAGGGAACGCCGGGTGCTTGCTGCACCCGCGGTCTCGCGTGCAAAAAACAGATAGCAGGCGCACACGAGCATACAGGCACAGTCGGAGCATTCCGGCGTCCCTGCGCAATGGTTTTACGGCTTATGCCGTGCTCTCCTCGGCGACGAATTCGTCTTGTCACCGTCATCGGCGGATTGAAGGTTTTGCCGCCCCCGGTTGGGTTCGAAAAACCTCCGCCGACTTGACACCAGCAACGGGTGCCAGAACCACACGGTTTTGCCGTACGCAAAAGCGCCGTTCGTCTGTCGCGCCGGTCGACTGCTCACGAGCCGAAGCCCGCCCTGCGAAACCGAAGCGCGCCCGACGCTGCCGCGTCCACCGCATCTCATCCCAACGTAACTGACGATCCGGATACGTCCCCTCGTAGGGGATGAGACGGCGAGGTTTCTACCGGTGATTTGGGGGAAATGGGAAGAGGAATGTTTTCTTATGATGGGATTGACAGGGCAAATCACGTTGAAATAGTTCATGAAATTCGGGTGGTTTAACTCGCGGCTTCTGCGGAGATTTCTTCCACGAGGTTGCTGGTATAAATGAGGCTTGGGTTGCCAGTAGACGATTTCGCGTTGTTCTAGATCTACCGTCTGTGGCCTACTTCGATCCTCAGTGGCCTAATTTGATTTTGTGTTCACTTGTGAACTGACGCATAACTTCCACGGCGGTATCGGCCCGTCGATGGAACACAAGGGCATCGAATACAGCGTCGTCCAAACAACCAGCCCAATTGGATGGAGATGGACGGTTTATCCGCCCGGGCATCCACCAAGGACCGGGACCAGCAGGAACCGGGATATCGCACTTCGTCTTGCGCGAATGGCCATAGATCAAGCCGTTAAAGTGAAGCCCGCGAAGCCAGCACCGGAGAAGTAACGTACGCGCTCGGCTTGCTTCAATCCACAAAGCGAAACAGCGGCTCGACGCGAGCCGTAAGTCACGCGCCGAGCCTCACCGGACGAGGTCAGGGCTGCTGAACAGTCGTTCCGGCTGTCGATAAGCGTAATCGGCGCGCCTGGCATTTGGAAGCGGGCTATTTGGGGGAAGCGGCGGAGGGGTTGAAGAGCTTTTGGCCGCTGACCTGATAGGCGCCGATGGCTTGCTGGCCTTCGGACGAAACCAGCCAATCCGCAAACACTTTTGCAGCGGCCAGTTTTGCGTTCGCATGCGTCTGAGGATTTAGTTCGATCACGTCGTATCGATTGAGCAGGCGTGGATCGCCCTCGACAATGACGGTCAATGATCCCTTGTTGTTGAAGCTGAGCCAGGTGCCACGGTCGGACAGCGTATACGCGTCCATCGCGCTCGCGGCATTGAGCGCCTGGCCCATGCCGCCGCCGACGTCCCGATACCACTTCTCCTTGCTGAGCGCGTCCGGCGACTGACCTGCGGTTTTCCAGAGCCGCAGCTCGGCCGCGTTGGTACCGCTCTTGTCGCCGCGCGATACGAACGGCGCTTGCGATGCGGCAATCGCCTTCAATGCCGCGACACTGTCGTGGCCTCCCTTCACATGAGCCGGATCGGCGGACGGCCCAACTATGATGAAATCATTCCATGCGACCTGCCGGCGCGTGGCGCCGTGGCCTTCATCCAAAAACTGTTGCTCGGCTTCCGGATCGTGCACCAGCAGCAGATCGGCATCGCCCCGGCGCGCGGTATCCAGCGCCTTGCCGGTGCCCTGCGCGACCACGTTGACGGCGATACCCGTCCTGGCCGTAAACTGCGGCAGAATGTTTGCCAGCAGCCCGGATGCCTCGACCGAAGTTGTCGACGCCAATACGATGGACTGGTCGGCGGCATGACTCGCATCCATCGCGGCGACGATCGCGAGCAGCGCCAACACGTTTCGAAACTTCATCATACTTCGTCACCCCCCGCCGTTCGCGCCCGCCCTGCCAGCGCAAAGACCGTCGCACTGATCGAAATGCTGATCCCGACCAGCACCGCGCCGAGAGCCAAGGCCAGCGACAGGTCGCCCTGGCTCGTTTGCAGCGCAATGGCCGTGGTCATGGTCCTGGTCAAGCCGCGAATGTTGCCGCCGACCAAAATCACTGCGCCGACTTCCGAAACGGTGCGGCCGAAGCCCGCGAGGACGGCGGTCACAAGGTCCGCGCGAATGATCATCAGAATTTGCGGAATCGCCTGCCACCGTGTCGCGCCGTCGGCAATCAGTTCGTCACCGTAGCGCGCCCAGGCCCTCTCGCCGGCGCGATGCACCAGCGCCGTGACGATGGGGATTGCGAGGATCGTTTGCGCGATCACCATCGCGGCCGGCGTGAACAGCAACGCAAGAGAGCCCAGTGGCCCGGAACGCGAGAGCGTCAGATACAGCACGAGGCCGACAACGACGGGCGGCAATCCAAAGAACGCGTTGATCAGAACGACAATCAGTCGCCGCCCGCGAAACGGAAAAATCGCCAGCGCGGTCCCGATCGGCAGGCTGATTGCCGTCGCTGCAGCCGTCGCCGCCAGGCTGACGCTGATCGACAGTGCGACGATCTCGAGGAAGTTGTGCAATTCGCTGATCGTGATGATGGTACTCTTCGAAGCGGCCGACGTACCCGCGCAACGCGGAGTATTTTCGTTATTTGTTTTTCTTAGCCTCGCGGAACTTGTTTGGAAAGCCAGTAGGGCGGGCTAGCGAAGCGTAACGCCGGCGGCCGACCGGACGAAGAAACGGCAGATCACGCCGTGGCTAATCGCCTGCGTCCCAATCAGGACAGCATACGCGACCCGGTACTGGCCTGTTTGAGCCTCAGTGGCCTCAGTCAAATTTCCACTGGACTGTTTTGACTTGTGTTCACTTTGGAACTGAACCCCGGGATCGCACATATTAGGATCGGAACTTGCAAACCCTGCGGTTAGGACCCGTAAGCAACGAGAGGATGTCATGCGTCGTCGCCGATCCCTTCCCCATACATTTTCCCAGAACATCGCGGCCGAGAAGGCCAGGCTGGAAGCCCAAATCGCCCAGCTCAAACCCGGTCCTCAAATGGACGCGCTGGTCAAAAAGATCCGGCAGTTGGAGACCGCAGCGCACTTGAGCGATTGGCTTTCTTCCCCGGGGCTTCAGCCACCAAGTCCGGCATAGAAGCAAGTTCATAGGGCAGGCGAGCGCAGTGTCACCGGCCGATTTCGGCAGGTGCGTGATGAATGACGCTTCGCTGGTCCATCCGACGCGCTAATTTAAAAGTCGTAGTGGCCTGATTTGCTTGTTTGTCGGGTGGCGGACAGACAGCCACCAAAGATGAGCGTTTACTTTTGAACGTCGCCGCCCGGCCCTGGGCTCTTATCGGCGATGAGATCGCCCATCACGCGCTCCCGCCTCACCGGAAACCGGAGAGGAGCGCCGTCATGGAAAGACGCCGTTTCAAGCAAACCAATCCGCTCGGTCAGCGCCTCGCAGAGCAGGCAAAACGCCTGCGTGAGGAGGCCCGTGGTACTCCTCCAGGCATCGACCGCGACCGGCTCATTCGCCGGGCCCGACAGGCGGAAACCGCCGCGCGCATCGACGACTGGCTGTCATCGCCGGGATTGGCGTCGCCGGAGTGAACGAGTACCGCGCCTACACGGTCGGCGAAGACGGCCATTTTACCGCCTCCCGGGCGTTCACCTGTGCCGACGATAGCGACGCGATCGTTTGGGCCACGCAGCTAATGGATCGCCACGATCTTGAACTCTGGAGCGGCGATCGCTTCGTTGTCAAAATTGAGCATCAACAGAAGTGAGGCCGCTTCGGTCGGTAGCCTCTTTCAAAAATTGCGACATTGCGATGACAACGCTCCCCGACTGCCCACGGTGAGCCCTGTTCGCTTTCAATCCCTCATTTCTTCACCTCCGATACTTCAATCGGGACTTTCACAGCAGTGAAGCAGCCGATCAGAGGCTGTTACGGTGACCGTGCGCATGCCGTTCTGCAGCCGATCGTCGGCGCGCAAACGCGATTTGACACCATGCTGCGCAAACGTAATTTAAGCCAAAGACTGGAATGGTCCGCTGGAACTTTCCTGCCGAGATCGGGAGCAATGAGCGGAGTTTTCGCGTGAAGTATTCGGTGGAAGATTTGCTTCCCCAGGACGCCAGTCGCTGGGACAAGCTGATTGCCGCGGACCTTGCAAGGGAACTCGAAGGCCAATTGGGGGAAAAGGCGGAGTGCGCCGGGAGACCGGCAAGGAGTAGATGGTGCAAGTCCATCACGATGAAGGAGTAGCGAACCGCATCGACCCCGAGTCATGCGCCAGTACCCGTGAGGGTATTGGTGAAGCGTTGACAGGGGAGCGCATAGGCCAGCCATTGAGCCGCGAAAGTACCCTCATCCCGGGTGCCGACGTCGTTCCGCTGACGGAAGGCAACACGGATGGGCGCGATAGTGCGAGCGCCCAGACGGCCCGGCGTGGTCGTAGACACTGGCATGTGCGGAAGCTCTTTGCTCGGGAACCGGGAGATCTCATGGTTGGCCAGCGTCAGCATGCGTGCTGCACTGGTCCGTGTCGGGAAGGCGAGGAGCCGTAGCCGATGATGTACGATCATGAGAAGTCTGACCCCGCCATAGTAGCTGTGAAACCGACGAACAAGGCTGGGCAACCGGCTGCGGAGTTGGTGGAGCCAAGGGCGGGGGCCGAGGGGAATGTGAGTCAGCAAAGCACGGGCCGGGCACAGTACCGGGAAACCGTGTCACAGGCGCTGAAGCGCATACGGCATTTCGTGAGAATATCACGACGCGCCGTTACAAACCCGAGGTGGGAGCCGTGTGCCCGAATTGGGCTCGCACGGATCTGTGCGGGGGGCGCGAGGTAACTCGCGTCCCTACCGCGAACACCATACCGGAAATGCGTCGATTGCTGGCGCTCAAGGGCTACCGGGAATTGCGGCTTCGCATCGAGAAGGACACAGTCGGACTTCACGGAGAAGAGGCGATACGCGCGATGGCGGTTGCGATGCGCGCGTTCGCTCACGAGCGTCCTGGCCTGTCAGCCGCTACCTTCCGAAGCCCAACAACCGATACCCCTCTGTGGCGGCGGGAAGGCGAATTGCTGGGTAACGCGGCCCTGGCTTATTCGAGCGCGCGGGACTTGGCAGGGAGAAGGGTGTCATTGCGCTTCGCATCCTTCGCGTGCTGGTCCGGGGCTTCGTGCTTCATGAAATGGCCACCTCATCCTCGATGGGGTGGACTATGACGAAACCTACGCACTGACATTGAAAGTCTTCATTCGGGGGTTGGATGTACTTCAGCCACCGGCCACCTGAGAAACCGGCGCGCGGCCGACCGGCGCTGACGCCGGCACCCAAGGTGCGGGCACGGCTGTGTTGACGGATTCAACGGCGCCGTTTTTCACTTGGTCGCGTCCGTATTCACCCTGCACCAGGGTGCCGGTTCCACCATATTCATGATCCCCAGGCTATCGGGCTTCTTGACTCATTGTTCATGTTTTGTTCTTATCATGGCGCTCCCGACCCGGAGGCTGTCATGGATAACCGACTTAACGAATTACGTCGTAAAATCAGCGTACTACGATCCGAAATGCTGGATCTCGAAGCGGTCATCCGCAACCAGATCAAGCAGGATCAGGATTGCGCCGAATCGTCGCTGGGGCTGATGGCGATGCGCCGGACGTTGACCGCATTCCTCCGGGAGTGGGTCAGGCTCGGCGGCGGCGACCGCCTGCCTGCCATTACCGAACGGCTGCACGAGAAACAACGGCAAGTCGTCGTAAAAGCAAGACCCGCGCCGAACAAAGCGCACAAGCGCCGGCTCGTCGCCCGAGGCCGCTGATGGCTGAGCCGCTTCGATGGTTCAATGACAGTGCCGAACATCCGCCCTGGATAAAGGCGTTGGCCGAAGTGCGGCACAGCGCAACGCGGGAAGGCTGGTGCTACCAGCATGTCCAGGCCATCATCGTCGCGATCGACCAGTATGCGGAAGCCGCCACCGGCAATCGGGATTTCTTCCTGAACAGGCCGCAGCGCATCGGCGGTAGCAGAAGAGGCGACGTGCCTTAGCGCTTGTTGCGCCGAGTGGCCGCCGCTCACGATAATTTTTCACCCCGTAACTTTTCTGTCATGAACAAAGTTCTGCCACCGAATCTTAGCTAACTCGGGTTCGGGACAAGATGATACAGGCGGGGCGCGAGGCGAATGAAAAAAGGTGATGTGACTTGCTCTGAGTGCGGAGCCGGTTTTCGACGGCTTGAGTTAGCGTCTGCGCCAGCGACGCATGGCGAATACCATTGTCCCACCTGTGGCGAGATTTTGGAAAAGTTCGACGGCAATGCGTTCGTCACCTATCGCCTCACCATCCAGCCTTCGATAAGGGGTGTGCGCGATTAAGGCTGCCTCAGCCCGTCGCACGGATTGGAGCCGACCGCGTCCGCCATAGCTCAACGAGCGGAAGGCGGAAGGCATCCATCACCCGCCGTCTGATGATGGCTGCTCCGGGCACGTCGGCCAACCCCATGGAACTTTCGCTCCCTCCCCGCGTCTTCTAAAACTGACGCGATGAGGCCTGGCGCGGGAGGGTGCCATGTCGAGATTTCCTGTTGGAATTGCGGTTGCCGTGACGGCAACGCTGCTGTCGAGCGCGGCCCCGGCCGGCGTGCGAATTGGCATCAGTCCCCTCGGAGTCGCGCGGTTCGCGGTCGGGCGCGTGTTGTCGCTGGGCGGGTTACGCCACGGCCGTTCCTTTGCGCGGCATGGCCAGATGCGAACCGCCGCGCTGCGGCCGCCGGATGATCGCAATGCGATGGGGTCCGGGCTTGGCAATCCGGTGGCGCGCCGGGAAATCGTCGCGACGGCGGCGCTGGCGGGCTGGCATGGCGGCCGCGACGCCAACGGGTGGTGGCGACACGGCGACGGCGCATATGGCTGGGCCGGGCCGCTGTTCTGGCCATTCGCCATCTACGATGTCTACGACACCGCAATGTGGGGCGACGGCGCCGGCTTCTGGGACTACGGCTATGCCGACATCCATGCCGCGATCTTTGCGCCTTACGGCCATGACGATCTCGCCGCCTATACGGCCCCTGGCCCGCATGGCCGAAGACATCGCAAAGTTCCATCGCTGCAGCAGCTCTGCGGCGATGATAGCGACATTGCCGGCCTCCCCGTCGATCAGATGCAGCAGGCGATCCAGCCGAACGAGGCGCTGCGCACCGCCGTAGACGATCTTGCGAATGCATTGACCTCGGCCGCCCGGATGATTCAGGCGTCGTGTCCTACGCAACCGGCGTTCACCGCGCCCGGCCGGTTGGCGATCATGCAGCAGCGCATCGGGGCGATGCTGCAGGCGGTGTCCGCGGTGCAGGCGTCGCTCGGAAAGTTCTATGATCTGCTGGAAGACGAACAGGAGGCGCGGCTCAATGCGCTCGCCGAAGACCGGCGCAAGATGTCCGCCGCCAACGGGACGACGGACGCGCCTGCGCCAGCCTGCGGCGCGGCGCTGCCGCCCGCGTTGCAATGGCCGGCGGCCGAGATCGAGGCGAAGCTGCACCCCAACGACGCGCAACGCGCCGCGCTCAAAGCGTTGCAGGACGCCAATGCCGGGGCTGTCGACATCCTCAACGCCGACTGCCAGCCGGACGACGCCACCACGCCGCCCGCACGCCTTGACGCCGTGGTGGGACGGCTCGAGGCGATGCAGCGCGCGGTCTATCTGGTGAGCACCGCGCTCGACAGTTTCTATGCGACGCTGAGCGACGCGCAGAAAGCGCAGTTCGAGGCGATCGGACAAAAGCGAACGGCGTGATTTCTGTTTGCCGTACTCTAAAGCGGGATGATTCTTGGTTTAATCTGGTGTCAGCGGACTCGCTTCATCTCTCCCGCTTGCATCAGACTCTAGCTGCGCAACCCGCGCAACGGCGCGAAGCTAGCGGATCATTTGCTGATCTTTTGTCGGGACAGTTGCTCGGTTTCGCCCGGGCCGGTCGTCCCTCGTCTCGGATCCGGGCTCGAATTTGGCGGGGGTGAACCCGCGAGGATGCTGAAAAGACCGGGGCCTTGCTGGTGGTCCCGGACGACACTGCTGGGAATGGAGGCGACGGCCCCGGTTGCGCCGGAGGTGCCCTGGGCCCGGCATTGTTGCGTCAGCGCCGGCAGGGCAGCAGCGGCGAGCACGAAACAGGCGATGTGCGATTTCATTTGGGCTTCCCTTTGAAATCGTGTCGAAGCGTGTGTGGTCCTTATCAGGCGCCAATTCGGGCAGCGCGTCCATGCGAAATCGGCAGACCAGCTGCTTTTTGACCGTGGCGGTCGCCCATTCCACGCAACGTGCATTCGGCCGTCCGGGCTGTCGTTAATCCGCCCGATGAACTTTGTTTCAAAGAATAGTCATTCGCTCGGCCGGTTTGAGCGCGGCTGGGTGCGCGGGGCGCGCCTTGTGCCGCCGCGCGGCTTCGGATGCGCGCTGGAAGACGGATTGTCCGAAATCATTCCCCAGCTCAATGCGTTGAGAGCCAGACCCGGTTCTCGCAGCCGCAACAGGCGGTGCGCCATCCGCCGTTTTTGTTCGATTTGGCGGCGAATTGCGCTGTAGCCAGGGCGCCTGACGCGGGTAAGATGATCGAGGCGGGGGAAGTGGCGGCGGCAAACGGGCAGCGTTTGCCTTGTGTCTTGGTAGTCGGCGAGTAGGGAGTAGCGGGCATGGCGTCGCTGAAATTTCCGCTCTGGTTCCGCGTTGCGCAGGGCGGCGGCCGCGCATCGGCGCATCAGGCCGCAGCCGGCCGTTTCGCTCGCCCGTTCCTGGTCAGGGAGGTGTCCGGTGGCCAACAACCCTGACCGGGGTGCTACGGCGGCAAAATCGTCCGTCGTGCAGTTTCCCCAGCAGCCTGCGCTGCAACTGATCTACGACACCGCGCCGATCGGGCTCGCCTGTCTTTCTCCGGACTGCCGTTATCTGCAGATCAACCAGCGCCTGACCGAAATATGCGGCATCTCGGTCGAGGATCATCTCGGCCGCTCGGTGCGGGACTGCGTGCCGGCGCTGGCAGGCGCCGTCGAAGAGATCGTCCGCTCGATCATGGAAACCGGCGACCCGGTGACCGGCATCGAGGTCGCCGGCCAGCGCGCCGATCAGGTCGGCGAACGGTTCTGGATCACCTATTGGCATCCGCTGCGCAGCCCGAGCGGCGAAATCGTCGGCATCAATGTCGCGGCCGAAGAGATCACCGAACGCAAGCGCGCGGAGGCGGCGCTCAAGGCCAGCGAACAGGAAACCCGCCAGGCCAGGGATGCGGCCGAAGCGGCGTTGCAGAATTTGCGGGAGACCCAGAATTCGCTGATCGAAGCCGAGAAACTCGCAGCCCTCGGGCGGCTGGTGGCCGGCGTTGCGCACGAGATCAACAATCCCGTCGGCACCAGCCTGACGGTCGCCTCCGCGCTGGAACCCAAAATTGCGGTGATCGCCGCGGACCTCGCCAAGGACAAGCTCAAGCGATCGAGCTTGACGGAATTTCTCGAAAGCAGCGCTGCGGCCTCCGCGCAACTGGTGGCCAATCTCAAGCACGCGGCCGACCTGATCCAGTCGTTCAAGCTGGTGGCGACCGACCGGAATTTCACCAACCAACGAATCTTCGACATCGGCGAGCTGACCGAACAGGTCGCCATGAGCCTGCGGCCGGGCCTCGGCAAGCAAAACCTTGCCCTCAACGTCGACTGCCAGCCCGGGCTGACGATGAACAGCTATCCCGGACCGTACGGGCAGGTGCTGACCAACCTGTTCCTCAATGCGGTCATGCACGCGTTTCCCGATGACTCGGGTGGCACCGTCGACATCAGGGTGCAGGCGTCCGGCAACGACCATGTCGAAATCATTTTCGCCGATGGCGGCTGCGGCATGACCAATGCGGTCCGGCGCAAGGCGTTCGATCCCTTCTTCACGACGCGCCGCGATCAGGGCAGCACCGGTCTTGGCCTGCACATCGTCTACAGCACCGTCACCAGTTGCCTGGGTGGCCGGCTCCATCTCGACAGCACGCCAGGCGAGGGAACGAGAATCCAGCTGATCCTGCCGCGCGTGGCGCCGGCGGGGCTTGCCGCAGTTTAGGATTTGACCGGGCCGCATCCGATGCCGCAAGCTACCGGCAAACAGGGAGTGGCGGGCATGAATTCGCTGAGTTTTCCGCTGTGGCTTCGCTTCGTCCTGCTGCTCGGTGCGCTAGGCCTGGCGGCGGGCGCCGGCCTGTTCGGCTACCGGTACTATACCCGCCCGGTGACGTTGAGCGTGGCGGTCGGCTCGCTGGACGGCGAAGCCGCCAAGGCGATGTCGGCGATGGCAAGCCGGCTCGCGGCGACCAACGCGGCGGTGCGGCTCAAAGTTATCGACAGCGGCACCGCGCTCGATGCGGCCAACGCGTTCGCGGCCGGCAAGGTGGATCTTGCCGTGGTGCGCGGCGATGTCGGCGACCTCTCGCAGGCCCGTGCCGTGGTCGTCGTCAGCCATATGGTCGTCCTGATCGTCGCGCCGCCGGGGTCGAGCGTCGACAGCATGGACAAGCTGAAGGGACGCCGCATCGGCGTGATCGGCGGCAGTGCCAATGCCAAGGTCGTCGATGTCCTGAGCAAGGAATACGGGCTCGACCGCGACAAAGTATTCAAGGAGGTCGCCCTGACCGATGCCCGGCACGCGCTGCAGTCCAAGGAGGTCGCAGCACTGCTGGTCGTGATTCCGCTGGCGCAAAAATACCTGTCGCTGGTGCGCGGCTTGTCCCAGCAGGGGGCGAAAGGATTGCCGGTGCTGATCCCGATCGATTCGGCGGCGGCGATTGCCGAAAACCAGCCGGCCTTCGAGAGTTTCGACGTGCCGAAAGGCACGCTGCGCGGCGCGCCGCCGGTGCCGGATGACGATCTGACCACGCTGCGGACCTCGCTCTATCTGGTGGCGAACAAGAAGCTCGGGTCCGATCTGGTCGCGACACTGACGCAGACCATCATGACTGTGCGCCGGGACCTGTTGGCCGAGGATCCGATTTTTGGCCAGATCACCGCGCCCAGCACCGACCAGGATGCTTATCTCGCGCTGCATCCCGGGGCCGCCGCCGTCTACAACGGCACCCAGCAGAGCTTTATGGATGAATACGGCAACTGGATTTACCTCACGCCGATGGCGATCGGCGGCGCCGCCACCGTGCTAGCCGCGGCCTGGAAGTTTTTAGGACTTGGCGCTCCCCTGAACGGACAAGGTCCGCTGGATTCCCTCTACGCCCTCGGGCGACGGATCCGGAGAGCCGCAACCGAGGCCGAGCTTCTGGAAATCGAGGAGGAAATCGACGCCATTCTCGGCGCGCAACGCGCCAAAACGGCGCGCGGCGACGAGAGCGCGGTGGATGACGCGACGCTGAATGTCGCCGCCCATCGGCTGGAGGGCCTGATCCACGATCGGCGCTCAGCGTTGGCGAAGAAGCCGGCCGTCGCCTCCGCCGCCTGAGCGATAACGCATCCCCGGCGATGACGATCCCGTGAACTGGTTTCGCGGCAGCGAAGCCGACGAAATAATTTACCCGGCCGACGAAACCCTTCTTGCGGAGCCGCGAAGGCGGCCGGAAATCATCGTTGGATACACTCACTAGATTGAATCGCGGAATAATGGGAGCGCTGTCATGCTCGCCGAAAAATTTCTTCTAGTGGTTGAATCCCTGATCAGGGCCCAAGGCCAAAGCTATCCGGACGGATGCACCAGGGTCGTCAGCTCATCGCCCCACGTCCCGGTCCAGCTGCCAGCCCCGAGCGGCAAGTAAACCGATCAGCCGACGCCGTGCGAAACACGGCTTCGGCGACGTACCAACAGGATCGCGCCAAAGATCAGTCCGGCGCAGCCGGTGATGCTGCGGCCTGATGTGTCCCACATACGAGGCGGTTGCTGCCGCACCATCCCCGCGCATCTGCATGCCCAATATCGCGCCATGGCGCTTGACCTCTGGGCAATTAGCCGCCGAAGTTGCGCCCGCCGTGGATATTTCTTCTGACCTCACCCCCAGATTCCGAACTGTTCGTTCCCGACTCGCGCCGGGCATGGACCCGGCTTGCCGTCGCCGTGCTGATCGGCTCGCTCGGCAGCGTCGGCATGTGGTCGGTGGTGGTCGCGCTGCCGGTGGTGCAGACCGAGTTCGGCGCCAGCCGGGGCACCGCCTCGCTGGCCTTCACCATGGTCATGCTCGGCTTCGGTTCCGGCGGGGTGCTGACCGGCAAGATCACCGACCGCTACGGCATCGTCACCGCGATCGGGCTCGGCATCGGCATTTTGGGCCTCGGCTATATCGGCGCCGGGCATGTCGTCGTCGATCTGGCAATTCATCCTGGTGCATTTCGCCATCGGGCTGTCTTCGTCGGCGACGTTCGGTCCGCTGATGGCGGAAGCCTCGCACTGGTTCAGACCGCTACCGCGGGCTCGCGGTCGCGATCGCCGCCAGCGGCAATTACATCGGCGGCACGATCTGGCCGCCGCTGGTGAATTTCGGCATGCAGACCGATCGGCTGGCGCACCACCCATATCGCGGTCGGCATCTTCACCGCGGTGGCGATGGCGCTGGCGCTGGTGCGGGCTGCGGATGCTGATGGGCGCGGGCGACCCGGCGCAGCCACGTCAACGCGCCGCCGCCGCGGGTCGATTTGCGGCTCTCCACCAATGCGCTGACCGCGATCCTGGCGCTGGCGTCAGCATTGCCTGCTGCGTGGCGATGTCGATGCCGCAGGTTCATATCGTCGCCTATTGCGGCGATCTCGGCTATGGCGTGGCGCGCGGCGCCGAAATGCTGTCGCTGATGCTGGGCTTCGGCATCATCAGCCGCATCGGCTCGGGATTTCTCGCCGACCGGATCGGCGGCATCGCCACGCTGCTGATCGGCTCGATCGCGCAGGGCACCGCGCTGCTGTTCTATCTGTTCTTCGACAGCCTGACCTCGCTCTACATCATCTCCGCGATGTTCGGCCTGTTCCAGGGCGGCATCGTGCCGAGCTACGCCATCATCGTGCGCGAGGCGATGCCGGCGTCGGAAGCCGCCACCCGCGTCGGCATCGTGATCTTCGCCTCGGTGTTCGGCATGTCGTTCGGCGGCTGGATCTCGGGCGTGATCTTCGACGCCACCGGCTCCTACGGCGCCGCGTTCCTCAACGGCCTCGCCTGGAACGCGCTCAACGTCACCATCATGCTGTCGCTTGCTGTGGCGCTCGCGGCAGCGGCTGGCGATGGCGTAGCGATCTCCCTCGCCCCGCTTGCGGGGCGAGGTGATCCTTACGCCGCCTGTCCCGCCTTCAACAGACAGCACCCCGTGATCTTCAAGCTGCCGTCGGGCTGCTGCTCCAGCGTGTACAGCGCTTCCCAGGGCTCGCCGTCGGCGTCGATGATGTGGACGCGCTGGGCGATCTGGCCGTCGGCGGCGCGCGCTTCGCCGAATTCAAAACTCTTGTGGCGATAGACCGGCGGATAATTGTTCTGCACCATGTACATGAAAATGTCGGGCTGCGGGAACATCTGCCTGGATCGCGGGCGCCGCGTAGGAATAGGCGGCCGCGGCGTCGTCATGGCTGAAAGCCTGCTCCTGCGAGCGGATCACGCTTTGCGCGGCGGCGACATCGTCCGCGGCAAACGCAGCCGGCATGTTCGAGAGCAACAACGCGAGAAGCAATGCGATGGCGCGCATGATGACCGCTCCGTGGCCGATGCTACTCTTACGTTTTACCTCGAAAACCGGTTTCCGGCATGCGCAATTAAAGTGCGGGGCGGGCGGAAGCG
This sequence comes from uncultured Alphaproteobacteria bacterium, assembly GCA_963836765.1. Lineage (GTDB taxonomy): Bacteria > Pseudomonadota > Alphaproteobacteria > Rhizobiales > Xanthobacteraceae > Bradyrhizobium. Next base: position 17,789 of record CAWILG010000061.1, read on the forward strand.
GCTATTCGCCCTGCGCCAGGCGCCGAAGGCCGGAGGCGGTCAGGCCGAGTTCGCCGAGCCGCCGGATCGCATAGCCGAGGCTAACCAGGCGCTCCCAATGCAGTTGCGGGATTTCACGCTGGGCGTCGCCCTTGCTCGACCTCGCGCAACGAGGCGAATTCTTCTGCGCTTAGCGCTGGGGGCTGATCCGTCATTCGGCGATCTCGTCGGTCCAGACCTTGAAACTGACCAGCGTGTTCGGCCCGAACGTCTGGGTGATCGGAACGTCGGAGGCATCGCGGCCCTGCGCGATCAGGATGCGGCCGATCCGCGGCACGAAGTTGCGGGGATCGAAAGTGTGCCAGCGGCCGCCGATATAGGCTTCGAACCAGCCGGCGAAATCGCCCGCGGCCCACGGCTTTGGCGTTCCCATGTCGCCGAGATAGCCGGTGCAATAGCGCGCCGGAATGTTCATGCAGCGGCAGAACGTGATGGCGAGATGGGCATAGTCGCGGCAGACGCCCTTGCCCTCGTTGTAGGCCTCGAAGGCGGTCTTGGTGGCGCGCGCGTGCTCGTATCCGAAGGCGATGTGGCGATGGACGAATTCGCAGATCGCCTGCACCCGCGCCCAGCCCGGCTGCGTGTTCTCGAACAATTTCCAGGCAATGTCGGAGAGCCGGTCGGTCTCGCAATAGCGGCTGCCCAGCAGATAGACCAACGTGTCGGTGGGCAGGTCCTCGACCGCGTGCTGGGCCGCCGACGTAAACACCGGATCTGGCAGGCCGCTGTCGCGCACGACGCCATCGGCGGCCAGACGCATCCGCCCGGCGGGTGCGACAATACGGCTGCACCAATTGCCGAACAGGTCGCGGTAGGGCGTGATCGGCACTGCAGGGCTGGTGGTCAGGAAATCCGGAACGATGACGTCGGACGCGCGCGTGAAATGCGTGCCGAGCACCATGATCATCGGGCGTCGGTTGCGGGAAATCGTACAGCATTTCGAATCCGACGCGAATCTTCATTCGAAAATGCTTTCTGGTTGCTATGGTCTGGAAATGGCTACGAAGCCGCCGAATACAAGAGCTTTCGGTGCCTTATTCGTTCAAATGCCGCCCGGAAACCGAGAAAACGATAGCTAATTGCCGCAAAAGCGCGCAGGCTGCCGATGTCCGAACAACTGATCTTCGTGCGCGATACGCGGCGTCATGACCATGCGCTCGCGACGGGAAACGGTTCATTTCAGGCATTCGTTCCACATCAAGGGCATCGATCGCGCAGCTTGCGCCCGGCGCTTACGAGGTCATCACCGATGAGGAGATGATCGAAGGTCTTTCATTTCCGTGCTTTCGACGCGTCGCCACCATGATCATGGTCCCCGGTGCGCCGCCGCAGCATTCGGCGATGGAAATGATTTCGATCAGCTCGGTCGATCTGTCCGACGCGCAACGCATCGATGCGAGCGCACCCACATGAGTGAAACCCCGATCGAGCTCGACAAGCATCGCGGCATGGCGGCGCAAAAGGCCACCGATATCCGCCGCGTGCTCGCCGACGTCGAGGCCAACGCCAAACTGTTGCGCGAGAGCTCAGGGCGTCGTCGAAATCCAGCTGCTTGCCGTTCCGGCCGCCTCATGGCCCGAGGCGGTGGCCAAGGCGCGTTACGTCCTGAATCTTTATTCCGCCAGCCTCGCGCCGGCCGACACCCATCACCGCGACCTCGTCGCGGCGGTACTCGCGGATCTTACCCGGCTCTCCGGTGAGTTGAACGATTGAAATCTTCATCCATCCCGCTCGATGCAAGCTCGAGCGGCCCAACCGAAAGCAACTGATGCAAAATCTCTCGCCCCGTCACGTCAAGACCGAAGAATTGCTGCGCCTCGGCGTCGGCTCCGGCTGGTACTCCACCAAGGTCAGCGGAACTTTCGTCTCGGGCCCGCATGATTCCGAGGCCGACTGCCTGCGCAAGATCGCCGAGATCGATCCGCCGCCGGCCAGGAAGCGATAACAAGAGATAGCGGGAGACGCGAACCGGATTGCTGCTCGTCTCCAGGAGGAAAACCCGATGACGCTCGCACGCGGCAATATCCGAGGCTACGAATACGACCGCATGGTACTGGTGTTTTCGATGATGGACGGCGCCAGGGAAGTACCCTGCGCCGTCAGCGCTTCGGCGATGGACGATCTGGAACGCGTCTCGCGGACCGCGCCGGAGCAGCGCGAGGAGCAGTTTTTGCGGTTGCGCGACCGGATCGAGCAATGCGCCTCGCGCAAATTCGTGGCGCGGGAGTTCGAGGGCAATCCAGCCGGCATCATTTTGCGCAGCATCGATTTTCGCGGCTGACCGCGCGACAGATCATTTGCGCATCTCCTGCAAATTTCGCTTGGCTTCGGGATCGCCCAGCGCCGCCGCCTTCTCGAACCATTCGCGCGCGACCTTGAGGTCGCGACGAACGCCGTCACCCTCATTGTAGATCGCGCCCATGCCGTTCATCAAGGCGGCGTCGTTGAGCGCGATGCCCTGTTCGAACAGGCGGTGGGCCTCGGCATAATCGCGGCGGACGCACTGGCCGCGAAGATAGAGCAGGCCGAGATTGTTCATGGCCGAGGGGATGCCGGCCTTGATCGCGGTCTCATACAGCCGCACCGTCTCGGCGCAGTTTTTGGGGACACCGTGCGCAGTTTCATAGAGCCAGCCGAGATCGACCATCGCGATCGGCTCGCCGGCGTCCACCGCCTTTCCGTACCAGCGCGCAGCCTCCGCATAGTTCACGGGTACGCCCTGGCCGCCCTCATACATGCCGCCGATATTGTTCAGCGCCATGCCGTAACCGGCGGCGGCCGCTCTGTCGTAGAGCCGCCGCGCCTCGGCAAAATCCTTGCGCGCGGTGGCGACGCGGCCGGCTTCGAAGGAAAATCGCGCAACCTCCGGATAGCGCTGCATCGCGTCGCTGCAGGCGGCCGCGGCCGCCGCGATATCGATCTTCGTCACTTCGATGCCCGGCAGGCCTGGTGCGTGTCCGGTGTCGTAGGGCATCGCGGCCAGACGGTCGCAGTCGGTGATGAGATCGCGGCGCAAGACTTGATCCGAAGGTTGCGTTGAAGCCGGCGTCTCAGGCGTCATCGATACCTGCTGGACCTCCGGTGTCGTGGCCTTGCCGGCGAAATAAAAGCTGCCCGAGATCGGCGAGGACGATACCCACGGCAATTGCCGGCCCTGCGTCAATTTCTCCACGGCAAGGCCGACCTCGTTGAAGGTCTTGAACAGGCCGAAGCCGGGATGCCGCATCGTCTCCGCCAGCGCGCGCGTATAGGGGCTGTGGCCGTTATCGCCATCGAGGGCGACGCTGCGCGGCTGGGTGGCAAACGAGATCAACGTGCCTGCCGGCGCCTGCATCTGCGCCAGGCCGCCGGTGGTCGACCGCACGCCGCGATCGCGGAATGGATTGTCGCGGCAGGCGTCGAGCAGGACCAGATTGATCTTGGTGCCGGATTTTTCCAGCTGGTCGAGCAGAGCGGACATGCCGACCATCTGCGCAAAGACATCGCCTTCGTCGGCCGGAT
>CAWILG010000062.1:0-23355 GCA_963836765.1 uncultured Alphaproteobacteria bacterium
TTGCAGCGTCATATTTGTAATACTTCACCTTGACCGCCCAAATGTTGGCTTCGTTACCATCAGTCAGCAACCAATGATCGATACGGTAGCAAGCCTTTCAGCTTTTAACGACTAGCCTCAATAGAGCTGCGGAACGAAACGCTGGGTCGACTTCTTGGGTCGCTTATAGCCGGTATCCGGCTGGCGGGGAGGGAGCTCGATCTGGACCGGTCTCATTTCCTGATAGGGAATTTGATCAAGCAGATGCCGAATGCAGTTGAGGCGAGCTTGTTTCTTGTTATCGGCGTTGACGACGTGCCACGGAGTTCTCTTGCGGTCAGTGTGCTCGAACATGACGTCCTTGGCCTTAGAATAGTCCACCCAACGCTTGCGCGATTCCACATCCATCGGGCTCAGTTTCCAACGCTTAATTGGATTTTCGATGCGCTCCTGAAATCGCCGCTCTTGCTCTTCGTCGTTCACCGAGAACCAATACTTGATGAGATAGATGCCCGAGCGCACCAACATCTCCTCAAAAATTGGGCAGGAACGAAGGAACTCCTGGTATTCGTCCTCTTTGCAGAACTCCATTACGCGCTCCACTCCGGCGCGATTATACCAACTTCGATCAAACAGAACGATTTCGCCACGCGTCGGAAGTTCAGCGACGTAGCGTTGAAAATACCATTGGCCTCGTTCACGATCCGTCGGTGTGCCCGAGCGCAACGACACGGCAGACGCGAGGATTTAGGCTCTGGGTGATGCGCTTGATGACGCCGCCTTTTCCTGCGGCGTCGCGGCCTTCAAAAATGACGACCACCTTAAGGCCGTGTAGCCGAACCCATTCCTGCAACTTGATGAGTTCAAACTGCAGATATGCGAGCTCATCGACGTATTTGTATTCCTTCGGAGGTCTGTGCGATTTTGGCCGGCCGGCTGCATGCCAATACTGTTCGACCGCCGCAGCTTCCTTGGCGTCGCGCCGCACGGATTTTTGATGCAGAGCAGATTTGCTGTTCTTTGTCATAGCTCCCCCAAGCTCGCCGGATGATGACGAACTGTACCAAAACATCTCCGGCGATCAACCCGAAGACCGGGGTGGACGCGGTCGTAGCCGGAAGCGTTCCTTCCTGCATTCGCTCTCAGAGCATGCACAGCCACTGTGTTCCGTGCATGCCAATCGCACGCGCGGCGCCGCGAGACAGATCGAGTGTAACCCCGCGCGTGAATGGGCCGCGGTCATTAATCACCACCGTAACAGAGCTCCCGTTCTGAGGGTTTGTCACCGTTACGCGCGACCCGAAGGGCAGCGTACGATGCGCGGCCGTATGCCCGCCGGAATCGAAGGTCTGGCCACTCGCCGTCCGCCGCCCTGAGGCATAGAAGGTCGCGACTACTTGCTGCCCCGAACAAGTCCCCTGGGGTTTCGAGTGTGCGAAGAACCAAGCGAAGCCCCGACTATGAGCTTGCGTGGACGGCGTGATTACCCACGCTAAAGTCAATCCCATGCAAAGAGATCGACGCATTGGCCCCCTTACACTTTCCCCAAAGGAACGGACCTCAATTGTGGAATTGCGACCGCGCCTAATCCAGATGCCTGCGTCTGGCCAAAGCAAGCAGTCGAAACATTTGCATGACGGCACCATAAATCGACATACACTGGCGGGCGGTTTCCCCTCACTCTTTCATTTTAATACCCTTCTCAGTTCTATAGGCCTTGAAGACCACGTCGATAGCTTGAATGACTTTTTTGGCCTGGTTGACCTTACAATAGACGATGAGTTCGTGCTCAAGGGATTTGGCTCGGTCAACCTGCATCATATGCTTCTTGCCAAGACCGTTGTACCAACCACTATACCAGGTAGTCAGATGATCTGCGTCTTCCTGAAACGTGTTGGCCAATTGGGCGCAGGTTAGCGCCTGAACATCGATATACCCGTCGCTGTCGGCATAGGTCTTGAGTTCGACCTGTGCGCACGCGGGTCCTGCAAGTGCGATGATCCCGCAGCACACGATGAAACTCTTTATGATCATTGGATTGCTTCCTTGAATGCGCGGAACGGACTCGCGCCGCTTTCATACACTTGCTCGAAATCGTCAGTTGTGTTGGATCCATATCAAGACAGCGCTCTTCCCCGGGCACACGCGTGAACCGTGGCACGCCGACGCCGCCGCATCAATGCGGTGCTCTAATTCCAATCGCTGCCTTCGAACGCGAAAAACAAAAGAGTGAAAACGATGGCAACGACTGCGCCGGAAGAAAGCAAAACAAGCACAGCGATAACCTTCGAAAAGCCCGAGGCCAACCGAATCACACGAATATACCTTGCTCCTTAACTGAGCGATCATTGTACCAAGGTGCAGGCCCGACGACGGCGAACGAGGTCGCCTTTATTGGGCCAGAACCGCAGTCACAGACTGATGCCGGTTTCGATCCGTGTAGCAAGAACAGCAATGGAGCCTACAAAACCCCGAATGGACCGAAGAAGAGACCAAGCTGCCGATCGAACTCGCACAGCGTACACCGTCGCTCGGCATGTCTGAAAATTGCAAGCGGCGTCGCTTGTTTTGAGAAGAACCAGCGCTCAAAAAGCGTCCGGCTCATCATGCTGCCAGCGGCTGATCAAGCCGGCGGCCGCCGCGCCGAGAATGGGCGCAAGCCAGAACAACCAGAGCTGCGCGATATACGCTCCGCCGGCAAACAGCGCCGGGCCGGTACTTCGCGCCGGATTGACGGAGGCGTTGGTAATCGGGATCAGGAAGAGATGAATGAGCGTCAGGCAAAGTCCGATGGGCAGCCCTGCAAATCCAACTGCCGCGCCTTTCGAGGTGGTGCCGATGATGACGTACAGGAAGAAGAAGGTCGCGATGACCTCACTCAGGAAGCACGACAGCAGACCGTATTTTCCTGGGCTGAGATCGCCGTAGCCGTTGGACGCAAACCCATCGGGAACCCAATCGGGTTTGCCCGAAGCGATCACGTAGAGTACGGCAGCCGCCGCGATGGCGCCGGCCACCTGTGTGAGGATGTAGGGAAGAACGTCGGTGGCCTTGAAGCGGCCTCCGGCCCAGAGCCCAATGGTAACGGCACAATTGAAATGTCCGCCGGAGACGTGGCCGACCGCGTAAGCCATGGTCAGCACGGTTAGTCCGAAGGCCAAACTGACCCCGAGGAATCCGATGCCCAGCGATGGGAAGCCCGCAGCGAGCACTGCACTGCCGCACCCAGCGAACGTGAGCCAGAAAGTACCAAAGAATTCGGCCCCAAGACGTCGCCACATGGCGATGTTCTCCCGCGCGGTAGTTGCTTGTTTCTACATTTCTTCATGTCTGAATTGGGTCCAAACGTCTCTCCGATCTGTATACTTGACCCATCCCGATCGGTGGACTTTCGGCTTCAAACTCCGCCTTCACAGAAATCCGCGGTTTTGTTTGTGAACTCGCTTCTTGTCAGTTTCCGTCGCTGAGGAATGTCGCCGGCAACCTCTTGAAATAACTCGCATTCATTTTCAGTCAGGCTCTAAGACTTTTGGTCGGACGGCGTCCCGCCAGCGTATGGGCGCGGCGCGCCGGTATGGGTCTGCCTACGGTTACATCTACGGCATGTTGGCCGCTTGCTTTCAGTCGGCCGGGCCGCCGGTTGGATCCCGACCCGACCATTGGGGTATCGACCGGACCTTGGTGCCATGGCGGGAGCGACAAGCCGCGTTCGGATTGGGCGTCCTACAGCGCGTCACGAAATTGTCACAACGGAACTCGACGGAGCCAGGCTTCTGAAGCGGAATTAAGATCATACCTCGGACTTTTGGACGACGACTGTTGCTCCTCCACTACAGCCCCTCCGCATTGTCTCATCTACAAACAGAATTGGAATCGCAGGCGGTCGTGCCTGGCCCACCCCTTCGGGGACAACGGAAGCGGACTTGGAGAAAGCAATGAAGAAGATTTTGGTAGGGGCTATTGGCGCAATGGCGCTGGGCCTGTCGGCTCCGGCCAGCGCTGCGGATTTGGCCGCTCGTCCTTATACGAAAGCACCGCCCGTGGTGGTGGCTCCGATCTACGACTGGACCGGCTTCTACATCGGCGGCAATGGCGGCTGGGCGCAGAACCACAACTGCGTGGATTTCCTTAGAACGGATGGCACAGTCGCCGCTACCGGCTGCAACGATCGGTCCGGGGGCGTCATCGGTGGCCAACTCGGTTATCGCTGGCAGGCCAGCCAGTGGGTGTTTGGTCTGGAAGCTCAGGGTGATTGGGCGGATCTCAGCAATACGCGCGTGATCGATGCCACGCTGCTCTCAGCCCGCGCCAAGACCAGCGCCATCGGCCTCTTCACCGGCCAGATCGGCTACGCCTGGAATGCGTCACTGTTCTACGTGAAGGGCGGCGCGGCGGTGACCGACAACCGCCTCAGCGTTCTTGACACGGCCTCCGGCACTGAACTCGCGGCGCAAAGCGCGACCCGCTGGGGTGGCACCGTGGGTGTGGGCTGGGAGTACGGCTTCGCACCGAACTGGTCAGCCGGTATTGAGTACGACCATCTGTTCATGGGGCACCGCAATAATTCGTTCACTGCCCCTGCTGTTACTGCCGCCTTTGTGAACGACCGGATCAACCAGGACGTGGACATGCTCACTCTGCGCGTGAACTACCGCTTCGGCAGCTACGGCAGCCCGGTCGTCGCGAAGTACTGACCTGATCCAACTACATAGTCTCCAGAGGCCGGCAGAAATGCCGGCCTTTTCTGTTGGAGGGGAAATGGCCGAAAAGTCTTTCGAACTACAAACGCGGCCTCAACCGAGCCGCCGCGAGGTTACCGATCGCATCAATCTCGCCTTTAGAGCATCGGACATCAACGAGACTTGTCGCGCCATCGGCGATGCCATCCGTCTGTACAATATCTCCGATATCGCAAAGGAATCCGGTATCGAAAGGCCGAGTATCTATCGCGCCTTTGTGCGCGGTCCCAAGCATCCAAATTTCAAGACCGTCTTGAGTGTCTTGGACGCGATGGGTTTTCAGTTGCAGGTTAGCGTGCGCCGGGACGCTCGCGCACGACCGGCGCGCTCGAAAGCGGCTTCGAGTTCTCGGACGTCTAAAGGCTAACGCGGGTGTTTGTGAGTTGCGTGCCGGTCGTGTCCCCGGTGGTGGAGTAGCTCGGTAGAGCAAAGCCGCCCGCACGCGCACCCTCAAACAGCGCCGTAGCGGGCGGGCGGCTTTGCGGTGGCCACCGGCAGTTCTCCGGTAGGATCGGGTTGCGACACGCCAACGCAACCGAGGAGCCTCCCGTGGAAGAAAAGCACGGCCTCCTACCTCAATTGGATGGTGACGCCCCCCACCGCAGCCGACACTTCAGCGCCGACCTTCGGGCCACTAAGCTGCAAAATCACGCCATTGGCGTTCTGCAGTTGAACGCCTCCAGCGCCAGCCGCAACGGCCCCACCGGCTCCGATAGCGCTGTATGAACCTTCGATTGAAGCTGGGCCCCTCAAATTGAGCGCGTGTCCGACGAACTTGGTGGTTGAGGCTCCGATCGTGAAGCCGACGCTCATGCCCGAGACGGTGAATGGATAATGCTTACCGTGCAAGGTCAGCACACCTTGTCCCCCGCCCACGCCGACAATGAAGCCGCCCTTGGTGAAGACGACGGCAACCGATCCGGTTTCCGCGCGTGAGGGGGTGCTGAAACCGGCCAACCCCAACATTCCTAACAGTGCAGCCGCAGCGATTTGCTTGTTCGTTCTTCTCATCGTAACTCCCAAAAACTGAAGTGCTGACGTGACCTAATGCGCGACCGTGGAAGCCTGATGCGCTCACCCCGTTAAGTCAACGTTTAACAAAGGCGATGCCGTCGGCTCCGGATCATCGCTGTTGAACTGGCCGAGAAAGCAGAGCAAGGCGAGCGAACCGCCATTCAGAAAAGTTGAACGGTATGTGCGCGCAGGCAATTTCGCGATCATTCGGGGCGGAACGCGCGAGCAGTTAGAAGAGCCGAGCTACGGGGGGATAGCGGGCCGGTTCCGGCGAAGGGGGCCCGCGTGGTTACGCGGTGGTTCCTTGACCGACCTAGTGGGACGTCGGTTCTACCGGGGGGGGTGAGGGCCAGCGAGGCCGGTTGCCGCATTTCCAACACGACTCAGATGCAAGCGTCCCTAGTAATTTCGGCGTCGCGTCGACCTTTATCTTTTGGCCAGAAACCACACCTTCGTTGGTCCCACCGGCGTGTTTGGAGTGCAAAGGCCCGCATAGAGCGGGCCTTTGTGCGTTAAGCCCCAAAACTTAGGCAGGGGATTTCGGGCACAACCATGAAAAAGCTCTTGAAGGGTTATTTCCAGGCCCAGGTTCGGATGCCGAATACGGCTGGGTGCCATCCCAGTTCTAACTCCGCTTAAGGCTCCGGCTCCGTCGGCCCCTCGGTGCGGAGGCGGTGGCCGTCGGCGTAGCTGCGCGGGATGACGTAGTCTTTCGGCGGCTTGTACGGCTCGGGGTACGCCTCCCACACCGGTCGCGGCGGCGTGCGATTGGCCGAGCGCATCATGCCGGTCTCGAAATCATATTCGGAGTGGCCGCCGGTCAGCTGCGAGGCCAGCGCCTTGAGCTTGTCGACCGGCAAGGCGCGGCTGCCTTCGGCAAACGCGCGCAGGTGATCGGCGCTGACCCCGATCTCGGCGGCGATGCGAACTTCAGCGCATTGTTTCACCCGCGCGCCAACCCTCGCGCGCAAAAAATCAATTCCTGTCGTCGTCGTCGTCGGCGCTCTTCCTTCCCAAGGTGTCGATAAAAATCTGACGGTGAGCAGCAGCGCCCGCCGTGAAAGCGAGCAACGCGCCTAACTCGATGAAGCCCAGCAGCGCGGTCATGGGTGCAGCTCCCGGGCGTTGAGCTGCTCGACCAAGCGGCTGAAATCCGAAGCCGCGCACCGAGGGGGCGCTGGCGGGCGCGACGGAGCGGGTTTAGTAGCCGCTACTAAACCTGCCCGGCTGGATGTCGCCACCGCGCGGCTATTCATCACCCGCAGCGCCTCGACGCAGGCGGCGCTGCGGCTGGATCGGCTTGAACTGCGGCTTGGCTGTGGAGGCGGGTCAAATATCCACCGCTCTCGCGTCCGGCTGATCCAGCCGCCTTCACGATCTCGGATGCCGACATGGCCGCGCTGCTGAAAACAGATGATGCCGATCGCGCGACCGGGCTGCGGGCCAGACTATCCCCCGCTACTAGCGGCGGATTTGACACCGCTAAATCATTGAAGGACGCGGTGAAGACGGATCGAACAGGCTCACCAGCCTAATCAGGCACTGCCCCGGAGGGCTGCCTTCGCCTGGCGCAGTTGAAGCCGTTCCGTTGTGCCCGTAACCCGGGCCGTGCAGATTTGCCACACAGACCGGAAATGTGCCGTTGTTCCACCTGTGTCCGGGAGACCGTCATAATTAGGGCGATCACGGAGAACTACGATTTCCGGTTCTGGGGGACGTAGTTGGGGATCGTGGAAGTGCCGAAATCAAAAACACAAGCGTCAGCCAATCTTCGGACCGAAGCTGACAGGATTGACGATCTTGCGCATGCCCTGGCGGATCACTTCGGTCGCAAGGTCGTGCTGGTGTGGCCAGACGACAAGGAAGTCGTGGTCGAGCCCCGCTCTGAGCCAAGGCTAGAGGGCATGCCGCCACGATCCAACTGAGCGAGCGCCCAGTAGCAGCCACCATGGTCTCGCCGGGCGGCGTGTTTCCACTTCATCGAACCGTGCGAGCCGTCGGATACGTGGGTGCTACACCAACCCCGTCGCTGCCCTATGCAGCGGCACCATCAACGACATCGCCGAAAATGGCTTTGTCAGATAGGCGAGGCACCCGGATTGATGCGCAGCCGCGCGAACGGGAGGGCTATCGTTCCCGGTCATGTAGATCACCGGCACAGAATTTCCAGCCGCTTTGAGACGGTCCCGCAACTCGATACCTGACCCATCGCCTAGATTGATGTCGAAAAGGACACAAATCACCTCGTCGAAATCGCTATGATTTGCGAAGGCTTCCGCCGAAGGAAACAGCACGCTTTCGTAGCCAAACTGCCGCAGCAGTCGCGCTACGCTCTTCAACATCATGGCGTCGTCATCGACGACAAAAACAAGGTTCCGCTCGGACAAGCAGGCCACCTCGATGTTCGAAATCCGTCTTACCGGGGGGTCGCGCTCGCTCAGCTCTCAAAAGACGGCCCCGGGCATCACCACCGGGGCCGTCTCGTCAGGAGCCGCCGGGTGCCCACGGTGCGACCTGTGGGTACCCAGCCCGGCGATAAAATCGCGGCGACCCCGCCGGCCACAATTGTCTCAAGAGGCATTGTCCTCAAGGACAGTTGTTCTATGGCCCCCTCCCCTCAGAAAGTCACCTTCCGCGAGATGGGCGTGCGTGGCGTCCTGATCTACTGCCGTCACCGCTGCGGCCACCACACCAAAGCCAATGCCGATGGCTGGGCGGACGACGTCCGGCTGAGCGACATGGAGCCGAAGTTCATCTGTACCGCTTGCGGTCGACGCGGTGCCGACGTGCGGCCGAAGTTCGAACAGCCAGGATGGGGACGGGTTAACCCATGACCGACGATCCCGACGACTACTTCACGGAAGCCGGCCAGGCTCGAGCAGATGCTTCGTACCAGCGGCTACAAAAAAGACAGGCACGGCTTCTGGTGCTTACCCGGCAAGCAACCGACCGCAACGCGACCGAAGACGAATACCAGGTCGCAGACCGAAGCCAGCCGGCGGAAACGGCGCGATCATTGATCAACAGGGAAAATCCAGCCTCCTCGCTGAGGAGAGGAGAAACGATCGTGATCGTGCCGCAGCCCTCCGGCTTTATCCCGCCATGCCTGCCGACCAGGGTCGAACGACCGCCCTCCGGCCCGCTGTGGGTCCACGAAATCAAGCACGACGGCTACCGGCTGATGGTGCGCCGGGACGGTCAGCGCATCCATTGCTACACCAAGAACGGTCACGACTGGGCGGATCGCTTGCCGGCCATCGTCGAGGCCGCCCGCCGTCTCAAGACCGCATCATGCCTGATCGATGGTGAGGCCGTGATCCTCAACGACGACGGCTCATCGGACTTCAACGCACTGCGGAGCAAGCGCAGCGCAGAGGCGGTGCTGGTCGCATTCGACATGCTGGAGCTTCACGGCGAAGACCTGCGCGGGCTTTCACTGCACGAACGCAAGCGGCGGCTGAAGACCCTGCTCGGCCGGGGCGGCAAGTGGCGCGCGATCCAGTACGGCGACCACCTGACCGGCGCGGGTCCGACGATCTTCGCTCACGTCTGCCAGATGGGATTGGAAGGCATCGTGTCGAAACAACTCGACAGTCCCTATTGCTCCGGGCCGTCGAGGACATGGCTAAAGTCGAAGAACCCGGCCAGCGAGGCGGTACGGCGGGAACATGAGGAAGAGTGGCGGTAGCTGTCGCCACCTGACACGCGCTATCGAACCAACCCGTCGGCAATTGCAAAGATCGCCGCAAGACCCGCAGCTATTGCGGCCCATGCGCTCCATTGGCTTTGCTCATACACCAAACGCAGAAGCAATCGTGGATCGTCAAGGCCGGTCTCCAAACCACGTTTTGCGCGGTTGGGCGTCCGCAACCTGACCCGCGCCGACAAGAACCAGAGAATAGCGGCGGCGGCGGCAAAGGTTTCAGAAAGAGCTTCGAGTGCCGTTTTCATGTGCGTTTCCCGCACCGGTGGCGATCCAGCCGCTTCGATGATGGAAGCTCGTCTCGGTTTAAACGGCATGCGCCATCGTTGACGGCAGTCGGACCACGGCTTTGATCTAGGTCAAGCGAGGCGGTGCGGCGGGAGCGCGAGGAAGAGTGGCGGTAATATGCAGACCGCTGGCCGAAGTTCATCTGCACCAAGTGCGGCAGGCGCGGAGGGCAGCTGCGGCCGAAGTTCGGACAGGTGAAGATGGGGACGGGCGGGTGATGCCCGCCAGCTATTACCGCCGCACCCCAACGCGATTGACGCCACCATTCATATTGCCACCGGCGTTGTGACGGACCGCTGCGCGCGCCACCGGGCGAGGCCTGAGCACGACGCCTGCCCGGGCAACGCACCCCCCGGGATACCCAACGTAGGTGCAGTACACGACCGCGTTGGCTGGCGCTGGACTGAGAGCGAGACCTGCAAGCCCCAACAGGGCGCTGGCAGCAATCCCGGCAACTGTCGCTGCTTTGATCGAAAGACGCTTCCTCGAATCCATAGCGGGCTCCTCTGTGGAACTGAAAGATGATAGGAGCCGCCGCAATGCGGCTCAACAGAGCGTGGACATCCCAAGGATCGCCGCCGTTGACCTAGATCAACGGAAAGTTTCGCCTAGGCGCTGCCCGTTCTTCACCTTGATCCAGCGATGCTCTTGATATGCTGATGCCGGACGGCCGGACATTTGATCTGGCTCAATGCACTCTTCGATCGTGCATCGACCGTTGGGTCATGAAACCACCGTCAAAAAGCGCGTGGGTAAAAAGCGCATGCTATCGCGCACGGAACTGGCACGCCGGATCATCACCGACTACGCCGATCAGCTACGAGCGATCATCAGGAAACTTCGCCGTCGTGACCTGCATTGAGGCCGTGATGCCGAAGTTCTCGCAGGCCAAGACTGTACGGGCTACCCAGCAACTGGCCGGGCGGATCGCAAATAAACTTCCGTAATTGAAACGCCGTCATTCAGACGGCTGGCCAATCAATCGGTCTGTGCACTTTTGAACACTGCCGGATTAATCCCCAGTTAGAACACCGTCGTCGTGGCCTCACCACATCAAGAATGCGAGCGCCGCGCGACGGCAGCGGGTGGCCGGAGACACCATGCAGCTTGTGCCAAAACAGTAGCGGAATCTGGCAAAGATCGCGTGCTGCTGACGTCGACCACGCATTTGCGCGATTGATTTGACCGACCGTTAACGCGCTGACGGATACATAGCTGCGGGGGCCCAGACAGGTCAGGTAGACCCGATGTGGCTTATTTCAGACACCACGGCGAAGATTTTCATTCTAGTCACGCTCACATTGGGGCTGATGACCATGATGATGTGACTTTTCGCAAACCCTTCCGCCCATGATCCCGCGCCAGCCCACAGGCTTCATCGAACCCTGCCTGCCCTCCAAGGCCGATCGGCCACCCTCTGGCCCGCTCTGGGTCCATGAGATCAAGCACGACGGCTACCGCCTCATGGCGCGCCGGGACGGCCGGCGCATTCGCTGCTTCACCAGAGGCGGCCGCGACTGGGCGGATCGTTTCCCGGCCATCGTCGACGCCGCACGCTGCCTCGAGACCGCGTCGTGCCTGATCGACGGCGAGGCCGTGATCCTCAACGACGAAGGCGCATCGGACTTCCAAGCTCTGCGCGGGCGCGGCCGGGGCAGCGAGGTGGTATTGATCGCGTTCGATCTGCTGGAGCAGGACGGCGAAGACCTGCGTGACCTGCCGCTGATCAAGCGCAAGCGGCGGCTGAAGAAGCTGTTCGGCCTAACCGAGGCGTGGCGGGCGATCCAGTACGGCGACCACCTCACCGGCAACGGCGCAGTGGTGTTCGATCACGTCTCCCGCATGGGACTTGAAGGCATCGTGTCGAAGCGGCTCGATAGTCCCTAACGCTCCGGGCCGTCGAGGACGTGGCTCAAGTCGAAGAACCCGGAAAGCGAGGCGGTGCGGCGGGAGCGCAAAGAGGAATGGCGGAGTTAATTAGTCTCCTCGTTCACAGCACGCGCGCGGCGCCTTCCGAACCGTAAGGCTGTCCCTCTCAATCCGCCACCGGCAACCGCCGCACGGAAAATTCGATCTGACCGTCAGGGAGCTGGCGCCAATTTTCGATGATGGTCGCACAGCCACCGGCCGGACTTTCGTCGATAACCTGCCCGGCCTTCATCCGAGCCTCTCGCAGCGGCAGTCTGAAATTCTCCCGTGAAGCGGTCATCGTTGCATCTGTTCGCTCGGCGGTTTTCCACCAAAAATCCGTGGCATTTTGCTGATTGCGTTTGTCTGCACGCCATCGCGCGACTATCGGCAACATGTCCTCCAAGAGATGGAACATGAAGCGTAACGACTACTATCTAGTTACCGTGCGGAACGGCGGGCATCCCGAGCGATGGAGTTGGGAAATTAGGCGCAAGAGCACACCGTTGGGCATCAAAATGACCGCGGGCGGCTTTCATTCTGATTCCGCCGCGCAAGTCGCGGGCAAACGGGCTCTGGTCGAGTTCTTGTATGATCTCGAAGAGGAGGAACGAAGGAGCCGGTAAAGGTGGGCATCACGCCCACGCGGCATAGACGCCGGACGGTGTCACGCCCGTCAGCAAAGCGGACTTCGCAAGAGCCGCACTTCGGCACGGCTTCGTGCTTGACGATGCGGATTTGGGAACGGATGCGGTCCGTCACGTCCATTGGGCTGCGCCTCGTTTCATCACTTCGGCGGTCTTGGCGCGGAATTCCATCAGCGCGTCGAACACGTCCGGATTCAAACTAACCCAATGATCGCCACCCTCGCGCGGTGCCCGCAGGTTGATCTGGTAGCCGTCAAACGACGCGTAGAGTCCGTCGCCAAGATAAGCCTCTATTTTCATTGATTGCCCCTTTTTATCTTTCGACAGCGCGGCCTCGGTGATGCGCGATAGGCCAGGTCTCGATCTCCGGCCGGCATCGATTATCGATTTCGCGTCTGCGTCTTCAATTGCCCCTAAGGACAGCCTGGCGCGCCATGCCGTCTCCGTCCTGGCGCGAAATGCCCAATCATTGGCGCCCGGTAACAAGACCCGGATGGAGTGCACCGGGAGAATAGCCTTGCTGGGGATTTCGATCGCCTGGCCATGGAAATGACGACGCCGCCCAAGCGATCATATTCCGCTCGGTGGCGTCCCAGGCATAGACGGCCCTCATTGTTGTTCAGAGGTTGCTTCGTCTGCCGGTTTTGTACCCGTCTGGTAGGCAAGCATATACGGCCCCTGGATCGCCGCCCCGGGGACCGTAATTTACTGCACACAAATTCCTCATCGAACCGCCGCCCAGGGTGTGCGATCAGTGAAGCCATGACGACCTACCCCCAGAAGATCACCTTCCGCGAGATGCGCGGCCCCGGCGGCGGCGGCGTGCGGATCTATTGTCGGGATCATCGCTGCGCCAGTCAAAATCACCTTATTTATTTTCGCCGGTCGTCGGCGTCGTCTCGGGCGTCTGAACTTTGCCGGACTTCGGAATAACGGTGTCTGCCATGTTCGTTGGAGGCATGCCGGGTAGCACCTCAACGCGGTTTTCTGGCTTGAGAGCTTTGCAATCCATCCCGTAGATCAGCTCGCCCTTTGCGGATTGCCCAATCGGTGGACAGTCCCGCAGCGCAGTTTGATCAACGGGTTTCTCTTGGGCGAGTGCTGATGACGTGAGCAGGACGAACACCGACGCTAGTTCAACATGGTATCTATCCCCTTCATGGTTGTTTTGTTGGGGCCAACGGCGGTTAAGGTTACAAGTTCCCAAGCGGCGCGAGGCCGAATTAGGCCCCTCGCGAAATCAAACTAGGCCACTCGTTCAGGTTTGATCGGGACGGCCTTGGCGGTCTCCGAGACGGGATCGGGGCCGGACTGTGTCATGCCATCGGGGCGAACGAATAGCTCTGAATGAGGATCGACCGCCATTCGGTCGAACAGTGCTTTTGGTTCGGGCCGGAGGCCATCACCGCAGAAGGCTGCGATAGAGTAAAACTTGCGCATGGCGCGCTCCTATGTGTTTGGAGCACGGTAGGGGCTTGGGACGGGCGAACCACCCGATTACCCAATTGAGCCACTAACCGCGACGGGATCATCGCTGCAGCCACCACCGAGACCAGCGCCGACGGCCGGGCAGATGATGTCCGGTTCCGACATCGAACCGCGCTTCACATGCACCGGGTGCGGCCAAAAAGGCGGCGAGGTCCGGCCAAAGTTCGACCCGGCCAAGATGGGCACCTAAGCTTACGTCAGCGCCAGCCGCAGGGTCAGCTGGCGATCCGGGCCGACGTAGTCGGTCCGATGGTCAGGTCGGGGCGTACAGTCCTGCCCACATGGCCGGGTGCGGTAATCGACCTACGCGCCCATTGTGATCAGCGGCCGTCACGTTCGCTTGCTAAAGGAAAGTGTCCCGTCGCCGGTCAGGAAAACGTCGGCCTGTGGAATGCCCCCCAGCCTCCACCACGGTCGACGTTTGGAAGCTGGCGGCGGGCACGCGATGGCAACGGGTGAGTTGAAAAGGCTCTAGGCGGCTCTATTTGCGACGGCAATCTGTCAACGGTGTCAGCGAGGATCGATGGGGTGGTAACGGGCATCAGCGATTACGACGGCACCTTGCTGTTTGCCACGCCGGTTACGCAGATCACCTCCGTCCCCGAACCCTCCGCATGGGCAATGATGATTCTCGGCTTCGCGGGCGTCAGCTTCATGGCGTATCGCCGGTCGCGCAAGGATCAAGGTCTCGCGATCGCTGCGGCCTGATCCAAGTTAGCTAACCGCTCGAGACAGAGAGCCGCCCACGGGCGGCTTTTTCATGCCGTCATGCCGCGCGCTCGACGTAGTGATGACGAGACGAGCGAGAAGGGCTTACCGCCCGAAGCGCCGCGCCGGGGTGTACAACGATTGTCGTCCGTGCAAACCTGCAGCGGCAAGGGAACGATGGCAACAAAAGCGCGCGTCCTGCTGGTTGGCTTGGAACCAGACATAGTCGATTTCAGCAAATCCCCGGTGCCCGGGCTCACGGCGGCAAAAGTTCGCGCTGCTGTTGAGGCTGACAGCGCCAAGCTGGAATTGCTCGGTTACAGCGTGAAGTCGTTGTACGTTGACGACGGCAAGACCGCAGAAGTGGTGCTTGCTAATGCACTCGCAGCCGGTGGATACGATTGCATCATGATTGGTGCTGGCCTGCGTATTGTTCCACCCTATTTCCTGTTGTTCGAGAAGCTAATCAACGTCATCCACCAGCACGCCCCCGCTTCGACGAAGCTATGCTTCAACACAAACCCTATGGATACGGCCGACGCGGTGCAGCGTTGGGTTTAGGTCAGTTGGCCCCAGAGGCGGCACCTTATCGTTGATCGCTTGCACCATGTCGCGGTGATGACGTGATGCCCGCGACTGCTGGCAATGGCCGCCGAAGGACGGCGATCCCTCCGCATCGGTCACAGGTGCGCGCAACGTACAGACACGCCCCAGAGACTGTCTCAAGAGACGTCGGCGCTGGGGTCCTTCTGAGGGCGTGAACTGATGGGGGGGGGACCGCGCGACCTGCCTATCGAGAATATCTGCTGCGAGAAAATCCGTGGTTGCAGTTGCGGGGAGGCAACGGGTCCAACTCTATTCGATCACTTCGTCGGCGGTTGCCAGCAGCAGCGGTGGTATATTGAAGCCTTGCGCCTTGGCAGTTTTCAAGTTCGCAATCAGCTCAAACTTTGCCGGCAGTTGCACTGGCAGCTCGGCAGGCTTTTCACCTTTGACGATACGATTGGCATAAATTGCAGCTTGGCGAAACAACTCGACAATATCGACGCCATAGGACATTAGGCCGCCATCGACGACGGCGCTTCGCAGCGAGTAAATTGTTGGCAGCCGATAGCGCGCTGCCAGCTCGACGACAAGTCCGCGACGGGAATTGGTCGCGGGGTCTGACGGCACGATGACACCATAGCCCAATCCCTGTCCCCATTGGCTCATCGCGGTTTCAATCTCGGCCGTTTCACGGCCAGTTGCCGAGACGACTTCGACGCCAAAGTTTGGAGCGGCAGCCGCTAGCTGGCCGGTAATTCGCTTGTGGTTGGCATTGTCCGGGTTCACCAAGGTGGCAACGCGGGTAACGTGCGGCGCGACCTGCTTCAGGATTCCAAGCAGCTTTGCGCCCAGACTCGGCTCCATCACAGCAAAACCAGTCAGGTTGCCGCCCGGACGTGCGAGGCTTTGAATTAGACCATCGCCTACCGGATCACCGCTGCCGATGAATATGACGGGAACTGTGCGGGTTGCCCCTTGAGCCGCCTTGATCGCTGGATCGCCATTTGCCAGCAACACGTCCGGCTCTCGGCTTAGCACATCTTCGGTTGCAGACCGCACCCAGTCAGCATCGCCTGTACCCCACTTGAAATCGATCTGGAGATTTGTGCCAACCATCCAGCCTAATTTCTCAAGCTGCTGCTGAAACGCAGCCGAACGTAATTGCCCTTGCGGATCCTTCTCCGGGTACAGCATGACAACCCCGATCCGACGTGGCCGCCCGGGTTGCTGCGCGCGCGCAACAGTCGAACGGGCAAGGGTCGTGCCCGCGAGTAAGAGGATGACTTCGCGTCGCCTCATGATCCACCCAAGGCTGCAACACGGCAAACATATTCCAGCAATGACCCATATCTGTACAGGGTCAATACGGTCAGCTATGCCGCCGAAAGGCGGAAGTGAGCTATTCTGCCGCGACGCAACAGGACGAACACGATGACTGAGACCGTCGGCACTGATCGCCCGCCCGTCGCCAAGCCTATCTCTTGACCGCGATCCGCCAAGCCCGCGACCGTCAGCGCGTCGGCACTGGCGCTGCATCTCGATTGCAGCCGGACCTACATTGGCAAGCTCGAAGCCGAAGGCGTGATCCAGCGGACGGCTTCCCGCTCGATCAGAGCCGCGTTGCCTACCTGCGTTACTTGCGGCGCGAGCGGCAGCATCACCGCGCGCTGCGGCTGATGCGGAGCATGCCTTGGCGATGGCGGACGGTGATCAATTCGCATCCAACGAGTACGGCTCTGGCGGGGACATAACGGCTGCCTGTACGTCAGCCAATGCCGCTTGCAGCGCCGCTTCCTTGGTGTGGTCGAGCGAGGTCTTCAACACTGTGCCGCCTTCACCCTTGAGACCCTGAAGGACCTTGTCTGCGGTCATCTTGCGCACCAGCACGAACAGTGCGGCCGTCCCGGGTTGGATCGCGGCAGCGGTTTCCTTCATCCATTTGTCATCGATGCCAACGTCCGTCAGGTATCCACCCAGAGTGCCTGACGCTGCGCCAAGTGCTGCACCAGCCAAGGGCATCAAGAAGATCAGGCCGATCAATGCTCCCCAAAAAGTTCCAGAAACAGCGCCCGCAGCCGTGGTGTTGAGGAGTTGGTTCAGCTTGACGCGGCCTTGAGCGTCTTTCACCGCGATCACGGCATCGCCAAGCTCAATCAGATACTCCTTCTGCATCGCAAGTAGTTTCTGACGAACTTCTTCCGCCTTCGCCTCGGTCGGAAACGCAATCACGACAAGATCACTCATTGCAGTACTCCCTCTATGCCTGCAAGCCATGGTCGTGCGGAAGACGACCAAGTTATGGCGAGCATCATGGCTATTAAGCCGACGACTGACCGAGACGCGGGAGATCAACCCGTGCAAGTTAGGGGCAGGACGATCACCGGCGCTGAAGCCCAGCGGTTTCATTTCCCGCCAACGTCTCAGGCGGTCTGAGCGAATTTGATGGTCGAGACGGGCCAATTCCCGTCGTGTCCACGGATAGTGATGCGTAGGTCATGAATCTCGTCGAGCCAAACGCTCTCAACCGTACCGGCCTTGCCGTCGGTAAGGATCACGGCCTTGCCGACAAGCTCAGTCTGGGCTCGCTCGAACTCACCGAGGATCGTGCATGCGTGTTGCTTCACGGCTGGCATGATGGTGTCCGCAAATCAGGAGGATCGTTCGGCGATGGCTTGTCTCTGAAAGGCGCGGAAGTCGTGACGAACGCGCGGCAAAGGTATGTCGGTTGGGGGTCGCCGCCAGCCATCCAGCCGCCACACCGCAATGTCCCGACCGATGAACGCCTCGCGCTGCGTAATTTTTTGCCCCTTACTTCCGTCGCCGCAAAGGCCGGAAAGCCCGTGCGACTGACCGAAGGGCGACAAGTCTCAGAACCGCCTAACGGCCAGAAGCGCGAGCAGAACCACGCCGGAGACGGCGGTGATCGCAACCATATTGACGAGGTTGTGCGTGGCCATTGACAGCGTCGACCGGTTCGCCTTTGCCTCCTTGCGCTTTGATTTTTGTGATGCCCGCATCGTCTCACCAAGACGGCGGGTCAGGCTGCTCGGCAGCCTGACCCTGACGCTTTCCCTATCGAGTGTTTGTCCCCGATCTGCGAGCCATCGTGGCATGGCTTCGGACCTGAAAGCTTAAGCGGGCTGGTAAACCAAAGCTGACCAGCGTTGATGGTTTATGAATTTGCGGCGTGTGCAGGCGGCAGACATCCTGCTGGATGGGCCGCGCGCGCTGCGTCCGCACCTCCGCCTGGCCATCACCCATAACTACTCCGGATCGAGGTGATTAGCTCAGGGCATTATGCCCTAACATGCCCCACCTCTAGAGCAGATTTTGATCAGGCACGATCATAGCCAGCGGCGGCGAAGAAATTCAGACATTCTTGAGTGGTGAAGGCGGTAAGGGCAACGGCGATGGCGTGGACCAAGGCCTCGATTGATCTGGCAGCCGCCTTGCGAAGGGCGGCCTTGAGCTTGGCGAAGGCCATTTCGATCGGATTGAGGTCGGGCGAATAGGGCGGCAGGTAGAGGAGCCTGGCGCCTGCCGCCACGATTGCGCTGGTGATTTCGTCCCGCTTGTGTGCCGCGAGATTGTCCATCACGACGATGTCGCCCGGCTTGAGCGTCGGCACGAGGACCTGCGTTACGTAAGCCTCGAACGCCGGCCCATCCATGGGACCGTCGAGGACCATCGGCGCAGTCATGCCGGTCGCCCTGAGCGCGCCGACGAAGGTCATCGTCTTCCAATGGCCATGCGGGAGCGCTGCGACACAGCGCTGACCGCAAGGCGAGCGGCCATAGAGCCGGGCCATCTTGGTCGAGGCTCCCGTCTCGTCGATGAAGACCAGCCGGTGGATGTCGATCTCAGGCTGAGATGCCTTCCACGCGCGCGCTGCGGCCACGTCGTCGATCCTCTCGCTGGCGTGCGATGTTTTTTTTGAAGGTGATGTTGCGGCGATCGAAGAACCGCCAACACGCTGGCACGAAGCGCTCCGTGCGTTTTGAACAGATGGTGGCGATTCGGCCAGCGTCATTCAGGTGTGCTCGACCAGGGCGAGGATTCCGCCGCATGGCTCTCGATCGAGCGAGCGCGTCCCCCTGCACACGCGTCACAGGCGCCGTCTGCACGCTACATCGATGCTTGACGGCGCACGCGAAGGTTGTTTTTGTGTTGATATGTGTTTATTTTTTTTTTTTTTATGGTTTGATGTATGTTTATGTGTAGATGTTTTTTAGGTTATGTTTGAGATTTTTTTTTTTTTTTTTTTTTTTTTTTTTTTTTTTTTTTTTTTTTTTTTTTTTTTTTTTTTTTTTTTTTTTTTTTTTTTTTTTTTTTTTTTTTTTTTTTTTTTTTTTGTGTTTTGGTTATGTTGTGTTTTGTTGGTTTTTATTATTTTATTTTTTATGATTGAATTTTATTGATTTGTTTTTTGTTGTAAGGTTTATTTTATTTTTTTTTTTTTGTATTTTTGTAATTGTATTGTTTTTTTTTTTTTTTTTTTTTTTTTTTTTTTTTTTTTTTTTTTTTTTTTTTTTTTTTTTTTTTTTTTTTTTTTTTTTTTTTTTTTTTTTTTTTTTTTTTTTTTTTTTTTTTTTTTTTTTTTTTTTTTTTTTTTTTTTTTTTTTTTTTTTTTTTTTTTTTTTTTTTTTTTTTTTTTTTTTTTATGTGTTGCCTCTAGAGCAGATTCTGATCAGGTACGATCATAACCTGCGGCGGCGAAGAAGTTCAGACACTCTTGGGCGGTGAAGGTAGTAAAGGCGACGGCGATAGCGTTCACCAAGGCCTCGATTGATCGGGCGGCCGCCTTGCGAAGGGCGGCCTTGAACTTGGCGAAGGCCATTTCGATCGGATTGAGGTCGGGCGAATAAGGCGGCAGGTAGAGGAGCCGGGCGCCGACAGCCTCGATTGCGATGCGGACCTCGGCCCGCTTGTGTGCGGGGAGATTGTCCATCACCACGATGTCGCCCGGCTTGAGCGTCGGCACGAGGACTTGCGTTACGTAAGCCTCGAACGCCGAACCATCCATGGGACCGTCGAGGACCATCGGCGCAGTCATGCCGGTCGCCCTGAGCGCGCCGACGAAGGTCGTCGTCTTCCAATGACCATGCGGGAGAGCTGCGACACAGCGCTGGCCGTAAGGCGAACGGCCATAGAGCCGCGCCATCTTGGTCGAGGCTCCCGTCTCGTCGATGAAGACCAGCCGGTGGATGTCGATCTCAGGCTGAGATGCCTTCCACGCCGCGCGTTCGGCGGCCACGTCCGGCCGATCCTGCTCGCTGGCGTGCGATGTTTTTTTTGAAGGTGATGTTGCGGCGATCGAAGAACCGCCAAACCACGCTCGGCACGAAGCGCTCACCGTGCGTTTTGAAGAGATGGTCGGCGATCTCGGCCAGCGTCATATCAGGTGTGGCTTCGACCAGGGCGAGGATCTCCGCCGCATGGCTCTCGATCCGAGCCGAGCGCCGGTCCCCGCCCTGCACACGCGCCTCACAGGCGCCGGTGCTCCGCCAGTCGCTCACCAACTCGATCGCTGTCGAAGGCGCCACACCGAACCGACTGGCAGCGCCTCGACAGCTCATGCCCTCGTCCACCACGGCCCGAATGATGCGAAGACGAAGATCCGACGAAAGGGGTTTAGCCATGCGGGCTGGCCTCCATCACCAGCCCTCAACATGAATCATGATTTGCCCCGGCAAGGGAACCCCTTCCAATTCCATCAGCGCGAAAAATGCTCTAGCGCGAACTTAGCATCAGCCGTCTCAACCCCAGCCGTCGCGCCCCTGTCCGATCTAATAGGCGCGACCAGGCCACCTATAGGCTGGTTCCCGTGGCACTTGTGCGTTCGCAAAATATGGATTGGTAACGCACATGGCGGAGAGGCCCGATGCAGTGGCGTGACACTGCGCCATCGAGCTATAGCCGCAGTAGAAAGTTTCGCCTCCGCCCCATTCCCAACGTTGTAGGCAGATCGGAGCATTCCCGCCATATGTTTGGGCCAGAGTTGGTCCAGCCGTCAAAACCGCAATCGATGCCAAAATCGCCAAAGCTGGAATGCGCATCAGAATTTCCCTCCGGATCGATGCCAGCGCATCAGCGCATCAGCGCATCAGCGCATCAGCGCATCAGCGCATCGAAGCAGACAAAGCCTATTGCCTCAGATCAATTCACATTCGCGCGAACGCTACGGGTCGACCGTTGGGCGGGTAATTCGGTCAAGGCAGAGTGCGCAGCGCCACCGTCGGGTCTGTATCGCCCCGCTGGCGCGCCATCTGTTAGTGGCGGCAAGAGACGTGCAATCACTGCTTCATCGTCTCGTTCGCAATCACCCTCCGAACATCGGATTGCGAAAGTCCGAACTGCTTAGCAATTTTCGCTGGTGTGACGCCTGCCTTGAAGGCGGCGCGAACTGCATTTTGTTTGCCGATTGCCAAAGTTACGGCAGGCAACTCCGTCCTCTTACTTTCGGTCTTCGACGGTGGCGGTTTCTTGCCACGCCGCTGCTGTTCTATCGTCACCGCAACTAGCAACTGCTCAAGTTCTTGGTCAGTGAGGTGCTTCATCGCAGCTGGCAGATCGTTCGGCAGGATATGCCGTGAGGATGCAGCGGTTTTTTTGATAGGGGGGATTGTTGGAGTTGGCGTCAGTGCAGCCTGTTCTCGAGGTGGTTCCGTCGAGAGGAGGTTAGGTATCATCGGTGTAATTCGCCCGTTGCCCATGGGTTATCATGCCGCCCTCACCGCGAAGGGGCAATAGATTTAGAAAGCGAAAGGATCGATTTCCGAGCGTTGAGGGGTCGCCAGCCGATGCTGCTTGCACGGTCCACCCACCCGACAATTTGCCTTTATGGGTCGAGTTCTGTTCGACCCGACCGAAGAAAGTCTAGGAGCCCGTCCAGATAGGCGTTGCGACGGGCATCTATTGGCAGGTTAGCCGGCTCAGGCAGCCGTTGCGAGGGTGAACAGCTTCAGGACGTTGTGGGCGGTGCAGATCATGGCCCACTCGGCGCGCACTTTTTCGACGCCCCGCAACAGGAACTGGCGGAAGCCGCGGGCCTGTTTGATCTGTCCGAACACCGGTTCGACCACTTGCTTTCTCAATCGGTAGGGTGTTTCGAAGCCACCGTCGTCGATCTTCTTTCGCATCCGTTGGGTCAGCGGTCCGCCGATTTTTCCGTGCGCTGCTGTCGGGTGCTTGGCGCGTCCGGGCGCGACATAGCCGTCGACGCGATGTGCTTCGAGCGCTTCGAGATTGGATTCGCTGCAGTAGCCGGAGTCCGCCGAGGCCTGATCCGGCTTGCGGCCGAGATTGTTCTCGATGGCCTCGATCAAGGGCACCAACTGGCCCTGATCGTTGCCGCACTGCGTCAGTTCGTGCGCGACAATGATCTGGGCGCCCGCGTCGACGGCGGCCTGTGCATTATAGGCCTGAACGAAGCCATCCTTCGACTTCATGATGCGGCTTTCCGGATCGGTGAAGTTGCGTTGCGACTTGGGATCAGGTTGGTCCGATGGCGGCGCGGCCGGTTTGCCCGGCTTCTTGCGGCCTTCGGCTTGGCGCTGCTGTTCCTTTTTGGCATCGATGCGACGCTCTTCCTCCGCCGCCAGCCTGGCATCCGCCTCCAGCGCCGCCATCGCCTGCTGGATCTTCGCCAGCCGTTTCTGTTTGTCGCCGGCCCAATCCGGCATCTCGTCGCCGCGCTTGTCCTTACCGAAAGTCTCGTCCTCCTCGGCATCCGCCGCCTCGGCGGCCGCCAGCATGCGAGCGACCTCGGCTTTCAATTCCGCCTCGCGTTTCTTCATGCGCTCATAACTCATCGCTTTATGTTTCGACGCGTTGGCTTTGATCTTCGTGCCATCAAGCGCGACATGGCCGAGTTTGACCAGCCCTGCTGTCTCGCACAACTTCAGAACCTGCAGGAACAGTGCGCCGAGCGCCTTCAAGTGCCGCTTGCGGAAGTCGCTGATGGTGCGAAAATCCGGCGGATCGAGCGCCACAATCATCACAAAATCGTTCCGTTCGCGGCAGGCCTTCGCGATCCGCCGCGATGAATACAGCCCACTCGCATAGCCGTGCAGCAGAAGCGCCACCATCATGCGCGGGTCGAACGGCGGCTGCCCGAGCCCGCTCACATAGCTGCCCGTGATATCCTTGAGATCGAGGCTCTCCCGCACCAGTTCAACGATAAACCGTGAGACATGGCCTTTCGGCACGAAGTCCTGCACATTCGGCGGCAGAAGCAGCGTCTGATCGATATTCCAGCGGCGAAAATACTTGCTCATCGCCCAAGGTTAAATCAAACTCGCTCAGAATTGAACAGCCGCTATTCGGACAGGCTCCT
>CAWILG010000063.1:0-106115 GCA_963836765.1 uncultured Alphaproteobacteria bacterium
CCAGATCAGGGTAGCTTGTCGAAAAAGAGATAAAGGGCGGAAATCCGGCCGTCTCGCGCGAAGAGGAAATCGGTCCCGGCGTAAGCTGGCGGCTCACCAGGGCGGCCCGATACCCATTTGACCCGCCCGCCATTGCCCAATTCCTCGGGCTCGGCAATTGGCTGATATTGAAAGTCAGGGTGTGTAACCTTGATCGCGCCCGCGATGCGATCGATCTCGTCGCGGCCACGGTAGATACCTTTGTTGGGATCGATGAACGCACCATTTCGCGCCACATCTCGTCGATTGCAGCGCTACGACGCACGGGGTCATTTTCGCCAAATACGTCGCTCAGATTACGAAGCAGCAAGGTCGATATGTGTAGGACATTCCTTGTCTCCTCTAGGGAATCGGGCCTCTCTGCCTAGATGCATGCATCGAAGGAAAGTTGCAGCAAGACGCGGTGTGCTGATTGTTCAAATCATAAACTGTCGCAATCAGGCGATTACACTCATTGACCCGGCCCGGCAGGGGTTTTGAGTGTAATGGCGATTTAACGCCAACTGAAGATGCAGCCCACTGCTTTGGGATCAGCCAGAGCATCGGGAAAGGGACATGGAGACAGCCTTCAGTGAGACGGGCTAGCTACGCTGTGACCACTTTGCGATGGCGTTTGCTCCCAGTCGCTTGCGCAATCGAGCGGCCAATCTTTACAACTGCGCTGACAAACGTTGGAGATACGTTCGGTTGCTTGGCTTCGGCATACGCCAAATCTGCCGTTTTCAGAGCGTCAGCCGTGCGCCCTTCGCGCAGGTAGACAATCCCCAAGTATGCGAGACTTTCGGCTTTCGACCCGCGGAGATTCCCAGCATGTTCGGCACGGCTAAACTCGCTATCAGATTTCATTGCTCTTTCAATCTGCGGGTCGAAAAGCTCCACGGACCTCTGGAGTGACTCCTCGGCAGCCTGCCATCGTTGCTGCCCCATTTGCGCGGTCGCGATCTGACGCAGATTAATCGGGTAGGCCGAATCGTCAGTGCCGGGCCACACAGGCGCGTAATTGCAGAATCTTTGGAAGGAAACTTCAGCCTCCACGAAGTTCTGGTGAGCGAGGTAGCAATTGCCGATGCCCGGTTGGCCAAGAAGAGAAACTTGTTTTTGGGGACGTTGAAGGTCGATTTCTCAGCGATCGGGATACTTCAGACCGGTACTGTTCGATGATTTCCGCCGTGCATGTGCCTTTTCTCTGTTATTGGGCTATCGACTGGTATGCATCGTTGAGTTTTCCCTCTTCGACTTCTTCAGGAGAGAGAGTCGCCACTACCTCTGCGGAGTCGTGCCTTTTTGGCTTTGGAGCCAGAGGACTGCGCTTGGGACGCTTGGTTCTGTGCCAGGGCAACGGCCTCACCACCGAGTAGCGATCCAGTGAAGACTAGTGCAAGCATGCAAGGTAATTGGATTGTGCCCAAAAGATGCATATCCGACGAGACTATAACATGATTAATGATACTGTTGGACATTCATCAACTGTTGAAATCAGGCGATTACACTCATTGAGAAATTTTGGCTGACCGGGGATGGCGCTCCGTTCGGTAGAATGACAGCGATACCTCATCTAAGGGGAGTTATTGTGCATCGGGCATTCGGACTGGATATTCCGCAAAGCTTGGAAGATGTTTGTGATCCGACGCGCTTGGCACTGCTGGTATATGACATGCAAGTCGGAATCGTGAACCAAATCAAGAATGGTCAGGAGATAACCGACAGAGTTCTCCAGGTCCTGGAAGCGGCACGGGGAGCAGGAATTCGGGTTTTCTTCACCCGGCACATGTCTCTGCCGAAGGAACTGATGGGAGTTTCGCAGTTGCGAACTGCTATGGCCTGGCAACACGTGACTTCGGTCAGCGAGGTCAAGCCTTGGTTCCTGCGGGACGCGCCCGGTTTTCACTTGATTCCCGAAATGAAGCCGCTACCCAGCGAGGCGGAGATCGACAAGATCATGATGTCAGCTTTTGAAGGCACTCCGCTGGACATCGCGTTACGTGATTGTGGGATTGACGCGTTCGCCATCGTGGGCATTGCCATGGAAATCGGTATTGAACCCACAGCGCGGCACGGTGCTGATCTTGGGTACATTCCAGTGATTGTTAAGGACGCTTGTGGTTTCGGCCACGGCGATGCGGCAGCACGCTCAATCGCCAGCCTGGAATTTGCAGGCGACTCCTTGCTCACGAACGTTGAAACAATCTGTGCTCAGTTTCAGCGTATTCGCTCCCAGCAAGTGGGGGTCAAGGCGTGACTGAATATCTGCTTCCGGCTGCTGTACAACGCGCTTGTCGTGACTCAGACTCTCCTGACCGCTCGGTGCCTGTCCCTATTCTCGTTCGACAAGAGCCCGATGAAGAAGAGGAAGAGGAGGAAGACCACAATGATGGTGAAGAAGACAGCGACGACGAGGACGGCAATGACGACGGCTATTCGGAGTGAACGGTGAGGTAAGTTCTAATCCTTCGGTTCTTGGGCAGTCATGAGGTTGCAGAAGTTCGACCGCATGAGGGCGGTCAATGAGCGGGGCAACCGGCGTTTACTCCAATTGCGGGTCAATGAGTGTAATGGCGATTTTTCAACAGCAATTCAGCATATCCATACGCCACCGAGGCCAAACATCGTGAACATCCCGACAACATCCAGGAGAAATGAGGTGACGATGCCCAGCACAATAAAAACTGCGATGTTGCTGCCGCGGAGGTGGCAGTTCCGGTAAAGGAGCCAAAAGAAGGAATACCATTCCAACACTCTCACCGGAACAAGGCCCCACATGAACACCGCTCCACCGTGCGCCTCAAGCCATCCGCCGGATGGCAGGGGCTTCCAGAAGCTCAGCCCAACAGCAGTGCCCACGGCAACTCCGATACCAGTACGAACTAGACCAGACTTCCACGGAGCCGGAATCCTGCATGAAGCTTGGGATATGGTCTCAGTCCTGTTGAGGATCGCTGCGTAGGCACTGTATCCAACCAATTTCACAGCGGCGAAGTAGGCAAAGCCAAGTGGTTCTGGGCCGAAGGCCATATTGGGGTTCCGAAGAGTTTACGACAAGGGTCAGCAAGTTCCAATAGATGGTGTAATCAGGCGATTACACTCATTAACCTTCCGACGCTCGCTCGGGGGCAGGTTCCAAGTCGGGTATGATTTTATTGCGGGGCCAACCTCTCCGGCGGCCAGCGGCAACGCATCGCCATCGCACGTGCGCTCGCCACCAATCCGCGCATCCTTATCCTGGATGAGGCCACGTCGGCGCTCGACTACGACAGCGAGCGGATCATCCAGGACAATATGCGCGCGATTGTGCGCGGTCGCACGGTCATCATCATCGCCCATCGCCTGGCCGCGGTGCGCCCGTGCAGCAGGATTGTCGGCGTGAGGCAAGGTGAGATCGTCGAGGTTGGTTCACGCGAAGAGCTGCTCACCCGCGATGGGGGCCTCTACGCCCATCTGTGGGCGATGCAATCCGAACAAACGAGGGCGCCAGCATGAATGCCAGAGTTACGCCTCCTGCGGTGACGCCGCCGTCCCCGTCGCGCACGCCGCGCGTCGTTTTGGGCCCCGACCGCGAATTCCTGCCGGCTGCTCTCGAAATCCTCGAAACGCCACCGCCGCCTTTGCCGATCGCGCTGATCGGAACGATCTGCCTTGTCGCGCTCGCGGCGCTCGTCTGGTCGATTGTTGGGCGGCTCGACGTTCACGCCGTTGCGCCGGGCAAGATCGAAACCGCCGGATATTCCAAGGTCATCGAGCCGCTCGAGCCCGGCAGGGTCGCCGCAATTCATGTCCAGGCCGGCCAATCGGTCAAGGCGGGCGACCTTATGTTTGAACTCGATCCGGCCGAAGCCGGCGCCGACGCCCGGAGCGCCGAGGACGGTCTGAACGCCAATCTCGCCGAAATCGACCGTCGGCGTTACGCGATCGACACGGTGCGGGCTGCGCAAAGCGAGGAAATGCGAGAGGACGGGCAGCGTGACGCCGCCGGCGGACCGGATAGCGCCGATGCGGCGCAAGCTGTCGCCGGCCCGGTCGAAAGGCTCGCCGGGCGGCCTGACCTGAAGGTCGATTGGGTTGTGTCTTTGCCCAACTCGTTCCGGCTACGTGAGGAAGCTGTGCTGCACACCGATCTGGCTCAGTTGTCGGACTCTCTGAAAGCGCTCGACAAGCAGATGGCGCAGAAACTGGCGACGCGAAAGCGGTTCAACATGAGCATCGCGTTCCAACACACTTTGATGGACACTCTGAACCAGCGAGTTTCCACGCGTGAGCAGTCGTTCAACCTCCAGGTCGGCACCAAGATCAATCTCTACGACGCCAAGGAGCAACTCGAGAGGTCCCAGGCGCAGCTCGCCTCTGACGAGGGTCAGTTGATCGAAACCGACGCGGCGCTGAAAGAGGTTCAGAGCGAGAAGGCAAAGACCGTTTCGCAGTTCATCGCGGATAACCAGAACAAGCTCGCCGAGGCTTCGCGCAAGGCGGACGAGGCGCGACAGGTGCTCGCCAAGGCGACGGCGCGGCTTGCGCGCACAAAACTCCACGCGCCGATCGACGGCGTCGTTCAGCAGACGGCCATCACCACCGTTGGGCAGGTCGTGACGACAGGGCAGCAGCTTGCCGTCATCACGCCGTCCGGAGGCAAGCTTCAGGTTCAGGCCTTGGTCGCAAATCTTGACATTGGCTTTGTCAAAGTCGGTCAGGAGGCCGTCATCAAGGTCGACGCATTCCCGTTCACCAGGTTCGGCGTGTTGCACGGAAAGGTCGTCAAGATCGCGTCAGGCGCAATCGCCGAACACGAGGCGAAGCGGGCGCTCGCTGACGCGACGGCGGCCGCCAACACCGCGTCGACGCCCGCAACCGCGCCCGGCCAGCAGGAAAGCTTCGTCTTCCCCGTCACGGTCGCGCTGGATGAGATGTCGATCAATGCCGACGGCGCGACCATTCCGCTGACGCCTGGCATGACGGGCGCTGTCGAAATCACGACCAACTCCCGCCGCGTCATCGACTATGTGCTTTCCCCGCTCGCCAAGATTGCCTCCGAGGCGGCGAGGGAACGTTAATCGACACGTCAATTCGACGGGACCGCCAAGCCCCCCTTAAATAGGAGGGCACCCGGAGCGTACTCGGGAACGCGAGGAGGACACTATCCGCGGCGCGCGAGCCCAGGTTGGGTTCCAGTCCAGCAACCGCCAGCAACTACTTAATTGAAGGGCCCTTGGTCGCGCCCTGTGCGGGCAAATTCCTTGTCGCCTGGACGTCGATCAACTTCGGTTCGAGCTGGCCGTGCATCTGCTTCATGGTCTTGAGTTGCATCAGCCGCTTGATCGTCCGGTCGATCATCGCATCCAGCCGTTCGATGCGAGCTAGCGCCGAATCAAATTCATCAAGATCGAGGAGTTTTATGAATTCATCGGCCTCTTCGTGGCGAGGCTTTGAGTTCCAGGCCGACAAGCCTTCGGCGATTTGGGGACCCCATTTTTGGGGATCATCACCAGTCTTGAATGGCCATCGACCGCAGATCGTGTATCTATACATCGGACTGAGGGAAGCGAGCACCGCCTCAACCTGTTCCACACTGGTGGCTTTCCCGAATTTAGGAGCAAGCGCGCGGAGATTATCACCGTGGCGGCCGTGCTCGCTTTCTTCGCGGACCTTATCCAGCCGCTGTTGGATTATGATCCGCTCATAACACTCGAGGCGCTGTCTGCGCCAACGCAGATCCAAGAGTGTTCGGACCAGATACTCCTCGGTGCTGCCGGATGGGGTAAATTCCTGGTATAGAGCGGCGCGAAGTGCCTCGTAGTCTTGGTACCTTTCGCTCCAGAGCATGACCTCCGTTGCGTTTGCACCGTGTTTCAACGCGTTGCGCTTTTTGTTGCCCATGGGCATCGCCCTCATCCTGGTTGTGGCTGCAAGCGCGCCTCCGCGCTTGCGCGCAAGTTAAAACCTGATGAGGTGGTGCGTCATGTCTTCGCTTATGGCGAAAATGATTTTCTTATGGCGGATATCGCGTCGCCATCAGCGCCCATATGGCGAAAATTATTTCGGTAGGGCGAAAATTATCCGGGGTCGACGAGAATGTATGGCGCAAATTAGATTTCAAATGGCGGCATTGTTTGGTGGTCGACAGTTAGGCCTTCCTCCTTTCTGCGACCTACCCGCCGCGGACCGTGTCTTGAATGGTGACGGCTTCGTGATGTGTCTCACACCAAATACGAATCCAACCTCTTGGGCCCGCCCACGGCTGAAAGTTTTGACCGCAGATCGGGGCAACCAATTGCGCTACGCCGAAATGATGTCTGTGTGATTGAAATCGTCGCCTTTGAAGAGCAGCGGTTCACCGGTCGCCCTTGCGAGCGCGTAGGCAAAACAATCGCCGAAATTCAGTTTGGCGGGATGTCCGCTGCCTTTTCCGAAGTCGCGATAGGCCTCGCGCGCAATCCGCGCCTGATCCTCAGTAACTGGCTCGATGACGATTTGTGCCTCCCTGATAAGATCGTCAAAACGCCGGCTAGCGACGGGGTCGCGACTCCCGTCAATTACGAGGGCGGTTTCTACGAAGTTGGCCGCAGAGAGGCGACGGTTGACGTTCCTTTCAATCGCGATTGCGCAGACATTGGCGTCGGGTTCGTCACGAAGAATGGCGATCAGCGCGGACGAGTCGATGATCATCGTGGCAGCCCGCGGTCGTCATAAAGCAATTCGCCATGGTCGGCCGAACGAAACGGCTCTTTCAGCCGCTTGGCGCAGTCCTTCCCAATCTCCAGCAGACGATCGGCGAGATTGTCGCTTTGCTCGCGACGCACTCGGTCAAGACGCTCGCGGACGGCTGTCGTAACCGCCGACGTGAGAGTTTCGCCGGTCAGCTTGGCAAGCTCTTCAGCTAGCCGATGCGTTTCGGGGTTCTTGATATTTAGACTCATATAAACCTTTCTACCTATCCAATTCCACCTTTCTACCATATGCCCTTCGCCCGTCAACAAGATCTTACCCGCGGCGATGGATAAGGATGTAGACGGCCGCGCCCAAACGTTTCTGGAGGCCGGACGAGCGGGCGCCAGCTTAACCGAGCTTACCCGATCGGAACCTGGCGGGTTGTTGGCCTGAGGACTGTTCGACCATGTGGTCCCGGGCTCTCGCTGGTTCGGGTCTCCCCCACGACGGCTGGGGTTGAAACGCACCGTCGCGCTTAGGAGTGCCGAGGCGTCTGTGATTGCCCAATGGCGACAATGATTTTCTTATGGCGGATATTGAAACCTCGCGGTCGAATCCCTTATGGGCAATCAAACGTCCTATGGCGAAAATCGAATCTCCTACGGCGAATATCAGATTGCTTATGGCGAAAATTATTCTGGTACGGCGAAAGCTCTCAGGAGAGTGAGCTGAAGCTCTCTGGCGAGGGTTGCTTCGATAGCTAAGGCGTTACTCTGCTTAAGCGCTTGCACCGCGGACCGGCGGCCATCAAGCGCAAAGCGAGCCAACCGCGCAGCCGAGAGGGGCTTGCGGCCCAGCTCCGTCGTCAGATACTGGTTCAATGGTTGGATTACCACCTCGATGAACTTGAACAATGGGCCACCTTCGGTTTGTTTGGCCTCGCCATCGATTGAGGTGGCGACCGACTGTCGGCCGGCCCTATCGTGGCAGCGCAGGAACACCGAAAGCAGTTTCGGAGCCAAATCGGGGGTAATAACGTCCTTGGGACGACCGGGGCGTCTGCTCGAGCTATTGGCAGACTGCCGGTATGCTAGCTCGCAAATGACGGCTTGCACCGACAATCTGGTGAGTTCTTCAATAAGTGTCTTTTGTTCGAGCTCTCGGTCCCTGTCGCCGCCGGGCGGGGCCCCATACTCTTCCGCCAGATCTCGGATTTTTGACGGGTCAGCTCCGACTCAAATCGGCGTGCTAACTCGCCCCAGACGAAATTTTGGCTCGGAACCTCGGATTGCATTGGATTTCCATCCTCTTACCGAATCGCTGGCTTATTTTAGGCCACGACCCGCTTAATAATGGAAATGCGGATAGGTCGAAGGCTCCATTTGCCCTGTGAATACTGCGCATAACTGCTTCGCTATATCAGGACATTGGGCCAGCCAATAAACTCGCTGTTGCGAAAGTCGCCTGTTTGGCTGGCGAACGAAGTTTTTTCAGGACCCGCTGATGCATTTCGCTCGCGGCGACGTGAGGAACCACATCTATTCACAACCGCGCGCCTTCTTCGCGGACGGCACCACCGAATTAGACACGGCCCATAATAATCTTGAAACACAGCCCTGCCAGCATCTGCACTCAACATCCGGTAAGAAATTCTGGCGATGCGTCCAGTCCAGTGAGCGAATTGGAGCCGTCGCAGGGGCCCGCGCCAAAGCTGAGCTGACACATCCTTCCGCCGGCTGAGAAG
Organism: uncultured Alphaproteobacteria bacterium; assembly: GCA_963836765.1. Taxonomy (GTDB): domain Bacteria; phylum Pseudomonadota; class Alphaproteobacteria; order Rhizobiales; family Xanthobacteraceae; genus Bradyrhizobium. The sequence continues at coordinate 8,420 of CAWILG010000063.1, forward strand.
GCCGACCTGATCGTGCTCATGCTGTTGTGAAATTTCAGTCCGGTTAGGCCGACCACCGGAATTCGTCGCCCGGCCTGAATTGAACCGCAGCCAGTCAGATGCGGAAAACAACCGCCGTTCTGACTTTGCGATCGCCAGCAATGCGGGCCACACATCGGCTAGCCAGGTCACCGGCCCGATCCGCTTTCGCATCCTTAGCATTGGCTGCTCGACCAGCAGCGCCGAAAGCGTAACGGCCTGGACAGCTAACGCTAGGCGCTTTCCACAGGCTTTTTTTGCAGCCGCGCTGCTGATTCTGGCGATGCGTCCAGACGGGCGAGCCACCTCAGCTGTTTCCATCCATCGATCTTGGTTTAAGCGCTTCGAAGACCATGAGGGCTGGAAATTGCTGATAAAAGAAACCCGATGAAGCCCTTCTCAATCAACTTTTCGCAGCCTTGGATGATAAGGCTGCGTCGCGCAGGCCCGCGCTGGCTTGCGCACAGGCACTCCAAGCTGAATTCTGGGCAAAACATCTGCGCGGCTTCGCCATCAGACGGCTGCCATGCCATACAGCGGCATGCAAAGCCAAAAGTTTCTAGTCGAGTTTGAGGCCCTTCGTGGCCTCGCCGCTATCGTCGTATTGATACACCACTTTATGCTGGGTTTTACGCCCCGGCTTCACGGATTGCTATATCCGGATCAGCCATTTTCCTTGATGGGCACGCCAGCATTCGCGCTGATCAATGGCTCAGCTGCAGTCGTTATCTTTTTTGTGCTCTCCGGCTTCGTGCTTACTGTCGGCCTGTTCAAATCACGGAGCTTACGCGGCGCTCTCATCTCTGCCGTAAAGCGCTGGCCACGGTTGGCTGTCACCGTGACGATCGTAAATGCCGTCGCCGGCCTCTTCGTAGCACAACAACTCTTCAAGACCGTCGAGGCCGCGAAAGTCTCGTCGTCGGTTTGGTTTGGATGGTTCTACACCTGGAAAAACACTGGTAACAGCGAGATTCTAAACGCGGTTAGCGAAGGCGCCCTTACTTTTTTCGACGGTGTTGCCATCTACAACAGCAATCTATGGACGATGTATTACGAGTTCTGGGGAAGTCTCATCGCACTCGGATGTGCGGTTGCATGCATGCAGTTTCGAGAAGGATTCTTCACCCGATTGGTACTGCTGGCGGTTTGGGCTTTGTGCTTCTGTGTCAGTCCATACTTGAGCACATTTGTCGTCGGCGTGTGGCTAGCGCAGATCTATATCGCCCGCCCGAGCACCCCTTGGTCCGGTTGGCCAGTTTATGCAGGGGCAGTCCTGACCATATTGTTGCTAGGCTACCATGAAAACTTAATCTCAGGACGAGCCGAAGGCTTCTACTCGTTTCTCAATCCGATTACGACTGCCGATCAGCTTCGTTTCCGCGTAGTTCTGCACACAATCGCAGCCGCCCTCATCATGAGCGCATTCTTGCGCGTTTCGCGTGTAAAAGAGATGTTAAGTGGCGGCGTCGGCAAAGCCCTGGGCTTCATGTCGTTCCCGATTTATCTCGCCCAGATTCTGGTGATCTGTTCCGTGTCCTCCTTAGTCTTCGTGCACTTGACAGCATACCCGCGCTCTACCCAGCTGACTTTGACGTTTTCCGTCACCGTGATCGGAACACTTCTACTGGCTCTACCGATCGCCTATTTTGATCGGTGGTGGGTCGCGACCCTTAATACCCTAACCGCTCATCTCAGTCGGCGCTTTTTCCGATCGAACTAAATTTTTCCGATGTACTTTAGGCAGCGGCAAAAGGTCAGCGACGAATTCACCGTCCCGCTCTGCGGGCACATCATCGCGAACTGCATCGACCGGTAAGGAAACCGACTGGCGGGAGAACGCCGGTCTCGAGCCCATCAGCCTGGCGCGCAAGCTTTGGCTGGAAACCCACCCCCTCCATGCTTCGGCAGACGTCCGGGGCGAGGAGCGGAGGATCACGCCATTGCTAAGGATATGTCTATGAAGCGTGACCGCATATCAACGACGACGGACACATCATCATCACTGGAACTGGTCGTGCCGGCACAACGGCACACGCTTTCCGCCGTGGCGCAACCGGAGGAGCCCGGCAGCCGGGTCTGCCCAGCATAAAGGCGTTTCAATAGCCAGCTCAACGCGATCCAGGGCATGCAACCTCCAATCGTCGTTTCGTAGCCAGCAAATAAGCGACTTCTGCACTTTTCAGTACTCAACCGTTGCGCTGGCATGGTAATTGAGACGAAAGGTACACCTGAGCGAGGAGCTTGATCTGGACGAGTTTGACAGGCTCGCGCGGCTGTTCGGCTTGATTGCCGTTCGTGCCGGCGAGGTCATCATGGACGCCCGCGCCGATGCGTGCCGCCCTGACTACAAGGCGGACGGCTCCCCTGTGACTGCGGCCGACGTGAAGGCCGACGAGGTTATCCGTGGCTGCCTCCAACGCAACCTGCCTGACCTCCCGGTGATCACCGAGGAGACCTGGACAGGCGCGCCTCCAATCGCTGCCGCGCGGTTTGTCCTCGTCGATCCCCTCGACGGAACCAAGGAGTTCATCCAGGGCAACGACGAGTTCACGGTCAACATTGCCCTGATTGAGCATGGCAATCCGGTTGCGGGTGCCGTTTACGCGCCGGCCCTACACCAACTCTATATGGGCGGCACCAGCGCCTACAAGCTCAAAACCCGCGCGAGCAATGGCACCCTCTCCTTCAGCAAAATGCGCGCCATAGAGGTGCGCGTGGCTCCGCCTGAAAGGTGGCGAGCAGTCGTCAGTCGCTCTCATCTCGACGGCGCGACCAAAGCATGGGTTGAACGCCACGCGATCCCCGATCTGCGGCCCTCTGGCTCTTCGCTTAAATTCTGTGTCATCGCGGAGGGAGACGCCGACGTCTACCCGCGGCTCGCGCCGACCATGGAATGGGATACAGCCGCCGGTCATGCGGTGCTTCTGGCCGCCGGCGGCACTGTTACGGACCTCGACGGCTGCCCCATGCGCTATGGCAAGCTAGATTATCGAAACGGCGACTTTGTCGCGTGGGGAACGCCCCCAAAGGGGGGGCAGTTGGACGACGCCGTGGTATAATTGTGTATGAGCGCAACCAGCTGCGAAGCTCGACCAAATTTATCGCGTCTTTGGTCGCATGGCATGCGTGCGGTCGCGAGCGCGACCGGTCACGCCTAGGATCAACGGGTTATTGTCATTTGGTGGCGCGGTGCACGGGGGTATTATGTAGAGATGTTCGGATGGGCAATAACGCGTCGTTTAGGAATTGTGATCCAGCTCACGTTTACTGTCACCGCTCTCAGCTCGGGGGCAGTCGATGCGCTATTCGCAAGCCTACCGATGGCACGAGCAGGTGATGGAGCGCCGCAGCGGGAACACAACGTGTCAGCCGACCGCCAGTCTGCTCCCGCCGGAAACCCCCTATGGCAGATCCCTCTCGCCTTCCTGAAAGTTACGCAGGAGCGCCCACTCTTTTCCGCAAACCGGCGACCTGCGCCCCTGGCCGTGGTCGCTCCACCAGTGAAGCCCCCGCTACCGTCGCCACCGGCACAGCCCCCTGAACCCGATCAGCCGCCACTGTCGCTCGTTGGGACCATTCTCCGAGAGGACTCAGGCATCGCAATTTTCCAAAGCGGAAACACAGACGGTGTTGTAAGGCTTAAGATTGGGGAAAGCTATGCCGGCTGGAAGTCTCGCTGCCCTCAAACCGAGGGAAGCGATCTTCAACAACGGCGATCGCCATGCGACGCTCGGTTTTCCTTTGCCCGGTGCAAGACAAGGGCCGGCAATATTGCCGACCGCAGCGCCTGCTCCAGCTTGGCTCAACGGTGCCAAGATTACCGCTATTTCACCGAGAACCAGCGTGCCGTCGGGCCCCGCACCTGCGTGGCTCAACGGCGCGCCAGTTCATGCCGGTTCGCCCGCTCGTTGATAACAATCTAAAAAGGTTCGCCTCCGGACGAACCCCAGGTTTGTCCGGAGGCGCTTATGCGATCAATGGAGCCCGACAGTGCCGGTGAACGCGCCGTCGTGCCCAATAATTCCCGTTCAGATTATTATTTCCGTAGGACAGGACGATGGAACCGGCGGCTGCCGAGATTCCGGCAGTATTGCCGAAAATTCGACTATCATCGACCAGAAATCCACCTGTGCCGGCGGAAGCAAGGCCAGTACCGTTGCCCTGCACGAGCACCTGGTGAAGAAGGAAAACCGCGCTTCCGGAGCCGCTGAGTGCGGTAATTCCATTGTTGGTATTGACCGAAACAAGCGAGCTACGCACGCTGGCGCGAATGATGCCTCCCGCTGTGCCATCGGCGACAATTCCAAACGTGTTACCGCTGGTGCTGCTGCCGGTCACGAACAGGTCAAAGGTAACGCCAGCAGGAGGTTGCACGTGGATTGCCGCGAACGCCTGCGCCACTGAAGTTCCTTATGGAGGTATCCGAGACGAACAGGTTTCGACCGTTTGTCACATTTATTCCCGACGCCGTCCCTCCGGCTCCGTCGACGATCACCCCTGAAAGGCTGAGAGTGACGCCGGTAGTGGCCAAGGTGAAGGCAGAGGAGCCGGCCGGTGCAACGATTACCGGACGGTTAGCGGCGGTAAGTACAACGGTTTTGGTGATGTTGTTGGACTCGGTATAGGTCGCGCTGTCCAATATGACGACTTCTCCACCGGGATTAGCGGCGGCGAGTCCAGCTGCTATGGTGGCGCAGGGTGCAGTTGCGGGACAGCCGGGGCCAGGTGAGGTACTCGTCGCCGAGACGTAGGCCGTCTGAGGACCGGTGGCGTGAGCCGGAACCGCAAACAGTCCGCCCACCGCCAAAGATGCAACAATAACTGGGATTATCTTACGCATTTTTCCTCCAACCCTCTTTTGGCATAATTGCCATTTAAAAAATTAGTTCAAATAATTGTGCTTTACAATTTAAATAATTGTGCTTTACAATCCAATTTAAACAAATTGCGGTTTACAACCGCAATCCTCTGCGGGCGCTGGCCTAGGTCGTAGCGCTCGGCTGAGAGGCCGCCTCCCTAGATCAACAAGGGGGCGTCGGTGTTCGTTAGCCAAGAACTGTTTCATTTCATCCTTCGCAGACATCCGGGGGGCGTCATCATAAACCGCTCACATCTTGTCGCAAAATCATCGGTTTCCGAGAAAAACTTCTCAATGGCTTCCATCGCCCGGGGCCATATTCCGGACTGAACCGGATGTCCATTTACGTTGCCGTCCTCGACAATGAGATAATCGCCAACCTTGACGTGGTTCGAAGTCGAGGATCACCAGCCCGATCTGTGCCAACGGCGTCCCGAACCTGCGCAACAATCTGCGGATCCGTGCTCGATCCGGTGAGATAGCTCATCCTCGGATGCTCCGCTTCGGATCGATATCGACCGTGGTGACCCGACCATGCCCGATCTTCTAGGATCATCGCCATGTGCAGCACGCTGCCGCCGCACCAGGTGCCGATTTCTCCTGATAGAGCCGTACATCCAGCGGGCACTTTAGAACCTGATGCCCGAACCAGCTCAGATTGATCGTGTCCGAGCCGCCCGACAACCAGCGCCGATAGTACGGATCGTGGAATCGACGGACTATTTCCGCATCCTCGGAGGACAATGGCGCTTGATAACGGTCGGGAAAATAAGTGCCTATTCGTTTCGTCATATCGGCAAGCCAGATTGCGCGCGCTAGAGAATGCCCCGCGCCTTGAGGCGCGATGCGACTACATTCCAGTCATTGGAGACGATAATGAGTGCGCTCTCGAGACGATCCTTGATATCCGCGAACGGCGCCTCGACGGCTGCCCATGCGCTATGGCAAGCTAGATTACCGAAACGGCGACTTTGTCGCGTGGGGAACGCCCCCAGAATGCTCAAAATGAACGCACAAGACATCACTAAGCCAGCGACTCACACGCTGCCCCGGCATCTGCGGCGGCTGGAGGCCGAGTCCATCGAGATCATGCGCGACGTCGTTGCCGAGTTCAGGAGGCCTGTGATGCTCTATTCGATCGGCAAGGATTCGAGCGTCATGCTGCACCTTGCGCTGAAGGCCTTCTATCCGGCAAAGGTCCCGTTCCCGCTGATGCATGTCGATACGACATGGAAGTTTCGCGAGATGATCAGCTTTCGCGACGAGACGGCCAAGCGTCTCGGCGTCGACCTAATCGTGCATGTGAACCAGGACGGGATCGAGCGCGGCATCAACCCTTTCGATTCCGGATCGGCGCTGCACACACAAGTGATGAAGACCGATGCGCTCAAGCAGGCCCTCGATCTCTACGGCTTTGACGCAGCGTTCGGGGGCGCCCGGCGCGATGAGGAAAAGAGCCGCGCAAAGGAGCGCATCTTCTCCCTCCGTTCGCCCGGACATGTCTGGGATCCCCGCAACCAGAGGCCGGAGCTGTGGGATCTCTTCAACACCCGCATCCGGCAAGGCGAGACGATGCGCGTGTTTGCCATCTCGAATTGGACGGAGCTCGATGTCTGGGAATACATCATGCTGGAGAAAATTCCGGTCGTTCCGCTGTATTTCGCAAAAAAGCGGCCGGTAGTCCATCGCAACGGCACGCTGATCATGGTCGATGACGAACGGCTCCCCTTGGCTCCGAACGAGACCCCCGAGCTCAAGACGATACGTTTCCGCACGCTTGGGTGCTATCCGCTGAGCGGCGCCATCGAGTCCGACGCCGCCACCATCGAAGACATCGTCGGGGAAATGCAGGTTGCGAAACTCTCCGAGCGCCAGGGGCGGCTGATCGATACCGATGAAGCGGCATCGATGGAGAAAAAGAAGCGGGAAGGCTACTTCTAAATGGAGACTGATACATTGCGAGGGTTTATCTCCTCCGACAGCAAGGATCGGCTGCGCTTCATCACCTGCGGTTCGGTCGACGACGGAAAGTCGACGCTGATCGGCAGGCTCCTGCACGACGGCAAGATGATCTATGAGGATCAGCTGCAGGCGCTCGCGCGCGACAGCGTCAAGCACGGCACAACCGGCGATGATATCGACTTTGCTCTGCTGGTCGACGGGCTCGAGGCCGAACGCGAACAGGGCATCACCATCGACGTCGCCTATCGCTTCTTCACCACACCGCGTCGATCCTTCATGGTGGCCGATACGCCCGGCCACGAACAATATACGCGCAACATGGCGACCGGCGCGTCGAACGCCGAGCTCGCGGTTATCCTGATCGATGCGCGCAAGGGCGTCCTGGTGCAGTCCAAACGCCACTCCTTCATTTGCTCGCTGATGGGCATCCGACACGTGGTCGTGGCCGTGAACAAGATCGATCTGGTCGATTACCGCCAGGAGGTGTTCGATCGCATTGTCGGCGACTATGTGGCGTTCGCTTCGACCCTCGGCTTCACGTCAATCGTGCCTATCCCGATCTCCGCACGATACGGCGACAACATCATCAACCGGTCCGGCAATACCGATTGGTATCACGGCCCTTGCCTCTTGGACTATCTCGAGAGCCTCGATTTCCAGTCCGAGACGGCTGGCCTACCCTTCCGTTTCCCGGTGCAATGGGTGAACCGGCCGAACCTGGATTTCCGCGGCTACGCCGGAACGGTCGCCTCCGGCAGCATTGCGGTTGGCGACGAAATCATCGTTGCGGCATCGGGCCGCAATTCGCGCATCAAGCAGATCGTCACATACGATGGCGAACTTGCGCGCGCCGAAGCCGGCGATGCGGTGACCCTTACTTTGGACGACGAAATCGACATCGGCCGCGGAGATATCCTCGCCAAGCCGACGGAACGACCCGAGGTCGCAGACCAGTTTGCCGCCCACGTGATCTGGATGGATCAGGAGGCCATGGTCCCGGGCCGGTCCTATGCCTTCCGGATCGGCACGCAATCGATCGCGTCCGGCAGCATCACTGCGATCAAATACAAGATCGATGTTAACACCGGCGCGCATCTGGCAGCCCGAACTTTGATTCTCAACGAAATCGGCTTCTGCAATGTTGCAGTTGCACTGCCAGTAGCCTTCGATGCGTATGAGGTCAACCGGCGCACCGGCTCCTTCATTGTGATCGACCGCTACACCAACCGGACCGTCGGCGCTGGCATGATTGCCTTCCCCTTGCGGCGTGCTACCAACATCGCCTGGCAGCCGCTCTCGATCGGCAAGAAGGAGCGCGCCGCGCTCAAGAAGCAAAAGCCCTGCATCATTTGGTTCACTGGGCTTTCGGGCGCTGGCAAGTCGACCATCGCCAACATCGTCGATGAAAAGCTGTTTGCCATGTCGCATCACACCATGTTGCTGGACGGCGACAACGTTAGGCACGGCCTCAATCGAGACCTCGGCTTCACCGAGGCCGACCGAGTCGAAAACATCCGCCGCGCGGGCGAAGTCGCAAAGCTGATGGTCGACAGCGGACTGATCGTGATCTGCTCTTTCATCTCGCCCTACAAGGCCGAGCGCGACATGGTGCGCAATCTCGTTGGCGAAGGCGAATTCGTTGAGGTCTTTGTCGATACGCCGATCGAGGAATGCGTACGCCGCGATCCGAAGGGGCTCTACTCCAAAGCGAAATCAGGCAAGATCAAGAATTTCACCGGCATCGATGCGCCGTACGAAGCGCCCAGCGCGCCTGAGGTCCATTTGAAGACACTGGGCCAGCAGCCCGAACAGCTAGCTGATGCTGTGCTGAATTGCTTGGCCACACGGGGGATTATCGTGCTGGTATAACCAGACGGAGAATATGGCTTGCAATATATCCTGCTCCTACAAACCCGCCGATTTGGTCTTTCGATATTATTTCGAAACGGAAACGAATTCCGAAGAGGTCTGGCTCCTCTTCCTTAGGCGCTCCTTTCCGCCTCTATTCGGGCGGTTGAAATAAGACAGCGGGCGTTGCGTCTTTAGCGCGCGCAAGCTATTCCAAGCACTGTCCACCGGCGAAAGCGGAAGGCGCGTCCGGCTTTCGGTCTCCACCATCGCTATTTGGTTCGGATCCTATGAGCACACCCGTCGAGACCAGGGAAAAGTGTAGTCTCCCGAGGCACCGAACCATTTGTGGCGCGCCGACGGACGATGGATCGGCTACTACAACGGCCACAATCGACGTTCGGCGGAAGGACGGCCCGACTAAGTTGATGCTGGACGCGAAATCGAGGAGAAACTGGCGGCGTAATCAAACCCGGAATCCATCTTGGCGCTACCGCCAAACTGTCCCGGAAACCGGGATCACCTCAGTTGAACAATATTAAAGTGGAGCTGGTTGCAATGGAATCAATCTACGAAGACAAGAACCTGATCAATGCGCGGGGTCATCACCACCCAATCGTCGCAGGCGTGTGGGATGAGACAGGAGCTTTGCAGTTTAGCTTCTTAACGGCCGAGGGACTGGCGCGCGACCACAGACTTTTGGACATTGGCTGCGGGTGCCTGCGCGGCGGTCTGTATTTCGTCGACTACCTGGACGCCGGTAACTATTTTGGCGTCGATCTTAATGAGAACTTGCTGGAAGTCGGCTACCGCGTGGAATTGGCTCGAGCCCGGCTGACTGAGAAGCTGCCACGCGACCATCTCCGTCAAATTGAGGGATTTGACTTTTCAATACTTGATGCAGAGTTCGATACAGCTATCGCCTTCTCGGTTTTCACCCATGTCAGCCTCAACGCGGTACGAACTTGCCTTGAACGACTGGCTCCAAAAATGAAGGCTGGCGGAAAATTCTACGCGACGATCTTCGAGCGTCCGCCGGGACGGCCCAGCCACGCGACCATTACTCACCCTCCAACCGGAATTTCCACTTATGGTGATAAAAGTCCATACCACCATTCGATAGCAGACTTACGGCACATTCTAGCTGGCCTACCGTGGACCATTCATCCGATGGGTGAATTCGGTCACCCGAGAGGCCAAAGGATGGTGATGTTCCGCAAGGAAGACGACAGCGGCTTCGGCCCGATCCGACCTGAACTGAGCCACGAGGCCGTTCGGACTCTGCCGGCTGGCAGCAACCACTACCGGGCTTATGTCGGTCCCACCGACCGTTTCGATTTTATGTCAGCAAGCCAATTTGCGTTGCTGTTCCAACTGGGACTACGCGAGAACCATCGTGTACTGGATTTCGGTTGCGGCTCATTGCGATTAGGCCGCCTCCTCATCCCGTATTTAAATCGCGGCGGCTATTGCGGGCTCGATCCGAATGCTTGGCTAATCGCCGATGGTATTGCGCACGAACTCGGCGCAGCCGCAATTGATCTCAAGATGCCCTCGTTTAGCCACTCCGACACCTTTCAGGCTGACGTCTTCGGTTGCCGATTTGATTTTCTGATGGCGCAGTCGATCGTTTCACATACTGGTCCCGATTTGGTTCGCAAGCTGCTCGTGTCCATTCCGCGAGCGCTAAATCCCGATGGACTATTCTTGTTTTCCTATGTTCGCGATGAAAACGCCACCGTTGAGCCGGAGGACGGATGGCACTACCCAGGATGCGTCGGCTATTCGCGCAAATGGTTCGAGGAGGAACTCGCGAAAGTAGGCCTTGTATCGCGCGCGCTGCCGTGGTTCCACCCAGCCCAAACTTGGCACATGGCTGCATTTTCCGAGGACACCCTGCCAGCAGAAGGTCAATTACACCTCCTGAAGGGCAGCGTTCTGCGGAGCGATCAGTTTAACGCATCTATCCTGACCAATGACCTCGGTCAGTCGTCGTTCGTGAAGAACGTTCTGAGCGCCGTTTTACGCAAGGTGTGGTTGCGATAGGCGGCGGCAGAGAAGCCGCAATGGGAGGCGTAAAAGTTCCTTGAACCAGCGGCGGAGCAGGCTGAAGTCGTAGCCGGCGGCGGCGAGCACGGCGTTGATGCGGTCGCCGTGGCGGCCCTTGAGACGGTTGCGGCGCATCCGGTGGTCGTCCTTGAGATGGCCGATCACAGGCTCGACGGCGGCGCGACGCCGCATCTCGCGGCGAATGGCTTTGGTGACACGGCGAACCTGGCCGCTGATCCAGACCTTGAACCGGTCGGGATAGTTGTGGCCGCGATAGCCCTTGTCGCCGTGGATGCGGCGTGCTTCGACACCTGTGAGCTTTTCGAGATCGGCGATGACGGGACCGAGGGTGTGGCCGTCATAGGGATTGCCGTGCAGGGCCTTGGCATGCAGCACGAACTGCCCGCCTTTGGGTGCTGTGGCAGGCGTGGCAATCGAGACTTTGCAGCCAAACTCGTAAGGTGCCCGGGCCTTGCCTTTGCCGATGCACTCGACCTCGGGGGCGTGCAATGAGTAGACCTTGGGGCCGTGCTGACGCGGCTCTTGATGGCGAACCCGGTGGGCGAGATCGAGCAGCGGACCAAAGCGATCCTCAAGCGCAGGGTCACCCTCGATCTTGCGTCTGATGTCACGGATGATGCGGCCAAGCGTAAGCGTGAAGCTGATGCCGTTCAGGCTTCGAAGTTCCACGGCATGAGCTGGTCGATCTGAGAGATGGGCCAGCCCTGAGCGATACGCTCGAGGGTCTGCGTGAGCCAGGCCTGTGGATCGACATCGTTCATTTTTGCGGTCTGCAAGAGCGTGGCGACGTTCGCCCAGGTTCGACCACCGCCAGCGGAACCCGCGAACAACGCGTTCTTCCGGGTAATTGTTTGCGGCCGGATGGCACGCTCGACAATGTTGGAATCTATTTCGATACGGCCGTCGATCAGGAAGCGTTCGAGAGCGGTCCGCCTGGTTTTGGCGTAGCGAATCGCCTCTGCGAGTTTGGATTTCCCGGACAGGCGCGGCAGTTCCGTTTCCCACAGCTCGAACAGGCTTGCCACAATGGCGGCGGACTTTTCCTGTCGGGCCTTCACCCGTGTTGCGGGATCTTTGCCGCGGACGTCCTCTTCGACTTTCCAGAGCGCGGCCATTATCGTGATTGTTTGCGTTGCCAGGTGCGAGCTTTCGTTCACATGCAGTTCGTAGAATCGCCTCCTCACATGGGCAAAACAGGCGGCCAGGGTCGCGCCATCATTGCCGCCGCTACCTTTGGCAAGCCGATTGTAGGCGGCATAACCGTCCACCTGCAGCACACCGCAAAATCCCGATAGATGACGTGCGACACAATCACCGCTCCGGCTGTCTTCGAAGCGATAGGCCACCATCGGGGGACCTGCACCGCCGAAGGGTCTGTCGTCGCGGGCATAGGCCCATAACCAAGCCTTTTGGGTTTTGCCGGTACCGGGAGCCAAGGTTGGCAAGGTGGTTTCATCGGCAAAGATCCGTTCGCCCTGCTTAATCCGTTCCAGAACATAGTCGGCGAGAGGTTGCAGTTCGAAGCCGACCTTGCCCATCCACTGCGCCATCAACGAACGGTCCAGCTCGACCTGATCCCGCGCATAAATGGCTTCCTGCCGATAAAGCGGCAGACCATCGGCATATTTCGAGACGGCGATCTGGGCCAGAACCGCCTCGGTGGGGATGCCGCTCTCGATGAGATGGGGTGGCGCCGGCGCCTGGATCACGCCGTCGCGGTTTCGGTAGGCGTATTTCGGGCGACGCGTGACGATCACGCGGAACTTCGCCCGCACCACGTCCAGACGCTCCGACACGTCCTCGCCGATCAGAACCTTCTCCAGTTCCTCGCAGCCTGCGGGAACCTCAGGTTCGATAACAATCTCAACCCGCTCTAGATGAACCGGAAAGCCTTTCCGGGGGCGCGGCGTCCGTTTCGGTTTGTCCTGAGCGGCGCTTTCAAGCTCAGCTTCGATCGCCGACATGCCGGTATTGATTTCATCGAATACGAAGGCACGCTGCTCATCGCTCAATGCATCGCCGCGTAGACGTTCCGAGCGAGTGCCGTAGCGCGACCGCTCCAGCATCTTTATGATCGCCGTCAGCGTTGCAATCCGCTCGTCAGCCGTATTGTTCGCCGCTTGGAGATGGCGGGTCTGCGCTTCCAGCAATGCCCTCTGTTCGGCCATGGCGACGATCATCGCCTTCAGCGCATCAACGTCGTCGGGAAGCTCTGCAGCGGCCATCGTCATCGCCGCCATCACAGCATGTTCGCGGCCGTTTTTCCAAACTTTCCAAATGCCTGATTCAAAATGCCACAGGTTTTCAGCCCATCGATTGTGGCCGCTTCACATCTACCGGGCGGACCTTCTTCCAGTCCAGCCCGTCGACCAGCGCAAGCAACTGCGCGTGGTTTAGCTGCACCGTGGTTGGCCCAATCCGGGGCCAGCAGAATTGCATTTCCTCAAGTGTCTTGGCAAACAAACAGACCCCCGTGCCGTCGAACCAAACCGCTTTGATCCGGTCCGCTCTTTTCGAGCGGAATACATAGAGCGCGCCATTGAACGGATCAGCGCCGCCGTCCCGCACCAGGGCCATCAAACCCGTCGCGCCCTTCCGGAAGTCGACCGGCGTGCTCGCCACATATACCTGAACTCCAAGCGGGATCATGCCTTGCGAACCGCCCGGATCACATCGGCAAGCCGCTTGAGGTCGACATCACCGCCGGCGCGGACCACCACATCGCCGATGACAATTTCCACGATGTCGCTCCGCATCGATTCAAAGCGCGTGAATTGGATCGGCCGGCTCGGCGAACCGCCCAATGGCGCAAGCATCCCAGAGGCTATCGCCTTGCGACGCCACGCGAAAAGTTGCGACGGATCGAGCCCATTTGACCGGGCAATCGCCGATACATTTGCACCGGCAACCAGCGTCTCCCCGACGATCCTGGTCTTCTCCTCGTCCGACCACGACCGGTAACTGCGCCCCGGACTGCTCGACAGCCGCACGGGGGTCGCCGTGAGAACTTCAAAACTTCTGCTATCAGACATAGGTTCGCTCACAAGAGCCTCCTGGACAAATCACCAGGAGATTCTCTGCTATTCGAACGTTTCGCGCTACGTGGGGTCTCCTACGCGCTTACGGCCAAGCCGGGTGCGCAGGAATTTGAGTTCTCGCCGGGCGCGCTTGAACTGGTGGGCATGCGTGTAGCGCCCCACCATGATGGCGGCGCGCTTGGCCACGCGCCGATAGCTCTGGCGCAGTTCGACGCTCTCGCGTTTGGCCAAATCGACCAGCTTCTCGATCGCCCGGTGCATGAGCCGCGCATCGCTCGGATGCGATCGCCTTTTCCTGGACGGTGGTGTCCACAACGACCCGCTCGAGATCTTTGGTCTCGATCGCCCCGTTCGATGCGCCACCGAGAGGCTTTCTTGCAACAGCGCGGCGATCTGCTCCTCCCCCAGCCGCTGGCGCCAGCGGGTCAGCGACGAGCGATCGAGCTATCGCCAAATTTTGGTGACGGCCGGGCCGGTCAGGCGGCGGCGGTTATGGGCTGAAGGTCAGCCGGTTTGGCGATGACCTCGATCCCGTTGTTGAATGTCACACCGAGAACGAGTTTTGGCAACTGGTAGTGGCCGTCAAGACGACGCCAGCTTTTCTGCGCGGCCTCGAGCAGTTTAAAGACCATCGCGAGCGCGGTCCTGTTGGACAGGCATCCCTTCGATCGGATCGTGCGGTGGCGCACGGTAGCGAAGGTGCTTTCAATGGGATTGGTCGTCCGCAGGTGTTTCCAGTGCTCGGCCGGGAAGTCGTAGAACGCCAGTAGCGTGTCTCGATCCTTGCTCAGGCAGTCGGCCGCCTTCTCGTATTTGGGCGTGTAGCTCTCGATGAAGGCGTCGAACGCCAGCTCGGCGGCGGCCTTGGTTTCGGCCATCCAGATCTCCTGCAACGCGCGTTTGGCCTTCGGCTGCTGGCTCTTCGGCAACTTGGCGAGCACGTTCGCGGTCTTGTGCACCCAGCAGCGCTGCTCGCGCGTTTTCGGCCAGACCTCGCCAGCGGCCTTCCAGAACCCGAGCGCGCCGTCGGCGATGGTGAGCTGCGGCGGCACGTCGAGCCCGCGCCGCTTCAGGTCGAGCAGCAGATCGCGCCAGTCGTGCGCGCTCTCGCGGGCGCCATCGGTGAAGCCGACCAGTTCCTTGCGGCCTTCCGGCGTCGCGCCGATCAACACCAGGATGCACTGCTTTTCGTCTTCGAGGCGCGCCTGGAGATGGATGCCATCGGCCCAGATGTAAACGTAGCGCTTCGCCGACAGATCGCGCTTTTGCCACGCGGCGTGCTCGTCAAGCCAGCCGTCCTTCAGGCGGCCGATGGCGGATGCCGACAACCCGGCAGCGTCCTTGCCGAGCAGCGCCGCCAGCGCCTCGGAGAAGTCGCCGGTCGAGATCCCCTTCAGATATAGGATCGGCAGCAGCGTCTCGATCGACTTTGACCGGCGCATGTAGGGCGGCAGGATCGACGGAGTGAACCGGATGCGGTCGGGGTCGGTAGCGTCCACCTCGCGATCACGCACACGCGGCTGCCTGACGGCGACCGGACCAATACCGGTCATCACCTCGCGTTCCGGCAGGTGACCGTGGCGCACGACGCGCTGGTGGCCGTCTGTGGTCTTCAAATCGGCATGCTTGCCGAGAAAGTCCGCGACCTCCGCCTCAACCGCCTGGGCCAACAGAGCACGCGCTCCGTTGCGCAAGATTTCGGTGAGTTGATCGTCGACGTTTGCTGGCTGAATCAGCTGGATGATGTTATCTTTGGACACGGCATATCGCTCCTTCGGTGGAGAAGTGGAGGCGTCAAGCACCCCCACGATATGCCGCCTTCCCGATTCCCGCCGTCACCAACTTTCAGCGATAGCTCCGAGCGATCGAACGGCAGGTCGTGCCGGGACACCACCTCGCCGCAGAAATACTGAAAATACGGGTTCTCGACCCACCTGTCGCACAGCACCTCGTCAGAGAGATTGTGCATGTGCTTGAGGATGAACAGTCCGGCTACCAATCGTGTCGGCAACGGTGGCTGCCCCGGGCCGAGGCGACAGACCGAACTGAAGCGTCCCGCCAGGATGTCCCAATCGATCTCCGCCGCCAGACGCACCAGCGGATGGCGAAGGTTGATGATCTTTTCCAGAGATGGACGAAACAGATCGTCCTGACGATTGTCGCGCGGCTGGCTCATGGGTCTCCCCAACAGCGAACCTCGCCGTCAAAGGAATCACGAAGCCGCCAAATCCGGAATCCCAAAACGCCAGAAAACCCAGACCTACAAGATCTCCTATCAGAGTGCAGCTGCATCAGCTACTGAAGGGGTAATGTTTGAGTAGGTGCGCCTGCATTTCGCAGTACATTGTTGCCGTAAGACAGCACCGTCGCTCCGCCAGATGCGATAATGCTTGAAGGGCTTCCCAAAAGAGTTGACCCAATCAAAACTAACGTGCTTCCGCCAACGGTTTGGGTTGCAAACGATGAGTTGTTGTCTAGCAAAGTGTTTCGTATGAAAGCACTGTTTATCGCGCCGCCGGCGCCTTGCATGTTTAGTCCACCAGCATTGTTCAATATTAGCGAGTCCTCAACAAAAGCCCTCGCGCCCGAGGTACCCACGACGTTGACGCCGTTCTGAGAGAAATTTCGAATAGCACACTTTCGTATCGTTGTTTTTCCCGCTCCTACTATAAGAACTCCATTCAAGCCGGTCGAGAATCCCTCGATGTCGAGTCCCTCAAGAAGCACTTTGTCGGTCGATGCAACGTTGACAATGATTCCGTTGGTTCCTGAGACCAGTACACCTGCCTGCACACCCGTGCATATAATGGATATAGATTTTGTAATGGTCACTGCCCCGAACCCTCCGGGGTCAATACAATTGATCTCTCCCCCCGCTGCTGTCTTCGAAATCGAACCTGCGAACGTCTTGCAAGGTGCGGTTCGGCTGCAGGGGTTGGCGTCGTCACCGACGCCGGATACCCAGGTGCGGGTCGCCTGCGCGTAAGCGGGCGCCGCGAAAGAAACAACGAACAGTCCAGCGAGGATAGCTCCGAGGAGTAATCCAAACTTTCTCATTTCAATCTCCCTGAAGTACAGTTTCCAAAAACGTCAAGCCTGCCATAAGGCTCTCGAAGCACACTTCAACTCTATCTACCCCAATACTTCGAGCCAAGCAATTCCGGAGCCAATCGCGTAAACTACTACTTTGACCTGCATGGGCGCGAGTATCAACTTTCGTATGTGTAATACCACATCTCATTGATCAGAACTGGTGAGCCCACTGGCGTAATCCGATGGACATGATTTTCCAAGGACGATCGACAAGCGTATTCCAGGCGTAGCAACAGTGATCGACGATATCATCGTAGGATTTGAAGACGCGGTTAGAGCCGGTTCCGGTTGTCTGAACAATAATCCCGCGTCGATAAGTGGAGCGTCTGCCGGGGTTAGGCCGCCGCGCGGAGCGGAGGAAGATCGAAGTAGGCTTGATTCCGGGGTGCGGTCGTCAAGACTCGAATGTGGTCGTCGTCCGTTATAAAAGTCGAGATATCGACCAATGGAGCTTCGCGCCTCACCGACGGTTCGTAGGCACGCAGATAGACCTCCTCGTATTTGACGCTGCGCCACAGCCGCTCGACGAAGACGTTGTCCTGCCAGGCCCCTTTGCCATCCATGCTGATGGCGATGCCATTGCTGGCGAGCAGGCCGGTGAAGGCCGCGCCGGTGAACTGAGAGCCCTGATCGGTGTTGAAGATGTCCGGCTTGCCGTGGCGAGCCAAGGCCTCTTCGAGGATCTCGACGCAGAAGGCCGCCTCCATCGTGATCGACAGCCGCCACGACAGAACACGACGTGTCGCCCAGTCCAGCACCACGGCAAGATAAACGAAGCCGTGCGCCATCGGAATGTACGTGATGTCCATGGCCCAGACCTGGTTCGGCCGCGTAATCTCCATGCCGCGCAACAGATACGGATAGATCTTGTGGCCGGGCTCGGGTTTGGTGGTGCGCGGACGGCGATAGAGCGCCTCTATCCCCATCCGCCGCATCAGCGTCTTCACATGCCGGCGGCCGATCTTGCACCCCTGCAAAGCCAGCAGGCCTCGCAACATACGCGAACCGGCGAAGGGATACTCCAGGTGCAGCCGATCGAGCTGCCGCATGATCTCGAGGTCGGCGGACGACACCGGGCGCGGCAGATAATAAATGCTGCCGCGGCTGATCTTCAAAATCTCTGCCTGTTTGGTGATCGATAGATCGTGCTCACGGTCGATCATCGCTTTGCGCTCAGCAATCCCGCCTTGGTGAGCGCTCCTTCTAAAAATCGTTCTCCAGTGTCAGCTCTCCGATCTTGGCATGGAGCGACTTCACATCGATCGCGGGGATGGCCGGTGTCCCGCCCCCAGATCCGAAAATCTCGCAAGCGCTGCCCTCAAGCTGCGATTTCCAGGCCGTGATCTGATTGTTGGCGGGAATGAACAATCCTGCTGACAGATGCCATCCGGCTTGATCGACGAGAAGGACGGCGTGGGCTCCTGGTGCGACCGCCTTGGCGATTTCCGCGAGGTGCAGGTTCATCGCTTCGGTATTGCAGAAGGGCAGAACCAGAGCCGCGCCCTTGCCGTGTTTCGGGCAGATGGCACCGAAGATATAGGTCGATGCGGTTCGCTGATCTCGCGGAGCACTCGGGCGAGTGCCGCGCCTGGCCCACCTGCGGGTGATCTTGTTCTTCTAGCCGATACGAGCCTCGTCCTTACATGAGGGTTCTGCTGTCAACGGGTCTGTGGCATTCGCTTCTCCGATCTTGATTGATGGTACTTCGGCACGTCGTTGGGTCCGGGGCCATCGAGTTCTCGCAGCTACGGCTGCGTCACCTTACATGCGGTCGGGCCCGGAGCACGGTCCCGCACCATAATGCCTCATGCACGAGGCGTAGCCCCGGCGAGACGCGACCCACCTGAAACGCGGCGGCGTTGTGCCACCAAAGAAGAAGACGGTCGCGTTCCCCGTATCGCCGCCGGCGAATGCTGCCGGTGGCAATTCCTGTCTGTCATGCGGCGACGGTTATCTCCGCCCGGATCTCGGCGCCAGCCGGTATTACCCCGGTCTCTGCGTAGCGCCAGAGCGCGATCAACAGCTTGCGCGCCATAGCCACAATGGCGATCCGTCGTGTGCGCCCGGCCAGCGTGCCGACGCGCTCGCGGAACCACTCCGCCAGCTCGCTGCCAGGCTGGTAGCGAAGCCAGAGCCATGCGAGCTGGATCATAGTTGTCCTTGCCCGCGGGTTTCCCGCCCGGCTGATGCGCCGATCGCGATCCATACCGCCGCTCTGGTAGGGCATTGGTGTGATGCCGACGTAGCTCGCGATCTGCCGGCGGTTGTCGAATGAACGATAGAATACCTCACGCGTGAGCACGGCGGCGAAGTTCTCGCCAATACCCCGGATGCGAGAGAGAGCGGCTATCTTGTGGTAGGCCTGATCCTGCGGCTTGGTTTTTGCGGCCTGATCGCGCTCGGCCTCGACCTCCCGGATCAACTCCAAGGTCATGACGAGCCGTCGACGCAAGCGATCCAATTCGGCCCGAAGATGGCGCGGTATCTCGCGTCCATCACCGGTGCGTAGAACAGCAAGATCTCGCTCCCATGAACGAAGAGAGGGTCGTTTCCGAATGCCCTGGGTGAACAGCAGAGCTTCAATACGGTTTTGGATGCGCAGCCTCTCCTGCACCAGCTTCTCGCGCTCGCGGTGCGTGCGCTTGGCATCCTCCTCTTCCGGTGTTGGCACACGTACCATGCTGCAGGCTTGATGATCACCCCGGAGATAGGCCGCAAGCACGCGCAGCATGCCCTCCGCATCGAGCCGGTCCGTCTTGGCCCGTCGGGCTCGGCGGTTGACGAGAATGCTGGTGGGTTCAAGAACATGGCAAACGACACCATGTGCCGTCAGCAAACGGTGCAGCCAGAAGCCGTCACGTCCCGCCTCAAAGCAGCAGACAACGCCTATCGTCGCGTCGAGCCCGCGAGCAGCACGGGCCTGCAGAGACGAAATCCGAGCTAACAAGGCGGCCGTGTCGCCACCATCGATCCGATGCAGATGTGGCTTCTCCAACCCTGGCACGCGGGCGGCGACGAGCCATGTTGATGCACTGAGTTCGATAGCAAGGAGGATAGTAGGATTAATGGTGTCAATTGTTTGCATAGTGGTAGCTCCTTTGCTTTGATTCGGGGCCGCCAAAGTATCGGCTCAGCCCGTCCTCATAGCATCTGGAACCAAATTTCTATCTTGCTGACGTCGATTGCCTTTTCGCGCGCGACTTCATCCAGGCGCGCTGGGAAGTTTTTTTAAAATCCTCAACGGCTCCCTCGGCTTGCGCATGATGGCGGGGTCGTGCCGAGAGCTTGCGGTAGCCCATCGCGCGAAGCTCCCGGCTCAGCGTCTGTTTGGCAACCGTGATGCGGAACTCCTCGTAGATCCATTGCGCAAGATCAATCAGCCGCCAGCGCACTACACCGTGGATCGCCGGGATCGGGCCGCTCTCGATCATCCGCACGATCGCCTGACGTTGCACATCATTGAGCCTCGAGGGTTGACCTGGCGATTTGCCATCCAGCAGGCCGGCAGCACCCCGCGCATTAAACCGTATCACCCAGTCCCGGATGATCTGCAGCGTCACGCCGCCAATCTTCGCCGCCTCGGTGCGGCTCGCCCCATCGTAAATGGCCGCCAGCGCCAAAAGCCGGCGAGCCTGCGGGCCATCCTTCGTCTTCCTCGCAAGACCCCTCAGCTGCGATGCCTTAAAGTCCCCGCACAACGCCACTGGAATCGTCATGACGAACCTCCACCGTTCGCCACCAGTGAATCACAGCAAATCGATTTGGAAATCGTCAACGAGTCATAATTGCCGAGACTTGGTATAAATGTAACTTCCTTTGAGACAACAATGTAGCAACGCGCGAGCTTCCGAGGACCAATTTTGTCTGAAATTCGCGAAACGATAGGACAGCCCCGACCGAACCGGTAACCGGCGATGCCTAATCATCTCGTGGCCTTCCGAAACAGATCGCTCATAGCGCGGAGCGGCGCGGTCAAGCGCCATGACCGGCTAATGCGCAGGGCCTCGAGCGCATCGTGCAGGCTTTGCACGTCATTGCGACTGGCTTCAAGCGCCGATTGAAGCTGGTCATGCCGCGATTGAAGCTGCTCAAGCTGTAAAGCCTGACGGTCCAGCAACGTCCGCTGCCGCTCGAACTCACCTGAGGCGTGAGCGAAATCAGCACGAAGCTTCTCCGCCTCGGCCTTCTCCGGCCCCTGAATCGCGCCGAAAAATCCGGAGGCCTCGTTGAATTTCGAACGAACGGCGTCAATCTGTGCCAGCAAGCCGGTATCGCCCGGAATATTCGAGAGCGCACGAAACAGGCGGTAGCTTTCTGCTGCGAGGAACGCGAGTTCCGGCCGTTTGTCGTCATCAGCCGGGTCACTCCTTTCACGGCGCAGATCCGCTGCTAGGAAGTCTCCGACAGACGGCGCCGCTGCGTCGAAATCGACCGGCCAGCGAACCCCAATGTCGTCTGCCGCACGACCCATTTCTAGGCGCCAATTGCCGAGCAAGTCCTCGTACGGCACGATGCGGCGCGGCAGATGCCGTGAGCGCAGTTCAGCGTCCAGCGTGTGGCGAAGCCACAGTGCAATGGATTTGGAGATTGGAAAGCTGTCGCGCCGCTGAAGCGACAGCGCCACCTCCAGCGGATCGCGCAGCGACAGGAGCGCGACGGGCTCGACCTCTATGTCCTGTAGCACCGAGAGGAAGAATGGCAGGATCCGACACAGGCGAGGGTCCTTGACTAGGAACAGTGGCGCCTCGCCATACTCGCTACGAAGCGCTTCGCGGAACCGGCCGCGGAGCCGCTCGCATTCGCTCGACCCGTACCAACCCGGATCCAGCTCCCGCCAGTCGTCCCAGGCCGAAGCCGCCGAGGCGAGCAGCTCCTCGTTGACGAGCATCAGTGGCTGCGATTCCCAGTAACCGCGGGGGTTGTCCGCGGTCGCGGGCATCAGCGTGCACGGCGGCGAAGCACCCAGGGTGCAGGCGACGCCGGAAAGCGCCGATGTACCGCTGCGATGCATGCCGAGCACGAGGATCGCGCGGCGCCCGCCGGCCGGAGTCGCTGTTGGAACCTCTACCATCGCCGCTATCGACCGGCCCAAGCATATCGCAGCCTGAGCTCGCTGACGATTCTACCGATGCTATGCGCGAAGTCGCGCCTGATGCCGGAATCGACGATCGCTGTCCAATCGTGTTCTGCAGAGCGAGCAATTATTAGATGAAATTGCTCCGGCCACCAATCCTCATGACGCTGGTTGATCAAAGTCAACAATTCAGCGGTTGTTTTCTCCGGTCGAGTGAGCGATTTTGGAAGAACTTCCATGCCTCGTTTCCTACCGTCGATGTCCAAGTACTGCCTGCGCCTCACGCTGCGATAGAAATGTACCGTGCAGTGTTGGGAGCGCACCTCCGGCAGGAACTCCGCGACGCATTGCTTGATTTCCCTGACGTCCATTGAACCTAACTCAAATCTTAAAACCGGCCTGCTGGGCGTCATCGGCAAACATCTTCACGGTCTCAAGCGAATAGTCATCGAGATTCTTGCCGACCAGCGACAGCTTCTTCAGGATATCGTTCGTCACGGTGATGACATGACATCCGATCGAATCGGCGTGGAAAATATTCAGCAGTTCGCGCGGGCTCGCCCAGATCAATTCGGATGCCGGCGCCACCTTCAGCAGTTCGACCGCCGCCGCCATCATGGCAGCGGATCGCGGCCAGTATCGGCGACACGCCCGGCGAACACTGAAACATAGCTCGGCACATCCGGATCGAGCGCGGCCACGACGTCCCGCACCTGGGTCAAGGTCATCAGCGCAGTGACATTCAGCTTGACCTTTTTGGCGGCAAGCTTTTCGATCAGCTTGTAGCTGGTTTCCCGCTTGGTGTTCATCACGGGGATTTTCACATAGACGTTCTTGCCCCAACTCGGCGATCTCCAGCGCCTGACGCTCCATATCGGCGAATTCGTCAGAGAACACCTCCAGCGAGATCGGCCGGTCCGGAATGGCTTTCAGAATATCGAGCGAAAACGCCTTGTAGTCGGTGATCCCGGCCTTGCGCATCAAGGTCGGATTGGTCGTAAGACCTTTGATGAACGGCTTTGCATACATCTCCAGCATGCCAGCTTTGTCTGCGCCGTCGGCAAAGATCTTGACGCTTTAGGTCTTCAACTTTTTTCATGTTCGTTCTCGCTCTCGATGATTGTCAGAGCTTCAAGTGTCGAAGAAACTCTGTGGTCGTATTGGGTCGGCGGCGGTTCTCGGATAGGCGCGATCGATGAAGATGGTTCGGCTGCCAGCGGCGATGCCTGCTTCTACATCGCTGCGGCGATCGCCGACCATATAGCTGCGCGCCAGATCGACGTCGAATTCGGCGGCGCCGGCTCAGCAGCATTCCCGGGCGAGGCTTCCTGCAGTCGCAGCCGTCGCTGTTGTCGTGGAAACAAACAATGAATCGATCGATCGCAGGAATTTCGCGCGCAATCAGGCCATTGATGCTCTTCGACCGTCTGTCTTGGGCGTCGTCCCTCGCGCCACATCGGGCTGGTTAGTCACGACGATCAGGACGAAGCCGCGATCTTTCAGGCGTTGAAGCTGTTCGCGCAATCCTGGGTAGACTTCGACATCCTCGACCCGAGCCGGAGGGTAAGGATTTGCCCTCGCGGATCACCGGCGCGATTCAGCACGCCGTCACGATCGAGAAAGATCGCCCTCGATTTCATCTGGCCGGGCTCGCGGTCCCGACCGCGGATTCCCACTTCGTCTGATTGGCTTTCAGCTTCGGGTGCGAAACCAGCAAATGCCAGACCACGGCCTGAAACGCTTCGGAATGCGGCGTGACGTTTTCCGGGTTGACGGTCGGCACGATCACGCAGGCGTCGGCGACCTGGGCGGTATAGCCGCCGTCGCGCCCAACGACGCCCATGATCTTGGCGCCGACGCTCTTTGCATGCTGCAGGGCCATCACGAGATTGGGGCTGATGTTCTTCTCAAGATTGCCGCCGCCGACGGAGAAAATGAAAACCGCATCCTTGGCGAGCAGCTTGCTGATCTTCAGCCATTCCACAAAGATCGTGGCCCAGCCTTCATCGTTGGTGCGCGCGGTCAGCTCCGAGACGTTGTCGGTCGGCGCATAGCATTCGATACCGACGATCTTGCGGAAATCATTGACTGCGTGGGAGCAATTGCCGGCGCTGCCGCCAACGCCGAGGAAGAAGATCCGCCCGCCCTCGGCCTTTCACCTGCGCAAGCAGATCCGCCATCTTCTCGATCGGTGCCAAATCCATCTTTTGGATGATCTCGGCCGATTCGCGCATATGCTGTTCGGCGTAACCCATTACTTTCCCCTGCCCTTGAAATAGTCCGCCGCTTCGGCGAGCCCCTTGTGTGAGCCGATCTCGTAAAATCGCTCGTGAACTTCATAACCCGCAAGTTGTCCCGACAGCGAAAGCCGGTGATAAATGTCGGCCAGATCGAACGGCCCCGCCAGTGTTTTCATCTGCGAGAACCTCAGCCGATATGGCCGCCGAGGCCATAGTCAATGTGCCTCATGCTCAGGCGTGGGCGACCGTTTGTTATACTCCACAATGACGTTGTCCCGAAACAAGACGTTGCTCTTGTCCCACCGGTCTGCGTTGCGTTGCACCGTCATCAGCGCCGGCTTGCCGCTGGTCGAGAAACGCCCGTTCAACGGCAGGCAAAATCGATGGGCAGATAGGAGTCTCCATACAGGACCAAAAACCGGGAGTCCAGAAGCGGCAAAGCCTGCTTCAGCGCCCCGCCGGTTCCCATCAAATTCGGCCAGTCCTGGGAATAGGAGACCGAGAGCCCGCTGGCCGAACCGTCGCCGACCACGGCCTCGATCTGCTCCCCCAGAAACCCAACGCACAGCACCACACGGCTGACGCCCTGCCGCCGCAGATAGTCGAGCTGCCGCAGGATAAAGGGCTGCCTGCGACGTCCACCAGCGCCTTAGGAATAGTTTCCGTGATCGGGATGAAGTCGCGTGGCCAGACCTCCCGCGAGGATGGCCACCGGCAGCTTCATGAGAACAGCACCTTCGTTCCCTCGAAGTCGAAGGCGAAGCGGACCTCTTCGAGCCCTGCCGCCGCCATGGCATGGCGCAGCTTGTTGCGGTCGTTGGCATAGAACAGCAGAAAGCCGCCGCCGCCGGCGCCGACCAGTTTGCCGCCGGCGGCGCCATTCTTCATGCCGAGGTCGTACCACTCGTCGATCTGCGCATTGCTCATGCCGCCGGACCGGCGCTTCTTGTGCTCCCAATGCTCATGCATCAGCGCGCCGAAATCACCGGTCTTGCCGGCTTCCAGCATCGTCTTGCTTTTCAGCCCAAGTTCCTTGACGAAATGCAGGTTGGCGATCATGTCCTTGTCGCTGTCCTTGGTCTTGGTATTCTGATCCTTGAGGATCGACCCGGCACTGCGCGAAAAGCCGGTGAAGAACAGCAACAGATTATCTTCAAGATCGAATTTGGTATCCATCGAGATCTTCAGCGGCTCGACATCGACGCGATCGTCGGGATGGAACGTGAAGCAGGTCAGCCCGCCGCAAGCCGCGATATACTGGTCCTGCTTGCCGATCGGCTCGCCGAGGCGATCGATCTCGATTTCGCAGGCCAGTTCCGCCAATTCTTTCGGCTCGATCTGGCGCATCCGGTGCACGTAAAGCGCCTTTAGAAGCGCGGTGGTAAAACTGCCGGACGACCCGAGCCCGGTGCCCGACGGAATGTCCGCCAAGCGTGGTAATTTCGACCTGCGGCGTCTTGAAGCCGAGCATCTTGATAGCTTCGCGAATGATCGGATGCTGGACTTCGTCGACAGCATCGACATGCTCAAGATGGGAATATTTCAGATAGATTCCCTGGGTGAACGGTCGCATCACGTTGACGTAGACGTACTTGTTGATGGCGCCCGCGATCAGGAAGCCGCCGTGCTCGCGATAATAGGACGGCAGATCGGTGCCGCCGCCGCCGAGGCTGATGCGGAGCGGGCTACGCGTTGTGATCATATCCGGACATCCTGTAGATTTTTTCGATGATGGTCAGCGCCTCGATGGCGTCGCGCAGTGCCAGCGGAAGGCTGACCGCTTCAGCCGGATATCTTCCAGAAATTCCGCAAATTCCAATCCCAGGAATTGTCCGCCATCGGATATTCCCATGTCGTCGTTTCCGGCGGCCCCATTTGCGGAAGCATCTTGTAATAGGTCAGCCGCTCGGTGCCGTAACTGCCGCCAAGCCCGTTGATATCGAGCTTGCCGTCGCGGCCATAGATTTCGAACGAGAATGTATTTTTCCATTCGGTGCAGCTGGCGTGAAGAAACGCGACTTGTCTTCTCCGCCGTCTTCAGCAGCAGAAAGCCGTTGTCATCGACCGGCATATCCCAGAAATAGGTCGCGGCGAAACCATCGACTTCGGCAAAATCCCCAAGAAACCAGCGCGCGAGATCGATCAGATGCGGTCCTTGGTCGATCAATTCGCCGCCGCCCGATTTGGCTCGGATCGGACCGCCATTCGCGGTCATAGCCCACCCGTCCGCCATGGCCATAGCGTGCGCGCAGGAACATCAGTGGACCAAGCGCGCCGTGAGGTCACCAATTCATGGGCCTTCTGCAGAGCGCGATGATAGCGATGATTAAACCCGACCCGCACGAAACCGCCATTGGCGGCGGCCGCCTCGGCGAGCCCGCAAGTTCGGCGGCACGGCGCGCCGCCGGCTTTTCGATCAGGACATGCTTGCCCGCCGCCACCGCGCCGTGGGCGATTTCAGCAAGCGTATCGTGCAAAGTTGAGATGATGACGATGGAGACGGCGGGATCGCTGACCGCCAGCTTCCAGTCCGTCACCGCCTTGCAGCCCGGGCACCGTCGCTGCCAGCCGATCGGCCCGATCCTGGGCGATGTCGGCACAGACCACCAGACGCGCGCCGCCAAGCGCCTTCGCGCGCTTCTGGCCGATCAGGCCGCAACCGACGATCGCCACACCCGCTCGACTGCTCACCGGTCGCCCCATTGCTTGTTTCGGTCACGACCGGTAATCCGCCGCAACGTATAGACATCGCTGGCGTTGAGTTCGTCAAGATGCTTCGGCCAGTCTTCCCAGCGATCCCATTGCGCGGCGATCAGCTTGCCGGTGATGCCGTCGCTCTCGGACGGACCCCAGAAAGACGCAGAGGGCCGCGCCGACGTCAAGCGGCGTACCGCCTTCCTCGGCAATCTTTTTCATCCGGTCGAAAAATTGTTGCCCGACCTTCTCCGGGCCCGCCTCGAGAAGTTGGTCCATCATGCGCGTGACCAGCGCGCCAGGAGCGATCGCGTTGACGTCGATGCGATCATCCTTGCATTCAAGCGCGAGCGACTCCGTGAACCGCACGACCGCCGCCTTCGAGGCCGCATAGGCCGTGATCGCCGGCATGGGATTCGTGGCACCGCCGCCGGAGATATTGATGATCTTGCCATAGCGCTGCGCACGAAACATCGGCATGGCCGCACGCGGAACATAGACAAGACCGAGCAAGATTGATCCTGAATAGCATCGACCCACTCGTTCCAGTCGACGTCCTCGATATTGCCCATCGGGCCATAGACGCCGGCATTGTTGACGAGAATATCGAGCCGCGGAAATTCTTTGCGGAGCGTTTCAAAAATCAGGTCGACATCCTTCGGCTCGCCGACATCGCCGACAACCGTGACGACGCGGGCATCCGGCAGCAAGCAGCGGCGCGAGCGCTGCTGTTGGTCGGCAAGCTTGTCTGCGCTGCGCGCGCAGAGCAACACGCTGGCGCCATTGGTCACGTAGTGCCGCGCGATCTCGGCCCCCAGCCCTTGGCTGGCGCCGGTGATCAGCGCAAAGCGGCCCTCGAGCTTCATCGCACCTTGCCCGCGACGATGTATCCAGATCGGAGAAGCTCAGCCAATTGTTTTGCAGCGAACGCATTCTGATCGATCAGCACGGCTCGCTTCATGCTGGGAATAAGCGTGGCGAAGTCGAGTTCGCGAAACTCGCGGCCACTCCGTCGCCAGCACGACAGCCTCGCTGCCTGCCGAATACCGCATTCGACAGAGCTGGCAATCGTGACCGCTGAACTCAATGGCTCGGGCAGCGCAGACACTTTCGGGTCAAATACCGTTACGTCGGCCCCCGCGGCCACCAGCTCCTCGATTACCTCGATGGCGACGGAACGCCTGATAGCGTCAGTTCCGGCCTTGTAGGCCAGACCTAAGAACGCCGATCTTCTTGCCCGCGAGCGCGCCGAGTTGCCGGCGCAAATGACGCACCACCCAACCCTTATGATGGTCGTTGCTCTCCAGCACAGCAGCCAGCACAGGAACACGGACCTCGCGTCTTTGGCAATGGACTTCAGAAACTGCACGTCGCGCGCCAGCGTGCCGCCGCCGAACGCCGAGCCGGCCCGAACATAGGCTTTCTTGCCGATGCGGGGATCGAGCCGCAGCGCCGCCTCGACTTCGCTCATGTCGGCGGCGACGCTTTCGCAGATAGTTGCGATCTCGTTGGTGAAGGTGACGCAGGTCGCGAGATAGGAATTGAGCGCATGCTTTACCATCTCCGCGGATTCGACTCGGGTCCACAGCAGCGTCTCGCAGAACGGTTTGAGCACCGGTTCGATCACCTTCGCGCGCATCGTCGCTGCGAACACCGATAACGATCCGCTCCGGTTCAGTGAAAACCCGAATGGCATCGCCGAGCCGGAGATTTTCCGGCGAATAGGCAAACGAAACCTTGCGCCCATCTGCGACCGCTGCGAAATCATGCTCCAGCCGCGCCGTGCTGCCGACCGGCACCTGCGAGGAAATCAGGACGACAGCGCCGTTCTTCAAGATAAGGAAAGGTCACCCGCACCCGGTCGAGCACATAGCCGACATCGGCGACATCGTCATCATCGACCGGCGTATCGAAATTGATCCAGAGCAGATCGGCAGACGACAACGGCCGCAGCGACGTCGCTGGTAAAATTGAGCGCGCCACTTTGCAGGCCTTGCTGCGATCAAAGCGTCAAGGCCGGGCTCGAACAGCGGCGGCTTGCCGGCATTGAGCTCGGCCGCGGCTGCTTCGGTGTCTCCGCAAGTCCAACCGTCGAAATGCCGCGCGAGGCGAGACATGCCGCCGTCACCGTGCCGAGATGCCACAGGCCGTAGACGCAAACCTTCATTGGTCGCGCCTCGACCACCCAGGGATTGGCGATCAGATATTCGAGGGTGTTCATTACGCCCTCCTGGATCGACAGCTTTCGGCATCCAGCCCAGCGCGCGGATCCGGCTGCAATCGAGAAAGATGAAGGGATTGTCGCCGATCCAGCCGCGCTCGCCTCCGGTATAGATTAAGCTCTGGTTTCAGCTGCAGACGCTCGCAGATCCAGCCGATCGACTGGTTGACTTCGCAATATTCGTCCTGGCCAAGATTGAAGATAGTTGACGCGATCAGTGGCCCGTTCGATCGCAATCAGGATCGCGTCGATGCAATCCTGAACGTAGAGGTAGGATTTGCGTTGCTTGCCATTACCCAGCACATCAAGCTTGCGACGGATCGGCCAGACAGCTTTTGATAGAAATCGAAAACATGCCCGTGGGTATAGCGCTCGCCAAGAATCGAGACGAAGCGGAAGATGAAGACCTTGAAAGCCAAACCCTTCGCAATACGACGAGATCAGGCCTTCGGCGGCAACCTTGGAGTTGCCATACAGCGAAGTCTGCACCGGAAATGGCGCGTCCTCCGGCGTCGGAAAGACAGTCGCTTCGCCATAAACCGAGCCGGTCGAGGAAAACGCGATCCGCTTGACGCCCATTGCGCGCATGGCCTCCAGCACATTGTAAGTCGCAATGGTATTCTGTTCGAGATCCTTGAAAGGATGATGGGTGCCAAAGCGAACATCAGCATTCGCCGCCAGATGAAATACATCCTGACATCCGCTCATGGCCGACCGCAATGCATCCTTATCAAGCAAGTCTCCTTCGACCAGTTGAAACCTTGCTGACTTCAAAGCTCCATTCAAAAATGGACGACGTCCCGTTGAGAAATTGTCATAACCAACTACAGTATGGTTTGCAGCCAAAAGCCGATCGACCAAGCTGCTGCCAATAAATCCCGCTGCACCCGTTACAAATGCGCGCATTATCAGTCCTTGTTTATTTGCAGCTGGTCAATTTCAACGTTCACTGCCTTGCGCATCGATGGTCGCATTAGCCAGAAGATGCCCCCCGGCAGGGATGTAAGAAAAACGCAGACACCGAAGGCAACCGACAAAGCAATTGATTCTGGCGGGCTAAGCGGCGCACTAGCCCCAATAGTCAGGATGACCGCGGCCTCCCGAGCTCCCCAGCCTAAATAGAATATTGGAAGCGAGGCAATAAAGGATATGAACGGCATGAACAGCATGACTTGATGCGCCGGTAAAGTCAGATGCATCGCCTGAGCCAAAACTAAAAAACATAGCCCCATCAATATCACCTGCAGGACCGCCGCCAACAGGAGCCGCATTGCAAACGAAGGTTGAAGCAATAGGAAGCCGAGCCTGAAAACACCGTGAATAATTTTGTTCAACCGACCGAAGCGAGTGACCACATGAAACTTTGAAAGAACAACTAGAACAACAATACCAACTATTCCACCCGCCCACAGGAGCGCCTCTATCTGCAGGACATGCGCCGGTATTGGCGCGACAAAAAATTGAATGACTAGGAAAATCGCGCCTGTACAAACCAGTCCGATTGCACCGAGCGCACGTTCGTAAACAATCAAACGGAGGGCGCGTGCCGAGGACAAATTGTAGCGGAGCGCAAGGATCGCTACTTTTGCAAGATCTGCCAAAGCGGAAATTGGCGCGCCATGGGCGATGAATAGAGCGAGCAGTTGAATACGGGTCAGGCTTGCTAGGTTGGCTGCTGAGCGATCCGCCGACATGATGATCTGCAAGCGCCACGCTGCGGTAAGCTGTATCGCCATAGCCAATATGACAGCGCCAACGAGGCTGATTGAATCCAACCGCCGCCACGCATCAAGAAGCGAAGCAACGTTACTTCCCCGAAGAAGCACAAAAATTGCTCCCAGAAGCAGCACACTGCTTGCCAGAGCAATCCATCCTCTGCTGACCTTCATATGTGGTTAGCCGCTCGAAAAAAAACATCCGAGAGCCGCTTCCTCACATTTTCGTATTGATTAGGGCTCAGGTGCACATCGAGGATAAGTGCATCGTTGACCATGGCACTATTGGTCACGACAGGACTTCGTGGAACATATTCTCCATTGGCTACTTGAATTCAGTATGACCTGAAGCCGCCACGCACCCGCAGCTGTAGTTCCAAGAATGCGGAGTGCAACTGCAACAGAAATCGAGCCCACACCGAGCCTGTTCCAAGTGTCCAGAACAGAACTGACCCCACTTGCTGCTAGGCCAATCAGACCTTTCCATTCAAATTTCATTCGGCGGATCGATCACCGAATGTGTAAAGCCTCGAAAACCGATGCTTGGCACAAGCAGCGACCCAGGTCGGGGGATCTCGAAAAAAGGAAACTTTTTTTCCTTCGTCGAACGACCGCGAAACGTAGCGGATATCGACCTCAACAGGTAACCTGCCCGCTCGGATCAGCTTTCCGACAAGCTCAAGATCGAAGTCGAAACGGTTACATTCGAAATTGACGTTCTGGATCGCGTCACGCCTAAATACCTTAAACATCGTGAACGGGTCACGGAGCTTTTGCCGGAAAGTCACATTCAGAAGCCACGTGAAGAAGATGTGTCCAAAATTCATAACCTTTGCAATGTGCTGTTGGCCATCAAAGCTCCTGACGTTCCAGGCACTTTCGTCGGCTGTATGGCGTGAACCCAGAACAAAACTGGCTTGGAATGATCTAATCGGCTCAATCAGCTTGTCGTAGTCTTCGACATCGTACTCCAAATCGGCATCTTGAATGAGCACGATGTCACCGGTTGCATGGCGCAATCCGGTGCGAACGGCGTGCCCCTTACCGCGCGGACGATCTTCGAGGATGATCTTTGTGTTCGGACTGCCCTCGTAAGCCAAAACTCGTTCACGCGTACCATCGGTCGAATTGCTCTCGACTATCAACAGCTCGATTTCAGATCGTTGGAGATCCCTTGATAGAATTTTCTCGATAACAGTGTCGATGGTTCGAACCTCATTGAAGGCGGGAAGCACAACAGAGATCTTCCACTTGCGCTTCTCCGGTAGAGCCGAGCCGCTTCTTGCACCGATTGCAAGTACACGCCCCTTCTCAGCTCGAATTGTCGATATATTGGAAAGGCCAAAATCCGGTGGAAAACCGTAGGCTCGAGCTGGAATCAGCCAGTTCACCAACGGGGACCTTTGCGCCTCCTGGCGGAGAATATCCCGAGAAGCCCATATAACGGGCGCTTCATAGCCGGCGCGGAATAGTATATCAGCCACTCTTTCCCGGGCATGGGCGTACTCGGCCTTACCGAGGCGAAGGTTGAGCAGCAGAACATCCCCACGGGCAGAATTGGCCGTCTGCCGCTGAACCTCAGCACAGACATGATCAAAAGTCGCTCCACTAAATTCGATAGCCAAATCAGCGGCTTGAACATCGCGACAGCCAAGATATGCCGCTCGATAGGCTTGCACGACGGAGCGCCACGAACTCGGTTTAGCCAACCTCTCCCTCTGGAGGAGAGTTACGGACGAAACTGCAGATTGCATCTGCGGATACCCCAATTGATCGATAGGAGCTAGCACAGCCCGATCGACTAGAACAGACTGCTCTTACCACGTACTCCCCAGGTGTGCTCTATCGGCAACATCCAGCACCGCGGCAGACAGTAGACGGGGGCAACACATCAGGCCGCTGCGCGGACCAGATGCAGCCGAATCCCTCCTTCAAGTCAGATGTCTCACAACCTGTCATCGAATGCGCGCGGGAAACGTCCAGCTGGACGGGAGCACAGCACGCGGGAGAGCCAAAAAGCTACAGCAAACGGAACTCTCGCGATTAACAAGAACATGGAGCAATGCGCGAGCGGAGCTCGTTGAGACCAGCTAACTGCCAGCAGTCGGAGACACGGCTGCTGTGCTCTATCTACTCCCGTTGTTCCAGCCGAATCAGAACGTATTGTTTTCTCGACGGACTGTTGGTACTGATCGCCCATGCATACGCGATACGAGTGGCCCAAGGTACTTCCTCCGCTAACGGCGGAGCAGGTCTCGATTTCTAACGATTGGATGCGCCATTGGCATGAGGTGCTGCCGCAAAAATACGGCGTGATCGAGGAGTTCAACCACGGCTATCCTCTGCGGCATTTGCCGACCCAAAGAACGTTCCGTACGATTGAACTTGGGGCTGGTACCGGCGGCCACCTAGAGCATGAAGACATTTCAAATCAGGAATATCACTGCGTAGAGCTTCGGGAAAACATGGCGTCCGAGATTCTGCGCCGGTTTCCGACCGTCACCGCTACAGTTGCAGATTGTCAACAGCGGCTCCCCTACCCGGACTCGTACTTCGATAGAGCTGTGGTGGTCCACGTTTTCGAGCACCTGCCTAACTTGCCAGCAGCGGTCGCGGAACTGCATAGAGTCCTAAAACCAGGTGGAATCTTCTCTCTGGTTATCCCCTGCGACCCTGGGCTAGCTTACGAAGTCGCTCGCCAAGCTTCCTCGGCACGTATGTTTCGCAAAAGATACAACAAGCCGTACATGTGGCTGATGCGTCGAGAGCACATCAATAGCCCGCGCGAAATCATGTTCGCGATAAAGCCGTTCATGAGCGAAATACACCGCTCCTATTTTCCACTTCCTTTTGTTCCGATCCTGAACGCCAACTTATGCGTTGGGCTGACATATTCGAATTCAGCCGACAAGTTGCATACTGAGGGACTACCCAGCTCGTTCGACTAGAGCCTTCCGCCGAGCATCGGACCTAAGTCGGACAGACGACGCCATTGTAACCGCAGCCAAAAGTAGAGCCAATCCGCCACCCGCAATTACCGGAGTTCTCCGCCAATACGAGGGCTCAAAGCGGAAGCTCACTACGTGAGCGCCCGGCTCTACCACTACCCCTTTGTAAATCTCATTTATCCGCACTATAGGCGTCACAACGCCATCCACAGTTGCTACGAAGCCATCGTAATATCCTTCCGTCAACACCACGATTTCCGCGCCTTGGAGCGTCTAATTCAAAGGTAGTAGAGTTACTCAGCGTTTTATAATGAGACGCGGCGATGACGTCTCTTGGCGCGTCGGTAGCACCAAAAAGTTCGGCTGGGAGCAAGTGCAGATCATCTTGATTTACCATTGCAAATGGAACTCGAGATGGATCTAGAATCTTGGATGTGAGTTCATCCAGGTTGGAATAGCTGCCCAAATGCTCGACCCAAAAAGCGCGTGGCCACGCTGTCGGACGTTCAAATATTTCAAGGTCGCTCCGGATCCAAACCGGCAATTCAGGCAAACGCGTTGATGCCCCCTCGCTCCCCACGACGAAGCGAACATTCAGGAAATCGAGGGCGGCCGCCTTCTGTCGAACAGATTCTTCATTGAAGTGAATCACCCATCCCCAATCAATTTGCATACCTAGTTTCAACAATAGATCGCGAGACCTCCGAGGCGTTAAAGGGTCAGGGCCCGAAATACTCTCAAGACCCAATGCGGCATTGAATCCAGGAAACAGGTTCGAACCCAAACCAACTATTCGGTAAGGACCGGATTCGCTTGGGGGTAAGGATAGTAATGCCACCGACGAAACCGAGAAATCGGGACGTGGCCCCGGGTTGAGAAAAGCTGCGTCAAGTTGTTGAAATCCAGTACGAAGGTGCATCCCGTTCCGTAAGTGGAGAACACAGAGTCCAACAAGTAGAAACACTATTGGCACCAAGTTTATGCGCCGGTTTTGAACAACGCCTCGCATGATAAGTGGTACAAGCACAGCAACGCTAGCGAGCACTAGGATGGCCAGCGTAGTCACAGAGCTCGAAGGCTGGGCGTGCTCCAGACCCACAGTCCTCGCTACGGACTCTGCATTTAGAGCCAAAGGTGGAATCACCAGGGTAAACAATATCAGTGTAGCGAATACATACTGGAAATGTATTGTGTTCAGCCACTTCTCTTCTAGCAAATACTTGTAGCCATAACCCGCCATTGCAATAAGCAGAACGATCAATGGATAAGAAAACCGCGCATAGATTGAGTGCATGCTCGAAATGAAGGGGACCCGCTTTAGCAACTCCGGACTGATGAGACCGTAAACGATCGCGATATTGAAGATTGCGATCGTCGCCAGTGGGATGAAGAAGCAATCCCGCCGCAATCGATTGAACCCCAGAAACGCCCAGATCACTCCGAATCCCAGAAACAAATTGATCGTCGGAAAAAACTGGAGAGAAACTCTATAATTCAGTAAATCGTCCAATATGCCGCCGCTCCAAAAGAGCGGCAGAGTTTCTACGACGGGTTGGTCGGAGAGCGTGGTGGATTCGGTCAAAGTGGCAAGGAAACTTGCCCAAACTGGATAAGTGAGGAGAGAGACCGCGAGACCCGACAGCGCTAACGAACCAACTGCACGCAAGTTGCTCCATTTGTGCTGGCCTGTTCGAAAAAAGC
This sequence comes from uncultured Alphaproteobacteria bacterium, assembly GCA_963836765.1. Classification (GTDB taxonomy): domain Bacteria; phylum Pseudomonadota; class Alphaproteobacteria; order Rhizobiales; family Xanthobacteraceae; genus Bradyrhizobium. The sequence continues at coordinate 43,900 of CAWILG010000063.1, forward strand.
ACAGAATACCGGCCAGATTAAGTATGATAAGGGAAGCCACTGCTTCTTTGATCGCACCACTCGCAAGCACCGCAAGGATCGCAACCACAAGGACGCTCATCCAGCCTGCAAAGCGTCGACCCAAATCTAATTTGCTCAAACGTAACCACGCAAGAAGAACCCACGGGCTATAACATAAAGTAAAAAAACCGGGGTGATTTATACGATACAGGAAAAAACCGATAAATGCTGATGAAGCAGCAACTAGCAGTGAGACTAAGAGGCTTTCCGTGATATCATAGATAATCATTCCGCTTGCAAATACGAAAAGTGTCTTCGCCGATACAAATTTCAGGTCCCAAGACCATGCCGAGCCGCCGCCAACAATTGGCAAAAGATGAAGGGGATCGCCAAGCATGGATATCCCCTGTCCGAGGAGAGGAAGCCCCAGCCAATTGAACCTGTTCCACAACGGAAATTCATGGTCCCTCATCAAAGCTCGGCTTTCGACAACCGACCAGGGCTGAGTTGCCCAGGGCGACGCGCCAACGTCAGCACCATGCACGACCTCCGACGGCGCATCAACTGAACCGCCTGGCAAATAAGGCGTATTCTCATACAAGAGCGGCACGCCAAAGATTTGCGGCGACACAAAACTTTTGCCGAAAAAGATGACCGGATAGCAGCTCACGACAGCGGCGACGACGGAAACTAAGGCAATGAGTTCTGGCGCCGTTGCCCATCGCGGCCGCCCCCAGGCAAATTTAAACTGCTGCATCAGAGTTGCGAAGCCGAAGACGAATCCAAATGAGCCGATGCAGATCGCGACTGCAGTAGTCGCAAACTCGAGTTGGTCTGCGGCTGACATCACCGACAACTCTAACGGTGATGTCAGCTTTATCAGCAATTGTGGATCAGTGGAGCCCTCGGGCACGGTTACAAGTAGCCGGCCATCCCTTGACGCAAAGCTGGAGATTTCGTGTTGTGGGATTATGCGGTCGATGGACCAGCGCCAGATCACATCGCCTCGGCCGCTCTCTATGCGAACGTCAGAGATCTCAAAAAGACCCGGACCCGTGCTGGGATCCAAACGAAACGCGTAGTAGGTTCCCTCAGGAATTTGTAGGCGCTTTGAGTTTGCTGTAGTTTCCTTCGCAGACACAGATTCCGCTTCATTGAAGCCGCTTCCTGTATCAAGGTATAGCTGAGTATCCCTAGAGGATGTACTCAAAATATTTGCGACAAACACAAATTGCTGAAGGCTGTGGTATCTCTCGCCCAGAACCAGGAATATCGCGGGAGCGGCCAAAAACAGTGCCACCAGCAATCGTTGGACGAAAACCGACGCGCTCATCAGGTCCTTCCGAAATTGTTATGGAGCGCGGCAAACATGCAGCCTACACCCTGTGAGATCGTTCTCTCCGACTTTATCGACGACAATTCAAGAGCAATTTATGCTTTGACGTCCAGCTCCGACCAGGCAAGATCATCCGCTCTCGCACCAGAACCACGTCGGATGAAAGTTAGCTGACACCTGCAACTAGCGGGCGTCACACTCGTCGTAGCCCTCACATTCGCTGCCATCCCGGTCGGTCATACCCCATTCGCCTATTACAAGCACGGTAGGAGGCAAGGTCAATCACGTACCACGTGTGGACCAGTGAACGAGGTGTCTCAATCGCGGTGTTTTGCGCCGTGATTTAAGATGGCATGATATCGGATGCCATGAAAGTGCGGCTGCGGCCGGGAGATCGCGTTGTTCTGGAGGCGCGACTGCGTGCGGCGACCACCGGCAACTGCTGCGGATACGGATCGTGTTGGAAGCGGCGGAAGGGCACGGGACGCGGGAGATCGCGCGCAAGTTGGAAACGATTCCGACCACGGTGAGCTTGTGGCGCATCCGCTACGCACACGGAGGTCTCGACGGGCTGGAGGATCGGCTGCGGTCCGCGATCTATCGCGAGCTGACCGACCAGCGCTATTCGTAAAGTTCTTGACCAGCCGCCGCCCAAGGAGTTTGCGCACTGGAGCGGGCCATTGATCGCGCGGATATTGGGCGACGTCGATGTGCAGTACGTTTGGCGGTCGCTGCGATAAACAGAAAGATTGATCTGGCGGGGCGCCTGCGGGCCTACGGAACCGTTGGCAAGGCGCGCAACTCGATTGGCCGATATCTCGACTTCTACAATCGCCGTCGCCCACATTCGAGCCTTGACGACATGCCCCCGGATCAAGCCTACTTCGATCTTCCGCCGCTCCGCGCGGCGGCCTAACCCCGGTAGAGACTCCACTTATCGACGCGGAGATTTTGTTCAGACAAGCGGAACCGGCTCTGTAGACCCACTCGGCCGAGCCGACATCGAGGCTGGTGACGACGAAGCGGATGTCGAGACCGAGCTTCGTCGCCTCAATACGGGCGACGGTGCGTCGTTCGCAATCCCAGGACTTGGCCTTGTGGCGCGTCTCGGTATAGCCGCGCAGAACTGCCAGGTTCTCGATGGCGCGTCGCGTGCGGATAGCCGACCACCATCGAAGGCAGCTGTGACTTTCTTGGCCTGAACGGCTGGAAACGTGAATGGCAGAATCGTATCATCGGTCATGGCGGGCGTGGCGTTCGCGGTTGAAGGTGATGGGGTTGGCTTCGCAACCGAATCCTACGCCGCATCAGCGCTTTACACCACGCTCGCCAGCCTCTCAGGCGCCCGCTGGCGAATAAGACGGGCTAGACGTCGCAATTAGATTGGGTTTAAACCCAGTATAGGTGGCCATGGCGCGAATGATAGCGAAGCACCCACTTATATCGATTGAAGCCAACTCATGAGATTAGGTAAGCCGAGAATGCGGGATTATGAGCAGCGCGAGCCAGTAGTTCTGTCGTTTGAAGAGCTGTTGAGAACTATCGAGTTTAAACCTGTTCGCGTTGAACCTGAAGCGCCTGCGTGGATCGGTCATATGCCATTTGCGGCATGGCTGATCAGACACTTACACCCATCCACATTCGTGGAATTAGGAACCCATTCTGGGAATTCGTACCTGGCCTTCTGTCAGGCCATAAAGGAAGGCGACCTTTCTACTAGATGCTATGCGATCGACTCCTGGAAGGGCGATGATCATGCTGGAGTTTATGAAGAGCAGCTATTCTCGAAACTACAGCAGTATCACGATGCCCACTATGGTGGATTTTCTCGCCTTCTTCGAATGACCTTTGATGAGGGGGCTACATATTTCTCTAACGGAAGCATCGATCTCTTACACATCGACGGCTTTCACACTTATGACGCAGTTCGGCACGACTTCGAAAACTGGCTACCGAAACTTGCTCCAGGCGCGGTGGTTCTACTTCATGATATAAACGTGAGGGAACAAGGATTTGGTGTTTGGAAAGTTTGGGAGGAGGCCAAGGCACGATACCCGGGGCACCTTGAATTCAGTCATTCCCACGGCTTGGGTTTGATCCAATTAAATGACGCACCTGAACACAAGAAGCTTCAATTTCTTGAAAGGTGTGAGAGCAAAAAGATCTTGATTAAGTTTTTTTCGTCATTGGGTGAGCGTATCATTCAGGAACATCAACTTAAGCAGCTCGAACTTGAAAATGGTTCTCTAAACTCGAGACTGGAGGAAATTTTCCAATCGACCATTTGGCGAGTAGCACGACAGTTTGGTAGGGTAGGCGAAAAAATGCCGCTTATACTGAGGAGACCAATCAGGAAGATAGTCAGAGCTCCCTATCGCGATCTTCTCGCTGTACCGCCTCGCCAGCGCGCAGTCTCAGTGCCGGGTGATGCGAGCACGACCGGCGCACCGGACGGAGCCTACGCTGCGTGGATAAAGGTATTCGACACATTGTCCGGCAGCGACCGCGCGATGATCCGCTGCCGCATCGCTCGTTTCAAGGAACGACCTCGCATATCCATCATCATGCCTGTGTTCGAAACACCCGAACGAGTGCTCCGCGATGCGATCGATAGTGTGCTTGCGCAGATATACGATAATTGGCAGCTGTGCGTGGCAGACGATGCCTCGTTCAGCCCTCACGTGAGGGCAATTCTCGAATCCTACGCGAAGCAAGACAGCCGTATTAAATGTGTATTCCGCGACACCAACGGACACATTTCCGCAGCTAGCAATTCCGCCTTGTCCATTGCGAATGGTGAATACATCGCTCTCTTGGATCATGACGATGTTTTATCAGAGCACGCGCTCTATCTCATCGCCGAAGAAATCCTCCGTAACCCAACCGCGGAAATTTTTTATTCAGACGAAGACAAGCTCGATGCCCAAGGCAAAAGGATCGAACCGTATTTTAAGCCAGATTGGAATCCAGAGCTGTTTTTTGGCCAAAACTATCTAAATCATCTAACGATCTATAAACGAGCGGCAATAGAACGCGTCGGCGGCTTTCGAATGGGCTTTGAAGGAAGTCAGGACTATGACCTAGCACTTCGGGTTGTCCGGTCCACTAGCGGACCGATCGTCCATATCCCCTTTATTTTATATCACTGGCGAATTTTTCAGGGCGCCAATACCATGTCTTCCACGCAGCTCGATTCCGCTACAACAGCGGCTCGTCGCGCTCTGACGGAGTATTTTCGCGAAAAAGGAGAGGCTGTTTCTGTAGGGGACGTGCTTGGGTGTCATCACCGCATAATCCGTCCCGATCCTCACTTCTGGCCGAAGGTATCAGTGATTGTCCCTACCCGGGACCATCTCGACGTGCTTTCGGTCGTGCTCGACGGGCTTCTCCAAAAAACGGATTACCAAAATCTAGAAATCATCATTGCTGACAATGATAGCTGCAAATCGGAAACGCTCGACTTCTTTAAGGAAGTAGAAAGTCGAGGCGTGCGGATTTTGAATTGCCCTGGCGCATTCAACTATTCAAGAATCAATAATTTCGCGGTGTCTCAATCTACTGGGGACCTGGTGTTGCTCCTCAATAACGATGTCATGATGATCGAGTCCGACTGGCTCAAGGAGATGGTACGCTACTTCGAAGACCCAACGATCGCGGCAGTGGGCCCCAAACTACTGTATCCGGATGGGACCCTGCAGCATGGCGGGGTTGTACTTGGCATAGGCGGAGTTGCTGGTCATCGGTATGTGAGATTCCCGGGAGATGAGCCGACGCAGTTCAATCGCCTCGCACTGGCACAGGACGTAAGTTGTGTAACTGGAGCATGCCTATTGACACGCAGGTGCGTGTACGACGAACTGGGCGGGCTGGACGAAAAAAACCTTGCCGTTGCTTTCAACGACGTCGATTTTTGCGCAAAGATCCGACAGGCTGGGTTTCGAATTATTTGGACGCCATTTTCCGTTCTCTATCATTATGAGTTCAAATCCAGGGGCCTGGATTTGGAGGGCGTGAATCAATTGCGCTTCATACAGGAAACCAAGTTTATGCAAAAAAAATGGGGCAAAGCGCTACTGGCCGACCCATTTTACAATCCGAATCTCTCCACTCGAATTTACTGTTCCTAGCCTCGCAAATCCGCCCCGGGTCAATAAACCCTGGCGCTGATTTTTGACTTGCTCTCTGGGTTTTAGTTGAAGTTCGCTCTAGCCAAAGATTGTCTGTCGGCAGATAATTTGAGACTGGTCAGGTGTTTTGAGAAGGAACTCTGGCTCATCAGGGGTAGAGTTTGGGCGACCTGCAGCTGATGCTGCAAGCGCCGGTTTGCATAGTTGCACGCTTGATGCGTTCTCGCTCGGTCAGGATTGTCTCGGCCGTGCCGAAGGACCCTTCTTCGCGAGGTTCTTTATCGGCATCATCCTTGGTTTGGTCGCCGAGTTTGCGTTCATGGGGCCGTTGACAACATTGGTCCAGAGTTTCAGCCAGTCCGCCATTAGCTCTAGCATCCGGCAGCCCAGAAATGGTCGCCGTTCAAATCAACCTGAGACTCCGCGAGAACGGTCAGACGATAGGCAGCACTGGCAGCGGCGCGACGACTGTCGAGCAAATCGGCAAACCTTTCCGATTTGGAAGCTGGCGACGACAGGCGGCAGGCGCCAGCACCAGCGTCACCATGACGGGACACGCGGAAGGTATCGAACCGGGAGCGAGCAACGGTTCGCACCGTCGTCATCGCATTACGTCATCGCATCGACCACCATGGGCGACGAGGTCGTTGAAGGGCCAGAACCGCACAAAATTCAAAAGTGCCGTACGGCGTCTGATAGACGTTCACCGGTACTAAAGATGTGAGCTGCGCCTCATTCAATTGCTGCACTAGCGCGCGGAAACTCGTCGGCGTGAACTGCCATGCATGCACATCGATGTAACCGCCCTGTGCTAAATTGAACTCGGCGATGGCGGCAGCAACTCTGGCTGGATCATCTTCATACGCTGGTCTGCCATGATCGCCCGCCCAATGCCTGTTTGCATCGTTGTGGGTGACGTGCGCGCGATGTTCGATCACGCTTTCCTGCCTATGCACCTTGCGACCGCGCGCAGCGATCACCGCTTCGACCGTGGCTTCTGGAATGAAGTGATCGAAGCAATAGCGCTTGTCCGGGATCACCAGTAGATATGCTCCTCCCGGCCTCAATAACCGGCTGACGTGTGTGAGATGGGCGATCAGATCGGGCTGATGTTCGATACAATGGCAGCTTACAACGACATCGAATTGTCCAGTGATGACGGACAGGTCGCCATTCGGTGATACAAAGTCGATTGGCACAGCACGTTCGTGAGGATAGGCGATTGCCCGCGCACGCTCGGTCAGTCCGGCTCGGTCCAGCACATCGAAATACTTAACATTAGGGCCGGTGATTGCCGGATTGGTGAAGGGCCCAATTTCAAGAGCTGCGTCGGACGGCTCAATGAGCGAAAACAATCCAGCTCGGACGGATGCGGCCGATCCCCGCCGTCCCTCACTGGTTCCGAACCGCGCCCAGTGAGCTGAAAGCTGATTGTTCGTCATTGATGCCAGATCGGGGTACAGCGCGCGATAAAAGCTGGCGTCGAGTTCGGGCGGTGGGTTGAGCATCGCAGCCAACTACCCCCCAAAGCATTGGTTGTAAAGGAAGCCTTAGCGGTGTCTTGATTTACAACTTGCCCGGCCATCACCTCGACCTCGACCACCGGCAGGCGACCGGGAGCCGTCGGGGACGGGCCATAAGAAGGCGCTACAGCGCGCCGCCAGCAGGGCCAGGACACCGGGCAGGCCGCGCCAACGCACAGGCGGCCACGCGCCGCGATCTGCCGGGCCAACGGGTGAAGCCCGGCCAAATCGGGCCTTGTCGGTTGGAGCTTCAAATGCAGCCCCAGAGCTGCCCGTGTCCGCAGGCAACCACCACGGAAAGCGGCTTAAGTGGCTCACTTCACACTGTTATTCGGCCTATCGCCTGAGCGGCATTCAGCTTTTGCAACAATATCGCCTCAAAAGCGGACACCCCATCGTTGACGGCGCGCACCGTGTTGCGGTGCGCTGGCGGCGCGCTGTGCGGCCTTCCTGCGGGCCTCCATGACGTCTGGGCTGTGTCGGTGGTGGTGCGGGATGCGTCATCGAAGTCGCGGTGATGCTCGCTGCCGCGCTAAGGGTTCCCTTCGTCGTGTTCTTCGAGCAGCTCCCTTTTACGCGTGATGCGGGCGGAGATGTTCTCCCAGCATTGCCTGCGAACTGATACCTTGCGAATGCAGGAGCATCCCTAGGGCTTCGGCGAGGATGATTTGGTTTTCAAGAACGGCGCGCTGAATTTTATCCATCATCATCTGCGCTCCTTACCGTTGCTGCCAGGTACCCGCGCGTTGCCCGAGCGGGAAAGGCCCTTTTCTCGTCGCTTCGAACCGCTTTCATCCGGTGAGCCGGTCAATCCGGCATAACGGGCTACAGCTTTGCGGTCGCGTAATGTTCGGGACAGAAGCTCATGCACCAAAAGATCGGCCGTCTCCCAACCAAGCCCGTAAATCCGTACCAGCAGATAAACCATCCTGTTCGCAAGAGCCTCCGGCTTTTGTTCAAACTGCTGCAGCCGGGTCTGCTCGATTGCCTTGATTTGTTCCTTGATGATCTTCAACCGCTCCATGTCCCGTCGAAGGGCGGCGATCGTGTTGGGCGGCAAGGACTTGCCCTCTGGTGTGCGAACAGTTTCCAGCTTCACCCTTGCCTTGCGTAGCTTGGGATTGAAGTTACGGACGCCAAACTGGATCAAGGCTGATTTCATGCGATTGACCACACGGGTTTGTTCATGGACCAATCCCTCGCGCTCACGATGCGGGCGTTTGGCATCCTCTTCCTCCATGGTCGGGACAATCGCCACGGTGCAATGGCCACGCTCACCACGTAGCCAACCAAGGAAGCCGCGCTTCAACATCGCCGTATCGAGCCGATCCGTTTTAGCTCGCCGATGTTCGCGGGATACGGCCACGCTGGTGGCGTGGATGACATGCGCATCTATGCCGCGTTCCCGCAGCCAGCGAGCCAGCCAGAAGCTATCGCGCCCAGTCTCGTACGCCACGGCAATCCGGGTGATCGGCCTTCCGGCCTTAATTGCTTCGTCCCGCCAGCCATGCAGCAGTTTCAGCAGGTCTTCCGGGTTCGGCTCCAATTTCTTCAGCGGTTCCCGGCTAACACCAGGTATCAGCCCGGCGACCAGCCAGTTTGATAGACCGAGTTCAATGACCGCGATCAGTGTGTTATCCTGCATGAAGGCGGCGGGACTGGCTTTACTGTTGTCGTGGGGTTTCTGCATTCGGAGCTCCGTCAATTGCAAGTTGATCGAAGCGACGATTTTACAGCTGTCTCGCCGCTTGCCCCATAGCATCTTTTTCCGCGCTTTTGACGCTCTGGCTGTCGATGATGGCGGCGGTCGGGACTGGCTTCCCGGCTGATCGCTTCGCGACATTGTTCATAGAGCGCGTGATGGATGCGATCGAGCGTGCCGTCCCAAGCTCCACAGATCGAAATAGTCGTAGACCGTGCTAGCGCGGCGGCAGGTCTTTCGGGATGGCCCGCCACTGACAACCGGTGCGAGAGAATATACATGAGGCCGTTCACCACCTCGCGCATGATCACCGTGCGCTTGTCGCCGCCGCGCTTGCCTGGCGGGATCAGCGGTTCGACCAGCCCCCATTCGTCGTCAGTCAGATCGCTGGGATAGCGCAACTGGCTGCGGTCATAACGCGCGCGGTTCTCGCTCGTCCACATCGGCGGCCCCTCCGAATCAGGCCACCACTCTTAAATCACAAATGATTCATATGATTCAAGATCTTCCCGGACAGACACTTAGTCGGTTGGCCTTTTCAGACCGCCGATGATATCCGATGCAACCTTGTCGCCTTGCTCAAATAGTGTTTGGCTTCCATCCCCACTTGAGGAACAGACAGATGGCTCAATTTCATTTCGTTGAAGATTACGAAAAGCATGTAGAGAACCTGCTTGCCGCCTATTCAATAGACGAGGCCATGAGCCTCGCGGTCGGCGGCGACTACGACAAGATTGGCAAGTTGGAATTGGAGGTTGTCAAATACGCAGGCTTGCGCGGCGGAATGACATTGCTTGATATGGGCTGCGGCAGCGGAAGGCTTGCGGTCGCCGCTTCCTCAAAAATACAAATCGACTACGTGGGAGTTGACGTGGTTCAAAGTCTACTTGACTACGCAAAATCCAAATCGCCAACGCACTATCGCTTTATCAAGAACCATTCTCTAACTATCCCGCTCCCGGATCAATCCTGTCGATATGATTTGCGCTTTCAGTCTGTTTACTCACTTGCTCCATCACGAGACGTATCTTTATCTTGAGGAATGCAGGCGCATTTTGAAGCCAGATGGGAAAGTGGTGTTTTCCTTCCTCGAATTTGCAATGAAATCGCATTGGGATATATTTGCCCACACGGTCGAAGCTCAGAGAAGCTCCACTCTGCCAGCGCTCAATCAGTTCATCGAAGCAGCAACCATTGAGACGTGGTGCAGCCATCTTGGATTACACTGTCGCGAATATATCCGTGGAGACAAAAATCTATGGGAAGTCGGGCCGGCTTTCGGGCAGTCGATTGTTATTCTAGCCAAGCCTTAAATGCTCTGTTGGCGCGGGACGATCACCGTCACCGCGCGCCAGGAGCACCAGTGCTCAACCGTCATCACGACCGACGACGGCAGCGACAGAACACCGCGACAAGCGACAGCATCATCAGCACGGCGACCGATCAAGCATCGACGGTGCCGCACGCATTACGGTCGCCATGTTCGACGGTCAGTGCATCGAGCGTCACGACCGACGAACGATCACGCGCGCCAGCATCCACGACGGACAACGGCAGGCGGCAGCATCACGACGACGGCAGCACGGCAACGCTCGCCCACAGCGTCGCGCAATCACGTCGGGCGCATCATCACCGCCAAGGCGACGGGACAGTAAGGGCCGCACCGCGCGCGAGGTTAGCCAGTGAGTGCGCCATCTTTCATGATCGGGCCACAGGGAAGGCCGTAGAGCGGGTTTGGTCGTCCCCGGTGTCAGACACCCGCCGCGCGCGTCAAACGCACAGGCAAGGCTGGCTCGCAAGAATTCCGCGGGATCCGGTGCCTGTGATCGGTCTCGCGATCCTGATGCACGCCGCTCAAGATGCAGCACTCGCTGTCAGACTGTTGAACGCCGTGCGCGTCGTAGCTTGGGCCGTAGCAAATTCCGCACTTTTCCGACTGACGGCATCCCGAAAATCCTGAGAAGCAACTGATTGTGCTTGTGAAAGACGCCTTGGCCCTGCACGTAGAAGGACTACTGCAACAATATCCTTCTTAAAGAAGGACAACCGGACACACCTGTCGCGAGGAGGCAAACCGGCTGTCCAAGGGTGAGCCTGCAACGGGCACCAGCGGCACCAACCGGCAGTGCCGATGTGGAAGCAGGCTCCGTCACGATGAAGGTGGTTTGGTATCTCCAAGGACACCAACGCAGATCAGACCAAGGCGATGGAGCCGCACAACGAGAGAGATGAGGTTGTTGCTATGAGAGGACGACATCCGCGCTGGCGCATGGGTGTCTTGTCAGGCCGGGGTGTTCGCTGCGGGCATCCCGGCCCAACCCGCGCCGGTCGATGGCCTTGTGATCGGCGCGTCCAGAGCGAGGTGTTCTGTCCGTGGAGCACCTCGCTCGCCTTCCTAATGACCGGGAATGGCATCTCTGGCCCGTACATCAATCGCTGCGGCACACGCCACGATGACCGGAAAGGGCGTCTTTCTGCTGCACAACTGAAAGTCAATGTTTGAAGAACATCGCATCCTGTGGCTGAACAGGCACACACCCCGAAACCCGCAGGAGCAAGCCAGATGAGACACCCGAAACCGTTCTCAGTCTATCAGCCGATACCCGGCCAGAACCCGAAGCACCTGTTCATCGTCCATGCGTACTCGATTGAACAGGCCCGCGCGGTCGTCACGGCGAAGGTGCCTGGCGAAACCATCGTTGTCCCATCACGCTGGACGGAGTGACGCGATGATCCCCGACACCAAGCACGGCCTTCCGACAATGGCCTGCCTGTCCGCGCTACCGAAGTGCAGGCTCCAGCTTCGATTGCGTCCAAGAGGTCACTCGACGCGACGCGGCGGCCAGCAGGCTAAGGCTCACTTTTGGCCATTATTTCGGTATTCCCACCAGGCTTTCGTGCTCTCGCTGGACAAATCGCATTGACGCGGCGGGCCGGATGCGGTTTTAAGGGGCGGGTACCACGAGGCTAGGTGAAATTGTGCATATCGAAAGGTTCGCTATCCCCGGATTGCTGCTTCTGATCCCGAAAAAGCACGGGGATCAGCGTGGCTTTTTTTCCGAAACATTTCGGGCGGACTTGTTCAGCAACGTGGTGAAAGGCCCCGTGTCTTTCGTTCAGGACAATCACGTCTATTCCGCACAGAAAGGTGTGCTGCGCGGCCTGCATTTTCAATTGCCGCCTCATGCTCAAGGTAAGCTCGTCAGGTGCAGCCGCGGATCAATCTTTGACGTCGGGGTCGATATTCGAGTTGGCTCGCCCACCTTTGGGCATCATGCGGGTGTCGAGCTGTCCGCTACAAACTGGAAACAGCTTTGGATTCCACCCGGATTTGCCCACGGTTACATTACGCTCGAAGATCACTGTGAGGTAATTTACAAGGTCACCGATTACTATGCGCCCGAATGCGATCGTGGCATTGCATGGGATGATCCCTCACTCAACATCGACTGGCGGCTTCCTCACGCCGAGGTCATTCTCTCTGAAAAAGACCGGAAGCAACCCCGATTAGCCGACATACCACCAGCATTCCACTATAACGAATTGGACGGTTGACATGCGTGTTCTGGTTACAGGAGGGGCTGGCTTCATTGGATCAGCCGTATGCCGTCATTTCATCTCAGAGCTCGGACATGAAGTCATTGTCGTCGACAAATTGACCTATGCAGGCAATCTAGCGTCGCTTAGGCCGGTCGCTTCAGATCACCGATATCATTTCGAGAGGCACGACATCTGCGATACGGACGCCATCCACGCCATTTTTGCGAAGTATCAGCCTGATGCCGTCGTCCATTTGGCCGCCGAGAGTCATGTCGACCGCTCGATTTCCGGATCTGACGTATTTGTAAAGACAAACGTCATCGGCACCTTTACGCTCCTCGAGGCTGCACGACGTTATCTGTCATTGCATAAAAACCCAGATTTTCGCTTTGTCCACGTGTCCACCGATGAAGTCTATGGCTCATTGGATGATGAAGGCCTTTTTGCCGAAACGACACCTTATGATCCAAGCTCGCCCTACTCCGCGACCAAAGCAGCGTCCGATCATCTTGCGAAGGCCTGGCACAGGACGTACGGGCTGCCGGTGGTGGTGTCTAACTGTTCGAACAATTATGGGCCGTACCACTTTCCCGAGAAGCTCATCCCACTTATGATTCTCAATGCCTTGGACCGCAAGCCGCTTCCGGTATATGGAAGCGGCTCGAATGTTCGTGATTGGCTCTACGTAGAAGATCACGCGCGCGCGCTGGGACTAATCCTGGCTCGCGGAAAACTAGGCGAGACTTACAACATCGGCGGCCGAAATGAGCGCAAGAACATCGATGTCGTCCGCCAAGTTTGCTCTTGGATGGACAAGTTGAGACCCATGGACCGTTCACATCACGATCTCATCCAGTTCGTGCCAGACCGCCCAGGTCACGATCACCGTTACGCAATTGACGCCTCAAAGCTCGAAGGCGAATTAGATTGGCGAGCTCTAGAGACTTTTGAAACGGGCATTGAAAAGACCGTCCGCTGGTACCTTTCCAACACAGATTGGTGGGAACCGTTGAGAGACAAGGTTTACAGCGGCGAGCGTCTCGGACTTGTGAGAGCATGAGATGCGGCTCTACGTCATAGGAGCCGAGGGCCAGGTGGCCAGGTCGTTGCGCGAGGTGGCTGCCGTCCACCCGACTGTAGTTATCGGCGTCGGCTCACGACCTAATGTTGACCTGCTCAATCCGAGCTCAATTGTGGCCGCAATTGCGGCATTTAAGCCTGACGTCGTGATCAATCCGGCCGCATTACACCGCAGTCGACAGGGCTGAAGCGGAGCCCGAACTTGGCCTTCGCAATCAATCGCGATGGAGCCAAAGCGGTTGCTTTCGCCTCAAAAGAGCAGGACATACCCATAATCCATCTGTCGACAGATTATGTTTTCGATGGAAGAAAGGACGATGCGTACCTCGAGACCGACAATACGAATCCGCAAGGAATCTACGGCAGGTCCAAGCTCGACGGCGAAATCGCGGTAGCAAACGGAAATCCCCGCCACGTTATTCTCAGAACATCATGGGTCTATGCCCCATTCGGCAATAATTTCGTTCGCACCATGCTGAGACTTGCTGGTGAACGAGATCGGCTTCGCGTCGTTAATGATCAGAGGGGGTGTCCGACCTATGCCCCCGACATTGCCGTCGCCATCGTTTCGATCGCAAGCAAGTTACTCGAATGGCGGCAGGATTACGCTGGTGTGACTCACCTGGCCGGACCCGACGCCATCACGTGGTACGAATTCGCCCGCGAGATCTTCCGCGAGAGCAGCAAGCGTGGCGGTCCCAACACCGCTGTTGACCCGATCACATCAGCAGAATACCCGACGCCTGCTTTGAGACCGGCTAACTCAGAACTATCGACAAACAGGTTGTATTCAGTCTTCGGCATTAGGTTGCCTTCAGCGCAGGTCTCTCTCGCCAACTGCATGGACCGAATTTTCAAAGAACGAGTGACGCCATGAAAGGCATCATCCTCGCCGGCGGAAGTGGCACACGACTTTATCCAATGACCTTGGTGACGTCTAAGCAACTACTTCCCGTGTACGACAAACCAATGATCTACTATCCGCTAACCACCCTGATGTTGGCGGGGATCCGTGAGATCTTGATCATTTCTACACCACACGATCTGCCTTTGTTCCAATCCTTGTTAGGAGATGGAAGTCAATGGGGCATGTCTTTGTCCTACGCTCCGCAACCGAAACCGGAAGGGTTGGCGCAGGCCTTCATGATTGGTGCTAAGTTTGTGGAAGGCGGCCCTTCTGCACTCATTCTTGGAGACAATATCTTTTTTGGTCACGGTCTTCCCGTATTGCTTGCGAACGCCCGTTCACGCACGACTGGCGCAACCGTTTTTGCATATCAAGTATCCGACCCTGAGCGATACGGGGTAGTGTCATTCGACGAAAGCGGCCGGGCCGAAACTATCGAAGAAAAGCCAAAGCATCCTAAGTCATACTTCGCGGTGACCGGATTGTATTTTTACGACACTCAAGTAGTTGATCTCGCAGCCAACATACGCCCCTCAGCACGGGGCGAGCTGGAAATCACGGACCTGAACCGGGCCTATCTTGGTATCGGTCAGCTTGCGGTCGAGCGAATGGGTCGTGGCTTCGCGTGGCTTGACACGGGAACGCCGGACAGTTTGCTAACGGCAGCCGAATTCGTCTCGACGCTCGAAAAGCGGCAAGGCTTAAAAATAGCCTGCCCTGAGGAGATCGCTTTTGGGCAGGGCTTTATCGACAGAGATCAACTCGCACGCCTCGGTGCCATATTGGGCAAGAGTGATTACGCTCGCTACATCACGGGCATTGCGGAAGCTCAAATATGAACCAGATGGTATTTCTTTAGACTTTATTTCCGACAGTTCGCCATGCCCATAACGAATGGCTCCGTCCTCTTAAAGGCGCCATAGAGAAATGCTTCCCGTATTCGCGAGATCTGCGCTCATCGAAGGCCTGGACTTGCTGAGGTCGAGGGCCCGACGACTGCCGAGATGGGCCTTGATGCCCCTCAAGCGCATTTCTAAACTTGGCTACCAGCTTCAAAACAAGCGGTACAAGAGGTGGGTAAAAGAATTCGATACACTTTCCGTCTCGGACGAGCAGGCCATTCGTCTCCACATCGGGAGACTGAAGTACCGCCCGCTCATTTCGGTTGTAATGCCTGCCTATGACACACCCGCCTGGGCTCTGAAAGCGGCGATCAAGAGCGTCCGGCATCAATTGTACGATAATTTGGAGCTATGCATCGCGGACGACGCCTCCCCAGGCTCCCACGTGCAGGAAATTTTGCAACAAGCCGCTGCAGAGGATCACCGGGTCAAGTGGGTCCGACGTTCCACAAACGGGCACATCTCGGCAGCCTCAAATTCTGCGTTGGCACTCGCAGGAGGCGAATTCGTGGCGCTGATGGACCATGACGACGTTTTGCCTGCTCACGCGCTCTACGAGGTTGTCGTCGCACTGAACCAGCAACCCGATCTGGATATCATCTACAGCGATGAAGACCAGATCGACAAGGTAGGCCGCCGTCAGACGCCGTATTTCAAGACAGATTGGAACAGAGAGCTCTTCTTAGGGCACAACTTTATAAGTCATCTTGGGGTCTATCGACGCTCCCTGGTCGAGAAGGTAGGCGGGTTTCGAGTAGGTTTCGAAGGCAGTCAGGACTATGACCTGGCTCTACGATGTCTGGATGCAACATCCTCCGATCGGATCCGTCATATTCCCACCGTGCTCTATCACTGGCGCCGCGCGTATGGCGTTAGCTCCTTCTCGGAAGCTAAGTTGGCTGAATGTGCGACCGCAGCTCAGCGGGCCACGACTGAACATCTCAAGCGGCGCCAGGAGCACGCCGAGGTGGAAGCCCATCCGGACTTACCGCATTGGACGCGAATCACGCGGAAGCTTCCCTCCCCGCCGTCTATGGTGTCCCTGATAGTGCCAACTCGAGATCGAGCCGATTTGCTCTCAGCCTGTGCGCGAGGGCTTCTTCATGAAACAGATTACCCGCATCTGGAACTTTTGATCGTTGATCACCAAAGTCGAATGCCGGTGGCACGGGCACTTTTGGAGGACCTTCGCTTGGATCCGCGCGTGCGTATTCTGCCTTACACCGGCGAATTCAATTATTCTGCCATGAACAACATGGCCGCCGCCGAGGCGAGAGGATCCATCCTTGGCTTGATCAACGACGACATCGAAGTCACCAGCCAAGATTGGCTTTTCGAAATGGTTTCTTGGGCGGTATTGGATGAAGTCGGCGCCGTAGGCGCGAAACTGTTGTATCCGAATGGCCGAGTGCAGCACGGCGGCTTATCTCTGGGCCTCGGTGGTATCGCGAATCCCTTCAACTACTTGTTGCGAAGAAACGCGATGGGATATTTCGGCAGGAATCTTCTCACCTCTGAGGTTTCTGCCGTGACCGGAGCCTGTCTTGTTCTTCGCAAATCGGTGTACCAGGAAGCGGGTGGTCTGGACGAAGTCAATTTGCCGGTTGCCTTCAATGACATCGATCTTTGTCTCAAGATTCGGCGTCTGGGGTATCGGAACATTTGGAACGCACAGGCACTCCTCTACCACCACGAGTCGGCTTCACGCGGCTCCGACGCCTCTGCCGAAAAAGCGGCACGTTTGAAGAGGGAATCCGAATACATGCTCCAAACGTGGGAGAACGAGCTATCGCGGGATCCCTTCTACAATGACAATCTTTCTAACGAGGCCACGAAGTGCTTTGAGGTAGCCTTCCCGCCGCGCCGCAAGAAGCCGTGGCTGACGTGAATTCAAGCGAAGGAACGCGCGGCCGGATAGCCCTCCTGCATCGGTGAGCGATCGACCCATCTCCCTCCAAAAATTCCCTTTTGGGGCGCCCTCCGGGCGGGCTGGTCAACCCCTTTGCAATTCCGGGCAAACCGGACTAAAGCTCCTCGATATGACGCCTTCCTACATGCAAACACAGAGTTCACTAAATCAGCCTGACACCTTGCGGCATAATCGGGCGATCACCAGCACGTCTCGCGGGCTCAGGAGTGCTTGGGCCGATATGATCGAAGGCGTGAAGCTTTGGCCTCTCTGGGGAACTCTCGGTTGGAACGAGATCCTCCAGCGATACCGGCGTTCGACACTTGGGCCGTTCTGGTTGACCGCCAGCATGGCTGTCATGGTCATCGCCCTGGGCGTCATTTATGCCGAACTGTTCCGGCAGAGAATTGAGGATTTCATTCCGTTCTTTTGTGTAGGGATTTTGGTTTGGACGTTGATCGCCAGCTATCTGACCGAAAGTGGGACGCTGTTCACCGGCTCAGAATCCTACATCAAGCAGATCAGCCTACCCTTCTCAGTCTACGTATTTCGCGCTGGCTGGGCTAAGTTGATTATCTTCGCGCACAATTTTGTAATTTACTTCGGTGTTCTCATCTATTTCAGGATATGGCCGGGATCGGTTGCGCTTCTTGCGATCGTTGGACTGCTCTTGGTTGTCTTGAATGGTGCGTTTGCAAGTCTGACGATTGGAATGGTCTCTGCTCGGTTTCGGGATATCCCGCAGGTCATCAACTCGGTCGTTCAAATTCTGTTCTTCCTGACGCCCGTAATTTGGAAGCCCGAATCACTGAAGGGACATGGCTATATCACCGAATATAATCCCTTCTTCCATCTCTTGCAGATCGTGCGAGCTCCTCTACTCGGAGAACTTCCGACGGCTGCGAACTACCTGGCTGTTCTCTTCATCACCATCCTGAACGTGGCCTTGGCTTTTTATCTGTTCAGCCGCTTCCGCGGTCGCATCGCATATTGGATTTGAACGTGGATCTCGCGCTAAGCCATGACCCGCTGCTCGCGTTGGAAAACGTGAGCGTCTCATTCCCTATCTATCAGACCGGATCCCGCTCGTTGAAGAAGCACCTCCTGTTCCGCGGTACGGGCGGTCAGATGGCAACCGACGCCAAGCACCGCATTGTGGTGGAAGCCCTCAGAAACATTTCGCTGAACATCAAGGCCGGAGATCGTGTAGCCCTGATCGGAAGCAACGGCGCCGGAAAGACGACCATGCTACGTGTTATGGCTGGGGTCTACCAGCCCTCCGCCGGAGACGTCCTCTCGTGCGGCCGGATATCTCCCTTGTTCGACATTTCCCTTGGAATCGACAGCGAACTGAGCGGCTATGACAACATCCGACTCCGCGGCATGTTGCTTGGGCTAAGTCGCCGCGAAATAGAGGCTTATCTGCCTGATATTGTCGAGTTCACCGAACTTGGTGATTATCTCGATATTCCTGTGCGGACTTACTCCTCCGGCATGATGACCCGGCTGACCTTTGCCGTTGCGACCTGCTTTGCACCCGAGATCCTGTTGATGGATGAATGGATTATGGCAGGAGACGCGTCATTCCTGGCGAAAGCACAGCACCGCGTTGAGGGCTTCGTCGAGCGCGCTAGCATTCTGGTTCTCGCCTCCCACAGCATCGAAATTTGCAGAAAGTGGTGCACAAAGGCCGTCTGGATGGAGCGCGGGCAGATCAGGATGTTTGACGATATCGAAGCCGTGCTGACCGCTTATACCGAGAGTGTAAACGCCGTCGCGTAAGGGTCATATCCGTCCGAAATTAGCGCCGATATACATCGCTGTTGTCCCAGTCGCATTCTGACGAGAGACGCCCGAACGCCACGACAGCCGTATCTCATCGGCCCAATTTGCTTTGCTTAGTCGTGCGAGCGGGAGCGCGAGCGTATCGTCATTGGTCGGCGTCGATTTCCGACGGAGTAAAGCACCAATTGAGCGCTTCTCCTCATTTTGGATAAGTTGTGTCCTCGATCTCTTCCAAAAAGATATCCCATTTTAGTCTGTTTCGATCGTAATCCGCGATCTTTTTGGCAATGATCGCGACGCCTAAATTCAATGTTTCGTAGGGGATTGCTCGCGTAGCCTCATCCGACACCAACGAATGAAGTCTGCCCGGCAAACCTTCCTTTGCTGCAATAATTTCAAAACCGGTTGCTGAGAAAAGTAAACGCAGCCCGTTTACCGGAAAACGCCAGAAATCCCACGGCAATTCGTGTGCGGGCCAACAGGGATGCGTTGTTACGAAGCAGATTCCGCCGAGCCTCAGTATGGCATTGATTTCCAGGGCAGCTTTCCAAGGGAAAGCGAGATGCTCAAAAACCGAGAAGGACATAACCGCATCGAAAGAACATGGCTCAAAGATTGTTCCAAGTTTATGAGCATCTCCTACAGTATCAACGCCTGGTCCGCTGTGTATGTCGAAGCCCACGTAATCTGCATCCGCCGGCAGAAATTGTTTTCTGCTATTTCCACTGACTTCCCTTGCGCCAATTTCAAGAATTCTAGGGCGACTAATTGCACGGCATAGATTTAGGAACTCCGGGAAAACAGAATGGTATGGATCCTGCGCTCCCGGAACTACGTGCTCAGCGTAGGCCCGCTCAGCAGTACGGATCGATGACCTAATCTGACGCTGGCCTGCCGGCTGGACGATGGCGCTCCTTACGCGATTTACAAAGTGACAGTCGATCAGCCGGGCCATAGCAACGCGAAAATGCATCCCACTCTCCTAGTTGCGTGAGAGACAGTACAACAACTCGCCAAGGTCGGTCATGATTGCGAGGAGTCACTTGTCGTCTAACAGGTTACGTTTAGCCACCCCTTGTAGCAACGTCTGCACCAAGTCCATCCGACCAAGGGCACGTTATGACGGTCGGCCTGGTCGAAGTCGTTCTGCAAACCTCCTCCGCAGTAACGGGGTTCGCTTAGATATGGCTCCGACAAACACTCCAATCCTCTCCCGGGCGTTCTGACGATAGATTCCGGATCGGCGCAGCAGGTAAATGCGCCGTAGCAGCGCGCTTTGCCGTGCGCGCGCGAAATGATCCAAAGGCGACGGAGAAAGCAGGCTCCGCATCCTGTCAAGGGCTTCCAAGTCTACATCATTCCAGCTCTTCATGCGGCGTTTTGCAAATGCCATTGCTCTTACAAAATGTTGCCGTGGCCCTTGTTCGACCCAATTCCCACACAGTACCAAGACCTGCCGCCAGTTCTGAAAGCGCTCATCTGGATGAATTAGGGCAATATCAAAGCGGCAGGTTCCCTCGAGGAGATGCTCGAAATGCACTCGGAGAGCAAAGAGACTGCGTCGAACTGGCGTGAGCGTTCGTTACAGGCGGCCAAACAGTGCCCCGACGAAAAGCCCAAGATTGTCGACGAAGCTTTGCCGGTAGACACCAGACTGCCAGACCAGCCACAGCCGCATCGGCCACGCGGCCAGACGGATCCTGGCGTAACGGTCGAGGACGAGTGCATTGTGCGGCGTTAGCAGGTGTCGCATCCTGCCCAGCACATTCAGGTTGACGTCATTCCACATCACCAAGCGGCCGGACAGGAATGCCGATGATCGAACAAGCCGCGCCCGCAGACCGATATTCGCGCCAATCAGATTGAGCCCATGCTGCCTGTATCGAAGGCTGGGCCAGGGGTCGTAATGCGCGGTGCCGCCGATCCCCGTCACAACCTGATAGGTCCACCAATCGTGCGCCACCAGTGTAGCATCGGCCGGCGTGGCCCGAAGCGCCAGCCGCGCCGCCCGATTGAATACCATGGTGTTGCCGCCGCCGATGTTCTGCACCAGCGCATTCTGAAAGGTCGGCGCGCGCACGAACAGCGGTGAGAAGCCAATCGGCGCGCCGCCCTCTTCCATTAACTCGGTTCGCGTAAAATAGAGAGCAGGCTGATCGGTCGGACGCGCCTCGAACCAGCTCACCGCCTTGGCCAAGCTTCTCCGGAAACCAAACGTCATCTTGATCGCTGTAGGCGAACAGATCCCCGTCGATATCGTCGGATCTGACCAGCGACACGAAATTCTGCCAGAAACCGAGCTGCGGCCCTTGTCGCACCAGCACCCGCTGGGGAACGTACTTCGCAAACTCTTCGACGATCTTGATCGTATCGTCCGTCGAGCCATCGTCGGACACCAGCAATTCCCAATTGCGATAGGTCTGCGTCCGATAGGAGTCGAGTTGCTCCTGAAGAAATGCTGCGCCGTTTCTGGTCGCGAGCAGAATGACGACTTTAGGGCTTGCTAACGGCAACTGGGATGGTTCCTGATTGAGGCTTTCGCAGCCGCGCAGCGCTGGAAATGCAGACGACCTCTCTTAGACCATCAATCTTGATCTTCAAATCGCAAATGAAATCCCCGCGAATTCCAGCCGAAGTCGCGGACCGCCGCGGCCGGGTCGAACGCCATGTCCTTTGCTATCCGGGCGCCCATGGCGGCATTTGCATTCGGAAAGAACGGCTTTGCTAAGGCAAATGCCCGCCGCCAGACAACAAGCGGAGGCGCGGATAGATCGGGCGTGGCTTGCACGTCGAAAATCTGACCGACCATCTCACGATAGCTGATCGTCACACCGGCAGCGCATAGGTTTTCCATGCCGCGCCCCCTGCGGCCGCGGTAATGGCACCGATCGACAGGTCTTCCGCGCACGAGCTGCCGCAGCCCGGGGCCGTTGCCCATCAAAGGTAGCACACCGAACTGTCGAACAGAGCCGTGCCGTCTGCGAGACGTTGCCGTCGCGGCCCTCCGCATAGATGATGGTCGGGCGCAGGATGGTCCAACCCACGTTGTAGCGCTTGCATGTGGCGATCAGCCGCCTCTCCACCTCCGCAAGCCGCTCCAGCAGCTCGCGCCCCGACCTCGGAATCTATCTTGGTGATAATGCTCGTGGCGCCGCCGCCCAATTATCGAAAGTATGACTGATCGCTTCCTATGACGAGTTCATGCGGCCAAGTCGGCAAATTATTGGGTCCGAAGCAGGTCAAAGGCTTCAGCAAGAAGTCGCTTGGGTGCGCTCGGCTGCAAGCTTTTGCTCGTCGAGGATCCCGAACACACGGTGCGGATCAGCGCCGTGCCCGCCCCCCGGCAAACAGAACAGATTCGATACAAACCGGCAGCGACGTAAGTCTCATTTCCCTTATCCGGCTGCAAGAACTGCTTAAGATTTTCGGTTAGCTTCATTCCGATCTGAACGGAGCCGGCGAAGCCGGCCAAGATGAGTGCCCTCCTGGATAGGCCTCGCGGACTAAATCAGCCTCGGTTTTGATCATTTTCCACCCTTCGCCCCTGGCGGTTCACCGTTTTCATGACACCGATGCGCACGAACATGGTCGGGCCTCGGTGTTTAACCACCGCCATAAGCGCTTCGATTGCGGCTTGCCATTCGGGCTCCGCGGCTTCCTTTTTCGGCAAGGCGGTGAAACCCCAGCAATCATAATCGGGTAGGACTGCCGGTCCCGCCGCTTTAAAAAGCACCACGGACTGATTGACACCGAAACAAAATTCGACTGAAATTGCCTTTTAATATTTTTGGAGGCTGAAAATGTTTACTCGACTGATTTCTTTTGCAGTTGTCACAATCTTATTGGTGTTCGGAGGTAACCAAGCCAGCGCTCAGCCTTTGACTTACGGGACATATTATGACGAGACAGTTGCCGGGATAGAATGCGCCAGCGCGCCTGCAACCAGCTGTCGACTGAATTTTTCGCAAACTCCGTCAAACATGCTTCTGATGGTTTCGCAGATATCGTGCTACATTTCTTCAACTAGACAGCCGTACGCGCTTCTCTTGCGAGTTGCGACGTCCGCAGGCGGGAGTCCCATATCTCGTGAACTGCTCTTTCCATTTAATCCTCCGCTGGTGACTGCGCTTTCCTTATATGCAGGCGCTGTTTATCAACAAAATGTGCGCTACCTTATTGGAGAGGGAAGATTTCCGTATGTCGAAGTCGCGGTTGGAGCACCCAACTTTGTCGCGACTATAAGTTGCACAATCGTGGGAGATCTTGTGACGCCGCTTAGCTAAACCACACAGGCGAACTCCACGATCTACATCACCGCGATGGCCGGGACACGGGATGAAAACAAACTGTTCGGATGTCGGGAAAACGGCCCCGGCCGATGGGAAGGCCGGGCTCTGCGCTTCAGGGCTGTCGTATAGTGGTGCGGCAGCGCATGCTGTGCAATAAGGCTTCGGGCGAGGCGAGATCCGCTTTGAGCCATACTACTTCCGAACACCGTGCTGCGCCCGGGACAACGCCACGGCATTTCGCCGGACCTAACCAGATGCTTCTGCATTCCCGTTCTCTAATAAGATAAACGGTAGAACCCACTTCTACACCAGAAACGCCCCCGTGTTGTGGTAAGTATTGATATAAGCGGTCAGAAATGCATCGTTTGATGCGAAGTGCCCAATCAGGTCCGGGTGCGCTTGTTCGTAGGCCCCGACATTGAAACCAGCACTGTTTCGGCCTTCATTGACCCCAGATGTAATGTAATGGCTCGCTCCCGCGTCATTATTTGCGCCGAAGGCGTTCATGAGGTCGGTGTACTGCGCGATATATGCTAATCCATCGAATGTTGTCGTTCGACCTTCCGCCGAGCCATTACTGATGAAATGGGCGGCCCCAGCTTGTTCGTTGGCTCCGAAAGCGTGGATAAGATCGCGATAGCTCGCAATATAGTTTAGGCCGTCGAACGTCGTCTTGCGACCTTCTTGATAGCCAGCCTCAATAAAATGGAAAGCGCCAGCGTCACTATTCGCGCCGAAGGCTTTGATCAGATCAGAATAACTGGCAATGTAGTCCAACCCATTAAATGTCGTCGTTCGATTCTCATTTAAACCGGAGCTGATGTAATGCGAGGCTCCGGCGTCCTCGACAGCCTGCATTGACCCGCCGGCATGGAACGCGCTGATCAGATCGCTATAACTTGCAATATAGTCTAAGCCATCGAATTTCTCCACGCGGTGCTCGGTTGGCTCGCTCGTGTTGTACCAGGTTTGCATTGCCTGGATGTTCGAACCGAAGGCCTTGATCAGATCAGGAAAGCTTGCTTCAAAGTTTTGAAGATCGATAAAATGATTAGCCCCCGAGGCCGTGCTCGCATAAGTTAGATCGTTGGGGTGAATCTGATGTGCCGGGTCCGGCGCGATTCCTCCGACAGGGCCGATCACTCCGTCGCCGTTCAGATCCTGGTGAAAACTGGTTTCGAAAGCTTCAAGCGCCGCGCTATTTCCCGACACACTGCTGACGGCGGTTGAGACATAATTGCCGCTGCTGTCCGTCAGCCATACGGAATATTGATCAGCGCCAGGGATCTTCAAGGCAACTTCGTAGCCGCTTCCCGTAACCTCCGTGCCGATCTCCGTCCAGGCGCCAAACTGACCCGCGACAACTGGCGCACTGCCATATTTCAGCTCCTGGCCCGAACCATTGCTGATGCTATCGAGATAATAGTACGAGCCCACCTCGACCAGGCTCGTCGATCCCACCGCCTCGATGACCGTCGTAGGGGGCGTTAAAGTATGGAAGCCCAGGGCATCAAGCTGTTGTTTGTCGGCAGTCGTGAGGCTCTGGAGCGTACCTCCACCATAGTATTCATTGAACGGATCGTTCCCCCCCTGCACGCCACTATTGAGAAAATCACTCGGATCGGAGTTCTGGCCGTAGTCGGCCAATTTCGTATTGCCTCCGTCCAGGGAGAAGTAGGCGGCCGGGGCAGTATTATCGCCAGAGATCAGCCGCGTTCCGGGGCTCGTAAAGCGAAACAGGTCCAAAATGTCGGGTGACGAACTCTGGGGCGCACCATAGGGGACGCGGCCCATCGCATGGGTCAATTCATGAAGGGCAACGCCGACCAGCAAGTTCGGATTGATGTCGGTCGCAAAGGTCGCGCTGCCGTCCGCAGTGGTGGTGTCGTTTGCGCCCAATACCCCCCAAAGCTTCAACTGTGCATTCCAGACGGCGACACTGGATTGCCCCTGGATCGACGACCCGCTCGGCAAGGCATTGAAAGTCGCATCGCCCGCTGTCGCGTTGTTAATGAGGTCCGCTCTGACAGTCGAATAGCTCAGATACTGGCCGCCACTCGGACCGGCAGCCGCGCCACCACCGGTGCCGCTATAGTCGACGTTGATGTTGACAGTGATCTTGTCGGAGATCGTCGCAGTCAATATCGATGCCGCCTGCTGAATGCCCGCCCGGAAGCTTGCCGGCGCAGCCATGGCTGCGGCATCGAACAAGAGATTGATGGTGATACCACCCGTCACCATGGAGAAGCTGGAAGTCGGGCCGCTTTGAGCGTCCAGGGCTTCGACCGCCTCGCCCGTCAGGGCGGACCTCGGGATCTCGACAGGATTGTCCAAGTCGGATGCATGCCCGCCACCGGTTAATGCGCTCCCGCCAACGCTGGACGCGGCCCCGCCAACGGAGGTGGAGGGGGGCGAGAATTGAAAGCCAGTGTACAGTTCGGCTCCATCCATCTGGAAGCCGAAGTCAAAGCCATCCTGGGCCTTGGTACCGAGCGTGGACTTCATCGTTAGTCCTTGGTTCTCAATAAGAATTTCAGCTTCTATCAGCGTTCGGATGACACTTCGGAGCCCACAGGTGTCGAAGGCGGTCGCGGTCACTCCGGTCGGTCAACACAACCAGTGCGACTCATGCCTTCCCCCTGTTAATTTGCCGTTTCGAACTTTTGCGCAATTCGCCTCGATTGCCGCCAGCCGCTCCCGGCAGGCGGCAGGGCTCCCGTCTGAAAGAGGCGGTGCACCCTCGAAAGCCACGTCGCAGCGTTCACCGGGATCGTGAAAGATTCGGGGCAAAAAATTGTTTCCAAAGCGTTCCGGCGGCGGCGGTCAAAGGTTGTACGGCTGAACCCTCGAAAGCCTGGCGGCCCGCTCTTCCCGGCGCCCCCGAATGACATTCCCGCGCGCCTCGCAAGCCCTGTCCCGCTTCAGCGTGATCGATCTCACTCCGCTTCCGCTCGGGACCGATTCGGGTTCAGCAGCTCGCGGACGGGGGCCAACGTCATCAAGATCGATACGCTGACGCAGGACGCCGACCAGCCCGCGCCCAAAAATTAGATTGCAACCAAGTGACCAAAAACACCTCTTTTTGAACGGTCGAACTATATCAGGGTAATCTGCTAAAATGAAGGTTGGCGGGGGCGCGATGAACTGCCCGCAGAAAATACCCTGCGGCCAGTTGAGCTCCTCGGGCCTTCGCGGCGTTTTGATCTGTTGCTCCGACAACCATGGCAGGACTTGGAGAGAATGATGCGTTCGCTCACGATTATGATTCTTGCCGCCACCGTCCTGACGCTGGCTGGATGTTTCGAAGGTCCGCCCGGACCACCGGGCCCGCAAGGAGCTCAGGGCGAGAAAGGTGAAAGGGGCGACAAGGGTGACAAGGGTGACAAAGGCGACCCCGGGAAAGACGCTCCAATCGCTTCACCTACAAAGAAAAAATGATCAGGAAAACCCGCGAGCGCGACCGCCTGAGTTCGCCGAACAGACCGATGAGGTGCTTGGCGAGTTCGGCTTCAGCACAAGCGAGATCGCAAAGTTGAAGCAGGCGAAAGTGCTGTGATTTAACGGCGTAGTTTTGCTGCTAAAAACCAGATTTGCTAACAGTAGTATTCGGCGGGGCTATCGTTTCGCTTTGCGCAAACGTACGCCCGCTCCCCCACCGTTTTCTGCGATGAACTCGACGCCAGCCTTTTTGAGGGCGCACGCTATTGCGACCACGGCATCCTCTGACACCCGAATGCCGCCATCAGCCTCCGCTCGCTTAACGGTAGGAATGGATAGGCCAGCAGCAGTTGCGACCCGGGTTTGCGACCATCCTACAAGAGCCCGTGCAGCACGAATTTGAGAAGGGCTAAACAAAGCGCTTGATCCTTTTAGATCATCGTGTATGATCCCTTTGTATCAGAAAATTCAGATTCGGAGCAATCAAATGACTAGAAGCACCATTTCGGTGAATGGCAGAGCTATGCCTCGGGTTGCCGTGTCTACACATGATCGGCGTCATTTTATTGGCGGTTCGGACGCCCGGATCATCATGGGCAAGGACGAGAAGGCTCTTACACGGCTCTGGAAGGAAAAACGGGGCGAGGAGGCTCCCCCGGACCTATCAGGCGTCCTGATCGTCCAACTCGGCCTCGTCACGGAGGACCTAAACCGCCGTTGGTACGAGTTGAACTCCGGCCATCGGGTTTCCGACATCCAGCACCATGCCATCCACCGGACGATCCCCTGGATGGCCGCCACGCTGGATGGTCTGGTCAAGGAAACCGGCGCCGTCTTTGAGGCGAAGTTCATGCTGCCGTGGTCGTTCTCGGAGGAGGCGGCGGCCGAAAAGCACATGGCCCAACTCCAGCACAATATGCTGGTCGCCGGCACCCGGAAATCCGTCCTCGCCATCATCAACGGGGGCGGAAAATGGATTGAGATCTCGATCGAAGCCGACCCGATCTACCAGACCATCCTGATCGCCGCCGAAAAGGCTTTTTGGCGGGCGGTGAAGACTGGAGAGACCCCGCGCTGTTCGATTGCGAGCCTCCGAAACCGCGCATCGAGACGGTCCGTGTGGTCGACATGAACGCCTCCAACTCCTGGGCCGATTTCGCCGGGCTATTTTGCCAGACCCAGCAGGCCCACGCCGACCACGAGCGGGCCAAGAGCGAGCTCAAGAGGCTGATGCCGGACGATGCCAAGGAGGCCATGGGCCATGGAATCCGGGCGAAACGGTCCAAGTCAGGCGCGGTCAGCTTTGATCTGGTCGAGATGGAGGCTTCCCATGCATCGGTCCAGTGAAAGCGTCGCGGCCATCGCCACTGCACTCGCGAAAGCCCAGACAGAACTGTCCAATCCCGAGAAGGCGATGGTTGGGACGGTCTTCAATACCCGCTGCGACAGTCCGCAAAGCTTTCGCTACGCTTCACTCGCAAGCGGCCTGGATATCATAAGAAAGACCTTGGGCGGCCAGCAGATCGCCGTAGCTCAGACCACCGACATTGATCGCGCCAGCGGCACAGTCAACTTGACCACCGTGCTCCTGCACACGTCAGGGGAGTGGATCTCCTCGGACTGGCCGGTCTGTCAGCTATCGGAGACCTCAGCCCCCCGCCGGATGGGGGCGGCTTTGACCTATGCGCGCAGGTACGCGCTGTTCACAATGGTGGGGATCGCTGGTGAGGATGACCTCGATGCGCCGCCCGACATCACCAACGACCCGCCAGAGGGAAACAAGTCCGCCGCTACCGGCCTTGCTCCCATTCCCACCGCTGTGCGGGTAACTGCCCGACCGAGCCAGCTCCAAACCGGTAACCGGGCCAACCCGCCAGTCCCGCAAAAGCTTAACGCCGAAGAGTCCGCTGCGATCAGGGCGCACCTGGTCCATGAGATCGAAACCCTGTCGGAGGATGACCTTCATTCCCGCGCGATCTCCATCCTGAAGGCCAAGAACCGCCTTTCCTTGGATGACGCCTCGAGAGCTGGTCGGATGGCCGAGCAAGCGCCTTCGGTAGAGGCGCTGGCGACGGATCAACCGACGTCCGAGCCAGCTGGCCCAATCCTGCCTCAGCCGCTCCCGGCACCGACCGACGCCATCAAACGGCTAAGGGGACGGCCGAGAAAGATCAAGCCCATCGCCGAACCATCGGCTCCCTATCAGGTTGCCTCCGGCCCGGAGGTCGATGATAGCCCTGCAACTCCGGCACCTGTCCAGGCCGATCCCGCTCCCGGCAAGATCGACAAAAGCGTCCTCACCATCAGCGAACCGCGGCGGCTACGCGACAAAGCCCACCTGAGATTCGTCGGCTCGCAGCCGTGTCTGATCTGCGCGAGAAGCCCGGCTGACGCTCATCATTTGAAATTCACGCAGCCTCGCGCGATGGGGCGCAAGGTCAGTGACGAGTTCACGGTACCTTTGTGCAGAACCCATCACCGCGACATCCACAACTTCGGCAACGAGGTCGCATGGTGGGAGAGGCGGGCCATCGATCCCATCGCTACAGCGCGGATGCTCTGGATTTCGACCCGGCGTATCGAATGATCGGCACCGCCAACGCGACGTGCGCGTATCTCGCTAGCCGAGGCTGGAAATACAAGCAGACAAGCTGATCTGCAAATATTAAACTAGCTTAAGCTAGATCGGAAGATGAACATGCGCGAAATTGGCGCCTTTGAGGCGAAGAACAAATTTGGTCAGCTGCTAGATTGGGTAGAGCGCGGCGAGGAAATCACCATCACCCGCCACGGCAAGGAGGTCGCGCGTCTGGTTCCCGCAAAGCTCGGCTTCAATCGTGAGGAAGCCCATGCCGCCGTACGCCGCATCCGCGAGCTCGCCGAGCAGTTGAAGCTTGGCCCCTTTGACTGGTCAGAATGGAAAGCCTTCCGCGACGAAGATCGCCCGTGAGCTCATTGATACTTGATAGCTCCGCCACGCTTGCCTGGATTTACGGTGACGAGACGACCGATGCCATCCGCCGGGTATTCGATGCGATCGCCAACAATGGCGCGTTGGTGCCGGTACTCTGGCGACTTGAGGTCGCCAACAGCCTGACCGATATTTTCCGCTTGCGCGTCCTGCCCCCGTATTGATGGCCGGTGCCTATTACACAAATTTTCGGGAAGACACGCATTACCTTATCGGCCAAGGAAGGTTTCCGCTTGGGGAATTCCAGGCCGGTCTTGGTTCAGCGACCAACTATAGCATCTATTGCACTCTAATAGGAGACCTCGTGACCCCGATTTCATAACGAGACAGAACGGAAGGCCGCCTCAGGCGGCCTTCCTGCCCCGGTCCCGACCTTCCGCGTTGACATAGCCTGTTAGTGCCGGTGGAATGCCGCCTCTTTCACATCTTGATTTTGGAGGCTGAAATGTTTGCTCGTTTAGCTCAATTCTCTTCTGTTACGCTCGCCCTTGTCATGGGAAATTATGCCAATGCTGCACCGCTCACCTACCGGACTTATTATGATGAGACTGTTACAAACTTGTGCAACGGCAACGCTTGCCGGGTTAACTTCTCCCAGCTTCCGTCTGACAAGCTCACAATGGTCAGTCAGGTAAGTTGCACGATGGCTTCTACGGGAGCACCTGTTCTACAAGTCCTTTTAGAAATATCCGCAGGTATTGGCGGGGGAGCTGTGTCGACGCGAAACTATGCGCTATCATTTCCGGCCCCGGCGCTTACCGGCAGCGTTTATTCTACGAACGTGCAACAAAATATCCATTACCTCATCGGTCAAGGCAGGTTTCCTTATGTCTTTGTATCAACATCTAATGCGAGCTTCATCAATATGAGTTGCACCATCGTCGGTGACCTCGTGACCCCAATTCAATAGCGCCGACGAACAGAGGCTGCCCTGGTTGGCGGCCCCTTTCATTTCAGAATGTCGCTTGTTGGCAGATTGTGTTGAAAAACTCGAAAATCGAACAACGCAAAAAATCTCGCGAAAGTCGATCTCAGGGCATCTCTGTTGCTGCATCGCTTGTCAGCGCCACTGCGGGGGCCCCTCGATCGATTTTGGATGAATTGATATGGTCCCTCACGTCGCCCCCCGTAAGGCGCATCAGCAGCTCTAGGAATTTTCGTGCGCCACCCCAAAAAGAGTTTTTCAACACAATCGGCACGAAATGGACCTCCCGCGATGTCCGCATTTTGGTTGCTATCGGGGGAAGAACGGACGTAGTCGCGTTTCTTCGGCTATGCAGCTTGTCGTCGTGTCATTTCTGCCAAAGCTGCATGTCCTTCGTTCGTTAGCGAATATGGCGCACTAAATTCTTCGCTGGTTAATGGGTGGCCGTGGCGCTTCCGCGTGACGGGCAAAGTTATCATCTTGAGGATGTCTCTCAACCCGGCGGCGGTGATCCGATAAACTCGGTTGCCCTTCAATCCCTCGAACTTTTGGACAAATCTGCTGGCAACCAACCGTTACTGTTGCGGAGACAAGGTCAATCGACCAAGGGTGGCCACCTCCGCCGATCAAATCGAAGTGTCGGGAGTGGCTCTCATCGCGATATGAATGAAGTCGCATGGCAGCCGCACTCCTCATGCGCAGTGGGACTATCGCCGCCATATGACCGACCGCGCAACGCAGGACGTTGATCCACATCAAGCGCACTGAAAGGTACAACGTGGAGCGGATTGTCGTAAAGGGTTTGCAGCATCGCGTCTATTCTATTGGCCTGATCGCTTACGCCGCTTTGGGCGCAAATTGGCAACTACGTCCAATGCTAGGTTGGAAGACTGAACACTTCCTTGGCTTTTTCGCCGTGACCTTTATCGCCTGCCTTGCTCGGCGCCGCCCCCGCGTTGTCGGACTGGTTTTAATGGCAACGGCTGGGTTGCTGGAAGCACTACAAGGACTAACGCCAGATCGCGTTTCTGATTTTCCAACGGCACTCAGTGGGGCGGGCGGGGCGTTTCTCGCTTCTGTGGCAGCCGAAGTATTTATACGGTCACGAAGTTGAAACTGGTTTTGAGCGTAAGAGCCAAACTCTTGTAGTTTGTTGGTAGGCGACCGGAGAGACATGGATGCGGGATCCGAACACCGTCGCCGCGATTGTCAACGCCTTAAGGCAGGTTCATGGCGACGACCGCGCGCCGGTCACGCTGAACGACGGCTTATCGCTGACTGCTCTAATCGACATCCTGTTGCGCTCGCCGCTGAAAAATCGCGACGCGGTCAAACTGATCACGCGACCGGCGACTTCCTCGTCACGCCGGACTTTGTTCTTCCTCGCACCTCAACATTTTTATGATCGTCCCAAATCGCTGCACGTCGTTGACATAGCCGTCATGACTCTGGACCGCGGCACCATTGCCAGCACGGATATACGCTCGCGACTGACGCCATGAGACAATTGATCGAGCCGGAGACCGTATCGACGAGCCGCGCCTTCGCTTCGAATTCGATGACGTACACCTCGCCATGCGTACCGAGTGGCAAAAGAGAATTGACACAGCCCCAGCAGTACCGCTGGATGTAGCCTCGTTCACAACTGGGAGGCTGAAATGTTCGCTCGTTTAACCCAATTCGCAATTGTCGCGCTGGTCCTTGTCATCGGAAATCATGCCAAGGCCAGCCCGCTAAGCTACGGGACTTATTACGATGAGACTGTCTCGGCTAACTGCAACGGCGCTTCATGTCGGATTAAGTTCTCCCAAACTCCGCCTGATAAACTCTTGATGGTCAGTAAGATCAGCTGCTTAATCGTTAGTACGGCGCAGCAGTTAGATCTCACCTTACAAATATCGACAACCCTTGGCGGGCAAGCTTTGTCACGACATCTCCGCATGTCGCTCCCCGCGCCGCAGTTCGTCTCAAGCCAGTATTTCACGAACTTGCGAGAAGATACCCATTACCTTGTCGGCCAAGGCAGGTTTCCCTTCGTTCAGGTCGACACCAATAGTTCATCCACCGATATAATATGGAATGCACGATCATCGGGGACCTTGTGACCCCGATTTCATAGCGCAGACAGAACGGAAGGCCCCTCAATCGGCGGCATCTTTTTCTTGTCTTCCTAGCGCGCATTGCAACTGATATTCGCTCGCCAAGGGCGGCACGGTGCCGCCCGTTGCCGATCTGGCTCGCTCATGCGGCCACTCCTCCGCCTTCAATTCGATGCATCACACCTCGCCATGCGGACAGAATGGCGACTGGGAATTGACACGGCCCGGTTAGTACCGCTGGATGCAGCCTCTTTCACAACTGGGAGGCTGAAATGTTTTCTCGATTTACTCAATTTGCTCTCGTCGCGCTGGCCCTTGTCTTCGGAAGTCCGGCCGGGGCCGCACCGCTCACCTACGGGACGTATTACGATGAGACTGTCTCGACCAGTTGCATCGCAACTTCATGTCGGCTTTTCTTTTCCCAAACTCCGGCTGATAAACTTTTGATGGTCAATAAAATTAACTGTAATATCGTTAGTCAGTTGCAGCCGACAGATCTCATCTTACAAATATCGTCAACCCTTGGCGGAAACCCTTTAACACGACATCTCCGCATGTCGTTCTCCGCGCCGCAGTTCGTCGCAGGCTTTTATGTCGTAAACATGCGAGAAGATACCCATTACCTTGTCGGCCAAGGCAGGTTTCCCTCCGTGCTGCTGGGGTCCAATAATACGTCATCCAATTTTAGTATGGACTGCACCATCATCGGAGATCTTGTGACCCCGATTTCATAACGCAGACAGAACGGAAGGCCGTCTCAATCGGCGGCCTTCCCGTCCGGTCTCGGCGTTTTTATTGACACAGCCCGTTAGTACCGCTGGAATGCAGCCTTTCACAACTGGGAGGCTGAAATGTTTGATCGTTTCGTTCAATTTGCAGTTGTTATCCTCGCACTCGTCATCGGAACCCAGGCCCATGCGGCCCCACTCCGCTACGGGACCTACTATGACGAAACAATCGGCGGCGGCTGTTCTAGCCCAGCCGTCTCCTGCGCCGCATGGTTCTCAGGGTTACCGTCCGACAAACTGGTGATGGTCCAGAGAATCCAGTGCAATTTTGTCGGCAACCTTCCGCTGGTGAAGGCGCGCTTTGGCGTGTCGGCAACGAGCGGTGGTGTCAACCTCGCGCGCGAGATTGCCCTTCCGCTGTCCATTGCCAATACCACCGCCAACAGCAATAGTTATTTCGCGGCCACCGACACCCAGACTGGGTGGCTCATGGGCCAAGGTAGGTTTCCCTTCGTCGAGGTCTTTACCAACCAGCCGAACGGACTAGCGAATTTTAGCTGCACCCTAATCGGTACGCTGGTCGATCCCATCCAATAATTCGAGAGAACAAGAGGCCGCCCCAGTTGGCGGCCTCTTTCTTGTCCTGCCGTGTACTGCAGTTGATATGCGCTTGCTGAGGGCGGCAGCGTGCCGCATGGACAGGTGCGCAAGGCATGCGATTGACCGCTCTAACAACAACGAGGCCCTCCAACCAAGGCAGCTTCTGTTCGTAGGCGCTATCGAATTGGGGTCACGAGGTCGCCGACGAAGGTGCAGGTGACATTGATGGAGCTCGCATTATCAGGCGTAAATACAAAGACATAAGGAAACCTGCCTTGACCGATCAGGTAAT
This sequence comes from uncultured Alphaproteobacteria bacterium, assembly GCA_963836765.1. GTDB lineage: Bacteria > Pseudomonadota > Alphaproteobacteria > Rhizobiales > Xanthobacteraceae > Bradyrhizobium. The sequence goes on from CAWILG010000063.1 coordinate 78,053, forward strand.
GGATATTTTGTTGCACGTTCGTAAAATAAACGCTGCCGGTCGAGTCCACTTTTTGGCGTGATTACTCGGAAGCAAACCGATTACGAGCAGCAAGAAATCGCAGCGCATCTACTCTTGCATCGCCCTCAGCTTGAGCGCGTTAAAATTCTTTCCTGCAGCGCCACAGGGCCTGATAACCTCGCGCGACTGAATTTAGCCCTGCGACAAGTGGCAGCGTTAGAACGTTACGAAGGACGTATTTTTTCCGACCGAAAGCGACGCGCTTCGAAAATCAAAGATGACTGCGACTAAACTTGAGCAGCGTTTCAAAAGTACAAATTTGGGCAAACGGGTCGGCAAGGTCTGGTTAACAAGGTCTGGGTTAAAATGGCCTTGGGAGACCGAAATGTTGGTTGGCAGAACGAACCTGGGGAGCTTGATTGAAATTAGGCGACGGTAGCTCCAGAATGGCTGCAGCGGCGATGATCCCGGGCGAAGTTTCACACCCGGTCCGTCCAACACCACAGACTTTGACGAGGTAAGGGCACAATGGCGCCGCGACCGTCGCGACAACGATTTCCGCTTCAATCAGATCGCGTCATCACTTCTGCAAAGTCCTCGCCTCGCGGGTCACCGCACCGCGAGCGAGCCTTAGATTAGAGACCGTCCGACTCCCCGTTCTTCGGGGTCGAGCGGGGGAGGAAAGGCGCATAGGCCGTGTTGCCGCCGGCGGCTGCCGGCATGACCAGTCCGGGGGGGGCCGGAGCGTCGGCAACACCCGCGGGACCGTCCTGGCGCTTCAGGGCAAGAACCTCGGTCCGTCCCGCCTTTCTGAACGTCACTTCGCGGGGCTGCACCGAGCTCAGCTCCCAGCCGGCATGGTTTTCGCCCTGACGCAGGCGGACGATCTTCTGATTGGTCTGGTCGAGGAAAACCGCAATGGCATCGCTCGCCCCGACCACGGCCCCGATTAGCGCCAGGGAAAGGCGTTCCGGTGCGGCGACTTTCGGGGGAGGTGGCGCGCTGACCTGATCGACCGGCGCAGCCACGGCGCGCTGCGGCGGCCGCCGGGACGCCGTGAAGATCGGGCGTTGCTGGGTGGCGGTCAGGACCGAGAGGGGGATGGCCCATAGCGGGTTTCCACTCGGCAGTGGCCTGCCCGCTTCCCGGTTGGGATTCGAGATCGGTTTCACGCTGCCGACGTCCACGGTAGCGGCAGTCGGGCCGGCGGTGTCGTCTGCCAGGATATCCTGCATCGCCGAGGTCGCCGCCAGCGTTGGTCCGACCGTCAGCGCCCCGCCGGAGAGCAGTACCAGACCAAGAATTTTGAGCCACCTCGCCATGTCAGTCCCCAAACGCCAGCCAAACCAAAGCCGGTGGCGAATTCGGCCGTCAGCCTAGTCCCAACCACCCTCTCGATCAACACGGCGCACCGAAGCCGTCGCCGTTCCAGCGCCAGAACGGGGCAATGTTGCCGAAGGGACACGTCTTCTAAATGTCAAATGGCGGGCCCGCGAGAATATGGCCGAAACGGGTGTCGGCACCAGATGGCCGATCTTCCTTGCGTTCTGAACGGCTTCTGGCTGGCGGCGACCTGCGAGGATGAATTCTCCGGCAATGCCACGAGCTATGCCTGCATAGACGTCGCCAAGTACGCTTGGTCAATTCGATGCGCGCCTTGACGCTGCATCATATTGTAGCTACAATATAACTTGTGAAGATCGTTTGGGATGAACCAAAGCGCCTCGCCAACCTTGCAAAGCATGGTTTGGACTTCGCCGATCTCAATGAGACATTTTTCGACAACGCATTGGTCTTGCCTTCGTATAACAGACGTTGGGCCGGCATTGGCAAGAACATCCGCGGCGTGATCGTGGTGGTGTTTGTCTCCCTGGGTAAGGAGGCTATCAGCGTCATCAGCATGCGCCCAGCCAGCAGGAACGAAAGGAAGCTATATGCCGAACGCTAAGAAGATGAAGGGTTATAGCGCCAACGATCTTCGTGAAGTGAGCGATAATCCAGAATGGACCAGGAAAGACTTTGCTAAGGCGCGACCATTTGCAGAAGCCTTACCCCAGCTCGCTGCATCGATCCGTAAAGGTCGCGGTCCGAATAAGGCACCGACGAAAAAGCTGGTTTCTCTCCGGCTGTCTGGAAAGGTGCTCGAAGCGTACAAAGCAAAGGGGAGGAATTGGCAGTCGCGGATCGATGAGGACTTGCGTCGCATCAACAAGATCAAATGAGCCTTAGCGAGTCGCCATGCCCCCAACCCGCGGCAGCGCGGTCATTTCAGAAACGTCGGATGCTTCCGTCTATTTGCTGCCCTGCCACTGCCCGGACACGCCGAGCACGACCTTGACCCGTCCCGATCCGTTTTCGTTCAGGGCCGTCGTCTGCGGCACCTGCACGTCGAGTTGATCGACGAACAGGAAGGGCATGCCGACCTCGAGGTCGTACAGCAGCTTTTGCAGTGCCGGCTGCTCCATCTCGCAACTGACGACGAGGCTGACAAAGCCGTCCTTGGCCTGCGTGCCCAGCACATCGACCTGCGAGGACTGGATGGTGCCGCCGACATTGCCGACGGCGGTTGCGACCCGCTGCAGCAGGGCTGCGCCCGCGACCGTCACCGTCGGCCCCTCCAGGAACGGCGTACCGGGATGTTCGACCGAGTGCGATGCCGCGCCACGCGCCTTGCGGCCGCGCAACTGGTCGAGCAGATCGGAGGTCTGCGCCAGCGCCCGCTGGTGATCGAGGATATTCGCGACTGCAAGGCCGGTGATCACCAGTAGGCCGCAGGTAATCGCCAGATAGAGCACGACCGCAATCAGCGGCGAACGCGTTAGCGTGCGCGTGACGAAGTTAACCGAGCCGACGCTGCCAGTTCCAATGTTAGTCGTGCTCATGGCGCCACCGTGTTCTTCGGTTCGACCCGCGTCTCGATATGAAAGCGCTCGCCGGGATCGGACGGCGCGCGTGTCGTCGGCGCATAGAAGGTAGCGCGGGTGAAATGTGGCGATTGCTCGATCAGCGGGATCAGCGACGGCGCGTCGCGGGTAATGCCGGATATCTGCAGCTTGTTGGCGGCCAGGTGCAATTCGGTGACGTAGGTATGGTCGGGCAGCACCTGGCTCAGCGCCTCGAGCACGATGATGCTGGCCGGCGTCTCGTATTTGCGCCGTTCAAGCGCTGCGATCGGCGAGCGGTCACCGCCGTCGGCGCCGGCGCGAATGGCCGCGCGCCGCGCCGAAATCTGCCGCGCCAGTTCGTCCTCTTGGGTACCGAGATTATCGGCCACATAGGACGCCACCGCGACCGAAACCAGCGCCGCCGCAGCGATCGCGCCGAGCCCGATCAGCAGCGCCCGGCTGACACGCGCCGCGTCGAGATGGCCGCGGGCTTTTTGCTCGAACACTTTTACGCGCCCCGCATCGCGTTCGCCGACATCGGTGCAGATTGCGATTGATGCCGGGTGAAAGCCCGACACCGCCTGCACATAGGACATCGCGACCTTGCGCGTGGTGGCGGCAATCATGGTGGTGATGCTCTCGGCGCCGCTTGCCGAGGGCGCGCTGCAGCCGAACACCGCCTCGCTGGCGCTCCAGGGCGTCAGGCGGTCGATCTGCGCGCGCACGATGCCTTCGAGGAAATCCGCCGCCCGCGCCGGAAATTCGAGCGGACGAAACAGGAAACGTTTGGGCTGCAGCACGATCTCGACCCGGCTTCCCCTGAACAGCGGCGCCAGATTGGGGGCGGACAGGGTTCCGTCGCGGAATCCGATTCGCGCGGGAATGTTTTCGGCTTTGCCCGCCGCCTCCACGGCAAATCCGCCGTCGTCGGCCTCGACCAGCCGGACCACGCGGGGCGAGACGATACGATCGAGCCCGGCAATGAACGCCGCCGCCACGCTGGCGGTCCAGGCACTCAAGATCGCGCCGATCGTCTGGAACAGGTTCATCATATCTATGGGGCCTTTTGCGGTGCCGTGCTGCCGTCGGAGGCATTGCGCCACGACAATACACGATAAGGCTCATCGCCGCTTTCGAGAAGCAGGATCACGACCTCGGCGGCGCTGCGCCTTCCGTCCGGCAGTTCGACATCGACCGCGATCCGGTAGGCCCGGGAACCGGCGAGCGTCGCGCCCTCGCCGCCGACCATCCCGATCAGCGCCTGCGGGTCGGTTGTGGGGTCGGCGCGTTGCGCCAGCACCGATTGCAGATTCTCCGGTGTCATGTTCGGGAGCGCCGCCAGCACCTGCGGCGCGGCATCGAGGACATTGATCGTCGGCAAATTGCTGAACACCGTCACGAACGGAAGCATGCGCTCGACGATGGCGGGCGGAATGCCGCGCACCAGCCACAATTCCTCGGCCGCCGGGAACGGCGCGTGGCGCGGAACATAAGGCGATCCGGAGGTCCGATAGAATGAATTCTCGGGATCGTCGTCGCCGAGTTCCGTCGGCGCCCGCCAGGCGAGGATGCGATCGGCATAGGAGGGTGCGTCCGACGGACTGGCGCCAAGCCCGGTCATCAGTCCGGAGAGCAGCGCCTTCGGCGCGACGTTCAGGTCGACGCGCGCGGCCTCGGAACGGAAGGTTACGAACACCCGGCCTCGGCCGACCCGGGCGTTAAACGTCCCGCTGGTCGGACGCTGGCCTTCCTTGACCGTCATCAGCTGATAGGCGGCAAGCTCGACCCCGGCCGTCACCAGCGCCTCGGCCTGGACCCGGTCGGTGCTCCCGGCCACGACCACCGCGGTGTTGGTGACATAGGTCAGATAAATCAGCACCAGGGCCGACAGCGCTGCGAGAATCCACAGCACCGCCACGACGATGAAGCCTCGCCCGCCCGCTTTCGACGTCAGACCCGATTGCATCCCGGCCGGTTCAGCTCTCAGAGCTGCTCCTCTTTCTTGTCCGCATCTTTCTTGTCCGCATCCGGCTTTTGCGTCCCCGTCAGACAGCTCGCTGGGTTTTTTGCCCGCACGCATTCGGCTGCCGCATTGACGTGGACGGTGGCAGCACCCGAGACGGCAAGCACCTGCCCGGTCGTGCTGTCACGCACGGTGACGCGGATCATGCTCCGGAAGCTGCTTCTGGCCGTGCCAGTCCGGCTGCCAGACCTGATCCGGCCCGGCATAGGAAAACGTGACGCGAAGCGGCGCACGGACCAGGACGACCTGATCGGCGAAGCGGATTTGCGCATCTGATGCCATCGGCGTGAATGGCGCGCGCTCGCGCACCATGGCGAGGCCCTGACTATCGGCCTTCTCGATCAGCCTGATGATCTCGAGCCCCGGACGCGCATTGGGACCGACCGCGGTTCGCAGGAAGGTGACGGCCAGTTCGGAACCCTCGAACAGCGGCGTCTTGGCGTCGCCGTTGACCGGGACCATCTCCGCGACCGAGAGATCGGCCACGATGCGATCGAGCCCCAGCGCCAGTCGCTCGGCGCGCTGCACGCGCGCCATGCCCCGGTTCCAGTTCGGCAGCCATTGCGCCGTCACCGTCGCCAGTGCGGCCAGGATCACCGTCATCAGCAGCGTCGCCAGCAACACTTCAATCAGCGTGAAGCCGGCCTCGCCGGCCAACGCGTGTCGCGGGGTCGGGCTCATTCGGCGGACTTTGGCACGATCCGCACCGTGACCACCTGGATGGCCGGGCCACCCGGCGCCTGCATCCGCATGCTGACGGCCATCGGCACGAAGGTGCTGGTTTGCGGAACGTCCGACACCGCCACGTTCAGCGGCGCGACATCGATCCGCCAGCGATGGCCCGCCAGTTCGCCGGACTGGCGGCCCGGTTTCAGGAGATTGCGCGCCGGCAACGCGGCCAGCAGCGTCTCGGCGGCGCCGGTCAGGGCCAGCCGCTGGTCGATCGAGCGTGTGCCTTTCACGGTGGTGGAGATCACCGTCCCGATCGACGACAGCACGGCCGCGATGATCGCCAGCGCCACCAGCGCCTCGATCAGCGTAAAACCTCTTTCGCCGTCAGAGCGGCTTCTGCGGGACAATATCGACGCCTCCGGTCAGCCAGTTGACGCGCACTTCAAATCCCATCCCCGGCCGTACCAGCGCGATCGTGCCGCCGCACGACATCCCGGACGGAAAGAAATCGATCGAACTTCCGGCAGCGCGATCGGCACAGCGCGATGCCAGGAGCGCATTCACCGACACGTCATTGGGCAGACGGATGACGCGGCCGGTGACGCCGGAGCGGATCGACCGCGTCTCCGCATCGACCCTGGTCGCAACCTGGATTTGCCGCCGCAACGCGACACTGCGATCCGTCTTCAACAGTGCTGCGGTTTCGACTGCATAGCTCTCCAGCTTCGCGCGCGTGGTGGTGCGCGGAATGGCGGGCAGGATGATCGCGGCAAGCATGCCGATGATGGCGAGCACGCAGAGGATTTCGATCAGCGCGAAACCCTGCTCGCCCCGGCCGAAGTCAGTGCGTGCTGCTTGCAATGTCGGCTGCCGTTCCACTGCCGCCTTCCTGACCGTCGGAGCCCAGGGAAATGATTTCGTAAGGCGCGCGCTCGCCCGGCGAGCGATAGATGTAGCCATGCCCCCAGGGATCGTTGGGCACCACGCCGCCGCGCAAATATGGCCCGTTCCATCCCGGCGCGTTGTTGCTGCGGGTGAGCGCGGCGAGGCCTTCGTTGCTGTTGGGATAACGCCCGAGGTCGAGATAATAGAGATCGAGCGCGCTGGAGAAGCTTTCGATCTGGATCTTCGCCGCCTTCGCCTTGGACTCGCCGAGATAGCCTCAGCACCCGGGGTCCCACCAGCGCCATGATCATGCCGATGATGGTGATCACCACCAGGATCTCGACCAGCGTAAAGCCGGCCTGCGACCTGAGCCGCCGCCCTGCCGCACGAACTGTTAACCTTCGACGCACCGGCATCTCCTGAAATCCTCTAATTCACGATCTGGCTGACGGACATTAACGCCGTCATGACAGACACGATCAATCCGCCGACCACAATGCTGATGACGATGATCGCCGCGGGGCCGGCGATCCCGACCACGCGATCGAGCGTACGTTGCAGCTTGGCCTCGTAGAATTCGGCAACCCGCCCGGCCAGCATCGGCAGTTGCCCGGTTTCATCGCCAAGTCGCAGCATCCGCACCGCCATCGACGGCAGCGCCTCCGTCTCGGCCAGCGCATCGGACAGTTTTGCGCCGTGGCGGACACGGTCGGCGGCGTCGGTCCAGACCTCGGATGGACCCGCGGTCGACATCATATCGACGAGAATGCGCAGTGTCGTCGTCAAATTGACGCCGCTTCCGAGCAATAGGCCAAGGTTCCGGCAGAACAGCGAGGTCCGGTAATATTTCATGACCTCGCGAATGGCGGGCAGCCGGGCCAGCGTGTTCATGAAACCGCGGCGGACGCCCTCCTGACGCAGCAACAGCCAGCTTGCTGCTATGACGGCGGCAAGGATCGAGAGCACCGCGTCGGAATTGGCCTGCAGGAAGGTCGAAAAATTCAGGAAGCCGAGAATGAACGGATCCACCTTGGCGCCGAAATCCCGCAGCACGCTGGCGAATTGCGGCAGCACGAAGGTGAGGAAGAACAGCAGCACGCAACCGGCCGCAGCCAGCACGAACAGCGGATAGCGGACGGCCTCGGCGAGCCGCCGCTTCAGCGCCTCGGTGCGGGTCCGTTCGTCGGCCAGCACTTCCAGCACCTGGTCCAGCGAGCCCGAGGCCTCGCCGACGCGGATCAGCGCCACATACATCGCCGGAAACAATCCTTCATGCCGCGACAGCGCTTCCGCAAAACTCTCGCCGGCGACGACGCGCGACCGGATGTCGGCCACCACCGGTCGCAGCCGGCCGAAATCGCGATCGGCGGCGAGCAGTTCGAGGCCGTCATTGATCCGGGCGCCTGCGCGCAACAGCAAGGCCATGTCGCGCGTGAAGATCGTGACGTCTTCGGGCTTGGGCTTGTTGAAAATACTGAAGGCGTTGCGCGCAGCACCGCCCTCCTCCAGCGTGACGTTGTCGACCAGCACCAGGCCGAGTCGCTCGATCCGCTGCGCGACGTCGCCGGGCGCGGAGGCTGCGATCGCACCGGAGACCAGTTCGCCATTGCTGTTGAGCGCACGATAACGGTAATTCGGCATTGGATCACCGCACCGTCGTGACGCGGAAAACCTCGGGCACGGTGGTCACCCCCGATCGGCATTTGGCGACCGCGTCCGCCAGCATCGTCGTCATGCCGCCGGCCATCGCGGCCTGATCGATGGTGTGGGAGTCGGTCTGCGGCCCGATCAACTTGCGTACGTCTTCCGACATTTCGAGAATCTCGAACACGCCGTTGCGGCCGCGAAAGCCGGTACCGCCGCAGCGCTCGCAGCCGCCGGCTTCATGAATCACCTCGCCCGCGCCAAAACCGATCACGGCAAAGCGCGGGTCGTTGTCGATATCGTCGGCGGTCAGTGTGTGCGGCACCTTGCAGCGGTCGCACAACACCCGCACCAGGCGCTGGGCGACCACCGCCCGCAGCGTCGATTTCAGGAGAAAGCCCTCGATGCCGAGGTCGATCAGGCGCGGCACGGCGGCAGCCGCAGTGTCGGTATGCAGCGTGGTCAACACGAGATGGCCGGTCAGCGCCGCGTGGATGGCGATATGGGCGGTCTCGGCGTCGCGGATTTCGCCGACCATGATGACATCCGGATCCTGGCGGACGAACGAGCGCATCGCCGATGCAAAGGTCAGCCCGATCGAGGGCTTGACCTGCGACTGGTTGATGCCGGGGATTTCGTATTCGACGGGATCCTCGATGGTGAGGATCTTGCGGGTCGGCTCGTTCAGGATCGACAGCATGGTCGCCAGCGTCGTGGTCTTGCCGCTGCCGGTCGGCCCGGTCACCACGATCATGCCGTGCGGCAGCGCCAACAGCCGCGTCATGATCCGCTCGTCGCGCGGGAACAGGCCGAGCTTGCCCATTTCAAGCAGGCCGCGGTCGCGCGGCAAAAGACGGATGACGGCGCTCTCGCCCGCCTGCGTCGGCATGGTCGCCACGCGGACGTCGAGTTCGGCGCGGCTGACGCGCACGCGCGCAGCGCCGTCCTGCGGCAGGCGACGCTCGGCGATGTTGAGGCCGGCCAGAATTTTCACACGCGAGATCAAGGCCTGCGGCGGAATGCCTGACGGCGACGGCATCGCGCGCAGCAGCCCGTCGACGCGCATGCGCACCACGAGCCCGGTGCGGAACGGCTCGATGTGGATGTCGCTGGCGCGCAGCTCGACCGCGCGTTCCAAGAGATCGTTGAGCGCGCGTACCACCGGCGCGCCGCTGGCGAGATCGCGCAGGCTTTCGATATCGTCGTCGGATTGCTGGCTCGATCTCCTGGCGCCCTCCTCAGCCGCCGCGCCGTCGGCCTCGATGCGCTGGTCGAGCACGGTGGTGATGTCCTCGAACGAGGCCACTGCAACTTCGACCGGCTCACCGAAAACGATTTCGGCGGCGCGAATGGCCGCAGTGTCGGAGGGATCGGCGACCGCGAGGCGATAACTTCCGTTCGGCGCCCGCACCGGGAAGATCGTGGATTCGCGCAGGAAGCGGCGGGAAAATCCGTCGAGGCATGGCGTCGAGGCCAACAGTTGCGGCAGGCTCAGCCGCACCACCCCCCAATAATCCGAGACCTCGTCGGCAAATTCGGTCGCCGAAAAGTCGGTCGCTTCCCACAGCTCGCGCAACGGCCGCGTTAGCGTTGAACTCGCTGGATTTTCGACGCGTGCCCGCGCCCGCGCCGGCAATGAATATTTTTCCAGGAGGTGCTGCCGGAAGGTCTCTGCGGACAGGTCTCGCATCGAATTCCCACCGCTAACCTTGTTACTGGAATACAACAGCTCTTGCATGCCGCAGGAGGGCCTTTGCCCTTGACTTATTTAGTAGCAAAAACATAATCGTGGCGCAAATAAATGAACGTCCGGGCCACGGGGGGATCGGGCGTGTTTCTCCAGTTCACTGCAGCGTTGGTAGGCGTATTTTGATCAAAGTGGTCCATCCGCTTTCGCGCCTGCGTTCAGGGTTGGCTGGAACGCTCGTTCTATTTTTGTCCGCTTTCGCGCTGACCGCGTGCATCGTGACCGCCGATCAGTCGATCGAGACCAATCCCAAAGACCCCCGCGCCCAGGGCGTCGACGAACGAATCCAGTCCATCGATCTGCTGCCGCGCCAGACCGCGGATAGCGAAGCCACCGGCCTCCGGCAGCCGAACGCATCGCGCCCGGCGATTTACCTGAGCGACGGTTCGACCCCGCAAGGTTCGGCCGCGATCGAGCGCGATGGCGTCGGCAGTGGCAGCGGTTACGATCTTAATTTTGAAAACGCGCCAGTCACCACGGTGGCAAAGGTCATCCTGGGTGACGTATTGAACGTCGGCTACACCATCGATCCGCGCGTGCAGGGAACCGTGACGCTGGCCTCGGTTCGCCCGGTGGCGAAAGCGGACGCGCTGTACGTGCTGGAAAACGCACTCAAGATGTCCGGCGTGTCACTGGTGCGCGATCGCAACGGATACCGGCTGCTGCCGTCGGCGGAAGCCGGTCCCGGCGGCATCGACCGCTCCGCCTCCGCCGAAGCCGGCCAGGGCATCAGCGTGGTTCCGCTGCGTTATGTTTCGGCACAGACCGTATTCAAGCTGCTCGATGCCTTTGGTGTAAAGGCATCTACCGTTCGCCCGGATAACGGACGCAATACCCTGATGATCTCCGGGAGCGGCGCCGACCGGGCCGCGGCGATCGACACCATCCTGAGCTTCGACGCCGACTGGATGAAGGGTCAGTCGGTCGGCATTTTCCCGGTGCGCAACTCAACCCCGGAACCGCTGATCACCGAACTCGAGAAGATCATGGATTCGGGCGACGGCGGCCTGACCCAGAACGTGGTCAAGTTCCAGCCGATCGCGCGGCTCAATTCGATCATGGTGGTGAGCCAGAAGCCGGAATATCTCAAGCGCGCCGGCACCTGGATCGCGCGGCTCGACAAATCCGATACCGATGCCGCCAACATGCAGTCCTATCCCCTGCGCTACGGGAACTCGAAGACCGTGGTGGCGCTGCTCAACGAAATGCTGATCGGCCGCGGTGGCGGCACCAGCAGCCTCGACAGTGCCGCGAGCCAGATTTCGCCCGGCGCCGGCTTTTCATTGTCTTCCTCGGGGTCTTCCTCGGGCAACGGCAATCCCGTCGCTTCCCTGAGCGCGTTGCCGACCGCGGGCGCCGGCGCACCCGTGCCGGTTACCGGAGGTCCGGGCTCCTCGCTGAGCGCGCGTCCCGCTCCAATCTCAAGCTCAATCACAAACCTCGGGCCTGGATTTACTCTCCGGCAACGCGTCGCCCGGCGGCGCGAAGGCGGGCGGCGGCTTCCTGCAGAACGTGCGGATCACGGCTGACATCACCAACAATGCGATCCTGGTCTACGCCAATGCGGAATTGCAGCGCATCGTCGAGCAGACCATCCGCCAGATCGACCGGCCGCAGCGCCAGATCGCGATTGAGGCAACGATCGCCGAGATCACGCTGAACGATCAATTGAACTACGGCGTGCAGTATTTCCTGGCCAGCCAGAAGGGCTCGATCTCCCAGACGATTCCTGGCGTCACCAGTACCGCTGCCGGTACCACGACGACCACCGGTGGCACCACGACGACGGCGATCGAGCCCGCCAGCAACGCCGTCAACGCCGCCGCCGGCGCGCTGCTGGGGCGCGTGCTTCCCGGGTTCAATCTTCTGGTCGGTGCGGAGAATTCGCCGCGCGTCATTCTCGATGCGCTGCATAACGTCACCACCGTCAAGGTGCTGTCGAACCCGTCGCTGGTGGTGCTCGACAATCAGGCGGCAACCCTTCAGGTCGGCGACCAGGTGCCGTTCTCGACCGGCACCGCGACCGTGCTGACCGCGAACAACACCGTGGTCAACACCATCGACTACAAGAACACCGGCATCATCCTTCGCGTGCTGCCGCGCGCCAACGCCAATGGCAATGTCGTGCTCGACATCGAGCAGGAGATTTCCAGCGTGGCGGCGGGAAGCTCGGGATCGCTGACGCCGACGATTTCGCAGCGGCGCGTCAAGAGCTCGATCGCGGTGACCAGCGGCCAGACCGTGCTGCTGGCCGGCCTGATCAGCGAGACCGAGAACAAGCAACGGCAAGGCATTCCGGTGCTGGATTCCATTCCCGGCGTCGGCGACGCGTTTTCGCATCAGATCAATTCGCGGGCGCGAACCGAACTGATCCTGTTCATCCGCCCGACGGTGATCAGGGATCCCATCGATGCGCATGTCATCGCCGAGGAAATGCGCAGCAAGATGAACGGCCGCCTGGTCGGCACCAGCAATCCCGTGGTCGTGGTCGACCCGCCGCGCGCCGCGCGCTAGCGCGCCGTCGCGACAGCTGGGCGGGCTTTGGGAATGCAAAATTCGCAAGCCGGTTTAATCGCGTGATCGTCCAATCGACGGGCCGACAAGCCTTTCTCAGCCTGCTGCTGCTTGCCGTCGTTGCCGTCAGCCTTGCCGCCGCCCCCGGGCCGGACGGCGTGCTGGGCGCGTTCCTGGGCGCGCTGATGCTGGCAATCGCGGCCAGCGACTTCCGCGGTTACATCATTCCGAACGAACTGACGGGCGCAGCACTGGCGCTGGCGCTGCTGCGCGCCGCGACGGCCGGACCGGAGCCGGGCTGGGAGGCGGTGATCTGGGCCGCCTTAAGGGGGCTCGCCATCGCGCTGCCTTTCCTGGCTCTGATGATCGGTTACCGATGGTGGCGCGGCCGCGACGGGCTTGGGCTCGGCGATATCAAGCTCGCCGCCGTCGCCGGCGCGTGGCTCAGCTTCGTCACGGTGTTTGCCGCGGTCGAACTTGCGACCCTGTCGGCACTCTGCGCCTACTTCGTGAGCGGCTATCTGAGCAAGCGTCCGGTAAAAGCAACGGCGCGGCTTCCGTTCGGGCTGTTTCTCGCGCCGGCGATCTGGATCGGCTGGCTGGCCGAGGCGATGTTGGGTTAGCGAGCCTGTCCTGTTTCTCACCTGTTTTCGGCGGCCGCGCCGCGGCTGACGCCTGAGCGCAGGCATCAGCCAACAACGCCGAAGCAGCAATTAAAGGGCAGGTGGCATCATTCCCAACTTTTGTTTGACGATGAACGGTCTTCGCCTAACATTCTTGGCTCTAGGCATCAGGTCATTATTGGTAAGTTATTTTCTGCGTTGTACGGGGGTACACCGTGTTTGATCATTTCAATCGTCGCGCCTTCATTGGCGCGTCGCTGGTCGCCGTAGGAACTTTACGTCATTCCGTTTCAGCGATCGCGGCGCCTCAATGTGTTACCGGTCCGCTGCCGGGCTTCCTGCCAAATCGGCTGACCGTCGACTGCGCTTCACGGATGAACTTCCGGCTGTTCCGGCAGAATCCTGGCGAACTCGGGCTGGCTGGCCTCGTCAGCATGACCTTCGTTCACGGCAATCAAGGGTCTTACAGCGCGGGAAATCTCTTCCTGTTTCCCTGGTTGAAGCCCAAGGCACGCACCCGGCAGATCGTCTGGCCAAGCGTCGCGCCGGTGGACGCGACGCAATTTTTCCAGGCGAGTCCGATGCCGAACAATTATCTGCCGGTGGGCGATTATTTTTGTCAGTCCGTGCTCAAGGCGCCCGCGTCGAGTTTCATCGGCTTTGAGCTGGATGAGCCGTTTGGCCAGGGGCGCGCGCGATTGCCGTGGGTCACCAACGTCCACAAACTCGCGGATGGCAAGCCGCTGGGTATCAATTGGACGAGTTCAAATCTCAACCGTCCCTGGTTCGGCGGCAACAGCTGCATTCCGAACAGCGATACATGCAACGGCAATGCCTGGCGCAAGGTCATCGTCGACGGACTGAATCAGGCGTCCGTGGGCGCCTGCTGAGCATCACATCGCCAAGCTGTTTCGGGTCGAGCGGCGCTCGTTCAAATCCGGGGCATACCGACCCCGAAAACGCCAGCTAGCGTTCGCGGATCGGCGCCCATTCCAGCGCCCGCAGGCGTGCCCGCGCGACTTCGCCGCGTGTCATCTTGGTCGTCACGGCGTCGCGGATACGCGCCCGCGCCTCCCGCGCCCTGCGCGGCGCGCCCGCGGTCGACAGATTGAGCCATTTGCTGGCTTCGACGATGTCGCGCGGCACGCCATGCCCTTTGTCATAGAGCAGGCCGAGCGAATATTGCGCAAGGCTGTCGCCCTGTTCCGCGGCGCGGCGGTACCACATCGCCGCTTCGGTATAGTTTTGCGGAACGCCGCGGCCGGTTTCGAACTGGAAACCGAGATAGGCCTGGGCTGCGGCGTTGCCCTGCTCGGCCAGCGGGATGAAGATCAGCGACGCCTGCTGATAATCCTGGCGGTTGAAGGCGGACACGCCCTGCCGGAGGGATTGGGCTTGCGCTAGATCGCAGCTCGAAGACAGCATTACAAAAATAGCTGCGACGACGCAAAGCGTCCGGATCAACCAGCCGGAGGCAAACCGGCATCCCCGCCCAGCTCCCGGATTCAGGTCGGAGGTCATGTTTCGGCTAATGCTCACGCTGATTTTGTCCGTCTCACCACTCACTGGGGCCACCGTATATCTGCAGGCTGGAAAAATCTACCGACCGCACACCAAGATGCGGCTTCACCTACCCTGTCTGCTTCGAAAATCGCGCCTTCCATGCCGCAGGGACAGTGGCCATCGCCGATTAGCCGGGATAAATGTCTTACCAGCGTTAACCTCTTTGCATTGCCGGAGTTTTCCCCAAGATGCCCTTTCCACGCGCCTCGCAAGCCCTGTCCCGCTTCACCGTGCTCGATCTCACCCGCGTCCGCTCCGGGCCCACTTGCGTGCGCCAGCTTGCGGACTGGGGCGCCAACGTCATCAAGATCGACGCGCTGCTGGAAGATGCCGCCGGCGAGCAGCCAGGCGGGCCGCGCCAGGGATCGGATTTCCAGAATTTGCACCGTAACAAGCGTGCGATGACGCTTAATTTGAAGGACCCGAAGGGCCTGGAAGTGTTCAAGCGCCTCGCCGAACAGGCCGACGTCGTGGTCGAGAATTTCCGCCCCGACGTCAAGACAAAGCTTGGCATCGACTATGACAGCCTGCGCCAGATCAATCCGCGCATCGTCTATGGCAGCATCTCCGGCTTTGGGCAGGACGGCCCCTATCATAAGCGGCCGGGCTTCGATCAGATCGCGCAAGGCATGGGCGGGCTGATGTCGGTCACCGGCGCGCCCGGCGAAGGGCCGATGCGGGTCGGCATTCCCGTCGCCGACCTCACGGCCGGACTGTTCTGCGCCATCGGCATTCTCACCGCGCTCTTGGAGCGCGACGTCTCCGGCGAGGGCCAATGGGTGCAGACCTCGCTATTGCAGGCCCAGATTTTCATGCTGGATTTCCAGGCCGCGCGCTGGCTGATGGAAAAGGAGGTGGCCCAACAGGCCGGCAACAATCACCCGACCAGCATTCCAACCGGCGTCTTCAAGACCTCCGACGGCTATATCAACATCGCCACCACTGGCGGGCGGATCTGGGAACGCTGCGCGCAGGCGATCGGCGCGCCCGAACTCCTCACCAATCCCGATTACGCCACCGCCCCGGCGCGCTCGAAGAACCGCGATGCGCTGAATGCGACGATCGGTAAGCTCACCGCGAAGAAATCCACCGAAACATGGGTGAGCGAACTCAATGCCGCGGGGGTGCCCTGCGGGCCGATCTACTCCATCGATCAGATGTTCGAGGACGCGCAAGTCAAGCATCTCGGCATCGCGCAACACGTGCCCAATGACGAGAACCGGCACATTCAACTGGTCGGCCAGCCGGTGACGCTGTCGCGCACGCCGACCAGGATGGCGGCGCGCCCGCCGGAATTCGGCGAGCAGACCGAAGAGGTGCTCGCCGAGTTCGGCTTCGGCAAGGACGAGATTGCCGACTTGAGGCAACGCAAGGTAGTGTAAGCTGGCACATCGATTGCCGCGGTGCGCGTCGGGCAAATCAACAAAATCCGTCAAGTACCGCCAAAGAATATATTCCTCTTTCGCCCCACGACTTTCGTTTTTGATGCTGTGGACGGCGCCCACTCTGCGGCACCGAAGTGCCATAGGATGGTTGCGTTAGAGCAAACCGACATCGAGGGGAGCCGTCCATGGGCGAGGTTAGCACGATTGGTCTGGATATTGCGAAGTCGGTCTTTCAGGTGCACGGGGTTGATGTTGCGGGCGCGGTCGTTATCCGCAGAGCGCGTCAGTCGTGCAAAGGTGCTGGAGTATTTTGGCGAGCTGCGGGCTTGCCTGGTCGGGATCGAGGCGTGTCCGTCGGCTGCATCACTGGGGCCGCAACTTCGAGGGCTGGGTCACAGGGTGAAGCTGATCCCGCCACAACCGGACTCATGCGCCGCAGCAATGTCCAATGATCTCGTCGACGCGCGCAAGAGGCGGGATTGTAATGCCACAAAACCCCAAGCGGCTTCGGCACGATGAGTAACTCTCCTTCGCCCTTCGACGCAGCAATCTCCGGCGGCGCCTATTGATCGCTTTGCAATTTTGTACATTCGTTGGCAGAAGGTAAGCTGACGGAAGCCGCCGACCGGAATCAAGCCGCGTTTGGTTCGATGCACTGCGGCTCCGCCAACATATAGCTTAACAGCATGCGATTATGGATTATTATCAGAAGCCTGTTGATCGGCGCATATCGCAACCCTGGTTTGATCCATGTCGAGAAAAATTTCGACCCCTCCTGGCTGGCTAGGAGTGTCTGAGGATCGAACCTCGTTCATTTTTCTACCAGACCGCGCCAGCATTGTCAGGCGTGTATTCGAACTAAGCATTGCCGGTCTGGGCGGTTATACGATCGCAAAGCATCTCAATGCCGAAAACGTGCCTGCCTTTGGGAGATCGAAAAAGTGGGATCAATCAACCATCCACAACATGCTCACCAGCCGAGCTACGGTCGGGGAACATCAACCCAAAACATTTATTAATGGGAAGGGTGAGCCTATAGGATGTCCAATTCCCGGATATTATCCAGCAGTGATTGATGAGTATCTATTCCGAGCAGCTCAGGACGCTCGTCGTAAGCACCTTGCGTCCGGGCGAGGCCGGAAGGGCCGGCTTATCACAAACCTCTTTTCCGGCCTCACGACCTGTTTCTATTGCGGAAGCGAAGTTTGGTTCCATAGCAACGGGAATAAGAAGAGCCTGATGTGCGCAGCGGTATATGAAGGGCGCGGTTGTCACCGGCGCGCATGGTCGTATGGCAATTTCGAAGCGTCTTTTTTTAACATGGTGAAGCGGTTGGGCACCGATCCGACTATCTGCGAAGAGGAACGCAAAGTTCTTGTGGACCTTGGCTCTCAGATCGACCGACTCGCCGGTACAGACGTTTACAACGCCCGGCTGCACGTTTCGATGACCTTGAAGCACTTTGTCTCGGAACTTAAGCTCGCTTGCGCTGGACCCGCTCCAAAAATCCAAAAATCGCTTGCTCGAATTCGACGCGATGAGCCGGATCGTTTTTTTTCTTTCGCATTCTGCGGTGGAATCATCCGAGTAGGGCATCCAATTTAGCACGGAATTCTCGCTCGCGCTTGTAGCCGTTCGGAACGCAACACTATGCTCAAAGCAAGAACCCCAAGCAGTTTCCTGCCGGGGGTTCTTCCAGAGAAGTATCAGACGATCAGGATCAGAAGTTGCGCTGAACGCGGACGATCAAGCTGACGGTGTCCTGGTCCTTGAACTCGTACACGGTTGTCGGCTTCGGAGCCGTCGGTCCGAGGGTCGAGGCGCCCGAGAACTTCTGGTCAAGGTGGAACCAGAGGCAAGCGCCCCCCAGCCTCACGAGTTCTCCCGCTCCGTTAGATTTGTGTTGATCAGTATGACACCGGCGCGTCACAAGCGTCGACTACATGGCCGGGGCCACTGACAGGCCGAAGCGGGGAGTCCCGCGCTACCCCCTCCCCTACACGCGCAAGCCAGCCCCCTGCCCGTTCACAGTTCCGACCAATGCTGCAGCAGCTTGTGATAGTGGCCCAGAAACCCCGCGACGGACGGGTGGTCGGGATGTGTTGCCGCCAGCGAAACGATAACTTCGCCCAGCTCGTAGAGCATCGACCGCCGCCCGTCATCGCGGACCAGGCTCTGTATCCAGAAAAAAGAGGACGTGCGGATCCCCCGCGTGACCGGCGTCACCTCGTGCAGGCTCGTGGCGGTGTAGAGGATGGCATGTCCCGCCGGAAGTTTAATGGCCTGGTGGCCATACGTGTCCAGCACACGCAACTCGCCCCCGTCGTATTCCCCGGGCTCAGAGAAGAACACAGTCATCGAGAGGTCCGCGCGCAGGCGCAGCCCCCCGGAGCCGGGGATGTCCATAATGGCGTTATCAATATGCGCCCCGTAGTGCTCCCCCCCTTCGTACCGGTTGAACTTCGGCGGAAGCACCTTCAGCGGCCGCGCCGCATTCACAAAGGTCTCGTTGCTGCCCAGCGCCTTCAGAATCATCTGCCCGATTTCGCGTCCAACCGGGTGGCTGTGGTCGATCTGCCGGTTCCGCTTCACTTTTTTCGCCAGAACACCAGCCGTGGCCGCACCGTCGGTCCACTTCGCCGCGTCGAGCTTTTGCCGCGCGTACGCAACCTGTTGCGGCGTAAGAAGGTTAGGAATCGCAACGAGCATGGTAAAAGGAAACCTAAAATTGGAGATTGCCGAAACGCGGAATTCGGGAGGGCACAGCTTAGCCGTTCTGGAGTCGCGGCGTCAACGCAGCGGACATGAAACGTCGCAGACCGGCGGGACCAAATCCAACGCAAGACACCGCAGTCGTCAGCCGAGCAGCGCGGGCGTATACCCAGTTGACACAAGCGTTCCGCGAAGAATTCGAAATGACGGTATGGAATTAGGGCGAAAGAACTTCGAGTAGAGGCTTGCTTGGGCAATCTTTTAATCAACGAAAAACCCCCAGCAGTTTCCTGCCGGGGGTTCTTTTAGAGAAGTGTCAGACGATCAGGATCAGAAGTTACGCTGAGCGCGAACGTTGAAGGACACAGCATCCTGGTCCTTGTACTCGTACACGGTGGTCGGCTTCGGAGCCGCAACGGCCAAAGTAGCTGCACCAGCGAAGGCCTGGTCGAGGTGGAACCACTGAACTTCAGCCGAGAACGTCAGGTTCTTGACGGGGGTCCAACGGGTGACGAAGCCAAGCTGCGCGACGTTGAAGTCCGGATTGCAAACGAAATCCGCAGATATCGCCTTGCCCCGAGTGTAGACGCCACAGAACTGCGCCTTGGCAGTATCGTCATAACGGACAGCCGAATAGCTGCCGAACAGGCTGGACGACCAGTACGGATCCCAGTTGTGGTTGTACGCACCACGGAAACCAGCGGACTTCGTCAGATGGAGCGATCCGTCGCCGCCGAAGATCGTCGGCAGATAGACAGCATCCGTCGTCGCACCGAAGCCGACGCTCTGATAAGCGCCAGCACGGCTGGTGCTGCCGAACATCGCGAAGCTCGGCGAGGTGGCGCTGGTGGAGATCACCGCTTTGGTGTCACCCACAGCGTAGGTCGCATCCATATTGATGGTGTCGCCGGCACCCCACGGGATGTTCTTGATCTGCAACGCAGCCGTCACAGCACCGCCCCACTTGTCGGAGGGATGGCCAGAGATTTCCGACAAAGCGGTCGGAGCTGCGCCTGCGACGGCAACAGCGCCAGCGGGAGCCGCAACCGTGTTCAGGATGTTGTAGGAGCCGGAGACATCATGCGCGACGCCCGAAATCTGGAAGATACCCCAGGCCTGGTCGACGCGGAGGTTAGCGGCGACGTCGGGAGCATGCACGCCACCATAAGCGTTCGGGAGAGCACCGGTCGTCCCGATACCAACGCTCATGTTGGAGACAACCGTGCGGTTGAACACGACCGGATCATCAAGACCGATGGTGGCCGACACGCCGTTGCCGAACTGCGCGGTGTACTGGATGTTGTTGACGCCGGTCACGTAGTCCGGACCGCCGAGCAGGAACGAGGTGTTGTTGCCCGGATAGCCATTCCACGGCGTCGCGTAAGCCGAAGACGACTTACCGAAGGTGAAGCCGGCGAACTGGATGAACACGTACTCAACCGCGACGTAACCTTCGCCGGGCTGGTTCAGCAGGCCGGTCGTGGTGCCGGTAGCAGCCGCGCCGGTGAACGAGTTCGGGTTGGTGGTGTTGTTGGCCTGGGTCGTGAACTGGAAGTCGGCCTGACCGAAGGTGCGGACGACGCCGTATTCAGTGGCGGTGCGGGTATCGACCGTCAGCGCCAAACGGGAGCGGGCGGCGAAGTAATCGGCATAGCGATTGTTGCTGACCGAGATCCCCGGACCATGCCGGCTGATCGTAGACGCTGCCGTTGAACGTGGTGTCAACGCGCAGATAACCACCCAGCTTGATGCAGGTGTCGGTGCCCGGAATGTAGAAGAAACCAGCACCGTACAGGGAGCAGATCCTCACGTACTCGACCGCTTTGGCCTTGACGGGAAGATCGGCCGCCTGGGCCCCACTCATGGCGACCAGACCCGCCGCTGAGCCGAGGATAAGGCTCTTAACCATCTTCATGTTAAACCTCCAAGTTGTTGCCAAGTACGAACCATCGTACAAAGCTGATAAAACGCCCGTCGAAAACACGAAGGAAATCAACGGTTCCTCGTAGCGCAGGTGGACTTAAGCGAACCACCTAAAACGGGACGACCTCGGGATGCCCCCCTCCGTCGCAGTCCGATAAGAAACGAAGAGTTCCGAACACGCAACAAAAGACAGCCTCATTTGAAGCACTGAAGGCCCTTTTGTAGGCAGATGTTGCACAAATGCCACGACATCAAAGCGTGAACAGGCCAGGCAACCTATTGAAGTCATTTTATAAAACAACTTCCCGCATACCGCTTTCAAGAAAGCTGCACTCGAGCCCGAACTCCCGCCGCCTCGAGTGAAAATCAGGCGGAGTCGAACAGAATCACACGAAATTCTCTCCGTAGGAGCGAACAACTCGGCATCGATGGGTGGGCGGTGCGCCGACCTTCTACATTTCCAGCTGATGGGGGATGCCGGCCAAAAATGGCCCAGCCCGCGAGCCTGCGCTCTTCCTAGTCCGCCGCGAGACGAGCGGCGTTCTCGGTAACCCCCTCCCACCGCTTCCGGCGCACGCGTTCGACCATCAACGCTTTGCGGGCCTGCACGTCCGCGATCAGGTCATCAATCTCGGGACCGTCGAGCGTGCGTTTTATGCGCAGCACAGTGGACAAAACCATCAGCACATCGCCGTAAGGCAGCAACAAATCGCGGGCTGCAATGTCACAGTGCGCGGTGAACGTCTCAATGGCTTCCTCGCTAGTGCAGATCAGCATCGCCAGTTCACAGGCTTCCGCGCGTCGCTCGGATACGCGATCGCCTTCTCCTGGACGGTGGTGTCCACAACGACCCGCTCGAGATCTTTGGTCTCGATCGCCCCCGTTCGATGCGCCACCGAGAGGCTTTCTTGCAACAGCGCGGCGATCTGCTCCTCCCCCAGCCGCTGGCGCCAGCGGGTCAGCGACGAGCGATCGAACGGCAGGTCGTGCCGGAACACCACCTCGCCGCAGAAATACTGAAAATACGGGTTCTCGACCCACCTGTCGCACAGCGCCTCGTCAGAGAGATTGTGCATGTGCTTGAGGATGAGCAGTCCGGCTACCAATCGTGTTGGCAACGGTGGCTGCCCCGGGCCGAGGCGACAGACCGAACTGAAGCGTCCCGCCAGGAAGTCCCAATCGATCTCCGCCGCCAGACGCACCAGCGGATGGCGAAGGTTGATGATCTTCTCCAGAGATGGACGAAACAGATCGTCCTGACGATTGTCGCGCGGCTGGCTCATGGGCTCTCCCCAACAGCGAATCTCGCCGTCAAAGGAATCACGAAGCCGCCAAATCCGGAATCCCAAAACGCAAGAAAACCCAGACCTACCCACGGCTTTCTTGCAAAATCGAATACTTGCTCACGTCAAATCACTACGACGGGTCAATCACTTCCGAATTCTTCACGGACGACAAACTCTGGCACATCGCGCCGAGAGAATACGGGCCCACGCGCTTTCTACGCCTTCGCCGGCCGCAACAAGCGGCCGATGCCACCAAACGCGCGGTCGATCAGCGGCCAGAACAGCAGCACGATCGCCAGCGTCGTGATCGAGCCGACCAGGCCGTTCGACCAGAACACCTTCATGTCGCCGCCGGAGCCGATCATCGACAGCCGGAATGCGTCTTCGGCGCGATTTCCAAGCACCAGCGCCAGCGTGAATGGCGCCAGCGGAATGCCGATCTTCTTGAAGACATAGCCGACGACGCCAAAACCCAGCATCAGCCAGATGTCGAACATCGCGTTCTGGATCGCGTAGGCGCCGATCGCGCAGGACACCACGATCATCGGTGCTACCGCCGCAAACGGCACCCGCAGGATGGAGGCGAAGATCGGTACCGTGGTCAGCACCAACACCAGGCCAACGACATTGCCGAGATACATCGAGGCGATCAGCCCCCAGACGAAATCCTTGTGTTCGACGAACAGCAGCGGCCCGGGATTGAGGCCCCACACCATCAGGCCGCCGAGCAGGATCGCCGCGGTGCCGGAACCGGGAATGCCCAGCGCCAGCATCGGCAGCAGCGCCGCGGTGCCCGAGGCATGGGCGGCGGTTTCCGGCGCGAACACACCCTCGATGCGGCCCTTGCCAAAACTGTCCGGGTCCTTGGAAAAGCGCTTTGCCAGATTGTACCCCATGAAGGAGGCGGCGATCGCGCCGCCCGGGGTGATGCCAAGCCAGCAGCCGATGAAGGACGAACGCAGCAGCGTGACCCAGTATTTCGGCAAGTCCTTCCAGACTGACAGCACGACGCGCAGGCTGATGCCGGCGGCGTGTCCGCGCAGCGCGAGCCGCTCTTCCATCGTCAGCAGGATTTCGCTGATGCCGAACAGGCCGATGACCGCGACCAGGAAATTGATGCCGCGCAAAAGGTCGGTGGACCCGAAGGTCATGCGCAGCTGGCCGGAGACCGTGTCCATGCCGACGCCGGCCAGCAGCAGGCCGAGCGACATCGAGATCACCGTCTTGTGCTTGGCCTCGCGGCCGAGGCCGACAAAGGAGCAGAAGGTCAGCAAATACACCGCGAAGAATTCGGGCGGCCCGAACTTCAGCGCAAAGGAGGAGATCATCGGCGCCAGAAACGTGATCAGGAGCACCGCGACCAGCGAGCCGATGAAGGACGAGGTGAAAGCCGCGGTGAGCGCTTCCGCTGCCTTGCCCTGCTGCGCCATCGGATAGCCGTCGAAGGTGGTCGCGACCGACCAGGCTTCGCCGGGGATGTTGAACAGGATCGAGGTGATGGCCCCGCCGAACAGTGCGCCCCAATAGATGCAGGAGAGCATGACGATGGCTGAGGTCGGGTCCATGGTGAAGGTCAGCGGTAGCAGGATCGCGACCCCGTTGGGGCCTCCCAATCCCGGCAGCACGCCGACGAAAATGCCGAGCACCAGCCCGACCATCATCAGCAGCAGCGTTTTCCAGGTCAGCAGAACGGCAAAGCCGTGCAGGAGCAGACCGAAGGCTTCCATTGCGCGAAGTCCTGTCGATCTATTTAATAGCCGAAGGCCGCTTCGAGCGGCCCCTTCGGCATGATGACGTCGAAGGCGATGTCGAAAGTCACGAACATCGCGGCGGTGAACACGAAGGCGGTCAGCAACGACTTCCACAGCGCGATCTTGCCGACCATCCGCATGAAGGTTGCGATCAGGAGGAAACTCGCGACATAGAGTCCAAGGAACTGGGTAGCGAGGCAGAACAGCAGCGTCGGCACGAATACCGCCATGACGCGGCGAAGTTGCGCGCGCGTGACGAAAGTCTCCGCAGCTTCCTGGCGCGATAGGAAAGCCATGACGAGGCCATAGAGGCTAGCGGCGCCGAGGATGACCGACAGATAGAACGGAAAATAGCCGGCCTGCGGGCCGGTCGAGTCCCACGCGGCGCCGGTGCGCCAATTGTCCCATCCAAGCGTCAGCGCCAGCGCCAGCAGCAACAGCGACACCACGACATCGACGACGCCATTGCTGGTCACCGCAGGCAAATCCGCCTCCGGCGCGGTCGGATCGTCGACCACAATTTCGATATCGGTATTGGACATGGATGAGATTGATCCGGCTGGCTACACTGGCATACTGGATACCGTGCTGGCGTTGCCGGCGTCAATGCAGCCTTCAGCGTGTGCCAGCTCGCTCGGGAAATGCGCTCGCAAGTGCAGCACGTTCGGGCCTGAGCACGCCACGTTCGGTGATCAATCCGGTCACCAGCCGCGCCGGCGTCACGTCGAAACCATAATTGGCGATCGGCGAGCCCTCGGGAACCACGCGCACGGTCTCGATCCGCCCGTCGGCGGTACGCCCGGTAAGGTGCGTTACTTCGCTGGCCGCGCGCTGTTCGATCGGGATCCGCGTGCCGTCGTCGATACTAAAGTCGATGGTCGGCGATGGCAGCGCAACGTAGAATGGCACGCCGTTGTCATGCGCGGCGAGCGCCTTCAGATAGGTCCCGATCTTGTTGCAGACGTCGCCATTGGCGGCGACCCGGTCGGTTCCGACGATGGCGAGATCGACCATCCGGTGTTGCATCAGATGGCCGCCGGTATTGTCGGGGATCACCGTGTGCGGCACCCCGTGATGGCCGAGTTCCCACGCGGTCAGCGCGGCGCCCTGATTGCGTGGCCTTGTCTCGTCAACCCAGACATGAACAGCGAGGCTTTGCTCCTGTGCCAGATAAATCGGCGCCGTCGCCGTTCCCCAGTCCACCGTCGCGAGCCAGCCGGCGTTGCAATGCGTCAAGATGTTGACGGGTTCGCCGGGCTTCTTGGTCGCGGCGATCGCCACGATCAGCGCCAGACCATGCCGGCCGATTTCCCGGTTGATCGCAACATCCTCTTCGGCGATCGAACCGGCGCGCTGGTAGGCCGCTTCGATACGTGCCGAAGGCGGCATCCGCCGAAGCGTCCGCTGCATCTCGTCGAGCGCCCATTTCAAATTGATCGCGGTCGGCCGCGTCGCGATCAGCATTTTACAGGCCTGATCGAGCGCCGCATCGGAGCTATCGGTGCGCATCGCGAGCGCGACGCCATAAGCGGCGGCGGCGCCGATCAGCGGCGCGCCGCGCACCAGCATCGAGCGGATCGCCTCGCCGGCGTCATCGGCGCTGGTCCACCGCGCAACGATGAATTCATGCGGCAGCCGTCGCTGGTCGATCGCGCCGACCGACCAGCCGTCGCGCTCGAGCCAGATGCTGCGGAAATGGCGGCCGTCGACCCTCATGCTCTACGCCTTTCGCGTCGCGCGCCCGCTGGGAGATTTTCTCACGACCGCAACACGCGCCCCGCCACCGCATCGAGTTTTTTCAGCAGCACGGGATCGCGCGCCTCGGGCGCCGTAATAAGCGCGGTGTCGAGCGCCCGATCCGAACCAATCGGGCATGGCTCGTGCTGGCGCGGAAAATCCCGGGCGAGGCGCGCAACCAGCCCTTTTGCCTTCTCGGCATTCGAGTTCAGCACGCGGATGATGTCCTGCACCGTCACCGCGTCATGATCGGGATGCCAGCAATCGAAATCGGTCACCATCGCCACGCTGGCGTAGCAGATCTCTGCCTCGCGGGCGAGCTTGGCCTCCGGCATGTTGGTCATGCCGATCACCGAATAACCCTGCGCCTTGTAGGTCAGGCTCTCGGCGAGGCTCGAGAACTGCGGACCTTCCATGCAGACATAGGTGCCGCCGTGCACGGCCGCGATGCCCTCGGCTTTCGCGGCCGCCGCCAGATGTGCGAGCAATCGCGGCGACACCGGATACGCCATCGAGACATGGGCGACGCAGCCCTTGCCGAAGAACGAACTTCTGCGCTGGTGGGTCCGATCGACGAACTGGTCGACGAGCACGAACGTGCCCGGCGGCAGCTCCTCCCGGAACGAACCGCAGGCCGAGAGCGAAATCAGGTCGGTGACCCCTGCCCGTTTCAGCACGTCGATGTTGGCGCAGTAGTTGATGTCGGACGGCGACAGCACGTGACCCTTGCCGTGCCGCGGCAAGAACACGATCGGCAGGCTGGCGATCACGCCGTGCCGGATGGGCGCGGACGGCTCGCCCCAGGGGCTTTCGATCACTTCGTCACGGACGTTTTCCAGCCCTGGCAGGTCGTAGATACCGGATCCTCCGATGATGCCAAGCACGGCATTCGTCATGATTTCCCCCAATTTCTCAATGCCGGAGGGCCGGTCCGCCCACCCCAAAGCTGTCCGGATGTTCGACTATACTGCGACACGATAATCAACCATTGTTCTCGGCCTGCAAAGGGCTTGTGATTGAATGCACTGTCAGGCTTCGGAGAAAATTGATGCTGGCCGCCAACGACCGGGAAAAGCGCCAATCCATCATCGATGCATGTTTGCGCATGAACGCGCTCGGCATCAATCAGGGCACATCGGGCAATATCAGCCTGCGCCACGAGGCCGGCATGCTGATCACGCCGACCAGCGTGCCCTACGAGACGATGCAGCCGGAGCAGATCGTCTATATGGGCCTCGACGGCTCATTCGATCCCGCCCAGCGTCCGTCGAGCGAGTGGCGTTTTCACCTCGATATCCTGAAAGCCCGGCCGGAAGTGAACGCCGTGGTTCACGCCCATCCGCCCTATTCGACGATCCTGGCCATCATGGGGCTGGAGATTCCGCCCGTCCATTACATGATCGCGGTGGCCGGCGGCGATACGATCCGCTGCGCGCCCTACGCGACCTTCGGCACGCAGGAGCTATCGCAACATGCGGTCCGCGCGCTCGAGGACAGGCTGGCCTGCCTGCTGGAACATCATGGCATGATCGCGATCGGACCGTCGCTTTCGAAAGCGATGTGGATTGCGGTCGAGGTGGAGACGCTGGCGCGGCAATACCATGGCTGCCTTCAAATCGGCAAACCGCGGCTGCTGTCGAAAAAGGAAATGAAGAACGTTCTCGGCCGGATCGCCGGATACGGCCCGGCCGGGAAATAAGCAGCTGGTGGAAAAGCTATTTCGCGACAAAGCCTGCTTCGTTCATCAGCGAGGCGTTGAGCTTGTCGTCCTCCTCGAGGAACTTGATCATGTCCTTGCCGGTTAGGAAGAT
Source organism: uncultured Alphaproteobacteria bacterium (assembly GCA_963836765.1). Taxonomy (GTDB): domain Bacteria; phylum Pseudomonadota; class Alphaproteobacteria; order Rhizobiales; family Xanthobacteraceae; genus Bradyrhizobium. The sequence goes on from CAWILG010000063.1 coordinate 105,214, forward strand.
CGGCTTCAGCGCCTGCTTCTCCATATAGTCCTTGTACTCGGCGGTTTGCGTCACCTTCTGGAACAGGTCGACATAGAACGCCTGCTGCTCCGGCGTCACCTTGCCGGGCAGAAACATCGCGCGCAGCATCAAATACTGCACGTCGAGCCCCTCCTCCTTACAGGTCGGAATATCGTGCCACGATTGGGTCTCGGTCACCTTGGTCGTGTAGGAAATGCGCTCCTTGTCGAATACGCAGAGCGCGCGAACCTGACCGGCGCGCCAGACTTCGAGATTTTCGGATGGGTTGTTGACGTTGGATTCGGTGTGGTTGCCGACCAGCTGCGTCGCTGCCTCGCCGCCGGATTTGTAGGGCAGATAGGAGAATTTCGCGCCGGTCTTCTGCTCCATGAAAACGGTCAGCACGTGATCCTCGCGCTTCGAACCGGTGCCGCCCATCTTGAACGGCGAGCTTGCGGCCTTGGCGGCCTCGATGAATTCCTTCACCGTCTTCGGCCCGGCGGCGTTGTCCCACAATACGAACTGATCGAGTGCGATCACCGACACCGGTGTGAGTTCGCGCCAGTTGAACGGGATTTTTGCCGACAACGGCAGCATATAAATCAACGAATAGGCGATCAAAATCTTGTTGGCATCGCCGTCGCTGGATTTCATGTACATCAGCGCCTCGGCACCGGACGCGCCGCCCTTGAGCGACACCACCATCGGCTGCTTCATCAGATTGTTCTTCTGGATCGCGGCCTGCATCATCCGCGCCATCTGGTCGGAGGCGCCGCCGGCGCCGGCCGCGACCACGATTTCAACCGGTTTGGTCGGCTCCCAGCCGGCAAACGCCGGCGCGCTGACGATCATGGCCGCTAACGCGACCGTGGCTTTTCGAAAATGTCCCACGTGTTTCTTCC
>CAWILG010000064.1:0-11804 GCA_963836765.1 uncultured Alphaproteobacteria bacterium
AGGCTGTGTGAAAACGCCCCTCAATGATATGATTCTCCTGTGATTTGCTGGGAGGATTCGATGACGCGCTTTGTCGTTGGCGATGATCGCAGTCAGAGCACGTTGTTTCCCGAGCGATTGGATGACTATTTGGGCGAGGACAATCCGGTCCGGGCGATCGATGTCTTTGTCGATGAGCTTGATCTGGCCAAGCTCGGCTTTGGCGGCGTCGAGCCGGAGGCGACAGGAAGGCCGGCCTATCATCCTGCGACACTGTTGAAGATTTACGTCTACGGATACCTCAATCGGGTGCAGTCGAGCCGGCGTCTGGAGCGGGAGTGCCAGCGCAACATCGAGCTGGTTTGGCTGACCGGCCGCCTGATGCCGGACTTCAAGACCATAGCCGACTTCCGCAAGGACAACGGCGAGGCGATCCGCAAGGTCTGCCGCGAGTTCGTGGTGCTGTGCCGCCGCCTTGAACTGTTCAACGAAGCGAGCGTTGCGATCGACGGCAGCAAGTTCAAGGCCGTCAACACGCGGGACCGGAACTTCACCCAGGCCAAGATGCAGCGCCGTTTGGCGCAGATTGACGAGAGCATTGCCCGTTATCTCTCGCAGCTTGACAGCGCCGACCGTCAGGGGGAAGCGGTACCGGAAGCCAAGATCACCCGGCTCAACGAGAAGATTGCAACGCTACGTGAGGAAATTCAACGCCTGAACGGTCTGAACACTCAGATGATGCAGACCGAGGACAAGCAGATATCCCTGACCGATCCCGATGCACGCTCGATGGCCAAAGTGGCGAGGTAGCGGGATGGTGGGGTACAATGTTCAAAGTGCCGTCGACACGAGCATCATCTCATAGTTACCTATGAGGTAACCAACGTTGGGTCTGACGGAGCCAGCTATCGCGTATGTCCGAGCAGGCACGCGCAGCGATTGGTTCCGAGGCTATCGAGGCTGTAGCCGATCGCGGGTACTATAGCGGCGAGGAAATTGTGCTGTGAGCGAGCCGGCGTCACGTCTACTGCCGAAGCCGATGACCTCGGGCCTCACGCAAAGGCGTTCGGCAAGCAGGACTTCGTCTAGTCGCGACGACGTTTATCTTTGTCCCGCCGGCGAGCAGCTAATCTATCACTACACCAACGAAGAGGATGGCCGGACACTGCGGCGCTACTGGACCAACGCGTGCCAAGGCTGCACGCTGAAGGGCAAGTGTACGACAGGCAAAGAACGACGGATCTCACGTTGGGAGCACGAAGCCGTCCTTGAGGCCGTGCAAGCGAGGCTCGATCGAAACCCGGCGAAAATGCGCCTTCGCCGCCAGACCGTGGAGCATCCATTCGGCACGATAAAGTCCTGGATGGGATCGACGCACTTCCAGATGAAAACACTCAAGCACGTCGGTACCGAAATGGCGTTACACGTCCTGGCCTACAACATCAAAAGGGTAATCAGCATTCTGGGCGTTGGCGGACTGATCGAAGCGATCCGGGCATAGGATCGGCTTCATGAGCCAGCCGGCTGCGCCTGCAAACCTCAACATACGCGTTTTTACACAGTCTGGACCCAACTCGGACATTGGCACCCACATTTTCCTACTTCCGCCGCGTTCGAATGCGGTAGGCTGTAATCCTCGGCCGAGGGGTCGTTGAATAAGTCGCCGCGATGTAAACCAAAACGTTGCGCTCTAAAGGAGATTGCCATGGTGGTACTTAAGCATAAGCGTCGCTCTGTTTTAATGGGCTTGGCTGGTCTCGGCGTCGGTCATGCTTTGCTACAGAGTGCGGCCGAGGCAGAAGGGGCAGATCCACAGGGATACGTGCTGGGCCCCGCCGAAGGCGAACACCTCGTCCATTTTCGCAATCCCGGGAACATCTTCATCAAGGTCGACCCCCTGAAAGGATCTAAAAATCTGGCCATCGGGACGCAGCAGGTGCCCGTCGGCGCAGGCATTCCGATCCACATCCATTTCGAAGCGGATGAAGCATTTTATATTTTAGAGGGCAGCGGATCATTCATACTGAACGATGTACCCCATCCATTCGAGAAAGGAGGTACAATTTTCATTCCCAAAAACTCTTGGCATGGGTTCAAAAATCCTGATCAAGAATTGCTTCTGCTCTGGATGGTGACGCCGACCGGCCTAGATGCCTTTTTTCGCGAAACCTGTAGTCCTCCCGGAATCGCACAAAAAAAGCTGACCAAAGAGCAGATCAATGAGATTGCGGGAAAATATGCGACGAAGTTCAGATAGTTCATACAAGACTACGGGCGAGCTTGATTAGCCCGCGCTAACAGGTGGTCTCGTGACGGCGCCAATATTGTGCGGTGCATGAGCCGCATCTGGCACGAAACGGACATGGCGCGATGTCCGACTTGAGTCCGCTTTCGGGGGTAAAGCGGAGTGCGCCGGGAGACCGGCAAGGAGTAGATGGTGCAAGTCCATCACGATGAAGGAGTAGCGAACCGCATCGACCCCGAGTTCATGCGCCAGTACCCGTGAGGGTATTGGCGAAGCGTTGACAGGGGAGCGCATAGGCCAGCCATTGAGCCGCGAAAGTACCCTCATCCTGGGTGCCGACGTCGTTCCGCTGACGGAAGGCAACACGGATGGGCGCGATAACGCGAGCGCCCAGACGGCCCGGCGTGGTCTTAGACACTGGCATGTGCGCACGCTCTTTGCTTGGGAACCGGGAGATCTCATGGTCGGCCAGCACCAGTATGCGTGCTGCACTGGCCCGCGTCGGGAAGGCGAGGAGCCGTAGCCGATGATGTACGATCATGAGAAGTCTGACCCCGCCATAGTAGCTGTGAAGCCAACGAACAAAGCCGGGCAACCGGCTGCGGAGTTGGTGGAGCCAAGGGCGGGGGCCGAGGGGAATGTGCGTCAGCAAAGCACGGGCCGGGCACAGTACCGGGGAACCGTGTCACAGGCGCTGGAGCGCATACGGCAAGCTGCAAGGCAAAGGAAGAAGGAGAAGTTCACCGCGCTCTTCCATCACGTCAGTATTGATCACCTCGCAGAGGCATTCTCTGAACTCAAGGAGAATGCTGCAGCTGGAGTGGATGGGCTGACATGTCGGGATTACGAGCAGCACCTTGAGCGTAATCTTGAGGACCTGCATGCTCGCGTCCATCGGGGAGCGTATCGGGCACTACCGTCGCGGCGTGTTTACATACCCAAGCCGGATGGTCGGCAACGCCCGATCGCGGTCGCCGCCCTTGAGGACAAGATCGTCCAGAGGGCCACGGCCGCGGTGCTGAGCGCGATCTACGAGGAAGATTTCCTCGGGTTCTCGTATGGGTTCCGACCCGGACGCAGCACGCACGATGCGATGGATGCGCTCATGGTCGGGATCACCAGCACAAAGGTGAACTGGATACTGGACGCTGACATCCGCTCGTTCTTCGACACGGTGAGCCAGGAGTGGCTCATCAGGTTTGTGGAACATCGCGTCGGCGACCGACGTATCATCCGCCTGATCCAGAAATGGTTCAAGGCAGGCGTCCTGGAAGACGGGATCGTGACGGTCAGTGACAAGGGGACCGGGCAGGGATCGGTGATCTCACCGCTTCTGGCCAATCTCTACTTACACTACGTTTTCGACCTTTGGGCCGAGCGCTGGCGACGGCGTGAGGCTGCGGGCAATATGATCATCGTGCGCTACGCCGACGACCTCATTGTTGGCTTCGAGCACGAGGCCGACGCCCGTCGCTTCCTCGACGAGATGCGTAAGCGGTTACAGGAGTTTGCACTGTCGCTTCATTCGGAGAAGACCCGGCTGATCGAATTTGGACGCTTTGCGGCGGAAAACCGCAAGCGGCGCGGGCTCGGCAAACCGGAGACCTTCACCTTCCTGGGCTTCACCTTTATCTGTAGCAAAACTCGTCGGGGCAAATTCCAAATCAAACGGAAGTCCCGGCGGGACCGCATGCGGGTAAAGTTGCAAGCCATCAAACAGGAATTGCGACGGAACATGCATCAGCCGATTCCCCAGCAGGGAAGATGGTTGCAGCAGGTCGTCACCGGCTACTTCAACTACCACGCGGTGCCGACGAACAGTTCGACACTGACCGCGTTCCTATTCCACGTCACCAATCTCTGGCGGCGCACGCTACGGCAGCGGAGCCAGAAAGACTGGACGACCTGGGAGCGGATCAAGCGGTTGGCAGACGACTGGCTCCCGAAACCGCGAATCCTTCATCCGTGGCCAGAGATTCGCTTCGCCGTTAGACATCCAAGGCGGGAGCCGTGTGCCCGAATTGGGCTCGCACGGATCTGTGCGGGGGGCGCGAGGTAACTCGCGTCCCTACCGCGAAAGTTGGACTTCGGGGCTGTCAGGGCAGCTTTTGACCCAACTGAGACATGGATCTGACCAGCTTCTGAGGTCGATTGGGTGTAATTACTCTCTCAATCGCCCGTTCCCAAAGTGCTAGGCTTACGTATTGCAAAAGCGTCGAATTCCCAGGGGACTACATGCAACGCCGCGAGTTCATCAGGTTTATCGGCGGAGCGACGGCGGCATGGGTGCCCTCCGCACACGCGCAGCAGCCCGGCCAGATGCGGCGCGTAGCCGTACTGATGAACAATGCTGAAAACGATATGGAGACGAAGGCGCAGCTATTCGCGTTCCGGCAGGGACTCCAACAGCTCGGGTGGTCGGAAGATCGCAACGTCAGTATCGACATCCGTTTTGCGGCCGATAGACCGGATCAATACCAGGCGCTTGCAAAAGAATTGGTTGCCCTCCAACCCGACGTCATTTTTGGCTATACGACGCCGATTAGCGCTGCGCTCCAACGCGAGACTCGCACAATTCCCGTCGTGTTCGCGCAAGTCTCTGATCCGATTGGTTCCGGACTGATTGCAAGCCTAGCGCGGCCAGAGGGCAATCTGACGGGATTCTTGCTGTACGAGAAGGGCATCACCGGTAAGTGGGCTGCAATGCTCAAAGAGATCGCGCCGCAGCTGCAGCGCGCCGCTCTACTGGCGAACCCCAAAACCACCCCCTATGACTACTTCGTCCGGTCGGCGGAGGCCACCGCACAATCCCTCGCGATTGAGCTTGTACCCAGTCCGGTCGAGAACGCTGCTGATATCGAGCGCGTCATTACGGATTTTGCAGGTACGCCTGCTAGCGGCTTGCTCGTTTTGCCGAGTGGCACGACCAGCTTGCACCGTGATCTCGTAGTTGAGCTGGCAGCGCGGTATCGCTTGCCGTCGGTTTATCCATTCCGTTTCTACATCACGGCCGGCGGACTCATGTCCTACAGTAGTGATCTCGTCGACCAGTCACGACAGGCGGCATCGTACGTCGACCGTATTCTTCGGGGAGCCAATCCCGCCGAACTTCCGGTGCAGGTGCCGACCAAGTACGTAACGGTAGTCAACCTGAAAACAGCGAAGGCGCTTGGCCTCGATGTACCGCCTTCGCTACTGGTACGCGCCGACGAGGTTATCGAATAAGGCTTGTCACTTCCGGTTTTGGCGCACTTAACGGACGTGCCGAGACGGTCTGGCGATGTCCGTTCACCGGTTGCAAAGCTGACATCCCGCTGCAAGACCGCGACTTCAGCTTTTGACCGACCCCAAGCGGACTTGACCTTTGACTACGCCACCATAGCGTCTCGACGAGTTTGGCGGCTAGGTCAGTGGCAGGTGCAGAACGAATGAAATGCCGCCGATGGCCCAACTTCCCGTTCCTTACCAGGTGGCATCGAGACCGAGATGCGCGAGCACTTGATGGCGAAGCTCGGCCAGATGCGGGTCGCCCCGATGGCGTGGATACGGCCTGGCGTTCACGATTTCCGCCTTGATGTGTGCTGGGCGCTGGCTGAACACGATAACCCGGCCGGCAAGGAACAACGCCTCTTCCACATCGTGGGTCACGAGCAGCGCAGTGAAGCCAGCGCGCTGCCACAATGACACGAGTTCGCCCTGCATCGTGATCCGCGTTAGCGAGTTCGAGCTGGCCCAAAGGCTCGTCGAGAATGAGCAGCTTTGGGTCGTTGACCAGCGCGCGCGCCAGAGCCGCGCGTTGCGCCATGCCGCCGGAAAGCTGGTGCGGGTAGGCATTGGCAGCCTGTGAGCCCGACCAGCCGCAATGCGTCTTCAATACGTCCGCGATGTGTGCGCAGCAATCCGCGTGCTTCCAGACCAAGCGCAACATTGCTCCACACCGTCCGCCATGGATAGAGGGTGGGGTCTTGAAAAACGACGACGCGCGACGGATCGGGTGATTTGATTTCCCTTCCCTCCGTTAGAAGAGAGCCGTCTGTTGGAGTGTCGAGCCCCGCGACTAGCCGCAGCAGGGTGGATTTTCCGCAACCACTCGGCCCCAGGAGAGCGACGAACTCGCCGCGGCCGACCTGCAGGCTGATGCGGTCCAATACTGGCAGCGGCTGCCCTTCCAGATCGAAGCAATGACTCACTTCGCGGAGGGTCAGCGTCGATCCGCGGACCGGGTCGTCGCTTACGGTCGCCGCTACCACCGCACCAGACCCTTCTGCCAGGATAGCAAGCGGTCCCGCAAGCGGAACAGCAGCGTGATCAGTCCGGAGCACTGCGCGCGCGGAGATCAGTATATTCATGTCCGGCAATATTCGGGTCGCAAGCGTCATTGATGGCCCCCTGTCTCCATTGCCCGGCTAGGAAGTTCTGTTCAACCTATACGGCCGCCAACGCGCTTTTTGCAGCATTTCTAGATCCAGTTCCGATATTGGCACGCCCGGACATGGTGCGGTGGTCCGACGACGTCTGCTGTTGGGGGTAGAACGGAGTGCGCCGGGAGACCGGCAAGGAGGAGATGGTGCAAGTCCATCACGATGAAGGAGTAGCGAACCGCATCGACCCCGAGTTCATGCGCCAGTACCCGTGAGGGTATTGGTGAAGCGTTGACAGGGGAGCGCATAGGCCAGCCATTGGAGCCGCGAAAGTACCCTCATCCGCGGGTGCCGACGTCGTTCCGCTGACGGAAGGCAACACGGATGGGCGCGATAGTGCGAGCGCCCAGACGGCCCGGCGTGGTCGTAGACACTGGCATGTGGCGGAAGCCTCTTTGCTCGGGAACCGGGAGATCTCATGGTTGGCCAGCGTGGCAGCATGCGTGCTGCACTGGTCCGTGTCGGGGAAGGCGAGGAGCCGTAGCCGATGATGTACGATCATGAGAAGTCGTGACCACGCCGATAGTAGCTGTGAAACCGACGAACAAGGCTGGGCAACCGGCTGCGAGAGTTGGGTGGAGCCAAGGGCGGGGGCCGAGGGGAATGTGAGTTAGGCAAAGCACGGGGCGCGGGCACAGGTACAGGGAAACGCGTGTCACAGGCGCGTGAAAGCGCATGACGGCATTTCGGTGAGAATATCACGACGCGCCGTTACAAACCCGAGGTGGGAGCCGTGTGCCGCCGAATTGGGCTCGCACGGATCTGTGCGGGGGGCGCGAGGTAACTCGCGTCGGTCTGGGTACCGGAACATGCCGTTAAATCGGGCCGACTGTCGGTTTGCCCCACTTCGGACATCGACCAGATTTTTGTAATTTGGCGCTCGAGATCCACCTTGACCCCTTCCGGGATGCTGCTCAGCCGTTACGATGCCACCGATTGGACGGGGGCGAGCATGAGACGACGAGCATTTCTCGGTATCTTGGGCGGTGCTGCTGGATGGCCGGTCATCCCGCGGGCGCGGCAGTCGGGCGCGATGCGGCGCGTCGGCGTGCTGTTCAGTACCGCCAAGAGCGATCAGGAAGCAGAGTTTTTGATAGGCATAACTCGGCACCGGCTTGAGGAGTTGGGTTGGCGCGAAGGGCAAAATATTCAGATTGTGGATCGCTGGAGTGCCGGCGATAACAACCGCCTCCAGAATTACGCAGCCGAGTTGGCGCAACTAAATCCGGATGTCATCGTCTGCGAAGGTACGCCTGTGGTCGCGGCCCTCAAGCAGGCAACTCGCACAACCCCGATTGTGTTTGTGAACGCCAATAATCCGATTGGTTCTGGCTTCGTGGCGAGCATTGCGCGGCCCGGCGGCAATATCACGGGCTTAGTCTCCTTCGAGCCGGAAATAGGCGGAAAGTGGCTGCAGACGTTGAAAGAAATTGCTCCGGACGTTGCGCGTGTCGCTCTCATCTACAACCCGCAGACCCATACCGGCCAGCATTTTCAGTCCATTGATTCCGTTTCACGGGCGTTGGCCGTCAAGGCAATCCACCTGCCCTTCGGTAACGCCGCGGAAATCGAACATGCGCTCGGTGATTTTGCGCGCGAGCCGAAAAGCGGCCTTCTCGTGCTGCCAGACAACAGCACTAATTTGCATCGCGACTTGATCTGCGCGCTGGCAACTCGGTACCGATTTCCCGCGATCTATCCGTTTCGGCGCTTCATGGCCAGTGGCGGACTAGCATATTACGGGGCTGATACGAACGATATTTACCTTAAGCTTGCCGACTACGTTGATCGAATTCTGAAAGGTGCCAAACCTGCCGACTTGCCCGTGCAAACGCCGACCAAGTTCGAGCTAATCATCAGTCTGAAGACTGCGAAGGCGATTGACCTCTCCGTGCCGCCCGCGCTGCTCGCCCGCGCCGACCAGGTGATCGAGTAAGCTGTTAAATTGTGCGGTGCATGAGTCCGGTTGCCACCAACCGGACATCACACGATGTCCGACTTGAGTCCGCTTTCAGGGGTAAAACTGAAGTCGGATTTCGGGGCCGTCAGGGCAGCTTTTTGACCCCAAGCCGACATTAACGTGGTCCAATCAGTCCAAGCCCGCTAGCGCTAAGCCGGTCCCTATGCTTGACTACTTTTGGCTGAGATCAACTGAGGGTCCTCCGTGGCGGGCGAGCGCGTCGAGCGGCGACTGGCAGCGGTGCTGGCGGCCGATGTCGCCGGTTATAGCCGCCTGATGGCTGCCGATGAGGTCGGCACCCTCGAGGCCTTGAAGGCGCACCGGCGCGAAGTGGTCGATCCCGCGATAGCTGAGTATCATGGTCGTATAGTCAAGACCACGGGAGACGGCATGCTGGTCGAGTTCGCCAGTGTTGTCGACGCTGTGACCGGCGCGATGGCGGTGCAAAGCAAAATGGCGCAGCGCAACTGCAACGTTACCCAAAAGATTGACCTCCGCATCGGCATCAATATTGGCGAGATCATCATAGACGGCGATGACATTTTTGGCGACGGTGTCAACATAGCGGCACGCGTCGAGAATGAGTGTGAGCCGGGTGGGGTATTCCTCTCGGGCAGTGCATTCGAGCAGGTTCGGGGAAAGACAAACTTCTTGTTCGAGGACCTTGGGGAGAGAGAACTGAAGAACATCGACCGCCGCGTTCGGCTGTACGCTGCCCGCTCTGCCGGTGCCAACCGAATTGATCAGAGTGCCGCACTCGTGCCATCCCGACCGATAGGAGGGGCGACACTCCCGATCCCGGACAAGCCCTCCATCGCGGTGCTGCCATTTACCAACATGAGCGGCGATCCCGCGCAGGAGTATTTCGCCGATGGCATGGTAGAAGACATAATCACCGCTTTGTCGCGTTTGAAGTCATTGTTCGTGATCGCGCGCAACTCGTCGTTCACGTACAAGGGTAAAGCTGTCGATATCAAGCAGGTTGGCCGCGAGCTGGGAGTACGTTACGTGCTGGAAGGCAGTGTGCGTTGCGTCGGCAACCGGCTGCGGATTACTAGCCAGCTCATTGAAACCGCAACCGGCAGTCACATTTGGGCCGATCGCTGGGACTGTGGCCTCACAGATATTTTCGAGACGCAGGATGAAATCACCGCAAGAATCCAAAATGCCATTGGTGATACGCTGGTCAGGACGGAGGCTAGACGCGCATCGCGCTGTGGGCAGGTCAATCTGCAGGCATGGCAGCTGCGTATGCAGGCGTGGGACGGATTTCACCGTTGGGACCGCCAAGGCTGCCTGCGTGGAGTCGAGCTTGGACGAGAGGCCATGCGTCTCGATCCGTATGAAAGCGAAAGTTATGTTGCCACCGCCTCGTGCCTTTACGTGCTTGCCTTGAGCGGTTGGGCAAAATCGAGTCGCGAGGCGTTCAATGAGGCAGTCGCGCTACTAAGCCGCGCAATTAACTTGGATGCCGAAGACGCTATGGCTTACAGCATGCTGGGCATCTTGTTGCTCGCTGTCGGTCGGCATGACGAGGCGATGGTCCAAGCCAGGCGCGCCTTCGCGTTGGCTCCGGGATCCTACTATGCTGCCCTTTGTAGCGGCATCGTCCTGGGATACTGTGGTGAGCCTCACGATTCCCTCAGGTTCATTGAAACGGCCGTTCGCGTTAGTCCGCGTGACCCGCGCATTTACGCCACCTACCAATCGCAGTGTGTTCCGTTGTTCGTGCTTGATCGGTATGTCGAAGTCGTCGATGCGACGCAGCGCGTCATGCGTCAGTTACCCACTTGGCCAGAGGCCTTCACGATGCAAGCTGCCGCGCTCGCGAGGCTCGATCGCCTCGACGAGGCTCGATGCGTAGTCGACAGCCTGCTTGCCCTTGACGCGCGGTACTCACTCAAGCGCGCGTTGCGGCGACATCCGTATCGCAATATTACAGATCGCGACAAACTGGCCAGTGCTCTGACGCAGGCGGGACTTTTATAAGCACCTGAAGATCAAAGAGGATATGTCCAGTCGTTATCGATCATTGACGACCGGCGGACCAGACCGAGATTGACAGGAGGACCGCATGATAAACGAAGAGAAACTTCGGCAATTCCTGGGAAAGATGGTGGTCGATCTCGGCGCGGCAATGAGTGTGCCGCTGGTCAAAATCGGGCTACGTTTTGGGCTGTACAAGGCCATGGACGGTGCCGGGCCGATGACCAGCGCGGAGTTGGCCCAGAAGACCAAGATCGCCGAGCGCTATGCCCGGGAATGGCTCGCACAAAACGCGGCGTCCGGCTGTCTTAGCTATAACCCCGTTAGCCAACGATTCGAATTGCCGCCCGAACAAGCGAAGGCGTTCGCGGACCAAGACGGTCCATTCTTCATCGGTGGCGCGTTCGATACTGTTGCGGCGCTATATCAGACCCAGTCCTTGGTCGAGGAAGCATTCAAGTCTGGCGGCGGGATCGACTGGGGCGATCATGCCGGATGCCTGTTCTGCGCGCTCGGCGCGATGCTGAGGCCCCGCTATTCGGCGAACATCGTACAAAATTGGTTGCCGGCTTTGGAAGGAGTGGCCAGCAAGCTCCATCGCGGCGCCAAGGTGGCCGATGTCGGCTGCGGCACCGGCTATTCGACCTTTATCATGGCCAAGGCGTTTCCGAATTCAACTTTTATCGGTTACGATTTCCATGAGCCTTCGATCGCGCATGCGGCCGATCGCGCGCGTCACGCCGGTGGCAAGAACATCCAATTCGAGGTAGCCAAGGCCAAGAATTTTCCTGCCAGGGATCTCGATCTGGTGACATGCTTTGACGTGCTGCACGATCTCGGCGATCCCGTCGGAGCCGCAACCCACATTCACCGCTCGCTCAAGCCGGACGGTACATGGATGCTGATGGAGCCGCTCGCAGGCGACGCAACGGAAGAAATTTCGGTCCAGTCGGACGCCTCGCCTATGGATTTTCGACCATGGCTTGCGTGCCGGTGTCGTTCTCACAGGAAGTTGGTATGGCACTAGGCGCCCAGGCCGGACAAAAGAAACTCGCCGAAGTGATCAAGGCTGGCGGATTCAGCCGGGTTCGTCGCGTCGCAGAAACCGCCATTAACATGATCCTCGAGGCTCGGCACTGACGGTCAAGCGCAACCAAGTTTTTGGCAACCCCGCGTGTTAAGGCAATTTCCTTCGAATGGAGGCTCAACCCCG
>CAWILG010000065.1:0-32394 GCA_963836765.1 uncultured Alphaproteobacteria bacterium
GGCAAGGACCTGGAGTGGTGGATGGACATGTGGCCGGCGTCCACGACGAACGCTATGATAAGGTCGACGACATCCAGCGGGCCCGAAGAGTGCCGTCCCTGCAGGACCTGACCGGCTCGGACAACCGCATGGACCCTTGACCTCAATCTGCTCACATCCGGGATCGGAGTCAGGGCTGGTCGGTCGCTTGGCAGGGATCACCGAAAGCGGCAAGGCGCAGTTCGCCGGTTCGTTGCGCAACATGTGCGCGCTCTCCGATCTCAAGATGAACCGGCTCCTGAACCTGATCGACGAGTGGGCGCCGGCGAACGGCCTAGACGAGATGGTCGAGCCGTCGCACCGGCTGCCGCCGACCGAGGGTCGAGGAATCCCCGCCGCTGGTTCTGGATCTCGCCAATGGCGGGATCCGGTCGATCATCTGGGCCGGGCTTTCGTCCCGACTATTCGTGGCTCGAGGTGCCGGTGTTCGATCGCAAGGGGATGGTTCGCCATGACGGTGGCGTGGTCTCTTCTCCAGGGCGTATACCTGATGGGTATGCCAGTTCCTGCGTCGGCAAAAGTCGGCACTGATCGATGGCGCCGGCGACGACGCGCGCGATCTGAGTGATCATCTGGCATCGTACCTGAGGCAGAATTCAGCCTGATGGCGCAACGGAGAAAACCATATCGCGGACGCATCAATCCGAGCGTAAGAGGCTTGATGCCCGAGGGACGAACAGGAGGAACTCCATGGCCGAGTGTTGAACAGCGATAGCGCTGCGGCCCGGGCTATGCCTCGCCGGCCGAGGCGATGAAGGCCCCGCGGGAAGATCCTCTACACGGTCGCCCTCTACATCGGCACCGGCATCCAGAAGCCGGACTACCTGGCGACCATCGACGCAGACCCGAAGAGCCCGACCTACAGCCAGGTCATCAGCCGGCTGGAAATGCCGGGCATCGGCGACGAGCTGCATCACACGGGCTGGAACGCCTGCTCGTCGTGCCATCACGATCCGACCAAGCAACGGCGCTACCTGATCGTGCCCGGAGTCCGTTCGTCGAATCTGCACATCGTCGACTGCGGCATCGACCCGAAGGCGCCGCGCCTGCACAAGGTGATCGAGGGCGCCGAGATCAAGTCCAGGACCAATCTGTCGGCGCCGCACACGGTGCACTGCCTCGGCTCCGACATCATCATCTCGATGCTTGGCGACGCGCGCGGAAAAGCGCCCGGCGGCTTCCTGCACCTGAACGAGAACTTCGAGATCGTCGGGCGATGGGAGAACGACCTGGGCGGCATGAAGTTCAACTACGACTTCTGGTACCAGCCTCGCCACAACGTGATGGTCTCGTCGGAATGGGCGGCGCCGAACACGTTCATGCCGGGCTTCGACCTCGAGGAGGTCGGCCAGCTCAAGTACGGCCGCGAGATCCACTTCTGGGATTCAAGAACAAGCGCGTCGAGAAAACCATGTACCTGGGCGAGGACGGGCTGGTGCCGCTCGAGGTCCGCTTCCATCACAACCCGGATTCGAGTCACGGCTTCGTCGGCGCCGCCCTCTCGTCCAACATCATCCATTGGTGCAAGCGGGATGGCCAGTGGATCATGGGAAAAGATCATCGATGTCGAGAACGTGCGCCACCCGGAGTGGCCGATCCCCGTGCCGGGCCTGATCAGCGTGATCCTGATCTCGATGGACGACCGGTTCCTCTACTTCTGCAACTGGCTGCACGGCGACATCCGTCAATACGACATCTCGGATCCCTCGAAGCCAGATTCACCGGCCAGGTCTGGATGGGCGGCCTGCTGGACAAGGCCCCCGTGGTCAACGGTCGCCGCATCACCGGCGGGCCGCAGATGATCCAGCTCTCGCTCGACGGCAAGCGGCTCTACGTCACGACCTCGCTGTTCTCGACCTGGGACAACCAGTTCTATCCGGATATCCGGCAGAACGGCGGCTGCATGCTGATGGTCGACTGCGACACCGAGAAGGGAGGCATGTCGATCAACCCGGATTTCTTCGTCGACTTCGGCAAGGAGCCGAACGGCCCCGCCCGCTGTCACGAGACGCGGTATCCGGGGGGCGACTGCACCTCGGATATCTGGCTCTAGGACGCTGGATGGAAGTCACGATCACGCTCGCCAACCGGGGTGGGCGGATCGTTCCGGGTCGACCGGCGCAAGCCGCTGCTCGACGCGCTCGAGGCGCAGGGCGTGTCGTTGCCCTATGGCTGCCGCTACGGCGGCTGCATCTCCTGTGCCGCGAAGCTGCTGTCGGGCGAGGTCGACCAGCGCGCAGGCGTCGCGCTGAACGGGCGGCAGCTCGCCGACGGCTATGTCCTGCTGTGCGTTGCCCGGCCTCTGGGCGACTGCACGTTCGATGTCGGTGTCGAGAGCCATGACAGGCTCTACCGCAATCCCTTCGCCAGCCCGCTCGGCGCCGCATGAGTTGAAGCCCGACATGCCACGCCGCGAGGATCCATGAGGACAGTGTCCACATGGACCATGACCAGGACTACCCGGCCGACTATCTCGCCACGATCCTGAAGGAGGTGAAGACCATCGCGATGGTCGGCGCCAGCTCGGACCCCACCAAGTTCAGCTATGGCGTACTCAGGGTTCTGCACGAAACTGGCTACGACATGATCCCGGTCAAACCCAACGAGGCCGGGGGCGAGATCCGCGGCCTGCGAGTCTACGAGTCGCTGGCGCGATCGACCGGCCGGTGGACATGGTGCAGGTGTTCCGCAGCTCCGATGCGGCTTGCCGTCGCCGAGGAGGCGATCGAGATCGGCGCCAAGGTGCTGTGGACGCAGCTCGGCGTGCGCAACGACGAGGCGGCCCGGTTGGCCGAGGCGGCGGGGCTGAAGGTCGTCATGAACCGCTGTCCGAAGATCGAGCTGTTCCGCCCGTTTTGGAAGCCTCGGCTAAATCAGCCGATTTGACTTGTTGGCGTCGGATACAATGATCCATGCCGAGATGGATTCTTGCATTGCCGCGCTCGATCTCGACGCGCCATCCGCCGTAAAGTCTCCATTGTTCTTTGCGGAAAATTTGTCGTCCCTGCCGAGCGATAATGTCCATTGTGGAATTGGCAATGGCTAAATTCAATACTGCTCGAATCTTACGCGAGGTCCGTTCCGGGTCAATCGCTACCGAAGTGGACCGTCCGCGCCATGTCCGGTTTGCCCCTGATGGCGACCGGGCAGCGGACATCGCTGTTGGTCCGGTTCGTGCCAAAGCACAAAGTCGCTGCGCTCCAGCCCGCTGCGCGGGGGCAAGAGCCGAGGGGCCGGAAGCCAGTTGAGAGGACAGCGCTGGCGGGTTTGAGAGCCGCGTCCTGAGATCGAGGTGTTGTCAACCTCACTCAGGATGGAGCTCCCATGAGCGACACAACCACTGTCAGCCCGCTGCGTCAGCGCATGATCGAGGACATGGCTGCGCGCAAGCTCAACCCACACACGCAACGTAGTCACATCCAAAGCTGCAAGCGGTTCGCCGCCTGGCTCAAACGTTTGCCCGATACGGCAACGCCTGACGAGGTCCGCCTGTTTCAGCTGCACCTGATCGAGAGCGGCACGAGCATCTGCAACCGCAACCGGATCATGACCGGGGTGCGGTTCCTGTTCCGCGTCACGCTACGTCGCCACGATCTGGCGGCCGAGGTTTGGCACATCAAGGAGCCCGAGAGGCTGCCGCCGGTGCTGAGCCCTGAGGAGGTCAAGCGTGTCCTGACCATGGCGACGAGCCTGAAGGCGCGAGCGATGCTAACGCTGGCCTATGGTTGCGGGCTGCGGGCCGGCGAGGTAGTGCGGCTGCGGGCGGGTGACATCGACAGCGAGCAAATGATCATCCGCATCGTGCAGTCGAAGGGCCGCAAGGACCGGCACGTGATGCTGCCCGCCGAAGTCCTCTAGCTGTTGCGGCAATGGTGGAAGGCGCGGCGGACCGCATCCAAAAATGTCGTCGCGCCCGAACACCACTGGCTGTTTCCAGGCCGCAGTCAACATCAGCCGGTGACTACGCGTCAGTTCGGCCGGCTGTTCAAGGAGGCCGCCGCAGCCGCGGCGCTGCGCAAGACGGTCTCGCTGCATTCGCTTCGCCACAGCTTTGCGACCCATCTGCTCGAGCGCGGCGAGGACATTAGCGTGATTCAAGCGTTGCTCGGACATTCCAAGCCCGAGACGACAGCCCGCTACAGTCGCGTGGCGATCGGACTGATTGCCAAGATCGAGAGCCCCTGGAGGGCCTGCGCACGCCGGAGCGCCGGCGTGCGCAGCGAGACAGTGCGGAGCCGCCGGCGCCGTAGCGCCGCCGGCCATACGCCGCCGGGCTCGGAAATACACTGCCCAGCGTGATCTGGGACGCTGGAATTCCCCAGCCATCATCCCAACAGCACGGTTCGTGCCAAGGCGTGCGACACACCCGCCTTTCAAAGAAATTGGCGCTAGACACACGCCAGACGCGCTGGCTACTTTAGCCCGATAGTTTGTTAGTTCGCGTACTGGTCGGCGGGCGTGAGCTTTCAGATGTCGATACTCAAGATCCTCGCCGGGCAGCCCGATGGCCGGGCCAGTCTTGACGTCGTCAAGCAGCACCTGGCTCTGTTTTACACCAGCAGATCAGAGTGGACAGGCCGCATGAAGCGTCCGGCTGAGCGGGCGCCAGACCTCGATATCTTCGGGCAGAAGCTAATCGCGCGTGAGCCGGGCGAGTGGCGTATCACGGACGCAGGCCGGGCGTTGCTCTTTGGCGGTGGAGCAGCCGCCTGCGACCGCATCTGAAGAACTTACGCTCGACGAGCTGGTTGAGCATCCGCCGGTCATCGAGTTTCCGCCGCCACCCCCGCCGCCGCAACGTCGTCTAGAAGATCACAAGCGTCGCCGCGGCATACGACGCTGGATCGCACGATCGCGCAGGTCGGCGTAAGAGCGAACCGACCACCTGCATCGGCTCCTTGACCGGAGGCGGCTCATGACGGGCGTCGAAGAGAAGCGCGAGCGGAACCTGGACGACTTCCCAGAGAAGATCACCTTCTGCTGCCCGGCGCTCAGGTGTCGGAAGTGGCGCGCAAGCACGGGGCGAGGCTGGCAGATTTACGATTGGCGACGACGCTTTCGACAGCGAGGCGAATTGCCATCGTGCGAGGCTCCGCAGCCGCCGTTCGCGCCGCTGGTTGTGGAAGGGCCGTTAGAGGAGCGCCATATTCCGGCGGTCAAGCTTGAGATCGTGATTGGCGACGTCGTGGTGCGGACGGACGCGGCTATAGATGGGGAGCAGCTGTCTCAGGTGATCCGCGCGGTGCGAGGGTCACGATGATCGCTCCTGGTGCTGATCTGAAGATTTACATCGCGACGCGGCCGATCGACTTCCGCTGTGGCCACGATGGGCTCGCGGCGAAGGTGCAAGAGATGCTTCGTCTTGACCCGTTCAGCGGCGCGGCCTTCGTGTTCCGCTCGAAACGCGCGGACCGGATCAAGATTTTGGTCTGGGATCGAACGGGCCTGGTGTTGGTTCACAAGCGCCTGGAGGGTTGCAAGTTCGTATGGCCAAAGATTGCGGACGGCGTGATGCGCATGTCGCCGGCGATGTTCGCCGCCTTGTTCGAGGGGCTGGATTGGAGGTTGGTCCGCCCGGAAGAAGCGCGGCGTCCGCAGGCAGCGGGATAACTGAGGCGAAGACTCGGCAGCTATTTTGCACGTAGCGCATGCGGCGGCGGTGTGCTCGAAAAAGCGCATGAGCATCGCGGCGCTGCGCGACGAAAACGAACGCCTGAAGGCGCTTTTGGCGGAAACGCAGACTGCCTGAGCGAGCATCAGGGGGCGCTGGCGGCGTCGGAGGAAGCGCGGCGTCGGCTAGAGGTCATTCTCGGCGAATTGCAACGCGAGAAGTTCGGCGCGAAGTCCGACAAGCTACGACCAGATCAGTATCATTTGCCGCTAGAGCAGATTCTGATCAGGCACGATCATAGCCAGCGGCGGCGAAGAAATTCAGACATTCTTGAGTGGTGAAGGCGGCAAGGGCAACGGCGATGGCGTGGACCAAGGCCTCGATTGATCTGGCAGCCGCCTTGCGAAGGGCGGCCTTGAGCTTGGCGAAGGCCATTTCGATCGGATTGAGGTCGGGCGAATAGGGCGGCAGGTAGAGGAGCCTGGCGCCTGCCGCCACGATTGCGCTGGTGATTTCGTCCCGCTTGTGTGCCGCGAGATTGTCCATCACGACGATGTCGCCCGGCTTGAGCGTCGGCACGAGGACCTGCGTTACGTAA
The DNA here is from genome assembly GCA_963836765.1 of uncultured Alphaproteobacteria bacterium. Classification (GTDB taxonomy): domain Bacteria; phylum Pseudomonadota; class Alphaproteobacteria; order Rhizobiales; family Xanthobacteraceae; genus Bradyrhizobium. The sequence continues at coordinate 6,249 of CAWILG010000065.1, forward strand.
GCCTCGAACGCCGGCCCATCCATGGGACCGTCGAGGACCATCGGCGCAGTCATGCCGGTCGCCCTGAGCACGCCGACGAAGGTCATCGTCTTCCAATGGCCATGCGGGAGCGCTGCGACACAGCGCTGACCGCAAGGCGAGCGGCCATAGAGCCGGGCCATCTTGGTCGAGGCTCCCGTCTCGTCGATGAAGACCAGCCGGTGGATGTCGATCTCAGGCTGAGATGCCTTCCACGCCGCGCGCTCGGCGGCCACGTCCGGTCGATCCTGCTCGCTGGCGTGCGATGTTTTTTTTAAAGGTGATGTTGCGGCGATCGAAGAACCGCCAAACCACGCTCGGCACGAAGCGCTCACCGTGCGTTTTGAACAGATGGTCGGCGATCTCGGCCAGCGTCATATCAGGTGTGGCTCCGACCAGGGCGAGGATCTCCGCCGCATGGCTCTCGATCCGAGCCGAGCGCCGGTCCCCACCCTGCACACGCGCCTCACAGGCGCCGGTGCTCCGCCACTCGCTCACCAACTCGATCGCTGTCGACGGCGCCACACCGAACCGACTGGCAGCGCCTCGACAGCTCATACCCTCGTCCTCAACGGCCCGAATGATGCGAAGACGAAGATCCGACGAAAGCGGTTTGGCCATGCGGGCTGGCCTCCATCACCAGCCCTCAACATGAATCATGATTTGCCCCGGCAAGGGAACCCCTTCCGATTCCACCAGCGCGGAAAATGCTCTAGGAGCCCGTCCAGATAGGCGTTGCGACGGGCATCTATTGGCAGGTTAGCCGGCTCAGGCAGCCGTTGCGAGGGTGAACAGCTTCAGGACGTTGTGGGCGGTGCAGATCATGGCCCACTCGGCGCGCACTTTTTCGACGCCCCGCAACAGGAACTGGCGGAAGCCGCGGGCCTGTTTGATCTGTCCGAACACCGGTTCGACCACTTGCTTTCTCAATCGGTAGGGTGTTTCGAAGCCACCGTCGTCGATCTTCTTTCGCATCCGTTGGGTCAGCGGTCCGCCGATTTTTCCGTGCGCTGCTGTCGGGTGCTTGGCGCGTCCGGGCGCGACATAGCCGTCGACGCGATGTGCTTCGAGCGCTTCGAGATTGGATTCGCTGCAGTAGCCGGAGTCCGCCGAGGCCTGATCCGGCTTGCGGCCGAGATTGTTCTCGATGGCCTCAATCAAGGGCACCAACTGGCCCTGATCGTTGCCGCACTGCGTCAGTTCGTGCGCGACAATGATCTGGGCGCCCGCGTCGACGGCGGCCTGTGCATTATAGGCCTGAACGAAGCCATCCTTCGACTTCATGATGCGGCTTTCCGGATCGGTGAAGTTGCGTTGCGACTTGGGATCAGGTTGGTCCGATGGCGGCGCGGCCGGTTTGCCCGGCTTCTTGCGGCCTTCGGCTTGGCGCTGCTGTTCCTTTTTGGCATCGATGCGACGCTCTTCCTCCGCCGCCAGCCTGGCATCCGCCTCCAGCGCCGCCATCGCCTGCTGGATCTTCGCCAGCCGTTTCTGTTTGTCGCCGGCCCAATCCGGCATCTCGTCGCCGCGCTTGTCCTTACCGAAAGTCTCATCCTCCTCGGCATCCGCCGCCTCGGCGGCCGCCAGCATGCGAGCGACCTCGGCTTTCAATTCCGCCTCGCGTTTCTTCATGCGCTCATAACTCATCGCTTTATGTTTCGACGCGTTGGCTTTGATCTTCGTGCCATCAAGCGCGACATGGCCGAGTTTGACCAGCCCTGCTGTCTCGCACAACTTCAGAACCTGCAGGAACAGTGCGCCGAGCGCCTTCAAGTGCCGCTTGCGGAAGTCGCTGATGGTGCGAAAATCCGGCGGATCGAGCGCCACAATCATCACAAAATCGTTCCGTTCGCGGCAGGCCTTCGCGATCCGCCGCGATGAATACAGCCCACTCGCATAGCCGTGCAGCAGAAGCGCCACCATCATGCGCGGGTCGAACGGCGGCTGCCCGAGCCCGCTCACATAGCTGCCCGTGATATCCTTGAGATCGAGGCTCTCCCGCACCAGTTCAACGATAAACCGTGAGACATGGCCTTTCGGCACGAAGTCCTGCACATTCGGCGGCAGAAGCAGCGTCTGATCGATATTCCAGCGGCGAAAATACTTGCTCATCGCCCAAGGGTGTCAATCGGCGTTCAAAATTTGAACGCCGATTGACAGCGCCCACGCATTCTCGTCCGCAAGTGTCGCTCGGTAACGATCATAGCCGTCATTGCGGCTCATTTCCCGGCTCACCGTCGACGGTGAGCGGCCAAGCAGTTTGGCGATCGACCGGGCCGATTGATGTGCCGTAACACCTCTGGAAATCATCTCGCGTTCCGCAAGCGTCAATGCCAACCTGGAGCGACGCCGCTCCAAAGGACGAATCCCCCCATGCGGAGCCACCAGAGATCGACGATGACGGTTTGCCAAAAGCTCGCCGATCGCCTTCAGCGACTCCCCGCGCTTCCAGCGATCCCACAACTCCGCCTTCTCGGCCGCAGTAAAACCTCTATGAAATCTCCGGTCCATCCCACACTCCATCTTTTCCCTCTAAGATAAAGTGTTGCGACGATCGGTTGAGACCACCGGGCCAAACCGGACATGGCGCGGTAGGCCCATTTCGGTAGCGATTGACCTGTCGAGCGGCTTACGCCGATGCTTTCGCGTCGGGTTGCCTCGCAACGAGAATGTTGCTGATACACTGCAAAACGATTTCGTTTCTTTGATTGCGCAGTCCGATTTGGTTGCGCACGATGCCGCGCTCGGATTTCGACTTCGACTCCCGCTTCTCCAAGACAATCGTCTCGAGGTTGAGTTCATCTCCGGGGCGTACCGGGTTTGGCAGTCTTAGCTCATCAAAACCCATTGCGGTAAGGACATGGAACCGTGGTTGGAGCTTGGGCGTAAGCGAGATGAACACTGCGAAAGTGTGGGCGCCGGATGCCGTTAATCCTCCAAAAATGGAACGTGCAGCAGCCTCCTCATCGATGTGGCGCGGTATCGGGTCGTATTGCTTGGCGAACTGAATAATCTCTTCCTTCGAGACCAGATAAGGACCGGCCTTGCAGGTAGTACCGACTTCGGCGTCTTCGAAATACAAGTGGGTCATCGGTCAATCCCTTATGAGCGGACCAAATGCACAATATTCTAAGTGCCGCTCAATGTCAGCACGTCTAACAACGATGTCCGCTGTACTTCCGTGGGGATAAGCGGAAGGGACCTGAATGATCGATTTTGGTAGCGATTGACCTTTAACGGAAGTCGATGGGTCCAATCTGGCCGTCCACCGTTGGCAGATATCGCAGCTATTCGCCGGATCGGATGCCTCGCGGATCAATACTTCGCTGCGAGGCGGCGTAGTCGATCTCGCCGCGCGTCATGCCAATATCGATCAGCTCGCTATCATTTAAGTTGGACAAGGTGGCGCGCAATTTTTGGCGTTCGCGGCGCTCCTGAAAGGCATCCCAACATTTCCCGATGAAGCCGGAGACATGCCGGGTCGATACAGATGTCCGATCAGCCAGTTGTGCCGTGCGTCGTGCTCATCGCGATGTCTCCTGGGAGGTGTTTTCCACTGGCACGAGGGTGCCCGAGATCGGCGGGCACGCTTGACGGGCAGCTTACATTTTCCTCACCAGCAGCTTATTCTTGCGATTCCAGTGAGGCAAAGCGCTACCGGGTTATCGGGGGTCCTCATCCAAGGGAATTGGCTTCTTGCGCTATCTCTTCGAGGAGTATGCATTCGACACTGACCGGCGCGAGCTACATCGCGGGGCGGACGCCGTCGCCATCGCACCACAAGTATTCGATCTGCTTGATTACCTGATCCGCAACAGGGAGCGGGTCGTCAGTAAAGACGACATCATCAACGTCGTTTGGAATGGGCGCAGCGTTTCCGATGCAGCACTGACGACCCGGCTGAATGTCGCCCGAAGCGCAATCGGCGATTCCGGGGAGGAGCAGCGCCTGATCAAGACGTTGCCGCGCAAGGGATTCCGGTTCGTCGGATGCCGTGCGGGAGGGACAGAGGAAGGCGGCTCAAATTCCGGCAAGGTGCGAGACCGCGAGAGCGTCCTCACACTTCCCGACAAACCTTCGATCGCCATGCTGCCCTTCAACAATATGAGCGGCGATCCCGAGCAGGAATATTTCGCGGACGGGATGGTTGAGGAGATCACCACGGCGCTCTCACGTTTCAAATGGTTGTTCGTGATCGCTCGCAATTCGAGCTTCACGTTCAAAGGCAAAGCCGTCGATATGAAGGAGGTCGGACGCAGGCTTGGCGTGCGCTATGTCCTTGAGGGGTCGGTGCGTAAGGCTTCGGGGAAAGTTCGCATCACAGGGCAATTGATCGATGCGGTGACAGGCGCGCACATCTGGGCGGACCGATTTGAGCGTAACATGACAGACGTTTTCTCTCTCCAGGACGAGGTTACGGTCGCCGTTGTCTCAGCGATTGAGCCAAAATTGCTTCAGACAGAAATAGCAATGGCGACGCGGCGGCGACCAGAGAACCTCACTGCATATGATTATTATCTCCGCGCCATGCAACAGTATCCACCTGGCGAGCCGCGAAGGGATGGCCGAGCCGATAAGGCTGGCTCATCGTGCCGTGGAGCTGGACCCTCGTTTCGGTTTGGGCATTGCTCTGGCAGGTACACTGTCATATGGATAAACTCATTTGGGGCTATGCTGTCGATCCTCAATTCGACCGCAAGGAGGCAGTTCGGCTTTTTCGTTTAGCGTTGAGCATCGACAACAGCGATCCAGAAACGTTAGCATGGCTGCCTTGATCTCGGCGTTCATGGTCGGCGATCGTGAGAGCTGAAATCGAAATGGCTGACCGGGCGGTCGCGCTCAACCCAAATTCATCTCTCGCATGGCACTGCAGAGGCTGGGTCTACAGAAATGTGGGGCTGCACGAGGAAGCGATCCTCAGCCTGGAACGCGCCGTTCGCTTGAACCCGATAGACCCGCTGTTATACCGAACGCTTGTTGGGATGGCGGACGTCTTATATTGAGCTTCGTCGCTTTGACGAGGCCATCGTCGCAGGGAAGAAAGCCCAACGCCAGAACCCCTCCTGGTCGGCAACTTACCGCTTTCTCGCAGCGGCATTTGCCCATCTCGGACGTGACGCTGAGGCGCGTGAGGCGGCGGCGCGTAGCTCGAGCTCGATCCCACGTTTACAGTATCCGCATATATCGCTCGTCGCTTGGGCGGGCAACACAATGCGAGACTACTGATTGAGGGCCTTCGCAAGGCGGGGTTGCCCGAATGAGGCCAGCGCGCGGCCCGCGCCGACGAGGCGTTTCGAATGAATTTGCTGCGATGCACGAGTTCGGAGTTCGCCCTTTTCGGAAGTGGTGGTCCTGACGCGCGATGTCGGCTGTGGAGAGAAGACCGGAAGTGGTCGTAACGGTTGCGGGAAAGGCTGCGCACGTGTGGTGGCTGAGGTGCATGGTATCGAGACGTCTTGAAGCTCGCCGCTGACCGTCCGTATGCCGACCCCGAACAGGCCGCCCACAAGCTGCTGGAAATCGCCAACGGCGTCGAGGCGGCGCAGGACGGCCGGATTCACATCGAGAAGATCAACAGACCGTTCTTGTTCGTCGAAAAAGCCACAGCGGCCGAATATAAGGCTGGCCTGGACCGGGCGATTGCTCGGGGTTGGCTGGAGCTGCACGAGCGCGGCACCTATGTCAGGTTCAAGCCAACCGGCGCCGATCTGTTTGCGTGAGACACGGGGCAGCCGAATCCGCCCCTTCCTGAAGGACGGTCTAGCCCGTTAGGATGCTATTCTTGACCTTGGGGACGGATATGGCGCGGCCATCAAGAACGGGCGGCAAGAAGAGCGAGGCGAAAGCCCGCGACGCAAGGCCAGCAAAGGGCCGCAAGACCACTAAGACCAAGCGCCGGATTGCGCCGGCGGCTACTCGTCGAGTTAAGCGTCGTTCGCTCTCCAGTCCGAGCAAAGACCTAGAGGAGGCCCGCGAGCAGCAGGCGGCGACCGCCGAAATTCTCAAGGTGATCGCCTCCTCGCCGTCGGACGTGCAGCCGGTGTTCGACGCCATCGCGACCAGCGCCAACCGGCTGATCGGGGGCCTGTCGACTGCGGTGTTTCGTTTCGTCGACGGCAGCAGCCACCTGGCAGCATTCACACCCAGCAATCCGGCGGCGGATGCTGTCTTAAAGGCTTCGTTCCCCGTCCTATTGCCGGCTTTCAGCCTTTCGATTTAGCGCAAACCGGCGAGGTGCAGATCGCCGATACCAAATCCTCGGCGGCTATGGGGAATTCGGGATATCGCCCGGGCACGCGGTTTTCGCAGTGCACTGGTCACACCCTTGATGAGCAACGGGGCGCCTCTCGGCGTGATCAGCGTCACGCGGCTGGTGCCAGGTTCGTTCGCCCCCCATCACGTCCAACTGCTTCAGACCTTCGCCGACCAGGCCGTCATCGCGATCGAGAACGTCCGGTTATTCAACGAAACCAAGGAGGCGTTGGCCCGGCAGACCGCGACGTCCGATATTCTGCGCGTCATCAGCCAGTCGCCGACTGACGTGCAACCCGTATTTGACGCCATTGTGCTGGCCGCGGTGCGGCTGATTCGCTGTGACATAGCGTTCTTCTTGCGTTGCGATGCAACGACTTACACAGCTGTGGCAAGAGCCACACCGGAGGGGCTACAGGCAAGCATAAGGCCTCCGGAGCCTATCGATCCCGGCGCCAACTTCCCGTCGCGCGCGATCGTGGCAAAGGAAACGCTGCACTTGCCAGACTGGTCGCTCGTCGAGCTGCCCGAGTATGAGCGCCGGATCCATGAGGTATTTGGCGTCAAATCATCATTATACTTGCCGTTGCAGCACAGGGGAGAATGCATCGGTCTTTTGGCGCTGGCTGGCAAACGCGCCAACATCTTCGGCGAGAGCGAAATCGCGCTGGCTGAATCATTCCGCGATCAGGCGGTGATCGCGATCGAGAACACGCAGCTGTTCAAAGAGGTGAAGGCGCGCACCGAGGATCTGAGCGAATCGCTGCAGCAGCAGACCGCGACCGCCGATGTGCTCAAGGTGATCAGCCGCTCGGCGTTCGATCTGCCGACCGTACTGCAAACGCTCGTAGAATCGGCGGCTCGAACTCTGCGACGCCGACAAGGCCACCATTACGCGCCAAAAAGAAGGGGTATTTTTTCGTGCGGAATCCTATGGTTTATCTAACGAATTCATGAATTTCATCAGAACCGTTCCCGTCGTGCCTGATCGAGGCTCGGCGGGTGGGCGGACACTACTGGAAGGGATCGTGGTTCATATCCCCGACGTTCGGGCAGACTCCGAATACACCTTTACCGAGGCGCAGCGATTGGGCGATTTCCGCGCCATCCTCAGCGTTCCGATGCTGCGCGAAGGTGTACCAATTGGCATACTTGCGTTGATGCGCTCCGAAGTGCGTCCTTTCAGCAACAAACAAATCGAGCTGGTCACGACATTTGCCGATCAGGCGGCGATCGCTATCGAAAACGTCCGCCTGTTCGATGAAGTTCAGGCCCGGACGCTGGAGCTGTCGGAATCGCTGGAGCAGCAGACAGCAACCTCGGAAGTTCTTGAGGTCATCAGCTCATCTCCTGGCGAACTGCAGCCGGTGTTTCAGAAGATGCTGGAGAATGCCACACGGATCTGTGGGGCGACTTTCGGCGTGATGAACATGTGGGACGGCGAGAATTTCCGAACGGTTGCGAATTACAATGTGCCGTCGTCCTTCGCGGCTCTGCGAAAAGGCAGGGTAAGTCGTCCGCATCCGGAAAGCGGTCAAGCCATCGTCGTCAGAACCCATCAGGCCGTGCATATCGAAGACGTGCGAAAGAGCCCTGCGTACCTCGCAGGCGCTCCAACCGTTGTCGAGATATCAGATGTTGCCGGTGCTCGCAGCATCATAATTGTGCCGATGTTGAAGGAAAACGAGCTGGTCGGCGTAATTACCATCTATCGACAGGAGGTTCGGCCATTCACCGACAAGCAAATTGCGTTGGTCGAAACTTTCACGAAGCAAGCCGTCATTGCCATCGAAAACACGCGGTTGCTGCGGGAACTGCGGCAACGCACCGACGATCTTTCCGAGGCGCTGACCTACCAGACTAGCAGCGCCAACATCCTGAAGGTGATCGCATCATCACCGACCGATGTCGGGCCGGTTCTTAGGGCTATTGTCGAGAGTGCCTGTGAGCTCTGCGATGCCTATGACGCTGCCGTGTATCTGAAAGATGGCGGCGACCTGCATCCCAGCGCGCATCATGGACCGATACCGTTGACTCCAGAGAAATCGCCGATCGACCGGAAATGGACTGCTGGACGAGCGTTCCTCGACCATAAACCGGTGCACGTGCACGACATCCTCTCCGCCGAAGGCGACGATTTCCCTGTCGGCCAGGCAAGAGCGCGCCGCTTCGGCTTCAGGAGCGTTCTAAGCGTCCCCTTGTCGCGTGAGGGCGAGAGCATCGGAACCATCGTGCTCCGTCGCACCGAGGTGCACCCCTTCAGTGACAAGCAAATTGCTTTGCTGCAAACCTTCGCCGACCAGGCCGTGATCGCCATCGAGAACGCGCGGTTGTTCAACGAGACGCAGGAGGCGTTGGAGCGGCAGACCGCAACAGCCGACATCCTCAAGGTGATCGCGAGCTCGCCTTCCGACGTGCAGCCGGTGTTCGAGGCGATTGCGACCAGTTCCAACCGGCTGCTCGGCGGCTTTTCCTGCACTGTCGTCCGCTTTATCGACGGCATGGCGCATCTGAAGGCGTTCACGCCGACGACGCCGGAGGCGGACAAGGTCTTGCAGTCGGGCTTCCCTCAAGCTGTCAGCGGCTTTGCACCGTTTCAAAATGCGCATGCCAGAGAAGTCACGCAAGTCCCCGACACGGAGGCCTTGGTTGGCCGGATCCTGAATGTTTCGCGGGCACGCGGCTTCCGCAGCATGTTGTTCGCACCGCTGGTCAACAAGGGCGAAGCCATCGGGGTGATCGGGGTGACCCGCTTGCAAGTCGGCCGCTTCGCCGACCATCATGTACAGTTGTTGAAGACCTTCGCCGATCAGGCAGTGATCGCCATCGAGAACGTGCGCCTGTTCGACGAGGTGCAGGCGCGCACGCGAGACCTTTCGGAATCACTGGAGCATCAGACCGCAATCAGCGACATCCTGCGGGTGATTTCCAGTTCGCCCGGCAACGTCCAGCCGGTTTTGGCTACGGTTGCCCAACACGCGGCGCAAATTTGCGAAGCTCAGATCGTGGACGTACTCACTGTCAAAGACGATAAATTGCACTACGCCGCCGAGTTTGGCGACTTCGGGCGGTCACTCTACGGAGAGGCCGCACCCCTGAATTGTGAAACGGTTATGGGCCGCTCTGTCTGTGACAAGCAACCAGTCCACGTAGTCGATCTACAATGCATGGACCATGATTTCCCGCTCGGCCGGGAGTACGCGCTCGCGTTTGGACATCGCACTACTCTCGCCGTGCCGCTGATCCGGGAGGACCGTGCATTCGGCACGATCCTCGTTCGCCGCGCTGAGGTGCGGCCGTTCGATGACAAGCAGATCACTTTGCTGAAGACTTTTGCCGATCAGGCCGCAATCGCAATCGAGAATGTGCGTCTGTTCGAACGAGGTGCAGGAGCGCACGCGAGAGCTGTCGCGGTCCGCTCGACGAACTGCGCACCGCCCAGGATCGCCTGATCCAGACCGAGAAAGCTCGCCTCGCTCGGCCAACTCACCGCCGGCATCGCGCACGAGATCAAGAACCCGCTCAATTTCGTCAACAATTTCTCGGCGCTGTCGGCGGAATTGACCGATGAGCTGAATGACGCGCTCAAGCCGGTCGCGATGGACGGCAAGGTCCGCGAAGAAGTCGACGAATTGACCGGCATGCTGAAGGACAATCTCGAAAAGGTCGTCCAGCACGGCAAGCGCGCCAACTCCATCGTCAAGAACATGCTGCTGCATTCGCGTGAAGGCTCCAGAGAGCACCGACCTGCGGATATCAATTCGCTTCTCGATGAGAGCCTCAATCTCGCCTATCACGGCGCACGCGCAGAAAAAGGCGAGTTCAATATTACCCTGCAGCGCGACTTCGATGCGGACGCTGGTACAATCGAACTATTTCCGCAGGAGATCACCCGCGCATTTCTCAATCTGATCGCGAACGGCGTCTATGCTGCGACCAGGCGCAAGACCGAGGATAAAGAACCTGGTTTTGAGCCAACCCTCCGGGCCACCACGAAGAACCTCGGAACCACCGTCGAAATTCGCATTCGCGACAACGGCACCGGCATCCCGGCCGAAGTGCAGGAAAAGATGTTCAACCCGTTCTTCACGACCAAGCCAGCCGGTGAAGGAACCGGCCTTGGTCTCTCGATGACGCACGACATCATCGTGAAGCAACACGGCGGCAGAATTGATGTCGCGACCGAAGCCTGGGCAGTTCACCGAATTTATTATCGTCCTGCCGAGGAAGAGCAATTTGTCAGGCAGGGATCGAGGTGAGACGTGAGCGTTCTTGTTCTTGTCGTCGATGACGAGCCCGATGTCGAGGCGATGTTCCGCCAGCAATTCCGGCGCGACCTGCGTGCGCAACGCTTCGTCATGGAGTTCGCCGCTTCGGCGGCGGATGCTCTGACGCGGATCGCGCGACCCATCGAGCAGACCCTGATATTGATCCTGTCGGACATCAACATGCCCGGCATGACCGGTCTTGAGATGCTGCCAAAAGTCAGGGAGATGCGACCCGACGTCCCCATCATCATGATCACCGCCTACGGCGATCCCGAAACCAGACGGAAGGCGATAGAAGGCGGCGCGACCGGGTTGCTGACCAAGCCCATCGACTTCACCTTGCTTCGGGAGGAGATCGACACGCGGCTGGACCAGGCCAATTGAACCGACCGGCCCCTGACGGCTGGTTTACGACTTCGATCCACTTAACCCGCAGCGATAGCTAGTTGAAGGCAGCCGCACCGCAAGGCCATTTGCCGGTGGATGCGGTGTCCGCCCATGCGTTATTTCTGGCCGGCGCTCATTCTGTGGTCTTGGAAATAGAAGGCCACTCAGTGAGCCGCGCTAGCACCCACTTTTCTTGGATCGTGAGTCGTGATTCAAGATATGGATGATCCCCGAAGCAAGAGAAGTCCACCTTTCGCGGAAAGATCGCAAGGTGCTTGAGGCGTGTTGTCGCTCGCCGGTGACGTTGCAGCGCGATTTGAAGCGGGCGCGGATAGTCCTGTTGGCGGCGGCCGGGCGCAGCACCCGCTCGATCGCCAAAGAAGTCGGAGTCCAGCCGCGGATTGTCAGCCTTTGGCGGCACCGCTATGCCGATCATGGCCTTGAAGGGTTGCAAGACAAGCCGCGGCCCGGCAAGCAGCCGATCTATACGAAGGCCACCGACAAGCGGATTCTGAAGCTGCTGGATAAGCCGGCCCCGCAAGGATTTGCGCGCTGGACCGGCCCTCTGCTGGCCGAGGCGCTGGGCGATGTTGACGTCCAATATGTCTGGCGGTTCCTGCGCAGCCACAAGATTGACCTCGCGGCTCGCAAGTCCTGGTGCGAGAGCAACGACCCGAACTTTACGGCCAAAGCCGCCGATGTTGTTGGTCTCTACGTCGCCCCGCCCGCCAAGGCCATTGTGCTATGCGTGGACGAGAAGCCTTCGATCCAGGCCTTGGAGCGAGCGCAGGGTTATCTGAAGTTGCCCAATGGCCGCGCCTTGACCGGCCAAAGCCACGATTACAAGCGGCATGGCACGACAACACTGTTTGCGGCGCTTGAGGTCGCCACCGGAAAGATCATCGCGACGCATTCAAAACGTCGTCGCCGCGTCGAGTTTCTCGACTTCATGAACAGCGTCACCGCGGCCTTTCCAGGCCGAAAGCTTCACGTCATCCTCGACAACCTCAACACCCATAAGAAGAATGAGCCCTGGCTCAAGGCCCACCCCAACGTGCAATTTCATTTCACGCCGACAAGCGCGTCCTGGCTCAATCAGGTCGAGGTATGGTTCTCGATCTTGCAGGGGCAGTCACTTAGCGGCACCTCCTTCACAAGCCTCAAGCAGCTCCAGGAACACATCGATGCCTACGTCAACGCCTACAACGACAAAGCCGAGCCCTTCGTCTGGACCAAGAAAAAGGTCCGTCAACGCCCTTTCAAAGGCCGCCGTATCACTCAGCTCTGATTCCGGGTACTAGTCGTCCCATAGTCGTCCCATTTCGGATTTGTGGGACGACAGGTTTTCGGGCGAATTCAAGAAGTGGCTGCAGCAGGGCTAACTTGGTGAGCGCGGAGGGACTCGAACCCTCGACCCCATGATTAAAAGGTAAGCGTAGCTCTGCGGCCCTTTTGATTGGCGCTTGACGTCTATTTTGAGCGCGTGGTGCGCCGGCGCGGCTTCCATGTTTCCGACAACGCGTTGACGGCGGCCTCGAGCGCAGCTCGATCGACGACGTTGGGATCGAACCGTTCGGGCCCCCAGAGGCGCATATTTTCGTGCTCTGGATGTGCGGGGTCGCTGATGGCATCGAGGTATTCGGCATAGCCGGGCGCACGTGCAATCGTGCCTTGGCCATCGGGCGCAAGCACCGTCTTGAACTGATCGCGAATGAACGTGGGCTTGCGGCCCCTAACGTCGGTTAACGAGCGCTTAAGTCGGTTCTGCCAACCTGCACGGCAGATCACCTGAAACGAGGCCTGCCGATGTTGAGCCTGCACGAGGCTGCCAGGGTATCGGGGCAATCGAAGTCTACAATCTGGCGCGCCGTCAATTCTGGCCGGTTGTCAGCGACCAGGACATACAACGGCGACTACCAGATCGACCCCGCTGAACTTCACCGTGTATTTTCCGTTGGAGCGGGCGACATCACCGTGTCGGTGAAACGAGACGCAATGGCCAATATGGAACAAACTGAAACGGTCTTGATGCAGGTGCAGATCGACCGGCTCTTCCAAATTGGCGAGTTGATCCGCAACGAACTCGACAATGATCGGGACGCCTGGAGCAGTCAGGCTGACAGGCTGCGCCAGTTGGTCGGCTGAACTGCAGTGAAACACCCAGGTTCCCATTAGAGGTTTAAAAGCGTGTTTTAAACCGGCGGCGAGCAGGACGACGGTGCGCTCGATTAGCGGCAATCGTTTTGCTACCCACCATCATTAGCGCCGTTCGCGGGACAATGCGTCAAGCTTTTCTTCGATCTCGCCTAACCGCCGCACAGTTTCTTCATGCCGGTACTCGTCCTTCTCAAATTGAACGCTCATGATGTTACGCACTTTATGCAGTTCGGCTCTTATGATCTCTCGCATCTCTCGCTTGTACAGCTCCATGGCCCACAGGAAGAAGAACGCGGCACCAAGAAAAATGAGGGTCCAGCGCTGCGCGACCCCCTCGAACAAAAATGAGCCTGCTATCGCTGAGAGGCAAAACGCCACCAGCAAGCAAGCGATTTTGACGTTTTCCTTCATCAACCCCTCCCGCCGCATCCCGTTTGCGCGGCCAGTATAGGCCATTCTGCCCTATATAGACTTCCAGAAAGCTCCACTGCTTTTCGGGGGAAGCGCCTATGGCGAGAAAACCGGCGCGCTCGATCAGGATGCCTACCTACCCTCAGAAGATCACCTTCGGCGAGATGCGCGAGATGGGCGTGCGCGACGTGGCTGGCGTTCAAAGCCAAGCACGGGCCGGACACGCTGGCGGCGGCCTATCGCGACATGAACAAGCGCAACAAGCCATGACACCGCCGCGCCGCGAACCCTTCGCCAAGTGGACTCAATTCGGACACCCGACTCAGGTGCAGATGCTGGCGTGAAACCGGCGTCTCACCGGGTGGCGGACTGATCCCCGACCCACCTCGCGAGCGGAGTTTCAAAGGCCCGGATCCCGCCCCCAAGCCCTCCGGGCCTTTGTGCTGTCTGGAGGTCTCCGGTGTATCTGGTTTGCCAGCAAGCACGAGTTGCCGCGACCAACGCTAGTTCATCTGCAAGGTGCGGTAAGCGCGGCGCTGAGGTGCGGCCGAAGTTCAGGCCGGCGAAGATGGGCAACGCCGGATGACCCCGATGCCTCTCTATGGCCTCCGCTGAGCCGCCTAGCCGCCGTGCTTGAACCGCTCGACCACGCCGGGCCTCGCGGCGACCCATTCCGCGTCGGCCCGGCGATAGAAATCAACCCCGGCGTCCTCGAACGTGCGCCGGACCGCCTGGATGCTGGCTGCGGTCGGAATGAGCCGCCCCGCCTGGAAATCCCGTACCGTCTGCTGCGGCACGCCAGCCTTGTCGGCCAGCTGAAATGTCGACCAATGAAGCAACGCGCGCGCGGCTCGGCATTGTTTGGGCGACATGGCGGCTCCAACCGTTCGGACCTTCGACCAAGGATGCGCGGATGTGGTGAACGAAGGCTTAAGCCAACCGCCGCATGGCATGCGGTCAGCGAGGCCATCCTGGGCCAGGCTCCCAGCCGCCCCCCCGAAACGGCCAATTCCCTTGCCCCGCCAGCGGCTTGAGACCCCCCAAACCGCGCTACGTTTCCGTTATGACGGAGATGGTCGCGACCGATAGGGACGGCCCCGATCGGGACAGGATCGGAGCCGCTTCCCTTGGGGGATCGGACCTTCGGGGAAGGCGGCGCTTGGGCTGGGGTGTCACAGTAAGCGCCGCCGTGGAAACCATGCGCGGGCTGGCGGAGTCGTTCCTATGGCCGAGAATGCTTCTTAAGCGAATTGCGACGGTAGAATTCTTAGGCACCCGCGCCAGTTCGGACGCATTGAGAAATCCATGCCGGCCTATCCCCAGAAAATCACCTTCGGCGATATGCGCGCCTCCGGCGTCCGCGACGTCCTGATCTACTGCCGCGACTATCGCTGCGGCCACCACATCGAGATCAATGCTAACAGCTGGGCCGACGACGTGCGGCTGTCGGACATCGAGCCGAAGTTCTTCTGCACTAAGTGCGGCCGACGCGGCGGGGAGATCCGGCCAAGGTTCGGGCAGGCCAAGATGGGCAGCGGTGGTTGATGCGGCGTCCCTCCGGCTTCATCGCGCCCTGCTTGCCGTCCAGGGCCGAGCGGCCGCCGTCCGGGCCGCTGTGGGTCCATGAGATTAAGCACGACGGCTACCGGCTGATGGTGCGCTGGGATGGCCAGAGGGTCCGTTGCTACACCAAGAACGGTCACGACTGGGCGGACCGCTTCCCTTCCATCGTAGAAGCCGCGCGCAGCATGACGAACACGACCTGCCTCGACGGCGAGGCCGGGATCCTCAACGAGGACGGCACGTCGGACTTCCAAGCACTGCGCGGGCGCGGCCGTGGCAGCGAGGTGGTATTGGTCGCGTTCGACCTGCTGGAAAACTACGGCCACGACCCGCGCGAGCAGCCGCTGAGCGACCGCAAGCGGCGGCTCAAGGCGTTGCTCGGCCGGGCCAAGAAGTGGCGCGCGATCCAGTACGGCCAACACCTGACCGGCGAAGGCCCGACCGTGTCAAGCACGTCTGCCAGATGGGCCTTGAAGGCATCGTGTCGAAGCGGGTCGATAGTCCCTATCGCTCTGGGCCGTCGAAGACTTGGCTGAAGAGCAACCCGGCCAGCGAGGCGGTACGGCGGGAGCGCGAGGAGGAGTGGCGTTGAACCGGCCGCGCGGCGACGACGTGACACAGCTGCTCGGGCTAAAGTTACTTTTTCGGCGGAGCTTGTTCGCCGTCTTGGGTTGTGACCGTATGCGCGTGCGGCGAGTTCGGCCTGCGCCACTTTTTCTCGCAGTGAAATTACTTCGGACATTTGCCGCAGCAGTTGCGCCTCCGAAATCGAGCGCCTGCCGGAGTTAAAGGTCTCCGCTGGGTTTGAGGCGACCCCATGCAACCTTCTCGCTTAGCGCCGCCGCCGTGGGCCGCCGTGGAGAGACTTCGGCCCGCTGCGGGTACGCATGAGACTGGGCCAAAGTCCCTCCGGCGGCGCCAGGGATCGCGGCGGGTGCGCCGCCGATAAATCTACGCAGGATTTTTGAGATCGTTCCTAACTCATGCGCGGCCAATGTCGGGAACCGAACAGACGAGCCGGCGAGAGGAAATTAGATTTTGCGCTTCATCAAACCAACGGTTAGGACCCGCTGGGAACGAGGTTGTGTCATGGTCGTTTCATTTCATATTTCGCGGGAATGAAACTGTTTAGCCATTGAGGACAACATCCATGACGAAGACAAATTGCCTAATCGTCCACGCAGCAGGGAGACAGTTGGATCTTCTACGCGGAGAGGCGTCGCGTATAGCGAAAGGAAACAGGATCGATTGGTGGATCGATCCCGCGGATGTCGGCGCGCGCTTTTATTTTGAGGACGCGAAGGCAAAAGAAGCCTTCGCGGTCACGTGCGACAACTTCGGCATTCCCTACCGAGACGACTTAGCGGATTTGTAATGTTGGCACCCCGCGACCCCTTACTCTGGGGAGCAGGGCTCGCTAATAAATCTGCCTGGGTCGAGCCCAGCTTTTGTCGGCTGCCGGACAGACAAACTCCGAAATAGGAATAGGGTACACTGGGCAGCTTTTAGGCATGGCGCCTACGATGGACCGTATCGAACTCTATTATCGTTTGTCGCTGATCTGGCTGGCGCTCTTGGCGGCCGGTTTCACATACGTGCTGGTCCAGTAAGCAGTGCTGCTTCTGGACAGTCCCGCGCAGCGAACCACACCAACAAGCTGGAGTAGCACTGCCGCTAGGTCATCACTGCAAGAGCAGCGCCAACGCCACCAGAACCGGTGTAACCGAGCCGAGCGCGATCACGGTGACGTTGAATACGAGATTGCTGGGCATTTTGGAGCGCCTTCGCGGCAGGCGGTCTACGCCGTCCTTGCCGTTGTCAGTATGGCGCTTCCAACCGTCAACAACAACAGCGCGAAATAGCTGAGGTTGTCACTGTTGCGTGTGTGATCAATCGCCCCGCCTCATTGACCTATATTTTTCGCACCTACCCCGTCGCGCTCGTGGCTCGACGAACGCCTGCACCGACACGGGCACGTCGGCATATTCCACCAGCCGCCTGCGCAGCTCGCAGGCGATGTCCTTGGTGACGTCGCGCGACCAGGCATCCCTCGTGTTGAAGGCGACGATGCGCGCGGGATTGCCGTATTGGCCGTGCATCAGATCGTCGATCAGCACCTTGCGGGAGGTCGCCTCTTCGCCGGTCTCCGCCAAAGTAGTCCAGCACCACATAAATGTCCTGGCTGGCCATTCAGGACGACGCCGCTCCGCGGCGGCTGGGCGATGAAGTAAGGGGGCGATTTCGCGGGCCTTTAGGAACAGCCGCGTCTGCCGATGTGTTGTTTTCATGAACCCGTCACCTCGGTCTGCTGATTGGGGGCGCTGTACGGGCTTGGCTGGGCAGCTCAAATGACAATCTCCAACGACCAGATCAACGCCGCGATCACACGCTTGGCGGCCGCTTTTCCGCAAACCTTCACGCTGGAAAAGCATCTGCCGCATCGGCCGCTGAAAGTCGGCGTCGCCGCCGACATTCACGCCGCGCTTCCGGAGCTGTCCCACCGCGTCCTGAGCAGGGCGCTGGCCGCCTACACGAAACGCCTAATGTATCTGCAAGCGCTCAAGGCCGGCGCGCCGCGCGTCGATCTTGCCGGCAATCCGGCAGGCGAGGTGACCGCCTCGGCAGCCGGGTACGCCACTGTGGTGCTGGCCGGGATCATGGCCGCACGCAAGGCCCCACGTACTAAGCCCGTACCAGTGATCGCGGCCGCAGCTGCACCACCCGTGGCGCCGCCAGCGGCCGGAGTTCCGGTCGTCGTGAAAAGGTGCCGGCCGGTGCTGCATCTGGGGCAACCTCGCTAGGACGATCCCCGCGGGACGACCCCGGTCGCTGGAGGTGACCGGGGCCGCTTCCCTTGGGGGTGGGACACCCTCCGGGAAAGGCGGCGCCGGGCTGAGGTGACGAGAGCGCCGCCAGAAAAACATGCGCGGGAGGGCGGAGTCGTTCCTAATGCGCCTCGACGACGCGTGGCCGCGCTGTGGCACCATTCCCAGAGGACGAGGAGGAACGATCGTGACTGACGCTCGCCAGCTTCACCTGCGCAAGCCAACGACAGCCCGCCCTCCTAACGACAGCCCGCCCTCCTATCGTGTGAAGTACGACGGCGTCGAGGTCGGTTCGATCTCGGAAACCAGCAACCACATCACCTCGCTGACCTACTGGCGCTGGGGCGTCGACACCATGCCGTTGCTGGATCACGGCGGGCGGCCGCCCAGCGGTCAGGCGCTGACGCTCGTCGATGCGCAGGCAGCGTTTAGGGAGGCGTTCTTGAACTGGTTGGACGGCCTTAGGCCCGGCGAGTGGGAGCGTAACCGCGACTACAAAAAGAGATGATGCGGATGATCTCTCCGCTCAGTCATCTGGCGACAGGCATAAATTCATCGCCGCGCGGGCCTATAGGCTGACCCGGTCCCATTCCGGGATGCGCTCGAAGCTTAGGACTTGCGCCTCGCTAGCGCCGCCCAGTTTTGTTCGACCGTGAGCCCGGCATCATCGAGCGCAGCCTGCCAGGTCGGTGTACCGAGGACAATCTGGAAACCGACTGTGGTGCGGTTGGCCACCAGGTACGCTTGCCCGTTGGCGGCGCGGAGCGCGGTCTCGATATCGAGCGGGGTCGTGTCCGGGTTGGCCTCAAACACCTCTGTGACAACGGTGGTGATGGTACGGACATCGCGGGTGCGGTCGGCAAGTAACACGGCGTGACGGTGTTGCAGGGAAAGCGGCATGACCGCGAGCTTAACGAACTATGGACAGCTCGTGGGCGCCTTGTTTCGGGTAGGGTCCCTTATTTCAATGAGCTGCTGATCGACCCGAACTTGTCGCTCATGGTGGTGCCGAGGCCGTTAACGACGGTGATGATCGCAAGCGCGATGCCGGCTGCAATCAGACCGTATTCAATCGCAGTGGCACCATTTTCGTTTGCAACAAAACGCTTAAGTAGGGCCATTCCCGCCTCCTGACAGTGGCTTCATGCGTCGGTGTACAGCCGGTGTAAAAAACAGAGTTATCTTCGGCACCCGCCAGCGGTAGCCTAGCAACAGCCTATCATCAGCAAAGTTTTGGTGCCACGAAGAGGTTTCCCGCGATGCTGCGGGGAAGGATGAGGCGATGGCGGAAGAGCAACCGTACTTGGCCGGGAGGAAGCAGCCTCACGCGATTGAGCGGGGATCGTTCATTGTGTAGGGCATTCTGACCTACGGCGCTGTCACCAAGCCGATTTTGCATAGTTGGATCGCTGAGCATCCTTTAAAGTGGGGACCAACACTTTCTCCGCTTCCGCCCACACTCGTACAAAGGAAGGTTGTGATGAAATCGACCCGACGGTTGTTTGTAAATGGAGCATTGGCAGCCAGTTTCGCGTTCACAGCAGTTTACGGGATGCTCCAACCAGCTAAAGCACAGGGGCTTACCCCCGACGATGCGCGGCAAATCGCCGAAGACGCCTATGTCTACGGCTATTCGCTGATCACAACCGAAGTCACTCGGGTTCAGGGGAGCAATGTCGCGAAAACCGAAGGGATGCATTCCCCGACTAATCAATTTGGAAACGTTCCACGCTATCCCCCTGCGGACTTTCGTCTCGTCTCGGCACCTAACGCGGATACATTGTATTCGCTGGCATGGCTCGACCTCTCTGAGCCACAGGTGTTCAGCCACCCGGACATGGGCAATCGCTTCTACCTGTTCGAGATGGTGGACCTCTGGATGTCGGACCTTGAGGCATCACCGAGCAAACGCACTGCCGATGGAAAGGCCGCCAACTACCTGATGACCGGGCCGGGCTGGAAAGGCACGGTGCCGGAAGGGATGAAGCACATCCCAATCGCGACGCGCTATATGGTCATTCTCGGACGGACCTATGCGGACGGCACGGAGCAGGACTACAAGACAGTCAATGCACTGCAGGCACAGTATAAGATCACACCGCTTTCCGCTTGGGGCAAGCCGTATACCCCCGAGGCACCGCCGGTAAACCCAAATCCCGGCTTCAGCATGACCGACAGTCCGCAGGCGGTCATTCTTGCTATGGGTACAGAGGGCTATTTCAACCTCATGGCCAAGCTGATGGGAGACGTTGCGCCGCCTGCGGCGGCTGACTCGCCCATTCTTGCGCGCATGGCGAAGATCGGCATCGTGCCCGGTCAACCCTTTGAAATGAGCAAGCTCGACCCGGCTGTTCAGGCGGCTTTGAAGGACACGCCGCAGGTTGCTCTGAGAAAAATCGAAGCTAGCAAGAATATCTTGGGCGCGATTGTGAATGGTTGGGTCATAACGAAGGGATTGGGCACCTACGGCCCGGACGATTACATGAAGCGAGCAGTCGTAGCGGCCTTTGGTTGGCCTGCAAATCAAGAACGTGATGCTGTCTACCCCTACACTGAGGTTAACTCCTCCGGACAGAAGCTGACGGGTGCAAACAAATACACGTTGACCTTTCCGAAGGACGCTACCCCGCCGGTCCGGGGTTTCTGGTCGATCACAATGTACATGATTGACCAAGGTTGGTGGTTCGTTCCGAACCCGCTGAACAAGTTCACCGTCAGCCTGCGCGACAATCCGAAATACAACGCAGACGGATCGCTAACTCTCTACTTCCAGAACGAGTCGCCGGGTCCGGATAAAGAGGCCAACTGGCTACCGGCTCCGAAGGGCGACTTCATCGCCATGCTGCGGATGTACTGGCCCAATGACAGCGGTCCTTCGATCTTGAACGGCGCGTGGAAACCTCCGGCAGTAGAGAAAGCAGGCTAACTTGTCGGGCCGGGGGATGACCTCTCGCTGCTGACGGTGACGGCGATCAGCTCGGACGGGGTCGGCCGCTCGGCGCGGATCACGGTCGAGACGGGGCTGTGACGGTGCATGAGCCGGATCGGCGCGCGACAGTCCGTTCTTGGCAAAGCGGAAGATATAGACTCGCCCGGAGCTTTCAGCTGTTGACCCATCAGCGACATTCGGGGGTTGTCTCGGGTTCTGTTGAATTTCTGAAGAGGTCGGCGTTGCCCACCTTGAGCCGGTAGGCTCAGATTCCACAAAGGAGAGCAACGCCATGACGAGAGATATCACACCGGCTGGTTCGCCGGCGACGCGGGCTGTGGACGAAGCGTTTGCGGAAGTGCCGGCAAGCTTCACCAGCGGGTCCGGGGCGTGGATGGCCGAAATTGATCCGCAATCTCGCGCGTCGCCTCGACCAGCAATGGTCCGGCGTAGCGGCCAGCATCCTCGAAGGCCTCGACGAAATCCTGACTGTCGTCCGATTGAAGCTGCCGAAGGAGCTTCGTCGATCGCTCGCTTGTACCAACATCGCCGAGAACATGATGGGCACCATTCGCCGCGTCACGCGCAACGTCAAACGCTGGCGGGATGCCGGCATGGCCTTGCGATGGGTCCCGGCAGGCATGATCGAGGCCAACAAGGGCTTCCGACGATTGAAGGCGCATAAGCAATTGTCGGTTCTGCGTGCGGCCCTTCAGGCTCACCACGACCGCATGATGATCAAGTCCGTTGCCCCCGTCACGAGGGCCGCGTAACATTCATTCCGGCAACGTCGGCCCGATGTAGTTCAACACCGATCGGGACATTTCCAACAAAAGGCTGAGCGTCCGGTCTAGAACAGCTACAACGGCAACGATCAGCAGGCACGCCGATGCATTCTTCAGTGTGCCACCTCGGACATGGCACCTTGAATACAAAAATTCGGGCGGTTCATCGCGGCACCGCACTCCGTGCCCGGTTGGTTTCAATGTCTCTTGGCCGGCCTGGGTGCAATCTTTGCGAGCGAAAACTGTCCCAGATTACTGACGTTTCCACGTTTACGAAGGCAGAGCATCTGATGGACCGTCATGCAGGCGGATCTCCAGCCCGGCGTCGCTCAACGCTGCAATAATGCATTTCGCCATTTGTTTGGCTTGCTCCGGAGCAATCATGTGATCCGGATGCTCTACGCTACACTCGCGAATTGCAGTTGCAATTATCGAATTCACCTGATGAGGGTCATCCATTGTGTCACTCCTCCGCTAATGTTTAGGTACTTTGCGGTGGTGCGCACGAAGCCGCCGCCACGCGCGGACTATAACTGCCGCTCCAACTGAATTCGGCGCCCTCTCTGGTCTCCTCCCAATGCAAACGCCAACGGGCGAACTTGTAAAGCGTTCCCGAATGAAAGCGGCTGAACGTTAGGTCGAGCGGCCGGTTGTTTTGCGGATTTTGGAGAGCCTCAAATGACCACAAGCGAAAGTCGTTTTTCACCCGCCGGCACATTGTCGGCATTGGCGGAGTGGGATTGGCGGCCTCGGTCGCAAATGTAAGATCAAGGTCTGCAAACCCGTCCGACAATCCGCCCTACGAGAAGCAGTCGCAGCCGTGGCCAGGGCTCGCTTCTCAGCCCCGCGCGACACGGGCGGCGATGTCAGCCCGTCACATCTGACCGGACTGGCTGCATCGGCTTCGGGCAACCAGAACGGTTGGACAGCTGGTGCGGGTGTCGAATGGCAATTTGCTCCGCACTGGACCGCCAAGGTCGAGTATCAGCATCTGCAATTTGATAGCGTCTCCAGAGACTTTAACTATGCCGGGTTTCCAACTGCCTTCAGGCACTTCGCCTCGAATAGCGGTACAGACACGGTTCGTGTCGGTGTGAACTACCTGTTCAACGTAGGCGGACCGGTACTCGCGAAGTACTGATCGACCATCGATCTTAGACAGCAAAAGCCCCAGCAGAGTCTGGGGCTTTTCTATTGCAAATATAAGCATCGATCATCGGGCGAAATCGTGCCTTGCGCAGCGGCGCATCCTAGTCGTCTCTTTTTCCGGCAGCCAGGCGACGGCGCGACAATACTGCACTCCCGGGGTTTCCATGCTTTCGGCTTCCCTCGGCGCACCGCTTCTCGGCCTCGGCAATCGCCTACAACGATTGACTCAAGTCATGAGATAAATAGGCGCCGGCAACCTCTTACGCGAACAAATCGGCGCCGGTTGGCGTGAACCTCGGCCTTCACGACGAACAGGAACGGGTAATTGATTTTCTCGATGTGGATGCGGCCGTCCTGCACGGCCTCAACCCTGTTGGCGATCTCAATGAGCTTGCGGGCTGCGGCTTCGGGATCAGCATAGCGACGGTCAGTGGCGTATTTCATCGCGTCTCGATCCCATGCAGCTCAGTCCGCGCAAATGCCCCGCGCCTGGTTATGACCACCTTCCGGTCTTCCCAATAGCCGACATCACACGTCGGGACCGCCACTTCCGAAAGATGCCAGATACAGGCGTTAGCTGAAGTCTTAGGAAGGGGACTGGCTATTTCGGCGGTGATGGCATCGCGGACGAATGGTGGTCGACGATCAGCCAATGCTCGCCGTTCTTGACGTAAGTGAAACTGTAACGCGCAGGGAAGATCGTTGTCTCCCCATCCTTGATGTAGGAGAATGTGTAATAGCCGGAGTTCACCGCCGTATCGCCATAGACGCGGATAAGCTGATCGCCGAAATCAACCTTGAGGCCGGGGAGCACCTTGAAGGCCGTCACGAAATAATCCCGCAATGCCGCCCGATCGGCCCGCAGCTTCGGCGACAGCGTTCCCCAGAGCACGGCATCTTCGGAGTAGAACGGCAACACCTTGTCGGGATCGTCCTGGCCAAGAGCCCGCGCCCACTCCATCGTCGACGCCGCTACATCCTCTTTCGGCCCAGCCAAAGCGATGGAGGTAAACGCCGATAATACGATACTTAGAGAGAGTCCTGCGCCGACAATTTTCTGAGGAGTTTGCATGGTATTCCTCCTTATGCGTGATGAGTGGGGCCGTAGCTGAACGCTATTCGATCACCGTGTCGGCGCTCGCGAGCAAGGATGGTGACACATCGAGCCCGAGCGCCTTTGCCGTCTGGAGGTTGATCACGAGTTCGAATTTGGTCGGCGCCTGGACCGGCAATTCACCGGGATTGGCGCCACGCATAATGCGGTCGACATAGTCGGCCGCGCGAGGCACCAGATCGAGAGCATCCACGCCATATGATAACAATCCGCCTGCTTCGGCGTGATAGCGAAACGGATAAACCACAGGCAGTCGGTACTTGCCCGCGAGGTCGACAATAAGTCGAAGATGAACTTCGGTGACGGTATGAGGATATACGCTGAGGCCGCCATTCGGTTCGGCCGCGACAGCGGTGATTGCGCGTTCGATCTCACCGGCATCGTGGACTCCCGCCGCCACCAGCTTAATCCCCAGTTTTCGTGCCACCGCTTCGGCTTGGTGCCAGAACGCAAGATGGGCGGGGGTCTGGAGATGAAGGAGGGCGGCGGCATGATCGACGTCGGGCGCGAGTTGCTTGAGCGTCTCCAGCCACTTGCCGCCCATCGAAGGCTCGAAATTGGTGAAGCCCGTGATATTGCCGCCGGGCCGCGCCAGGCTTGCTACAAAGCCGCTGCCAACGGGATCGGCAACGTTCACGAAAACGATCGGCGTATTGCCCGCCAGCGTTCGCAAAATCGCGAGGGCCGGATTGCTTTGGACCAGGAATACGTCGGGCGAGTGGCCGGCCAGCTCGGTGCCGTAACTTCGCATCAGCTCCGGGTCGCTGTTGGCCCAACGTAATTCGATGCGGACGTTGCGGCCGTCGGTCCAACCGAGTTCGCCCAGTCGTCGCAGGAAAGCAGCATAGGAGGCAGCGTTCTGTCCGGTCGACGCCGTACCACTCAACACCGCGATAAGACGCGCCCGCGCGGGCTGTTGCGCCGGCGCCGCAAGTGGGAAAGCCGCTGCCGCGCCGCCGATAAGCGTAATGAACTCGCGTCGTCGCATTGCACCTCCGAACGCTCGGGCCGGCCAATGCGCGTAGCCTAGCAGCTTCCGAAGGCCTCTAGGCATTAATCGGGAGAGCGCAAACCCTTTTGGGAGAATGCTTCTTAGCAGATAATGCGTGATGCGATTTCCAAGTGCGCCAGCCGCCAACGTTAGAGGGGCTTCGTCATCTACCCCGCGGGGGGATAACCGCCACCATAAACGTCCTGAAACGCACAACGCCGCACCAAGCCGAATATGTCGGCCGGTGCGGCGTCGGATATTCACTGAGGCCCTGAAATTCCCCCCAGCTAGGCAATTGGTGCGCAAGGCAAAGGCCAGGGTTCGATGACAGGTGCGTGATCTAATTTGGCGAGCCGCGCGCTGCTACCCTTTCGTCATCAAGACCTATCGTCTTCGAATGTTCATGGCCTTGTGGCTGCCGCCAATTGCTCCGGCGGGGTCACAGCCTTCAGGACTTCCCAGGCCGCCTCAAATGCCGCCTTGGCCGTGTCGAAGTCTTGGATGATCCCGTCGGGAGTCCGCCGGTCAGGTGGACGGTAGACATTCCAAAGCCAGACGCCAGGCATGCGTTCGGTGGCCAAGCGAATCCGACCAATGCGCTGCCTGCCCTCAATAACTGCATAGTCGCTAAGGCCGATTAAGCGGAGCTTCAATTGCGACATTTTCCCATCATGAGTTCTGCGGCGGGTGTCTCACTGTCTCGTCTCTCTCGTGAATCGAAACATTCATGCCGTGCGAGACAGGCGGAACAGTCACCCCTCCAACATCGACTTGATGGAAGACTTGGAGAACGCTACGCCGTTTGAATTGACGTGGCCGAGTGCGAATAGTTCCGCAGCGATCTCGCTGTACGACTTCTGGCCGCCCTTCGGGAGCTTGCGGCGCAGCTTCTTGGCCAACATCACAACTTCCGGGCGCTTCTCGGCATGGCTCAGGCGGCCTTCGGCCCGCGCGCCGGTCGCACGCCCTGGCGCAAAGAGCAGCTGTTTATTGGGCGACGAATAGGCCTTAAGAAAAAAGCTGGAGAGGAAGAAGACGCATGCTCTCCCGGAAACGTCGCTTATCGAACGGCATTCCTAAGGATAGCTACATGGCAGACAGCGTGTTTAAAGACGAGCATGACCGCAGGGTCGAGCGATACGTAGGCGAGCGTGGTCGCGTGCTTGGCTAGGCTTTGGTCGCTTTTTGCAGGTGCTGTCGTAGCAGCGTTCGTAATCGCCTCGGTTCAACTCACCGAAATTTGCGCAATGGGGCGCGTGCTTTGTTGATCCAGGCGGTCGAACTCAGGTCTTCGGCG
>CAWILG010000066.1:0-96896 GCA_963836765.1 uncultured Alphaproteobacteria bacterium
GCCCCGAAATGGCTCACCCGCATTGGAAGGCGAATACGGCATTCGGCTACTCGATCGGTCCCGTCTCGGCCGCCGTTCATTGGCGCTATATCGCAGCAATGAAACATCAGGACGTCGTTGTCGATCCCACCAGCATCACGCCGGGCGTAGCGGCTTACAGCTACTTCGATCTCGATGCACACTGGACAGTCGTTGAACACCTAGAACTGACGGCGGGGCTCACCAACATCACCGACAAGACCCCACCCTTCGTGAGCGGCCAGCCGCTCACCACCGACACGGCGACCTACGACATCATTGGACGAACCTACTACGTCGGCTTCAAGGCGAAGTTCTAAGCACAGCCCCTCGCGTCAACCGGCGCGAGGGGATTCTCCCTTGGCATACTGCAGAGCTGTCAAGCGGATCGGTTCGGCGTCGACTTGATGAGTCGCACAGTAAAGGTACTGCAGATGCTGACACCCGAACAACGCAAGGAGAAGATACGCACGGTGTTCCGCGTGGCCGCGGCAACTTCCTGGAAATGTACGACTTCATGGTGTTCGGCTATTACGCCGGCGCAATCGGGGTGACGTTCTTTCCCGGCAAAGAACGCCTTCGCCCAGTTGATGCTGTCGTTGATGACCTTCGGCGCTGGCTTCCTGATGCGGCCGCTGGGGGCGATCGTACTCGGCGCCTATGCCGACCGGCACGGGCGACGCGCGGGGCTGCTGCTGACGCTGACGCTGATGGCCATCGGCACACATTTCGCTGGCGCCCTGGCTATCTGGTGATCGGCCTGGCCGCGCCGCTGCTGGTGCTGGCGGGGCGCCTGGTGCAGGGCTTCTCCGCCGGCATGGAGCTGGGTGGAGTCTCGGTCTATCTGTCGGAGATCGCGCCGCCGGGCCGCAAGGGTTTCTATGTCGCCTGGCAGTCGGCCAGCCAGCAGGTGGCCGTGGTCACCGCCGCGGTGCTGGGGCTGGTCCTGGCCCAAGCGGTTGCAAGCCGGAGCGATGGAGGCCTGGGGCTGGCGCATACCCCTCTGGATCGGCTGCCTTATCGTGCCGGTGCTGTTCTTCCTACGCCGTTCGCTGAAGGAGACCGAGGCCTTCGAGGCGCGCAGCCACCCGCCGGCGACGAAGATCCTCGCACCCCGCTGGGCATTGGCCATGGTGCTGATCGGCGTCGCTGACCACCATGACCACGGTCAGCTTCTATTTGATCACTGCCTACACCCCGACCTTCGGCGCCGGGGTGCTGCATCTCTCTCAGACCGCGGCGTTCGTGGTGACCCTCTGCGTAGGCCTGTCGAACCTGTTCTGGCTGCCGGTCATGGGCGCGCTTCGGACCGGGTCGGCCGGCGGCCGCTGTTGATCGGCTGCCGTGACTGATGATCGCCACCGCCTATCCGGCGATGTCTGGCTGGTCCGAGCCCTCGTTCGAGCGCCTGCTGGCGGTCGAGCTCTGGCTGTCGTTCCTCTACGCCGGCTACAATGGCGCGATGGTCGTGTTCCTGACCGAGATCGTGCCGGCCGATGTCCGCACCTCGGGCTTCTCGCTGGCCTACAGCCTGGCCACCGCCATCGGCGGCTTCACCCCGGCGATTGTGACTTATCTGATTCATGAAACCGCCAATCGGGCGATGCCGGGCGCATGGATGTCACTGGCCGCGGCGATTGCCTTTTGCAGCGCGTGGGCTACTCGTGTCCCCAACGCTGATGTCCGTGGGTAATCATGCGCGAAGACTGATCGCAGCCTCGGCATTGTGGTTACTGTTCTCCGCATCAGCTCAATCCGAGGCCGCCCTCGAACTGGTGCAGGCCATCCCGCTGCCCAACATCGCCGGCGCATCGACCACTTCGCCATTGACGTGAAGGGCCGGCGCGCTTTTCTCGCCGCCCTGACCAAGAACACCGTCGAGGTGGTCGACTTGAAAGTAGGGCAGGCGATCCGGACACTTCCGGGCTTCGCAAAGCCGCAGGGCGTGCTCTTCGTGCCCGAACTCAACAAGCTGTTTGTCGCCACCGGAATGGATGGCGCTCTGAAGACGTTGGACGGGATGACGCTGGCGATCGTTCGCACCGCCAACGTGTCGCTCGGCGCCGATGCGATCGGCTACGATCCCCGGCCCAAATATCTCTATGTCGGCTCCGGCGGAGGCGACGCCGGCAATGAAACGGGAGATCTAACGGGTGCTCTACCTGGTCTTCGCCGCCGCCATCATCGCCGGCGGCGGCGGCGGCAACTCCGCCGACCCGCACCGCATTGCCGGCGGCAACCTGCAGGTCGTGGTCCTCGATCGTAAGACGCGTGCCCAGGTGGCCAAATGGACGATTCCCGGGATTCAGAAAAATGTCGCTCTCGACCTCGACGAGAAGCATCACCGTCTCTTCATAGGTGTGCGCACGCCCCCGAGCGTTGTCGTTCTCGATTCGAATTCCGGCGCCATCGTCGCCTCCACGCCTACTGTGGCGATGCTCGACGGTCTTTTTTATGACTCAGCGGCGCGGCGAATCTACACCACCGGCGGTGAAGGCTTCCTCGACGTCACGCAGCAAATTGACGCAGATCATTACGAGCGGATCACCCGCGTCCCAACCGGCCCCAACGCTCGGACCTCGATGTTCGTGCCCGAGTGGCGGCGCTTATACGTGGCCGTGCCGCGCGATCAGGATCGCAGCGCCGAGCTTCGCGTGTTCAAAGTGGTCCCCTGAGTTACCCGGCTATTCCTCCAAAAGTATCAATGAGGCAGTCACCATGAATTCACGTCGACATTCGCTTCGTACCTTGGTCTGTGCCGGCATGCTGGTGGTGCTGGGCTCAATCGCTCATGCCGAGGAACGCGAGGCGCCTCCTCTGCGCGAAGTCCAGGAAATACCGCTGCCCGGTGTGCAGGGGCGCATCGATCACTTCACGATCGATGTCAAGCGCAAACGCGTGATTTTCTCCTGGTCTCGGTAACAACTCAGTGCAGATCGTGGATGTATTTGCCGGACGCATGATTCACCAGATCGATGGGCTTGCCGAACCGCAGGGCACTCTCTACCTGGCAGAATGGGACAAGCTGTTCGTCGCCAATTCCGGCGACGGTCACGTGAAAGTCTATGACGGCGCGAAATTTGCCCTGATCGACACGATCGATTTTGGCGAGGGTTCCGATCCGGACAATCTACGCTACGATGCGGCCGCCAAGAAGATCTACATTGGTTACGGCGAAGGCGCAATCGGGGTCATTGATCCGGTAACTGACAAACGTCTCCCGACGGTGTACAAGTTTGAGGGGCATCCTGAAGGGTTTCAGCTCGAAACGAAGGGGCCTCGCATTTTCGTCAATGTGGCCGATGCGAAGATCATTCAGGTCATCAACCGCGGCAATGGAAAAATGTTTACTTGGCCGCTGCCAAATGGGCATGCAGCAAACTTTCCGATGGTGCTCGATGAGGCAGACCGCCGTGTGATTGTCGGCACCCGCAAACCGTCTCGCGTCACTGTCCTCGACATGGACTCAGGAAAGGTGATCGCCAGCGTCCCAACGGCGGGCGATATGGACGATATGTTTTATGATTCTGGCCGAAAGCGCGTTTATGTGGCTGGCGGTGAAGGCTTCTTGAGCGTCGTGCAACAAGCAGACCCTGGCCATTACATTGACATGGGCAAGTTTGCGACCGCACTCGGTGCGCGCACCGGGGTCTGGTACGAAAAACGCGATCGTCTTTATGTGGCAGCGCCCCCGAGCGGCGTCCTGGGCGCCCGTTTGCTGGTATTCGAAGCACAAACTGACTGAACGTACGTTCGACGAACCCCAGAGATTAAGGAGAGTCTTGCCGTGACGAGCCAACCCACGCAATCTGTGGCCCGAGAAACCGCCGTCGAGCGCTACGGATCCCCAGCGATGTCGCTTTTCATTGGGCCATGTTTCTGCTGGTCGTTGGGGTGGGGGTCCTGGGTTTGCTTCACGACTCCTGGCCAAAGCGAACACAGGCATTCTGGATCAATGTGCACGCGCTGTTGGGCCTGTTGTTGTGGCTGACGCTAATCGTGCGATTTTGGTGGCGCATTCGACATCCGCCACCGTTGCCGTCATCCGCAGTTGGCGAATTATCACGCCGCTTATCGGTCCCAGTTCACAATGCGCTCTATGTCCTCATGTTCATCACCCCGATAGTGGGTGTGGTGACATTCATTTGGCATCTCATCTGCGCACCGCATTTCATGCAGGGCATCTCTATACTGGTCTGAAAGCGCGTGCAGGTCGGTGTCGGCCGGAATGTTTGCAGCATCGTATCCCCATGTCCCCAAGAGAGACGCAACGCCACTGACATCGGCCAAAGCCGCGAATCAGTATGCCATATTGCTGACATCATTGGAATCGGGCGTGGCTTCCGTAAGAACACGGCAATGACAAGGAAATAATTCCCTTGTGAGGAGCCGCCGGAGGCCTCCGCGAAGGCTTCCCGGGACCGGCAGCATCGGCCAATACTGCACAGACGCGGTCCGGATGTGTGCTAACCTCCGGAACGGCATTGGAGAAGGCGATCATGATTGAACCGAAAATTGAAGTTCCGGCGGAGCTGCGCGATCTGGCCGAAAAGACCATTGATCAGGCGGAAAAGGCGTTTGGCATGTTCTTCGACGCCGCCGGCAAATCGATGACGTCGATACCGGGCGCGGGGACCGAGATTTCCAGGCAGGCGCTCTCCTTCACCGAACAGAATATGAAGGCAGCGTTCGAGCACGCCCGAAAGCTGGTTCACGCGACCGATCTGCAGGAAGCCATGCGGATCCAGTCGGAATTTTTGCGCAGCCAGTTTACCAACGCCGGCGAACATATGCGGCAGATTACTGGCGGTGTCATGTCGGCCGCAAAGGACGCAACAAAGGGCAAGTTCTGACGAACGCGGTCGTTAGCGCCGGCGTGCTACCGCGACGCCGAACAGGAAGGCGACGAACAAGCTTGCCAGCGGCGCTTCCCGCGTGATCGCGCTTATGGTGGCGAGCGGTCTTCCCGGTTGCCGTGCCGCTACGATCGCTTCGCTGAGACGATCGACCGCAGCCTGAAGTGCCGCGGACATTTCGGTGATGGTTCGCGATACATCGGTTGCGGTATCGATGGCGCGCTCTGCCATGCCGGGTTGCAGCTCAGGCGTTTCGATGGTCACGTTTCGGTACTCGCTGATGCCTTTTCGGCTTCGCCGAAAATTCAAAATTCAATGGGGCCGGCGCCTCCGGTCGTCCGCAATAAACAACGGCCTCATCCGGAAATGCGTCACTGATAAATTTGTTCCAACGCCGGGCCGTTACTTAATGTCCGCAAAGCGGAACGTTCGCCGCCGCCAAGGCTTGATTCCAGCACAGGAAATCAAATCAGGCGTTCAATATGGCGAGGAAGCGAAGTGGCGGCATACCGCTGATAGCGACGATTGTGATCGCCGTTCTCGGCGTGCTCGGCATGCTCATTGTCGATCATGGTCCCTGGAATAAGCCCAAGGTACAAACGGCTGCGATGGCCAATTACGCCACAACCGGTGACGCCGCGCGAGCGGTGGGCGCGAAGGTGATGCCGACCGAACCGAATCCGCAACTTGAACCGGTGGCCCCTGGGCCCAAGCCCGTTCATCCGGCAAACCCCGCAACGCCCTAAATGTTGCGGCTTTCGCGGCAGTCGGCCTGTCCCGACGCCTTGCGCGTGGCGTCGATCCTCATGTGAACGCGACGGGTAGCCAGGTGGATCAGTCTCGTCCTGGTTTTGCCGGAGGTGGCCTCGTCACCGATCTGGAATCGCCATTGCCAAACTTCCGGCTCGCCGGTGGTTGTAACAGTGTATTCTACGCCCCTGTAGATCACGACCTGTTCCGCGTTGGGCCAAGCCACGAAGAGACGATCTTTTGTTCCTGCGACCAATCCGTGTGATTACGGAGAAGAGCCCGCCATCGACACGCCGGTGTTTGACACGTCGGGCAAATCACGGGTGACAACGCGACATCGCCGCGAAAGTCTCATAACTCGGGGCGCTTCAGCGCACGCTGACGAATGCACCCCAAAGCGCGGCAAGACAGGCGCCCACGAACACAAGAAGCGGATTGTCGCAGAACGAGCTGCCATACTGGCACATCGTGACGCCGAACGAGCCGATCTCGTGATGGCTGGCGGCATAGAACAGGCCTGATAAAACCGCGAGCACGGCAGCAGCGAAATACATCGACAGCCTCCTTGCGATCCAACCGGCGTTGGCTTCGCTGCCAAGCGCCCGACGATTTTGCTCCGATGTCTGCGTGCCGAACCTGGTATGTCCGCCCACTTGACGTGTCGGGCAAATCAGGGGCACATCGACATGATCCTTGATATCATACAGCCCGCACCGCCAGATCGGCAGCGGGTTTTTCATTTGTCCCGTCTTTATCGGAAGAGACCGTTTCAAATTGTCGAACCTGTTTCGTCACATTTTCCGCAATTTGGTGACGCGCTCGAAAAAGCTTTGACACGTCGGGCAAATCAGGGACATAGCGGCATCATCGCAAAACTTCTGAAGCCCGCGCGGAGAAATCCGTCGCGGGCTTTTTCGTTGGAATTTTCGAATCGGACGGCGGCCGCACGTTACGACGCCACATCTCCCATGCCCGTCGCCTGAGCGTCGTCTGCGCGCCGCCGTCCGAGCCTTCCACTTGAAACACCAATTAGCCGGCTCGCGCGAACGTGCCGGTGCGCGGCGTGGACCTCAAGTCTGCGACCGCACGCGGCCCCATAGAGCAAGGGATAAGGTTCGCGCCCCAAACGATCGCGCTCCGAGCGATCTGCCGCACATTTAATCCAGAAGGGAATCCGATGACCGATGACCGCATATTTGATGTCGCTCGCGTTGCTCGGCCTGGTCGCCGTCGCCGCGTGGTAGGCGCTCGCATGAGTGCTGAGATCATCCGGTTCATCCCGCGCCCGAAGCATGATCGCGAGCAGACCGATTTTCCGACTATCGTCTTCTGCTCGGCCGTGCCTGACGATCTTTCCATGGGTCATGCCGACGATACGGCGCCTTTGAATACATCCAGCCGGATTGGTATGAGAAGTGACAAAAATCATCACCGAAATTCGCTCCCTGGCGCGCAGCCACACCAGAACGGCAGTCAACGTGCTGGGTGTGAGGGGGAGAGTTTGACAATGTTCGTGTTATGTTCCAAGCATCACTGCGGTATCCCCCTAAATTCGTCAAATATGAGCGAAAATAGCCGATACTCTATGTTCCCGTCCTGGGAATTCTTAAGTTGATCCCACATTGGGAACATGCTATGGCAATGAACGTAAGCGCAAGGAAGGCGCTCAAAGCCTTTTGGGAGCAGTACCCTCAGGCCGAGATACCTCTCGGTACTTGGTACGAAATCGTTTCCAAAGGTGACTGGAGTGAGCCTGCAGACCTGAAGAGAGCGTTTGGAAACAACGTGGACTTCGTCGGAGACAACAGAGCCATCTTCGATATAGGCGGGAATAAGTATCGCCTTGTTGTTCACTTTTCTTACAAATTCAAAACCGCTCTCATCAAGTTTGTCGGTACGCACGAAGAGTATAACGGCATAAACGCGGAGACAGTGTGATGATGGACGTAAAGCCGCTCCACAACGAGCAGGATTACGACTGGGCGATCCGCGAAGTAACCCGTTATTTCGAGGCCGAGCCCGTACTCGGAACCGCCGATGGCGACCGTTTCGAAGTTCTTTCTACTCTCATCAAGGAGTACGAAGATAAGCACTTCGCAACGCCGCGCGGTGACCCAGTAGACGTTCTCCACTTTGCGATTGAGTTTATGGGCAAATCGCAGGTCGAACTGTCAGCCCTGATTGGGCGGAATCGAGCTTCTGAAATCTTGAACCGCGTTCGGCCCCTAACGCTGGAAATGATCCGTACCATCAGCAAGGAATGGAACATTCCCATTGATGCGTTAACACCTCAGTACGAGCTGGCGCGCGCATACGCTTGACCTCATCGGCCCTGCTTTGGCAGGGCCTTCTCTTTCTTGGTCTGGATCTTCTTTTTCTCATTTAGTGATTTGTGAGGCGCCAGTTTTATCCTCGCACTGCTGCCGCCCATTGACACTGCGTCTCGCCGATCCGTTTCCTCATTCCTGCAACGCCATCGCGATCCGGTTGAGCCTTTCGTCGATCGCGGCGACCTCGTTCTTCAACGCCTCGATTAGTTTATGATTTCAGATCGCCCGAAACCGGAAGCCGGTAAAATCTGTTAAATTCGGACCGAAAATCGATCGAGCGCCGATAGGGTCTGCGTGAACAGATCAACATCCTGAAGATAAATGGATTTCCTCAGATAGGTGATCTCGTCGTCTCGGCCGGCTTCGTCGACGTCGATATACCAGGCCTTCGGACGGCCCTCATCGCCGGGGCTCCAGCGGTAGCCGCGCTTTTTGAGTTCGTCTTTGAGATCGAACGGGGCTTGTTCGGCCCAGATCCGAATTGTCTTTCGGCGGGCGTTCTCTAGCAGCAACGACAACGCGGTTCGCGCAGTGCCAGACATGGTGTGCGCCAAAATTTCCAACAGCGCGTGGCAGTCGTCGACGGCACGGTGTGACCTGTGAAAGAACCCGATGCCATTGAGCAAATAGCCCAGCCTTGATCCTTCAAATCCGTGGGCACGCCATTCGATCTGGTTCACCGAGCAGGCCCAGGGTTTACCCGCAAATACCGGCCAATACCGTTCGGCAAATTTGCGGTCAAAAGCCGCGTTGTGGGCGATAATGATCGCGGCATCGGAAGCAAAAGCGGTGACGGCGTCGCCATCGATTTTGTGGCCGGCGGCCATTTCGTTGGTGATGCCGTGGAGCTTGATGGCTTCTTCGGGAATCGTTTTGATAGGCTCGTTGAGAGAGCTAAACCTATCAAGGACGGCTGCGACCGTGCCGTCTGGATGATAGGAGAACTTGACCATACCGAGTTCGACCACTTCATCGGATGCGGTATCCAGGCCGGTGGTCTCGACGTCGAGTAAAATTCCGACTTTGGTGTTCTCCGTCGGTGTCGAAAACTGCTGCCGAAAGCCTAATCGTCGTAGAACGCGATATTCTCCCGACGCTTCGAGCGTTTGGGCCATGGCCGCGAGGTCTTGGTCGATAGTCGTCATGCGCGCGCTCGCGCGAAATGGGGCGGCAACGCTGTGCCAAGCACGGGTTGAAGGTTTGGGTAATTAATCATAGTGTAGGATCATAAGCCTAAATTCCTTGTTGAATCAAGGGGATCCACGCCGCTGCTCTTGAGTTATCCCCAGATCTGGAGTATATACTCCAAATCTGGAGTTTAGCATGGTAATCCCCGAAAAGGTCCCAACCATCGCCGAGCCGGTCGCTTTGGACCGTCGATCAGACCCTGACGTCCGCAAGAAGATGTCCGGGCCCGCGATGCGCACCTTCTTCAATCTTGCCGACCGTTGGAAGCTCTCCGTCGGCGAGCGTCGCGCGCTGTTGGGGTGGCCGAGCGAATCCACCTATCACAACTATCGCAACGGTAACGTCGGTACGCTGTCCTACGATGCTCTCACCCGTATCTCGCTCCTGATCGGCATCTTCAAGGCGCTTCATATTCTCTACCCCGATTTCGCAGACCGCTGGATCGGGCTGCCGAACTCCAATCCGCTATTTGGTGGGCGCCCGCCGATCGAATGGATGACGGCGGATGGCGGGATGGATGGGCTGTATCGGGTCCGGCGGCTGCTTGATGCCCGGCGGGGTGGCTGGAATTGAACCCACCGATTATTGCGGCGCACCTCAAGGATACGCATCGCCTCATCCCAAGCCGCTATCCGCCGACCGGGATCCTCGACCTCATCACAGCGCCTGAAGACTTTGAAGCGGTCGCAGAACTTGAAGGCTGGACCAACGATCGAATATCGGCCGAGCTTGGTGTGCTCAGCATTCTTCCGGCTCCGGAATGGGTATTGGGACGCGCCAATGCGACCGCGATTATGGCAGCGTACTGCCATCCGCACGAGACGGGTGGCCGCTTTACGAGCAGTGACCGCGGTGCCTGGTATGCGGCGCTGTCAATTGAGACCGCGATTAAGGAGACCGTTTTTCACAGGACCAAAGAGATCGCCGAAAGCGGCATCCTCGAAACGACGGCTCAGATGCGTCAGTACCTGGCGGATTTCGAAACCGAATTTCATGACGTGCGAGCGAGCCCTGAATTCGACCTCTGTCATGACCCCAACAACTACGCCGGCGGCCAACAGCTCGGTGCCATGCTTCTACAGAGTGGATCGAACGGTCTGTGGTACCGCAGCGTCCGCGATCCTGGAGGTGAGTGTGTCGTTTGCTTCCGGCCCGCTCTCGTCAATAACGTGCGAACAGGTGCGCACTTCGAATACAGATGGGAAGGCCAACCCGATCCTAAGGTGACACAAATAAGCGCGGGCTGATCGCTCCAAGCCGCAGTTGTCTCAGCTTCGGTGATTTTCTGAAATTCGAACAGCAACCGCAAGGCCATCCGGTGAGAGCCGAATAGAAGAAAGATTGGTAAGTACGAGCTTTTGGAACGAGGCTTGTTACTTCCGCAGGATCGGACATCACCTAACTCGCCCGGTGACTTAACAGCCGCCGGTTTTTTTTCGTTGGTGGACGACATACCGGCATAGCCAGCTGTGTGACTAACGCCGTAGAGAACTGTTCCAAGCTGTTCCGGCATATCAAGCTGCCGGCGGAGCCTTTGCGGGATCGTGTCGCGGCGAGGCGGGTCAGGCTCCCTGGGCGAGCCAAAGGCTGCTGGCCTCCGTGCCCTGTCAAGCGGTCTCTTTCAAGTTCGACCCTAGCCGAGATGCGGGCGATTATGCTTGGATGCGCGCGGGCTGATGCCTAAACAACAAGCCGTGCAAAACGGCGACCGGGCACCCTTGGCTGCCGGGTCGAAGCAAGGGGAGGCGTGCCTTGGCAAGCTCCGGCCGTACCATGCTGGCCAAGATCTGGGACCAGCATGTCATCGCGCAACTTGGTGATGATACCGATCTTCTGCACGTGGACCGTCATCTGCTGCACGACCTGGGTGGGTCGCGGGGACTGCTTGATCTCAAAAGTCGCGGCCTTTCCGTTCACAATGCGGAACTGACGTTCGCAACGCCGGACCACGCGATTTCGACGGCGCGCGGACGTGCGGGCACGATCAAGATTGGGCAGGAACTGCTGGCAGCCTTGCGGGTCGAAACCTCCGCCAGCGGCATCCAGATGTTCGATATCGATGAGCCCGGGCAGGGCATCGTTCATGTCATCGGGCCCGAACTTGGTTTGAGCCTGCCGGGTTGTCTGATTGTGTGCGGCGACAGTCATACCTGCACGCATGGCGGCCTCGGCGCACTGGCCTTCGGCATCGGCTCGAGTGAGTTGACCCATGTGCTGGCCACACAGGCGCTGATCCAGCGCCGCCCAAAAACCATGCGCGTGAGGTTCGAAGGCAAGCTGTCGCTCGGTGTCGCGGCCAAGGATCTGATCCTCGCGCTGATTGGCCACGTTGGGGCTGCAGGTGGCACGGGATATGCCGTCGAATATGCTGGCAGTGCCATGCGCGAAATGCCGGTCGAAGGCCGGCTTACCATCTGCAACCTGTCGATTGAGCTCGGCGCCAAGATGGGTATGGTCGCCCCCGACGAGAAGACCTTTGAGTATCTGCGTGGGCGTCCCTATGCGCCAAAAGGCGAGATGTGGGAAAAGGCCGTCAAGGCCTGGCGCGAGCTTCCGAGCGACCCCGACGCCGGTTTCGACCGGGAGGTTGAGATCGATGTCACGAAGATCGTCCCGCAGGTGACCTGGGGCATTAGCCCCGAACACGTCATCGGGATCGATGGCCGTATTCCCGATCCTGAGGCAATTGACGATCCGGCGCGGCGCGCCGCAATCGAGACCGCGCTGGATTATATGGGCCTGAAGCCGGGTGCGGCGATCGCTGGTACGCCGGTCGACTGGGTCTTCATCGGCTCCTGCACCAATAGCCGCCTGAGCGATCTCCGCGCTGCGGGGGAAGTCGCGCGCGGCCGCAAGGTCGCCGCGGGCGTGCGGGCCTGGATCGTGCCCGGCTCGGAGACGGTCAAGCGTGATGCGGTCGCCGAAGGGCTCGACAAGCTGTTCACCGATGCCGGCTTCGAATGGCGCGAGCCCGGATGCTCGATGTGTCTCGCCGCCAACGGCGAAACCGTTGCGCCCGGCCTACGCTCGGTCTCCACTTCCAATCGCAACTTTGTCGGCCGTCAGGGACCTCGGGCCCGAACCCATCTGGCGAGCCCGGCGATGGCCGCGGCCGCCGCGATCGCCGGCGCCATTGCCGATGTGCGGACGATGGAGCGTTGACGTGCCGAAGCCATTCAACAAACTGACCGCGATCGCCGCGCCGATCATGCGCAGCAACGTCGATACCGACGTCATCATCCGCATCGAGCGCTTGGTCGGAAATTCCATCCGCGGGACGCTGGGCAAATGGGCCTTTGGTGCGCTTCGTTATCTGCCCGATGGTTTGGAAAACCCCGAATTCATCCTGAATCGCGAACCTTATCGACAGGCGGAAATCCTCGTCACGGGTCCGAATTTCGGCTGCGGCTCTTCGCGTGAGGGTGCGGTATGGTCGCTGCAGGAGATGGGCATCCGTGCCATCATCGGCTCAGGCTTCGGCGACATTTTTTTCGCGAACTGCTTCCAGAACGGAATTCTCCCGATCGTCGTCGACAAGGAGATCGTCGACGGCCTCGCCGCGGAAATCGAGATCACCCAGGGCGCAGGGCGGATCGGCATCGATCTCGAAGGGCAGACCATCACCTCGCCAACGGGCAAAAAACACAATTTCGAGATCGATCCGCGCCGGCGCGAAGGCCTGCTGCAAGGGCTCGATGAAGCTGCGTTGACGCTGCAGCGTGACGACGAAATCCGGGCCTTCCAGGCATCCGACCGTGCGGCGCGGCCATGGATCCATTTGACAGGAAAATCGGCATGAATAATCGCTCCAATATGGTCAAGGTCGCCGTGGTCGGCGGCGAGGGCATCGGCCCCGAGGTGACCGCGCAATCGCACCGCATTCTCAACTGGTTTGCGGCCAAGCGCGGTGTGCCCATGACGATGCGCGAGGCGCAATACGGCGTCATTCCGTACCTTTCGACTGGCAAGGTGCTCCCGGATGATACTGTGGAGGCAATGGACGAGGCTGACGCCATTGTATGGGGCGCCACCGGCGGTCCCGAAACCAAAGAGGTGCCGGCGGCAGCGCGCAAGGCAGGCAGCCTGCTTGGGCTGCGAAGCAAATACGACCTGTACGCCAACCTGCGGCCGATCGTTGCCAATCCGGCGCTGTCGGATTCCGCGCCGCTGAAGCCCCACGTCCTCAAAGACGTAAACTTCGTCATCATCCGCGAGCTGACCAGCGGCATCTATTTCGGCGAACCTCGCGGCATCGAGACGCTCGCCGATGGGCAACGGCGTGGCTTCAACACCGAGCAATACACCACCAATCAGATCCGTCGCGTGGCGCGGTCTGCGTTCGAACTGGCGCGCACGCGAAGGAACAAGGTTTGCTCGGTGGACAAGGCCAACGTGCTTGAGACCAGCGTGCTGTGGCGTGAAGAAGTCATCGCCCTGCATCGTGAAGAATTCTCCGACGTCGAACTCACGCATCTGTATGTCGACAACGCAGCGATGCAAATCGTCCGCGAACCCGCGCAGTTCGACGTGATGGTAACCGGCAATATCTTTGGCGACATCCTGTCCGATTGCGCCGCGATGGCGTCCGGGTCGCTCGGCATGCTGCCGTCGGCCTCATTGGGGCCGGTCGACAAGTTCGGCCGCCGCAAGGCGTTGTACGAACCGGTCCATGGCAGCGCACCTGATATCGCCGGCAAAGGGATCGCAAATCCGCTTGGCTCGATCTTGAGCGTCGCGATGATGCTGCGTATGACGCTGAACCGGCCCGAGGACGCCGACCTGCTTGAGAACGCGGTAAACGTCGTCTTGGCCGCGGGCGGGCGGACCGCCGATATCGCCGAGGCCGGCGCGAAGAAGCTTTCGACAGCCGAAATGGGCGATGCGGTACTAAGCGCGCTCGAAAAAGTCGCCGGCAGACAGAGGGAGCACGCATAATGGCCTATGTCACAAGGCGTTCAGCGCTGACGATTATCGCGGGCGGCTCGGCCTTGGCCGCGGGACGTGCGAGGGCTGAAGACAGGACGGGTCGCGTGATCTATCCCGTCGCCGTCCCCGTGTACCAGACGCAATTCATCGCGGACCGGATCGGATATTTCAAGGAAGCCGGCCTCGACTGCAAACTGATTCAGGGCGGCAGCGGTGTCAAAACGCGCGAGATCATCGCGTCGTCACAAGGCGACATCGGCATCGGCGATATTACCCATCCCATGCAGCTCAGCAATCATGGTCGCGCCGGGCGCGTGTTGATGCCGGTTGATACCCGCTCCAGCTCGGTGATGTTTATTATCCGCAAGGATTTGTTCGAGCAGGGTATCAATACGCTCGAAGCGCTGACCGCCTGGAAACGGCCGGACGGGCGCAAGCCGATCATCTCGGTGTCTTCACTGGGTGGCACCAACCACGTTTGGGCCTCCTATTACATGGAGACGATGGGGCTCGATCAGAAGGTGACATGGATCGGAACCGGTAACGTCGACACCATGCTGGGTTCGCTGAAGACAAAACAGGTCGATGTGCTGGTGAGTTCGCTGTCGTTGTTGAACAACTCCAGCGAGCAGGGCTGGGGCGCCCTGTTGTTCGATGGAACGGATGAGACGATCTGGAATAAATATATCGGCGGCAAGGTGCCGGTAACGTCGCATTTCACCCTGCAATCGACGATCGATAAGGATCCGGCCAAGATGCAGGCCTTCGTCACGGCAATCTGGCGGGCGACACAATGGGTCAAGACGCACACGCCCGAGCAGATCTACGATACGATTGAGCCCTATGTCGGCAGCACTTCGCGCGCCGCCAATATCCTTGAGATCACGGCGCTGCAGAAGGTCGCCGACTATGATGCGACCATCGATGCGGCGGGCTTTGCCCGCGGTGAAAAGGTCTGGTTTCGAGAAATGACCGGTATCAAGCCGCTCACTATTGCCGAGGTCGTCAGCCCGACATTCGTCGAAGCGGCACGAAAGGCGTATCCGGCTTGAACGCTCCGACGTTATCTTCGACACCCCTCGCCCAGCCCGCCGGTGTCGAGCGCATCGATGTCAGGGGCCTGAGCAAATCGTTTCAGCTCGCGGGAACCTTGATCGAGGCGGTCCGCGAAGTTTCTTTTAGCGTCCGGCGCGGTGAATTTGTGGCGTTGTTGGGACCGTCCGGCTCCGGCAAGAGCACGATCCTCAATATGATCGCGACGCTGATAAAGCCCAGCAATGGTCAGATTCTGATCGATGGCAAACCGGTCGTTGCCGGCAAGGCGACGCCCAACGTCGGTTATGTGTTCCAGCGCGATACGCTGTTTCCATGGCGTACCGTTGCCGACAATATTGGCTACGGGTTGCAGCTTGCCGGCGTCGCCGAGGCCGAACGCAAGGAACGCGTCGCCGCCTGTGTTGCGCAGGCGGGCCTGAAAGGATTCGAACAGGCGTACCCATCGGCCCTCTCGGGCGGCATGCGCCAGCGGGCCGCGCTGATGCGAACCCTGGTGGTTGAGCCGCAGATACTGCTGATGGACGAGCCGTTCGGCGCGCTGGATACCCACACCAAGATCGATATGCATGAGGTTTTGCTGCGGATCTGGGACCGCGAGCAGCAGACCGTCTTGTTCGTGACGCACGACCTTGGTGAAGCCCTGACGCTCGCCGACCGCATCATCCTGTTCTCGGCGCGTCCCGGTCGGATCAAGGACATGTTCGAAGTGGATTTCGCGCGGCCGCGCGACGCGGTAAAGGTACGGGAGACGCCGCGTTACGCCGAATTGTTCCAGCATATCTGGCATTCGCTTGGCGAGGAGTTCGTCAAGGGGCGTAGCCCATGAGGATGCCGCGACACCGCGTCAACACGTGGGCATGGCAGATATCGATCTGCATTGCCGTGCTGTCGATCTGGCAGTGGGGTTATGATCTGCATGCCAGTTTTCCATCCCTCGTTCCGGACCTGCTCGATCCTTACTTCGTGTCGAAGCCATCGGAGATTTTCGAGCATTTTCTGATCCTGAGCTGCCTTAAGTCCAAGCTCGGAGTGTTCAACGGGTGGTTCAACGGCGACTTTGCCAAATGCATGGCGCGAAACGAAAACAATCTCTGGATTGCGACCGCCATAACGCTGAAGAATACCTTCTTCGGATTTGTCTTTGGTGTGTCGTCGGGCTTTGCAGCGGGACTGCTGCTCGGGCGCTCAGACCGGCTCAGCGACATCTTTCAGCCCTTTATCACCGCGGTTAACTCGATCCCCCGCATCGCGCTGGCGCCGATCATCGTATTGGCGTTCGGAATAGGTGACACGTCGAAGGTCGTGACGTCGTGGATCGTGGTCGTGTTCCTGGTGTTCTTCAATACTTTCGAAGGTGCGCGATCGATTGACGAAGGCTTCGTCAACGCCGCCCGTCTATTGGGCGCCAGCGAATGGCAGATTACCCGCACGGTGGTGATTCCATCGACCATGGCTTGGGTGTTTGCCTCGCTGTCTCCTGCAATATCCTTTGCGCTGATAGGCGTCATTGTCGGCGAATTCATCGGTGCGGAACGCGGCATCGGACGCCTCATCATCGAGTCCGAAGCGCGGGCGGAGGCCTCGGGCATGATGGTCGCCGTTATCGTTCTGATGTTGGTCGGCGTTGCGCTATCGGCGATGATCTGGCGGTTGCAGGCATATCTTTTACGCTGGCAGCAGCATCAAATGGTGGAGTAGCCATTCTTCCATGACCGAACTCGCTTTCCACGGCATCCACACCTCCCGATTGCAAAAAAGCGAAAAGTGTAACCCAGGTGCCCGGCACGAAATCGGATTTGACGCCGAAACCATCATCACCATCCGGAATCCACCGAACGCGGCCCGGATCGCGGGACCCACCACCAAACGGCATCAACGTAACAAATGGTTTATGCCGTTCTGCCGG
This sequence comes from uncultured Alphaproteobacteria bacterium, assembly GCA_963836765.1. Taxonomy (GTDB): domain Bacteria; phylum Pseudomonadota; class Alphaproteobacteria; order Rhizobiales; family Xanthobacteraceae; genus Bradyrhizobium. Next base: position 17,031 of record CAWILG010000066.1, read on the forward strand.
CGGCTCGATATGGAATATCCGTCCGGCATCCGGCACATCATTTTCAACGGCGCGACGCCGGTGTCTGACGGCCAGATCCGAGCGTGTAGCCTGTCTAAGACTGCGAAGATATCCGAAGGTTTGGGCCGCCGCGTACCTCGCCATTGAATTGAGCGAGGTCGGCCCCGGGCTGCCGGGACGTGTGATCAGAGAAGTCACCAACTCCTTGCTCGGAACCGGGCTGGTGATCACCACTTGTTTAGCCATCTTCCCACGGGTTGAACAGCGGCACGCCGAATGACGTAAAATCCTTGACGTTGCGCGTGACCAGCGTGAGGTCTTTGGCGAGCGCGGTCGCTGCAAAGAAGCCGTCCATAACGGACAGCGCAACGCCGCTTCTGCGGTTCTGCGCCATCAGGTCGCCCCAGTGCTCGGCAACCGCGTGATCGATCGGCAGGATCCGCTCGGCGAATCGTGCCAGCAGATCGTTGGCGAGCCAGGCGGCCAACGCTGCGCGTCGGCGGCCATCGTCCATCAAAGCAATGCCACGCCGAAGTTCAGCGATCGAAGCAACACTGATGAACACCCGGTCCTCGTCGACGGCATCAAGCCAGCCGAGTACCTTCAGGTCAGGCGCCGGTCGCTGCACCTCCGACAGTACATTGGTATCGAGTAAGAGGTTCACAGCGTTACGTCCCGCGGCGTGTCGCGCTGGCGCTCCAGTTCGAGATCGGCGCCGCGCAGCGGCGATGCGAGCAGGAATTCGGCCAATGTGCCCTTGCGCACGGTCTTGCGCGCCCACTCCTCGGCTGAGACGATCACCGCGCTCGGCTTACCGTTGCGGGTGATGGTTTGGGGGCCGGCCTGGGCACGATCGACCACCTCGGAGAGCCGGGCCTTGGCCCCCGCAAGGGTCCATGTGCCGCCAAGCGGCGGTGAGGGAGGCGTCTTGTTGGCATTTGTCATGTCAAAGCCTTACGATGACTATCATGACTATCATGACTATCATGACTATATAATGGACAAAGGCGCCTGTGCCATGGGTAAGTTACGCGTTAGGGGGAGCCAGTAGCGCCTACGTCGACCACACGCCGCGCGGCTTAGCGGTGCGAAGGCTTTGCCAGCGCGCCGCCCGTCGGCCCGGGTTCGTCGCCCGGCTCCTCAGGGCCGGCAGGCCCGTGTGCGATGGTCGGAAAAGCTGCCCGGAATCCTGGTCAAGGACTCCACACGGAAATCCGGATAGCAGCTTCGCTACCCAGCACGTATTTTGCAGGGGCTCGGACAACCAAGCACATGAATTATAGATGCGCAGAACCGCAACCAAGCCGTTCGTTTGTCTTCCGGAAAGGCATGCGCCTAAATCCACAGGCAGATCGCTCACTCAATCGCGGCGGCGCCGATCTGCGCGACCTCCGCGTCTTGATGAGTTTGCATGCCGAAGACTCTAACCGCTCCTACAACGGTGCCGTCTCGCACTAACGGCAAAACGCCCGTTGATGGAGCTTGCAAGAAGACTGAACCGCACCGAGTTCGGCCACCCGCGTTCAGGCGTGGAAGCTTGAACGGGGTCACGCCACAAAATCTGCTCATGGAGCCATCATGGAATAGATAGATCAGCTCGGGCAAGCCATCGTAAGGGCGTGGCGAGGCGAGTAGAGTTCGACGAGGCATTTCATGTCGAGCGCCTCATGCGGCCGTTCGGCATTGAACTCGCGGACGAAGGCATCGAAGCCTTCCTGCTGCTGCAGGCTGTTGGAGCCTGGCCGGCGGGTTGTTTCCTTCTTGAGGGTGAGGCGCATTCGCTCATGACGCCCATTCTGCCGAGGATGACCTGGCTGTTTCCGGCATGCCTTGATCATTGGTGATCAGGCGATAAACTGACAGGATAGTGCCAGCCGCATCCGGATCACAGCGATGGGCTGAGCGAGGAAACGCCAATGGCAGGGGACGACCGCAGGCCGGATGCAAGCTTGCCCGCTGAACCGGGTACAGACACCTATGTTGCCATGGTCGCGCGTGCTGAGGGGCTAATTCCGAAATTGCGGGAGCGTGCTTCCAGGACCGAAGACCTGCGGCGCCTGCCGTCTGAGACCGAACGCGATTTGCACGATGCTGGTCTGTTTCGAATCGTACAGCCCAAACGCGTTGGCGGCTCCGAACTCGATTATGTAGCACTCGTCGACTGCGCCGATGCGCTGGGGCAGGCGGATGCTTCCGTGGCGTGGAATTTCGCCAATCTTGCAAGTCATCACTGGATGCTGGGCATGTTCGATCGGCACGCGCAGGACGCGGTCTGGAGCAGGGACGCCGATGCGTTGATCGCGTCCTCCTTTATCTTTGCGGCCGGCCGCGCCACGAAAGTTGACGGTGGATATCGGCTCAACGGCCATTGGCCGTTTTCCTCGGGCGTTGAGTCCTGCGAATGGAATATGCTCGCCAGCGTTGTTTCGTCCGACGACGAAGCTGACGGTATCGAGTATCGGATTTTCCTGCTCAACAAGAACGATTACAAAGTCAACGATATCTGGAATGCGACGGGCTTGCGGGGAACAGGATCGAATGACGTCAAGGTCGTGGATGCGTTTGTTCCGGAGCGGATGACGATCGCTGTGAGCGATCTGACTGGCGGACCGACGCCAGGCAGTTCTGTCAATCCGAACGCGCTTTATGCTCTGCCGGTGTTCTCGCTATTTCCGTATGTGCTGTCCGGCGTGGGTCTCGGCAACGCGCAATCCTGTCTGGATGACTATGTCGAACTCGCGCGACATCGGGCCTCGACCTATAATCGCGCCAAGGTAGGCGACATGCAGAGCACGCAAATCAAGATCGCCGAAGCTTCCGCCAAGATCGATGCAGCGCGTCTCATCATGCGTACCAATTGCATCGAGGCGATGGCTGATGCAAAACGAGGTCACATTCCCGATATCGCGACCAAGACCAGGCTGCGGCGTGACGGCGCCTTTTCTGTCAATCTCTGCACCGATGCGGTGTCATTGCTGTTTACGGCCAGTGGCGCGCGCAGCCTGTTCACGTCCGGCGCGCTGCAGCGGCAGTTTCGCGATGCGCATGCGGTGAATTCGCACCTCGCGTTCAATTTCGATGCGGCGGGAACCAATTATGGACGCGTAGCACTTGGCCTGCCGTCCGAAAATTTGACGCTTTGAGGCCGATGGATGTCTGACGCACCCAAACATCCGGCTGATCCCGCCAATGAATTCGCCAGCGACAACTCGGCAATCGATCCTCGAGACTTTCGCAATGCGCTTGGCACGTTCGCCACCGGCGTCACTATCGTTACGGCGATGGCTGCCAACGGAAAACCTTACGGAGTGACCTGCAACTCGTTTGCCTCGGTGTCGCTGAATCCGCCACTGGTACTGTGGAGCCTTGGCATGTTCTCGCAAGGCTTGTCTATTTTCCAAAACGCCAGCCATTTCACGGTCAATGTTCTCGGCGCGTCCCAGCAGGCGCTGGCGTCGCGATTTGCAAAATCTTCTGACGACAAGTTCGCCGGGGTGAGTTGGACACCGGGACTCGGCAAGGCGCCTGTGCTGGCCGACAGCGTCGCGAATTTCCAGTGCCGCGCGGCCAACAGATATTACGGTGGCGACCACATCATATTCCTGGGCGCCGTCGAGGCCTATGCTTATAACCGACAGGAGCCGCTGTTGTTTGCGCGCGGCGGCTTCGGCCGATTTCTCACTGGCGACGGTAACAAATCCTCATGATCAGGAAAGTCTCGCCCAAACGTTCTGGTGCCAAGCAGAAGCGGCTCTCGCCCGAGGAGCGCCGCAAGGAATTCGTGGCGAAGGCAACCGAGCTGTTCTCGGAAGAAGGATTTGGCGGCGGTACGCGCGCGTTGGCGCGACGGCTCGGTGTGACACAACCGCTGCTCTATCGCTACTTTCCGAGCAAGGATGATCTGATCAAGGAAGTGTACCGCACGGTCTATCTCGATCCGCTCGAGACAGGCTGGGAGAAGTTGCTTTGCGATCGGTCCCGGTCGCTTCGCGACCGGCTCCAGGAATTCTATGGCGCCTATACCAACGTGATCTTTACCCGCAAATGGCTTCGCATCTATCTCTATTCGGGCTTGAAGGGCCTCGACATCAATCGTTGGTATGTCGGCATGGTGAGGGACAAGATCTTGACCCGGATCGTCAGGGAATGCCGCCATGAAGCGGGGCTTAGCCCGCAAAACAAACCCACCGCTGCCGAACTCGAACTGGCCTGGGTGCTTCACGGCGGAATTTTCTATTACGGCGTCCGCAAATACATCTATGAATCGCCCGTCCTCGAAGACAAGGGGCGGATGATCAGTGATGCGCTCGATGTCTTTCTGGCCGGGTTTGAGCGGATTTCGGAAATCCCGGCTGACAGTGGCCGCGTTCCGATGAAGGTGGTCGGATAGACCGGCCGGCTACTTGCGTGCCATCTCAGCGCGATACCAGTCGCCGATCTCGCTTGCGGTCATCAGCGCCACACCGTCATGGCCGATGACATAGTCGAGCAAGGCTTCCAGATATTTGATGCGATGTGGCACGCCCGTAATATAGGGGTGAACCGAGATCGCCATGATCCGCGCGTTCGAGGCGCCCTCGAGATACAGCCGATCGAACTGATCGGTACAGCGCTTCAGGAATTGCTCGGAAGGCAGATGCTGCAGCGCATGGATGACGATGTCATTGGTTTCGACCGAATAGGGAATCGTCGTGATCGTGCCGTGAGGTGTGGCGATATCCTGCGGCAGATCGTCGATTACCCAGTCCGCCAGATATTCGATGCCGTTGAGGCGCAACAGATCGAGGGTTTCCTCGGTCTCGGTCAGGCCCGGGCTTTCCCACGATCGCGGCGGCTTGCCCGAAAATTTCGCGATGGTCTCAACGGCGCGCTTGATCGCCTCGGCCTGGTTGTCGAGCTTGTGCATCGGGCCCTGCAGGAAGCCGTGGCCCATGAATTCAAAACCGGCTTCGAGCGCGGCGGACGCGACGCGCGGATAGGAGTTGCAGACATTGGCATTCAGCGCCAGCGTCACCGGTATCCTGCGGTCGGTCAGCGCCTTGAACTGCCGCCAGAAGCCCGCGCGCATGCCGTATTCGTGCCATGACCAGTTCGGTACGTCAGGCAATAGTGGCTGACCCATCGGCGGGCTCAGCACCGTCCGTGGCATCGCGTTCTCGATCCGCCACTCCTCGACATTGAGGATGACCCATACCGCGAGCTTCTTGCCGCCGGGAAGTGTCAACTTCGGCCGGTCAATTTGGGCTTGATAGGGGATGCGATCGCTGAGAGCCACGGCAATATTTCCCTGGATTGTCCGACTATTCGGCCGCCTTGGCGCGGCCGGACATACCCGCTTCGATGCGGGGCATGACTTTTTCGGCCATCAGGATCATCGACTGGCGCCCGAGTTCACGATCCTTCCAGTCTTTCCCGGCATAGAGCAGCGTTCCAAACGTGCCGACTTCCTGTTGAAAGGCCAGCAGCTGATCGGCCACGCTCTCTGGCGTGCCATGAATAATGAGCTTGTCGCAGATGGATTCCAGCGTCACTTCTTCGTCGGGCTGATCGCGGTGGGTCTTGAACAGTTCGATACGGCCGCCGCGCTTCAACTTGGTCAACAGCGAGCGGTAATAATAGACATAGGGCCCGTTCGGGTCGGTGGCATAGGCCTTTGCGGTCGCGGCGTCCTTCGCGACGAACACGCTCTTTGCGACACGCCAGTTCGCAGCATCCACCACGCGGCCGGCACGCTCGCAACCCTCGACATATCTAGGCCAGTGGCTCTTCACCCAGGCCGGCATCAGAAAATTCGCCGAGATGGGATCCCAGCCGCGTGCGGCCGCTTCCGTCACGCCCTTCGAGAACGGCGCCACGGCCGTCACCACGATCGGTGGATGGGGCCTTTGCAGAGGCTGTGCAATGAAACCCTGACCGATATCCCTGATCAGGTTCTTCTGCACCGAAATGTTCCAGTATTTGCCCTGCAGATTGTATGGCGGCTCGCCGGCCCAAATCGCCAGAACCTGATTGATGGCTTCCAGAAACATCGCGTTGCGGTCGGCTTCGAGGTTACCGAAGACTTCTGCGTCCGAAAGCAGTCCGCCTGGGCTGATGCCGAATATAAATCGTCCGTCGAGCATGTGATCGAGCATCGCGATCGAGGCGGCGAGCGCGGCGGGATGCGTATTCGGCATGTTGATCGTGCCGGTGCCGAGCTTGATTTTTTTGGTCGCCGCTGCGACCCAGGCGATGAAAGCGACGCAAGACGTGATGTTCTCGGCCCTGTCGGTGGTGTGCTCCCCGACATAGGCCTCGGTGAATCCCAGTTCGTCCGCCAGCAAAAATGCCTCACGGTCTTCTTTGAGGGACAGCCGCCAGTCCTTGTCGACCGGATGGATCGGCATCGTAAAGAACCCGAGTTTCATGGTCTGCACCTCCCCAGGGGCAGGCTGTTCGGTTGGCAGGGAACGTGCTGCGTTCGTAACATGATGACAAGTCCAAAGTCGAATTAATCACTCGATAAACAAACTTGACCTTTAAAGGATGCCGCCGTCTAATTCAAAGAAAATGGCGATATCCGGCCGGGGAGGTCATGTCGAAATGAAGGCCTCTGCTTTCGCTTACGCCCGCGCAACCAGCGTCGTACATGCGCTGGAATTGCTCGCTGCGCATGGTGACAGGGCCAAGGTGTTGTCGGGCGGCCAGAGCCTGATGCCGGCGATGAACCTGCGCCTGATTTCTCCCGAACTCATTGTCGACATCGGCGAACTCGCTGAACTCAGCGGTATCGCGGTGAAGGGCGACGTCCTTTCGATTGGCGCGTTGGCGCGTCATGCCGATCTGCTCAAATCTGCCGAAATCGGCGCCCACGCCCCCCTGCTGGCGGACGCGATCACCCACGTCGCTCATCCCGCAATCCGCAATCGCGGCACGATCGGCGGTAGCCTCGCACATGCGGATCCGGCGTCCGAACTACCGGCCTGCATGGTCGTGCTGGATGCAACCATCATTATTCGCGGGCCAGGGGGCGAGCGGCGGGTAGCGGCGAAGGAATTCTTTACCGGCATCTATGAGACGGTGCTGTCGCCGGAGGAATTGCTGGTCGCGATCGAGTTACCGGTGGCGCGAAAGGATTCCGGATATTTCTTCCACGAATTCGCCCGGCGACATGGCGACTACGCCATTGTCGGCCTGGCCGCACAGGCAATCTTCGAGGGCAGTCTGTTCGCCGATCTCCGACTTGGCTTTTTTGCGGTTGGCGACCGGCCGCTATTGGCCCGGGCTGCCAGCAAGCTTGTCAACGCGACCATTACGCCCGAACGGTTGTCCGATGCCTCGGTAGCACTGGGCGAAGAGCTTGATCCGCCAGAGGATCATCAGGCAACTCCCGCGATGCGCCGGCATCTGGCGAAAGTATTGCTTGCACGTTGCGTGTCGGCGCTGCTGTCTCGCCCTGACCTCGGTACGGGAGGTCCCACGTGACGGCTCCCTTATCTCTCTCGCTCGTCGTCAATGGCGAGCATGTCGATGCCAATGTTCTGCCGCGGCTGAATCTCGCAGATTTTCTGCGGGAGCACCTGAAATTGACCGGCACGCATGTCGGGTGCGAGCACGGAGTTTGCGGCGCCTGTACCGTGCGCCTCGACGGCGCGATCGTGCGCTCCTGCCTGATATTGGCGGTGCAGGTGCAGGGCGCGTCGGTGGAGACGATCGAAGGGCTGTCTGATAGCGGTGAGATCGCCGACCTTCAGGCGGCATTCTGCGACCGCAACGCCCTGCAATGCGGCTTCTGTACACCGGGAATGCTGATGGCGGCACAGGACCTGCTGAAACAGAATTCCGAACCCGATCGAGAACAAATTCGCGAGCATCTCTCCGGCAATTACTGCCGTTGTACCGGCTACCAGGCGATCGTCGATGCGGTCGAAACCACGGTGCTGGCGCGTATGGGGCGCACGCCATGACGTCGGCTCCGGTAACGCCTGACGCGCTTTCGGTTCTTGACCGTCCGAATTCCTATATCGGCAAGACGGTGCCACGACCGAATCTCGATCGGTTGATGCAGGGACGTGGGCTCTATGTCAGCGACATGGAACTTCCGCGCATGGCCCACGTCGTGTTCCTGCGGTCGCCGCATGCGCACGCAAAAATCATCAGCATCGATGCTGAGGCGGCAAAGCATATGCCGGGCGTGATTGCGGTCGTTACCGGCCAGGAACTCGCTGCCGTCATCACGCCGTGGGTCGGGGTGCTCTCGCATCTGAAGGGTCTCAAATCCGCGCCGCAAAGCGCGATCGCGATCGACCGCGTGTGCTGGCAGGGCGAAGCCGTCGCGGCTGTGGTGGCGACCAGCCGCGCATTGGCTGAGGATGCGGCGGAGCAGGTTTCAATCGAGTATGCCGAGCTCGGTGCGGTAACAGATATGCGCAGCGCGCTCGATCCCGCAACGCCGGTGATCCATCCTTCGCTCGGCGACAACCTCGCTTTTGAGCGCAACCATGACGCCGGCGCCGTCGATCAGGCCTTTGCGGATGCCGACGAGGTGGTGGAGGCGGAATTCATCTTTGGTCGTCACACCGGTGTGACGCTGGAGCCGCGCGCGGTGGTGGCCGACTGGAACGCCGCCGAAACGAGGCTGACGATCTATCAGGGCACCCAGGCGCCGCACATGGTGCAGAACATCGCGGCGCTGCATTTGGGGTTGAGGGAGTCCCAGGTTCGCGTCGTCTGCAAGGACGTCGGCGGCTCCTTCGGCATCAAGGTCCATATCTATGCCGACGAAATGGCGACCTATGCGCTGTCGAAGCTGCTGCGGCGGCCGATCAAATTCGTTGCCGACCGCGTCGAAAGTTTCAACACGGATATTCACGCCCGCGATCATCGCTGCAAGGGGAAGATCGGCGTCAACCGCGACGGCGCCATTACGGCGTTCGAGATCGATGATCTCACCGGCATCGGGCCTTATTCGATGTACCCGCGCACCAGTGCGATCGAGGCTAATCAGGTCGTCAATCTGGTCGGTGGGCCTTATGTGGCTAAAAATTACCGTGCGCGCGCCCGGGTCGTATTCCAGAACAAGAACGTCATGTGCCAGTACCGCGCCGTTGGTCATCCAATCGCGTGTTCGGTAACCGAAGGCCTGGTCGATCTGGCCGCGATGAGGATCGGTATGGACCCGATCGAGATCCGCCGCCGCAATCTGATTGCCGATGACGCCTATCCCTGCGCCTCGCCTGCAGGCTTGCGGTTCGAGCAGTTGTCGCATCACGCGTCACTCGCGAAGCTGATCAAAATGATGGACTACGACGGGCTGCGTGCGGAACAAGCGTCCTTGCGAGCCAAGAACGTCCATCGCGGCATCGGCATCGCCAGCTTCATCGAGGTCACCAACCCCAGTGCGGCATTTTATGGTGTCGGCGGCGCGAAGATATCGTCGCAGGACGGTGTCGCCGTGCGGCTGGATGCCCAGGGCTCGGTGATTTGCCAGACCAGCATCACCGAGCAGGGGCAGGGGTCGGAATCGCTCACCGCGCAGATCGTCGGCAGCGTGCTCGGTGTCTCCATGGATCGGGTCCGCGTCATCCTGGGAGATACCGACAATACGCCGTATGGCGGCGGCACCTGGGCCTCGCGCGGCGCCGGCATCGGCGGCGAAGCCGCGCTTCAGGCCACCAAAGTGCTACGCAAGAACATACTCGATGTCGCTGCCGCCATCCTGCAATCCATGCCGGGCGAACTCGACATCATCGACAATAACGTTGTGAACGCCGGTGACGGTACTCCGCGTATCGAACTGAACGAACTGGCCCGAATCGTTTACTTCCGCCCCGACACGCTGCCGCCGGGTATACAGCCCGAACTGATGGCGACGCGGCATTTTGTGCCGCGCGAATATCCTTTTGCCTTCACCAATGGCGTCCAGGCCTCCTGGCTGGAGGTCGATACCGATACCGGCTTCGTCAAGCTGTTGAAACACTGGGTGGTCGAGGATTGCGGCACCATCATCAATCCGCAACTGGTCGATGAGCAGATCAGGGGTGGTGTGGTGCAGGGCCTTGGGGCTGCGCTGTTCGAGAAATGCATCTATGACGAGCGCGGCCAGCTCACCAATGCCAATATGGCCGATTATCTGGTTCCGATGTCCGGGGAAATGCCCGATATTGATATCGGTCACGTGGTCTCGCCGACGCTCGAAACGGAATTGGGCGCCAAAGGCGCCGGCGAAGCCGGGACCGCCGGTGCTGCGGCCGCCGTAACCAATGCGGTCAATGACGCGTTGAAGCCGTTCGGGACGATCATTACGGAGATTCCGCTGACGCCTCAGATTATCCTGACGGCGTTAGGACGAATTTGAACGGAAACGACGCCGCCTGCGTTTCGACGCGTCAGCCTATTCAGCTGCGCGGACGATCGCACCGGCTTGCCGGTTGGCAACGACGACCTTGATTGCATCATCGACCCGGTCGCGGGCGTATCTGAGCGCGGTCGGCAGGTCGGTTAGCGGAAATGTGTGCGTGTGAATCTTGGTCGCGTCGAAGCGCTTTTCCGCCATCAGCGCCATGGCGCGGCGGGTGGCGCTGCGGCCTTCGCCGCGGATGCCGTAGGCGTAGATGTTGTTCTTTACGAGATGGGCGAGGTCCGTTGTTACGGGTTCATGCGGGAATGCCGCCAGACAGATCTTTCCGCCGCGATTGGTCATGTGGATTGCCTGGTTAAGGGTCGCCTCGGTGCCGGCGCATTCCACCACATAGTCAGCACCGAACCCGCCGGTGAGTTGCTTAACCACCTCAACTGCGTCCTCGTCGTTGATATTGATGAGGCGATCGGCGCCCAGCTCCCCGCCGATCGCCAGCCGCTTGTTGCGCGTTCCGGTCAGGATGACCGGGCTTGCGCCGAGCGCCTTCGCGACCGCCACGGCAAGCAGCCCGATCGGGCCAGGCCCGATCACCACGACGCTCTCGCCGGCGACCAGTCCCCCCAACTCGGTCAGGCCATACATCGACGTCCCCGCGGTGACCACCAGGGTCGCTTCCGCGTCGCTCATGGTATCGGGCACCCGCGCCAGCGTATTGATGTGATTGACCGCGTATTCGGCAAAGCCGCCATCGGTGGTGAAGCCGTTGGCGCGATGTCCCTTTTCAGGCTTCCCGTAATTCAGGCATGAAGTGTACATGCCCTGGCGGCAGCGCTTGCATTGGCCGCAGCCGGCATGGATTTCGACGCTGATCCGTTCGCCAATCCTGAACTCGTCGACGTCGGGTCCGAGTGCGGCAACCGTGCCCATATATTCATGGCCGGGCGTAAAATTCTTGTTGAAGGGCAGGCCGCCCTGAATGCTGGCCGGTGAGCCCGAATGGATGATTTCAAGGTCGGTCGCGCAGATCGCGACCGCATCGATCCGGACCAGGACTTCCGCGCGTGCCGGAACAGGCACAGGTTTTTCGCGCAGGAAAAGCTGGTCGGGGTCGCCCAATACCCAGGCTTTCATCTGGTCGGGGACAGGAAGATCGGGCGAGGTCTGGACGCCTGATGGTCGGTACATCTCAAAAATCCCGTTAAGTCGGAAATTCTAACGCAAACGCCGAATTGCCGCGAGCCTTCGAGACGTCGCTCAAGTCCGCCGTCCCGGTTTGCTGCACAGCAATACGGCTCGTCGCAAAACCTTCATACGCGATCTATACTTGGTCACCGGTTGATGCTGAAATCCTTTTGCAGCCTCGCCTGTCCGGAGTGACCTTCATGAAGACCGTCCGTCTTGTTCTTGCCTTGCTGGTGCTGTCGCTGGTTGCGCCCTGGCAATCCGCCAAGGCGGCCGACGTCATCTGCTACAATTGTCCGCCGGAATGGGCGGATTGGGCCTCCATGCTCAAGGCGATCAAGGCCGATCTCAATTACGACATTCCGCACGACAACAAGAATTCAGGTCAGGCGCTGGCGCAGATTCTCGCCGAGAAGAGCAATCCGGTTGGCGATATCGGTTATTTTGGCGTTACCTTCGGCATGAAGGCCAAGGCGCAGGACGCGCTGGAGCCTTACAAGCCCGTCAACTGGGATCAGGTCCCCGCCGGTTTGAAGGATGCCGACGGCTACTGGACCACGATTTATTCCGGCACCCTCGGCCTGTTCGTGAACAAGGACGCGCTCGGCGGCAAGCCGGTGCCGGCCTGCTGGAAGGACCTCCTGAAGCCGGACTACAAGGGCATGGTCGGCTATCTCGACCCATCTTCGGCCGCGGTCGGATATGTTGGCGCCGTTGCAATCAATCTGGCGCTCGGCGGCTCAGCATCGAATTTCGACCCCGCGATCAACTTCTTCAAGGATCTGCGCAAGAACGATCCGATCGTCCCCAAGCAGACCTCTTATGCCCGTGTGGTTTCCGGCGAGATGCCGATCTTGCTCGATTATGATTTCAACGCCTATCGCGCCAAATATTCCGAGAAGGGCAATTTCGAATTCGTCATCCCCTGCGAGGGATCGGTGGTGTTTCCTTACGTCGTCGGCCTCGTCAAAAACGCGCCCGACAAGGAAAAGGCCAAGAAAGTGATGGACTATCTCTTGTCCGACAAGGGACAGGCGATCTGGACCAATGCGTATTTGCGCCCCGCGCGCCCGATCGAATTGCCGGAGGCCGTGAAGAGCAAATTCCTGCCCGACAGCGACTACGCCCGCGCCAAAAGTGTCGATTGGGGGCAGATGGAAAACATGCAAAAAGGCTTTGTTGACCGCTATCTCGCCGAGGTCCGCTGAGGCTAAGATGGTGCCCATCGCCGGGGCGCCATTTTCCAATGTCACATAGATCCTTTGTCTGGTTCTGCTTGCTGCCGCTCGCGGTGATCACAGCAGCATTTTTCCTGCTGCCGATGGCGCGGCTCTTCGTCACCGGGGCGGAAGGCCCGCAGGGGCTGGCCGGCTATCTCGCGATCCTGACCGAGCCGCGGTATCGCGCCACGCTGATCAACACGGTTCTGCTGGCGGCTGCGACCACGATCGTGACGCTGATCGTCGCGACCATCGCCGGAATGTTCCTGCAGCGCCATCGTTTTCCGGGCCGAGCCGTATTGATCGCAATGCTGACCTTTCCGCTCGCGTTTCCGGGCGTGGTGGTCGGCTTCCTGATCATCCTGCTTGCCGGTCGCCAAGGTCTGATCGGTGATCTCTCAAACCGCCTGTTCGGCGAAAAACTGGTCTTCGCCTATTCGATCTACGGCCTGTTCCTCGGCTATCTCTATTTTTCAATCCCGCGCGTCATTCTCACCATCATGGCGGCGGTACAGAAACTCGATGTCGGCCTGGAGGAGGCGGCGCGTTCGCTCGGCGCGAGCCCATGGGCGGTCCAGCGCGACGTCGTGCTGCCGGCATTGGCGCCGGCCTTCGTCGCCTCCGGCGCAATTGCGTTTGCGACCGCGATGGGCGCATTCGGCACGGCGTTTACGCTGGCGACGAATATCGATGTGCTGCCGATGCTGATCTATACCGAGTTCACGCTCGCGGCGAATTTCTCGACCTCGGCCGCGTTGTCGGTCGGGCTCGGCATCATCACCTGGTTCATCCTGGCGATTGCCCGCTCATTCAGCGGCAGCGCCGTCGCCGCGGCCGGATGAGACCATGCGCGATCGCCTGATTTTCACCGGCCAGTTCATCTTCACGTTGATCGTCGCCGCATTCCTGGTGGTGCCTGCGGTGCTGTCGATTTCGGCCGGTGTGACCGTGAATTACTTTCGCGGCATCCAGTCGGGCCTGACCCTGCAATGGGTGGCCCAGGTCTGGGAGCTCTATGCCGGCACCATCCTGCTGTCGTTCGTGATTGCATTCGCAACGCTGGCCGTGACGCTCGCCGCGGGCGTCCCGGCGGCCTACGCCTTGCACGTCCGGGGTGGGCGGCCGTCGCGGATCGTCGAGGAGATTATCACGCTGCCGTTGGCGATCCCCGGACTCGCCATCGCCTTGGCGTTGCTGCTCACCTATCAAGGTTTTGGCGACTTCCGCCGGTCCTGGCTATTTATCCTTGTTGGCCATGTCATTTTCACCATGCCGTTCATGGTGCGATCGGTGATGGCCGTATTTGCAACGGTCGATATCAAGACGCTCGACGAAGGAGCGGCATCGCTTGGTGCGTCGCCATGGCGGCGGTTCCGCGACGTGATTGTGCCCAATGCGGTGCCGGGGATACTCGCCGGCGCCTTGATGGTGGTGACGCTGTCGCTTGGCGAATTCAACCTGACCTGGATGCTGCATACGCCGCTGACCAAGACGTTGCCGATCGGTCTCGCCGACAGCTACGCCTCGATGCGGCTGGAAGTCGCCTCGGCGTATACGCTGATCTTCTTCGTCCTGATCATTCCGCTGCTGGTCGCGATGCAATTATTCGCCGAGAAGGAACAGAGGAGATGAGCGCGTCGGCTGGACATGGCGCCGCGGTGCGCATTGCGGCCTGTGGCAAGACGTTTGTTGATGGAACGCGCGCTCTCGAGCCCGCCACGCTCGACATCGCCCGCGGCGAGACCCTGGTGCTGCTCGGTCCCTCCGGCTGTGGCAAGACCACTATGCTGCGCATTATCGCCGGGCTCGAACTGCCCGATACCGGCGGCAAGGTGCTGTTCGACGGCAACGACATGACGTCGGTGCCGATCGAACGGCGCAATGTCGGCATGGTGTTCCAGTCCTATGCGCTCTTCCCGAACATGAGCGTCTCGGACAATATCGGTTATGGCCTGAAGATCCGCGGCGTATCCAAGCAGGAGCGTGCGTCGCGCGTCGCCGAGCTGGTTGCGTTGACGAATATTTCCGGGCTTGAGAACCGCCGCATCGATCAGCTCTCGGGCGGCCAGCGCCAGCGGGTTGCACTGGCGCGGGCGGTTGCGATCCGGCCCGGCATTCTGCTGCTCGACGAACCGCTGACGGCGCTTGATGCAGCATTGCGCGATCGGTTGCGTGGCGAGCTCAATCGCCTGCTGCGGGCGCTTGGTATCACGACGATCTACGTCACCCATGACCAGTCCGAGGCCATGGAACTCGGCGATCGTATCGTCGTGATGCAGAAGGGGACGATTGCCCAGATCGGCTCACCGCGCGAGATTTACTTCGCGCCGAAAAATCGTTTCGTAGCCGAATTCATTGGCGCGGCGAACATCATCGAAGCCCCCGTCGAGCACGGCCAACTCGTATTGCCGGGCGGCCGGCAGCCGATCGGCGGCGATGCGAATGTTTCGGCTGCGGTCGCTATGATTCGTCCCGAAACCATTCGCGTCGTGGAGGCCGGGAGTGCGCCTCTCTCGGGGCTCATCGACAGCGTCAGCTTTATCGGCGACCGCCAACGCGTGGTCGTGAGCGGCGTATCCGGCAGGCTGCTCACGGTCGATGCGCCTAACACCGTTGTAGCCAAAGCCGGCGAACGGGTCGGACTGCTGATTTCGCCGGACGACGTCCGTTTGCTGCCGCCCGAAAGCTGAGAAGGCCGATGTCGCCAAAACCCGTTCGCATTGCGCAAATTTCAGACCTGCACATCAAGCCGCCGGGATCGCTGGCGTACGGCCGGGTCGATACGGCACAGGCGCTTGAACGCTGCGTCGCGGCCCTGAACGAATTCAATCCCGCGCCTGACTTTGTGGTGATTTCGGGGGATCTGGCGGACACGCCAACGGCTGGAGAATATGATTACCTCAAGCTGATGCTGACGCCATTGAAACTCCCGTTCGCGGGCGTTCCGGGCAATCATGATTCGCGTGAGCTGATGCGTGCGGCGTTTCCTTCGGCTGGCTATGCCGTTGGATCCGGGCCGCTCAACCAAGCGATCAAGGTCGCCGGGCTCGATCTGCTGCTACTGGACTCGAGCGTGCACGGAAAACCACATGGCGAACTCGACGGGCCGACGCTGGCGTGGCTCGACGCCAGGCTGGCGGCCTCGCCCGATCGGCCCGCGCTGCTGTTCCTGCACCATCCGCCGTTCAAGGCGGGAATCTGGCACATGGACCGCCAAAACCTCGTCAACGCGAGCGAGCTTGCGGCAATCGTTCGGCGTCATCCGCGTGTGCAACTGATCGGAACCGGCCATATTCACCGGGCGGCGCTGACGATGTTTGCGGGCGTGCCGACCACGATCTGCCCGGCGCCGAACCATGCGGTCGATCTCGATCTGGCCGAACTGCGCGAGCCCTCGTTCAAGGTCGAGCCGCCTGCTTTCCACCTCCACACCTGGTTTCCCGGCGTGGGGTTCGGCTCTGTCGTTACCCATCAGGTGCCGATCGGGACTTTTGACGGGCCGCATCCGTTCTTCGGACCCGATGGGAAGTTGCTTTAGACGGTCTCCCTTCAGGCCTCCCACATTGCAAAGCCGCAAGCGAAAGGGCAATCATTCCGGCCAAGATTCTGAACGCAATCCGGTTGATAAGGGAGAAACTCGGTATGCGCTTGCTCCAGATGCTGGTCGCCATGCTCGTGCTGTTCTCGAGCCCCAGCGCGATGGCACAGTCGGCCTATCCGGATCGACCCATCAAGATGATCGTGCCGCTGGCCGCGGCCAGTGCGGTCGACGTCGCCGCGCGGATCGTGACGCAGAAGATGGCCGACAATATGGGCCAGCAATTCGTGATCCTGAACCAGCCGGGCGCTTCCGGGCTGATCGGTGCCGAGCAGGTCGCCCGCGCCGAACCGGACGGCTACACGATCGGCGGCTTCAACGACAGCATCATGACCATGGTGCCCAATCTGCAGTCCAAGATGCGCTGGGACATCCTGAAGGATTTTGAACCAGTGTCGCTGGTTGCGACGGTGGAGTGGGGGCTGATCGCCAACAATCAGGCCAGCTTCAAAGACGCGGCGGACTTGATCGCTGCCGCGAAAGCAGCCCCCGGCAAGATCGATTACGGCTCGGGCGGCCCGGGCAGCCCGCAGCATCTGGCGATGGCGATGTTCGCCTCCGCCGCCGGCATATCGCTGACCCATGTGCCTTATAAGGGCGCGACCCAGGCTGCGACCGATGTCGCGGCGGGCCAGATTCCGGTCGGCTTCCAGGGATTGGGGACGGTCACGGCGCTGGTGCGGGGCGGCCAGCTCAAGCTGATCGGCGTGACCACCGAGAAGCGATTGCCACAATTTCCTGACGTGCCCACCGTCTCAGAATCAGGTTTGCCGGGTTTCTTCTTCAATTCGTGGTTTGCGATTCTGGCTCCCGCCGGCACCCCGAAGGATATCGTCGCCCGGCTTAATGCCGAGGTGCTGAAGGCGGTTGGCGATCCCGAGGTTCGCCGCAAACTGGAGGAGCTGGGCTTTGCGGTGCGCGGCAGTTCGGCTGAGGACCTGCGCGTCATGACGCGCGATCAGCTCGCCAAGTATGCACGCGTAATCAAGGAAATGGGCATCGCCAACGAGTAAGCGGCCGACGGGACGCCCGCAAAATCTATCGTGGCGGGGCAGTCTGCCATCCTGTGGGTGCACGGCCGGTTTTTTGCTACCTCCGTCTTCCGCTGTATTCGCGTGAAATAGCTGTCCCATCAATACCCACGGCGTCATGGATCGCCCAGCAGTGTGCTCGTCAGTCGCAATGGACGCCAAACGCTTGTTCCCCCATGATGTTTTGCTAATCTGAGCCACGTGGATGGAGGAAGCCGAGGGTGTTTTGCCAGGTCTGTTCATCGACCCTGAAGGCGGGCGATCTGTTTTGCTCAGCCTGCGGCGCGGTTGTGCCGGACCACCCGCCCAAGCCGGCCGCGGCGGAGGTTCGGGACCGCATCGCGGGCGAGCGGAAATACCTCACCGTCCTCTGCGCCGATCTGCAGCGGTCGACTGATCTGATCTCGGGGCTCGATCCCGAAGAGGCGATTTCCCGGCTCGAACCGGCCATGATTGCGATGCGCACGGCGGTCCGTCGCAACCGCGGGATTGTCAGCAAGGAGGGCGGCGACGGGCTGATAGCGCTGTTTGGTGCGCCGCACGCGGATGACAATCATGCCGTGATGGCCTGTCACGCGGCGGTCGAGCTGGTTCACCGTATCAAGTTGCTGGAAGATCCCGGACTTCAAGGTCCGGGTCGGCATTCATTCGGGCTACGTCGTCGCCCACGTCATCGAAGCCGATTTCTCCTCGATCTATGAAGCAGGCGGACCGGCGGTGCACCTCGTCAAGCGGTTCGAGAGCGCGGCCCAGGCCGGGCAAATCCTGGTGTCGGAATCCTGTCAGGCCTTGTCCACCGGACTTGTGACCTTCAACCCGCTGCCGCCGAAGCGGATGGAAGGATTTCCCGCGCCGGTTCCCTGCTATGAACTGGTCCAGATCAGCGGACTGACGCGCTGGCGCGCGCGCTCGACCAAGGGACTTTCGTCCTTTGTCGGCCGGGCCGAGCAGATATCGCTGCTGGAACGCGCGGCACACGAGGTCGGCCGGTCCGGACAAATCGTCGCTCTGGTGGGAACGGCGGGTATCGGAAAATCCCGCCTGGCCCATGAATTCGTCAACTCGTTGCGGCAGAACGACTGGCAGGTTATGGAAGCTGAAGGCAATCCGCTGGAGCAGGCGGTCCCCTACGCATTGCTGAAGAAGCTGCTTCAAAGCGCGCTGCAGGTCGGAAACATCGCACCCGAAGATGAAGTCGGCTCAGGCGAGGAGCCGGCATCCGCGCACGCCGATCTTTGGCGGGCCGCGCTTTGTTCCGTTCTCGACCAACCAATTGCCGATCCGCGCTGGCGCGATCTCGAACCGCTGCTGCGGCGGCGTGTGATTATCGATGCCGTGCGCGGTACGTTGGGCAAAGTGGTCTCGACGCGGCCGACGGTGTTGTTGCTGGAGGACCTGCACTGGATCGACGGCCAGAGCGAAACCGTCATTGAGGCTCTGATGCCGCTTGCAGCATCCGGGCCGCTGCTGGTGCTGCTGACATGGCGGACCGAATACACGCCGGGATGGCTGGCGCAGCTCGATGTTCGCAGAATCTGGCTCCGGTCGCTCGATATCGTCTCGGCGCACGCGCTGCTCGACAGCCTGCTTGGCACGGCCGCGGACCTCGACGCGCTCAAGGCTCACATTCTTCGTCACACCGGCCAGATCCCGCTCTTCATCGAGGAGGTGGTGCGGCAACTCATCAATCGCGGCGCCCTTGGCACAGACGCAGGCCGGGATGCCGCGAGGGTCCCCGGGGATGCGCCGGAAATTCCTCCCACCGTGCAGGGGGTCATCGCGTCCCGCATCGATCGCCTGCCGCGGGAAGACAAAGCTCTCCTTCAACTCGCTTCCGTCGTCGGGCCGCAGGTTTCGCCGCATCTGCTTGCCGCCGTGACCGGCATGCCCGCCGCACAATTGCAAAGCCGCCTCTGGTCGCTGGAAATTCTCGATTTTCTGACGGAATCGCAATCGTTCACATCGCCGGAATATGTTTTTGCCCACGATCTCATTCGCGAGGTCGCCTATAAATCGATCCTCCGGACGCAGCGGGAGCAGTTGCACCGCCGGATACTGACAGCGTTGGAAGTAACATCCGCAGGGCACGAAGAAGATGTTGCGGAAGCGCTTTGTCATCACGCGGTTAAGGCGCAAGACTGGGGGAAAACGGACAAATATGGGCACTTGGCCGCACGGAAAGCTTTTGCTCGATCGGCGTTTCGGGACGCAACGGAATATTTCCAGACTGCGATGGACGCGGTCGATAAGCAACCTGCCTCGACCGCACGAGAGCAGAGGGCGATCGACATGCGCATCGAAGCTCGACTTGCATTTGCGCCACTTGGTGAGATCGAGCCATGGTTCGCACTTTGTCGGGATGCCGAAGCACGTTCCCAGGAAATTGGCGACGAACGGCGACGGCTTGCATCGATTGTCGCCAAGGCGGTGGCGTTGAATTTCTATGGACCACCCTTTGAAGCCCTTGCTGCGGCAAAGCAAGCTGTTGCGCTGGCAAACACTCTGGCTGACACCGCATGGCTCAGCTATGCCGAGTATGTACTCGGTCAGGCCTATTTCATCGTTGGTCGATATCGGGACGCGGAACTGCATTTGAGCAATGCCAGTGCGCGTCTCGCAAGCGCGCCTGACAACATCCCGCCCGGCACGACGGGATCTAACCTGCTTGTGCTCTGTCACATGATGAAGGCTATCCTTTACGCGTCAATTGGCGAGTACGACGATTCCGAACAATGCTCCCAGCGAGCGAGCGATCTTGCCGAAAAAAATGACCGGCCCTACGAAATCATCGCAGCGAACTACGGCCGCGGCCTCGTGCAAATGACCCACGGTGACCTTGAGGAGGCGGAGAGGGCGCTCGATGAGGCCAAATCCCTCTCGCACGAGAGCGAGATCCGGTTGTTTTTACCCCTTGTGTTGTGTGCACTCGGAAACCTCTATTTGCAACGCGGGCAAGCAGCGAAGGCAAGAGATATTCTCGTCGAAGCAAAGGATGAAGCGCAATCGTTGGATCACGCGACCGGTAATCTGCTGGCATCTGCCTATCTGGCGTCCGCGTGTGCTCAGCTTGGAGATATTCCTCGCGGACTCGAGCTTGCGCGTGCCTGTCAAGCGGCCGCCAGACAGAATGGCTACCATCCCATCGAAGCCTTGGCCCTTTTCTCCGAAGCCGGCATTTTAGCTCTTCAAGGCGCGTCCGCCGCTGCGGAAGCGGTCGTCCAACTCGAGCGGGCGATCGAAATCTTGACCCGGCTTGGGACAAGGCCTCTGCTTGCGTTAGCCAAGGGATTATTGGCCCGTCTATTGGTGGCTACGGGCAGGAAATCCGAGGCGCACGACCAGCTCACGCAGGCGATCGAACTGTTTGATAAGTCGAAAATGACTTTTCAACTGGAACGCGCTAAGGTTGCGCTCTCCAAGTTTTCGGACGTATGATATTTTTTCAACCGCGGCTTATCTCGCCGCTTATCGGTGGAGTGAAACATGGCTTTTACTTACGGCGGAAAATTTGAAAAACTCATGAACCATTTATGCAGCCCCGAAAATATTGTTGCGACAGCGGGGAAATTTGCGGAACTGGAAGGTCAATACGGAGCCTATTCATTTGGAAAGTTTGTCAAGCGCACAATTTCGCAGCCAGAGGAATATGCGAATTGGGAAAGGGATGTGGGAGAGATACCGCAGTGGATCCAGGACCGTCTCACCGAAATCATTTCCACCAACCTCAAATCTAAGCCCCCGATGCCGGTGGTGCTGAAAGTCGGCGAAAACGTCGACGCGACCCACGATTTACATGTTAAGACATTTTCGCGTAATGGTCGGCTCTACATCGGCCTCCACATGCTTTGCCCAAACGCGGACTTGAAGTAATCCATTTCCGGGAGGCGGGCCGACCGCTCATCCCGCTACCCCGAGGATAACTCGCAATCCGTCTTTCGGCTTCGGGATTGGCCACATCTGCCAGGCCGGCCGATAGCCGGGTTCGAGCGAAACCGTCAGGTTCTGCAAAAAATGCCGGGCAAAGCATTTGGCCTGCATGTAGGCAAAATGCTGCCCGAGGCACATGTGCGCGCCGCCGCCGAACGGCAGATAGGCGTAGCGATGCCGTTCCCGCTGTGCCGCATCGGTGAATCGCGTCGGATCGAACCGGTCCGGCTCGGGCCAGTGTTCGGTCATGTGGTGTGTGTAGAGCTGGTTGATCCCGATCAGCGTACCGGCGGGGATGGTGTAGCCACCCAATGCAAAGTCGCGGGTCGCGCGGCGGACCACCGAGGGCACCGGCGGCATGATCCGCATCGCCTCCTTGAAGGCCGTTTCGGTCTGAGGCAGCGCCCCCAGCTTATCATAGGCAAGCGGCTGCCCGGGGGTGAGCCCAAGGGAGGTTACTTCGTCGCGCAACGCTGACTGCCACTGCGGATTTGTGGCGAGAAAGTAGACAAGACTGGTCAGCGACGACGTCAACGTGTCATGCGCCGCCGTCATCAGGAAACTCATATGATCGATGATTTCCTGTGTCGACAGCAGGGCGCCGTTCTCGTCGGTCGCGCGGCAGAGCTGCGAAAACAGATCTTCACCGCTGAGGCGGCGACGCCTCGAGACTTCCGCGGAAAAATAGCCGACGATACGGGCCCGGCCCTTGACGCCACGCGCCATCTTCGTGCCTGGCCAGGGCTTTCGGATTGGAGCCACCGCAGCTGCGACCATATCGGCGATGGCGCGCTTGACGTCATCCATCTCGCGGCCGGTATCGGGGCCAAGAAACGATGTCGCCGCAAGATCGAATGTGAGCTGCTTCAGTTCCGGATAGATCAGCATTGGCCCCGGCTGGCGGCGCCAGTGCGCAATCTGCCTGGCGATGCCGGCGTCAAGCTCCGCCAGATAGGACTTGATGGATTTAGCCTTGAAGGCGACGGAGATCGTACGCCGGTGCAGGCGATGCTCCTCGAAATCGAGCAGCATCAGCCCGCGCGGGAACAATCGGTCAAGCAAGGTGCCCCAGCCGAGGCCCGAGGAAAACAGTTTGGTCTGGTCGCACAGTACAAATTCGTTCGCTTCTGGCCCGAGGAGACAGACGCCGGTCTCGCCAAGCATCCGCGTGCGGTAGACCGGGCCGTATTTCGCGGCCATTCGCTCGACCTCGCCCTTGGGGTCGGCAAGGACGTTCAGCGTGCGGCCGATGAGAGGCCATCCCTCGTTGCCGGGAATATGCGCCAGCGTATCGCGACGCGCCCGGCGGATCTGCGCCGGCAAGACGGTTGCAACATCGAGAGTCTGCATCGACATTAAAGAATTTTTGACATGAAAAGTTATGGTTGCACAATAGAAATATACGACCTTTGGGAAGAGCCCTCCGATCGAAAGAAGCAATGTATGGCGGGTTCGTAACGTTCTCCATCGCCAAAAGAACTTGCGTCTGAATTTCCTCCCGCTTGGCCAACGGGGCCGAGAGGGAGTGAAGCAGAGCTGGGACTTGCAGCGAAGGGCGCGAAAACAAGTGTTCGCCAAGGTGTTGGTCCCGAGACTTGCTGATTGGGCGGGCAAGTCGGCAGTGACGTGGACGGAAGCCACAAGCTGCAGATCAAGCCATTCAAGCATGAGGGGATTGACCACGTCGGCTTTTTTTGCTCTGCCCAAAATTCGGCCCCGCAGTCTCGTGGCAAACCGACGGCATGGCAAAAACGGCTGCCGAAGTAGCGGGTTAGCTCCAAACCGGGCGCCGATTTCTTGTTTGGAATGGCATTCTCGCGAGCAGCCATGATGAAGGGAACCAGTCACATTTATCGAAAATTGTAGAGCAGTCATACGCATCTATTTGCGAGCAATCGCTTGAATGGTCTGGATTTGTTCGAGGCCTTTCTTGCTGGGGGGCCCCTGCGAAGGTATAAGTTCGCAAGCGCTGAGGACTGGGGCTCCTGACTGGCCCCTGCGTCCGATTTGCGTCGATGAGGCAAAATTCAGATGGTCATGACCGGCGTGCCTGCGGATGGAAAAGCTGGTGCCTCTCGGCCGGTTGCATCCAGCAAATTGTCGGTCCTGCGCAAGCATCCGTATTTCTCCGATCTCGAGCCCGACGCATTCGATCAGCTGTGCCGCTACGCCAAGCATACGACGCTGAAGCGAGGAGACACGATCTTTTCCAAAGGGGATCCCGGCAACAGCCTGGTCGCGGTGATCTCCGGCACCGTGAAGATCAGCATCTCTTCACCTGATGGCCGCAATGCCATCCTGAACCTGATCGGGGCTGGCGAGATCTTCGGTGAAATCGCGCTGCTCGACGGGCAGCCGCGGTCAGCCGATTGCACCGCCAATTCCAACTGCGAACTCTTCATCATCGATCGCCGCGAATTCATCCCCTTCGTACGCAGCCAGCCGACGCTTGCGATGAAGTTCATCGAATTGTTGTGCCAGCGGCTGCGCAGGACCAGCGACCAGGTCGAACAGGTCATCCTCCAGAACCTGCCGGGCCGTCTGGCCAGCGCTTTGCTTCGGCTCACTGAAAAACACAAGCTCGAACCGCAGGGCCGCACCATCGCAATCACCCAGCAGGAAATCAGCGAGATGGTCGGCATGACGCGCGAGAGCATCAACAAGCAGCTGCGGGCCTGGGCAGCGCGCGACTGGGTGCGGCTTGAACATGGCGCCATCGTCGTGTTGAAGGTTGAACCATTGCGGGCGCTGGTCGATGCCGGGCCGGGCGACGACGGCGAATAGCGCGCCACCGATTGCGCCTTGCCTGCCGGCTCGCGGCGGATCATTTCACAAACGAGTGAACGAGGGGAGCGTGTGAGGCAACTCACACGCGCTGTGCGTGCATTGCGGTAAGTGATGCTCAGGGGAGCACACCCGCAATATGGAGGCCACCATGCACGGCTCGCTCGATAGACAACCCCGCGACGACCAAAGCTCGATCATGGCTGGGGCATCAAGTTCGTCGCCCTGCCCATTTTTGTCATCGTCGCGCTGATCGGTTTGGCGGTGAGCCAGCCGAACGCATCGAAATGGATCTCGGACGCCGCCCAGGCTGAATTTGTCGGCACCGATTTTGTGCCGGACCTCGCTCCGCCGACGCATCTCGCCCAGCCGATGAACGAAACCCGGACCGCCAAGGTCATGATCCTGAACACGCGGGATGACGAGATTGGCGCCGCGCTCGATCGTGAGCCCCGAGCGGCCATTCTTGTTGCGCAAGCGCTCGATCGCTAGGCCGTGAAGTTGAGCAGCTTTGCCGCGGTTCGGCCGAGAATATCGGCCTTGTCGTCGTCGCTAAGCGATGTCGAGGCGAAGATGTGGTCGACCGGCTGTAACTGCCAGGGATAGGGATAGTCGCTGCCGAGCACGATCTGGCTGGCGCCGACCTGGGCCACCAGATGGCGGATCGCCTCGGGCGAGAAGATCAGCGAATCGAAATAGATTTGCTTGAGATATTCGGTCGGCTGCTTCTTGAGCTTGATGTTCGGGATCGCAGCCCTTGGGGCCGACCAGACAGGCGTGGTCCGAACGGTCAGCATAGGACGGCAGGAAGCCGCCGCCATGCGCACCGATCACTTTCAGGCCCGGGAAAGCGATCGAACGTTCCCTCAAAGATCAGGTGCGACAGCGCTATCGTCGTGCCCAGCGGATTGCCGATCGTGTTGGCGAGCCAGCCATTGCCCGCAAGCCGCTTGTTGAGTTCGGGAAGGCCCTGCGGATGGATGAACAGGGGTACCCCGAGTTCCTCGGCCTTGGCCCATACCGGATGAAATTTCGGATCGGAGAATTCGACGCCGCTCACTGACGTCGCCGATCGCGGCGCCTTTCAATCCCTGCTTCTTCACCGCTGTCTCGAGTTCCTGCACCGCGAGATCGGGTGCCTGCAGGGTGAGCGAGGCGAAGGCCGCGAACCGGTCGGGCTTCGAGGCGCAGAGTTCGGCCAGCTTCTCGTTCTGGATTTTCACGATCTGCCCGGCGAGATCGCGCTCGCGGTCGTACCAGAACGGATTGATCGACAGCACTTCCATGTCGACAGCCTGCGCATCCATGGCCGCGAGGCGCTTGTCGATCTCGATGAAGGCTTCCTCCGCGCCGTTGACCGGCGGTATCTGGAGTTTGGGGCCGTCGGCGCCGAGCAGCGCACCGGCTTCGCGGAAATGGCAATGCGAGTGAATGTCGATGGTCTTGACCTGCTTGCCGCCGACTTTGACGGGGAGTTTCTGCGCGGATCGGTTGCTGGGCGTGCGCGCTGTGCAGCAAACCGCAGCCACAAAAGACGATTCCGGTGGCGGCCGCTGCCGCGCCGGCTTTGAGGAAATTACGGCGTGTAGTCATCACGATTGCCTCCCTGGCTTTTTTTGTGGGAGCAACCTAAGGTACATCGGAGGCGATCGGCAAGACGGCACGTGACGCCTGTCGCGTAATCTTGATCCGGTCAAACCGGCTTGATGCCGGCTTTCGCGACAATGTCGCGCCATTTCGGCACTTCGTCCTCGATACGCTTGCGCATGCCGTCGGGACCGTTGGCGATCACCTCAAAGCCGTTGTTGCGCAACTGCTCGGCGATCTTCGGCGTCTTGAGAATTTCGATCGATTTGCTCGACAGCAACTCGACAACGGCAGCCGGCGTCTTCACGGGCGCCAGAAAGCCCTGGAAGGTGTCGGAGATGAAATCCTTGTAGCCGAGTTCGACCATCGTCGGCACATCAGGCAGGTCGAACCAGCGGTGCACGCCGGTCACAGCCAGCGCCTTCAGCGCGCCGGATTCGATATGCGGGTGCGCCGGCGGCAAGGCGGCGCAGGCGAGTTGCGTGGTGCCGCTGAGGATCGCCTGGATCGCCGGACCTGCGCCGGAATACGGCACATGGGTGATCTCGATCCCGCAGACGATCTTGAGCAACTCGCCCGACAGATGCGGTGTCGTGCCGATGCCTGGACTGGCATAGTTGAGTTCGTTCGGATTGGCCTTGGCACGCTTGATCAAATCCGCAATCGAATTCACGCCGAGTTTGGGATCGACCAGGATCACGTTGGGCGAGGTGCCAAGCTCGGCGATCGGCGCGAAATCCTTGTAGGGATCGTAAGGGATTTTTGCATACAGGCCGGGATTGACGACGTATGCGCTCGAGGTGATCAACAGCGTGTAGCCATCCGGCTCGGCGTGAGCCGTGGCACCGATCCCGATATTGCCGCCTGCGCCGGGCTTGTTCTCGACGACGGCCGTGCCGCCCAGCGCGTCGCCCAGATGCTGGCCCAGAATGCGCGCCATGATGTCGGTCGGTCCGGCCGGCGCGAACGGCACGATGATCTTGATCGGGCGTTCGGGATAGCCCGCCGCCTTCGCCGACGTCAGCCCAAGGCTGGACGTGGCAACCGTACCGATCAGGAGTCCGCTGGACCGCAACAGCTGGCGGCGCGAAGGGCGATTGGTTTTTTCATCAAACATTGAATTGCTCCCGGCGTATGTCACGACAACTTCAGAGGTCGAATACAGCCACAGCGCGGATCGGCGAAGCCGTGCCTTCGCGCCACTTCATCGGCAAGCCAATGAAGGTGAACTGGCCCTTGCCGAGCAGCGCCTCGAGATTGCACAGGCTTTCGATATGGGTGATGTCGAGGTCAAGGCAGGCCTTGTGAACCAGCAGGTTCTCGTCGCTGTCGGGCCCCGGCCGCATCGAATCGATGCCGAAATGCACGATGCCTTGCCTGGCCAGCCATTCGGTCGCGGCGACATTCACGCCGGAATTGTCGGTCGAATACTCCTTGCGCGGGAAGGTGCGCTCGTGGTGACCGGTGCAGAGCAGGACTGTGCCTGCCTTCGGGATCGGCACTCCGGCTATCTTGACTGCCGCTTCGAGGTCGGAGGGCGTGATCTCGGCGCGCGGCGCGATGTGGCGCAGGTCGAGGCAGATGCCCGGCACGATGCATTTTTCCAGCGGGTATTGGTTGATCGGGATGCCGCTCTTGCCGAAGTGCCTGGGTGCATCGATATGGGTGCCGGCATGGTCGGGCATCGAGATGAACATCGACGAAAGCCCGTAGACGTTTTTGGAGTCGGCGAGCGACTCTTCATGTGTCTTCCAGATGCCGTGCATGACGGGTGGATGGCCGGGATAGCTCGGGGTGCGATGATAGAGTTCGCGGCTGAGATCGACGATCTTCACGGCAGGTGCCCTTTCTTGGCGGAGCTGGCGCGGATGCGCTTCTGGGCGCCAATGCTGGCGCTTTTCTCTTGACTTGCGCAAGACGGTCGGCGTCATCTACCGCAGCACGTGCCGCGGCAGCCATAGCGATATTTCCGGCAGGTAGGTGACGCACATCAGGACGAAGAACATCACCGCATAGAACGGCCAGATCTTCCGCATCACCTGTTCGATCGTGACCTTGCCGACCGCGCAGCCGACGAACAGGATCGCTCCGACCGGCGGGTGGCACAGGCCGATGCCGAGATTGAGCAGCATGATCATGCCGAAATGAACGGGATCGACGCCGAAGTTCGCCATCACCGGCAGCAGGATCGGCGTCGCGATCAGGATCGACGGCGCCATGTCGACGAGGGTGCCGAGCACCAGCAGCAGGATGTTGATCAGGAACAGGATGACGTATTTGTTGCTGGAGATCGACAGGAAGAACGCCGTCATCTTGGCCGGCATCTGCGTCAGCGCCATGATGTAGCCGACGCTGGAAGCGCAGGCGATCAGCGTCAGCACCATCGCGACCGTGCGCAAGGTCCGGTGCAGCAGCACCGGCAGGTCGCGCCAGCGATAGTCGCGGTAGATGAACATCGTGACGAAGAACGCCCAGATGCAGGCGACCGCGCCGGCTTCGATCGCGGTGAAGATTCCGCCGAGAATGCCGCCGAGAATGATGACCAGCGTCATCAGACCCCAGGCGGCGTCGATGGTGATCCTGATGGCGTCCTTTGGCCGGCACGGTCTGGCCGCGCGGATGGTCGTTCGCGATAGGCGATGACCAGACAGAGAATGATCAGGGAGAAGCCGAGCAGCAGGCCCGGGAAGACGCCGGCCATGAACAGCGCGCTGATCGAGATCGTGCCGCCGGTGGCGAGCGAATACAGCACCGCATTGTGGCTCGGCGGAACCAGCAGCGCCTGAACCGAGGAGGTGATCGTCAGGTTGGTGGCGAACACGCGGGGATAGCCGGCTCTTTCCATTTGCGGGATCATCACCGAGCCGATCGCGGAAGTATCGGCGACCGCCGAGCCGGAGATGCCGCTCAGGAACGTCGTCGCCAGCACGTTGACGATGGAGAGGCCGCCGCGCAGGCGGGTCAAGTCCGACCAGCACGTCGGCAAAGGCGACCAGCCGCCGCGCCATGCCGCCTTCGGCCATGATCGCGCCCGCCAGCACGAAGAACGGGATCGTCAGCATCGCCACCTTGCTGACGCCGTCGGAGATTTTCAGCATCACCGCTTCCAGCGGAATGCCGATCGACAGCGCGCCCGCGATCGCGGCCAACGCCAGCGAATAGGCGATCGGCATGCCGATCAGGAAGCAGACCAGCATGGTCGCGAGCAGAATGAAGATATCCATGATGGCTCCTCCAGGTCAGTCGACCGGCGACTTCCCGGTGTTGAGCGATCGGATCGGGCGGCGCGCCGAGGAAAATCCGCTCGATGATGAAGAGCAGCAGGCAGACGCCGCCGATCGGAATCGGCAGGTAGGTGACGCCGACGGACAGGAACGGAAAATCGGCGATCGTATTGTGCCAGGTCACCTCGACCAGCCGGCTGCCCCAGACGATCATGAAGATCGCGATCAGCGCCATCAGCAACTGAACCACGAGGTCGAGCAGGCGCGCGGAATGTGCCGGCAGCTTGTCGGCGAAGTAGCCGACATTCATGTGCAGGTTGAGCCGGTAGCCGGCCGCCGCGCCGATGAAGGTCAGCACGATGGTCAGGAGAACCGCGAGCGGCTCGGGCCAGGACGCGGCGCTGTTGAGCACATAGCGGGTGAACACCGCCCAGGGGATGATCGCCGAGATCAGAACCAGCGCGGTGCAGCCGACGACGACGCACAGCAAGTACAGATAGTCCATCGCGCGGCGGAATGTCCGGCCATTCCAGCCTCCCTGAAAGCGCTCTATCAGATCGTCTGGATGCGCTTGATCATGTCCTGATATTTCGGGCCGTATTTGTCCCATACCGGCTTGACCGCGTTCTGGAACGGCGTCTTGTCGGCGATCTCGATGATCTCGCAGCCGGCGGCCTTTGCCTTTTCCATCGCCTGCTGTTCGTACTTGTTCCAGAGCTCGCGTTCTTCCATCTGCGCCTCGCGGGCGAACTTCTTGATCAGGGTCTGATCGTCGGCCGAAAGCGCGGTCCAGGCCTTCTTGGAGAACACCAGCACTTCGGGAATGATCAGGTGCTCGGTCAGCGAGTAATATTTGGCCGCCGTGTAGTGGTTGCTGAAGACATAGCTCGGCGGATTGTTCTCGGCGCCGTCGATGACGCCGGTCTGCAGCGCGCTGAAGACCTGGTCGTAGCCCATCGCGACGCCGTTGCCGCCAAGCGCGTTCATCATGTCGACGAAGATCGGATTGCCGATGACGCGGAATTTCAGGCCCTTGAGGTCTTCGATCGATTTGATCGGGTGCTTGGTGTTGTAGAGGCTGCGCGCGCCGGAATCCATCCAGCACAATGCGACCAGGCTGGCATTGGGGCTGGCGGTGATCTTGTCGAGCAGTTCCTGCCCGATCGGCCCGTCCATCATTCGTTGCGGCGTGCGCCGTGTTCTTGAACAGGAACGGCATGTTGACGACGTTGATGTCGTCGACGATCGGACCCATCGATCCCACGCTGACGCGCAGCATCTGGATCGCGCCGATCTGGGTCTGTTCGATGGTTTCCTTCTCGCCGCCGAGCTGCATGGACGGAAACATCTGGACCGAGAGCCGGCCGTTGGTGGCGGCCTCGAGCTTCTTGCCGAGATTTTCGGTCGCCGCCACGGTCGGATAGCCGGGAGGCTGAACGTCGGACGCCTTGAAGACCGCTTTGGCCTGCGCGCGCGCCGGCGTCAGCGCCGGAAGGCCCGTCGTCAAACCCGCCGCTCCAAGACCGGCACTCAGCTTCATGAAATCGCGACGCTTCATTGGAACCCTCCCAGGTGTGTTGCTCGTTTTTCCTCCACCGGAACTCCGGCGCAGAGTTAGATCTTGCGATGTTTGTCGACGATCTTGCGGAATTCTTGACGTTTCCGCTTACTCTATTTGCTCACTTGTCGAAAAACTCCGGATTGAAGTTTTGAGTGACCGCGATGTTGTCGAGAAGACTGTTCGAGATGGATCTCCATCGCCATCCTCGCGCGCGAGGGATCATGCGCCTCGATCGCGTCCAGGATGGCCTCATGCTCGGCGATGACCCTGCGGGATCCGTCCCTGCTGCGGCAGCGTCAACAGGCGATAGCGATCGACATGCACCTTCACCTGCAGGATCAACGTCCAGATGCCCGGGATATCCCGCGACTTCCGCGATCGTGGCGTGAAACAGTTCATCGGCGCGATGGAAGGTGTCGCGGTCCCTGGCGGCATCTGGCCTCGCGCTGGCGTTCCAGGATCGAATGCAGCGTCAGAATCTGGCTCGAAGTCGCGCGTTCCGCCGCCAGTCGCGCGGTGGTTTCCTCCAGCGCCTTGCGGATGATGATGGCTTCAGGCAACGCCGCGAGCGGAATGCGCGAGACGAAGATGCCCGATTGCGGAAAAATCTCCACGCAGGCCTTCGTCCGACAATTTCAGGATCGCCTCGCGGACCGGCGTCCGGCTGACGCCGTAGGAAAGCGCGATCTCGGCCTCCGATATCGCTTCGCCGGGCCGGCGCTGCAGCGACACCAGCTCGGCGCGAAGATCCGAATAGATTCGCGACGCGGCGGTCGCGGCACGCGGGCGACCCGCCGCGGCGATGGCCGACGGCGCGGGCGGAGTTCTCGCTCTTCTTCGTCGCGCGTGTGGGCATGTTCGCTTGCCTGTTCAATTGATATATTAGTATACGAATTGACCCGGTCCAAGAAGAAATTAGCCAATCTGCCCGCAAAATGCTGTTTCGTTGGGGGAGGCGGAGGCTATCCCGCTCCGCTGACAAAGCCCGCGCGTTGGCGCAGCCCCTGCGCATCGGCGGCCGTCAGCAGGTCGATCAGCCGCTGCGCCTGTTGCGCTGATGCGGCATGCGTTGTCGACGGCTGCCGTGTACATGGTCGCAAGCTCGCAGCCCGGCGGCAGCGAACCGGACAGAACGACGCCGTCGGTGCTGATGATTTCGGTCGATTGCGTGCAGCCGATCGGGCGCTGCGCATCCGACGAGGCGAGGTGCCGCATTGCGGTGGCGCCGTTCGGAAAGATTTTCAGCCGATCTGCCACTTTCTCGGCGATGCCGAAGTTGCCCAAGCACCTTCGCGACATGAATCCCGGCCGTCGAAACCCTGGTGTCGGGCACGAAGATCGCGTCCGAAGCAAGAAATGCCTCCCGCAAGCCTGCGGCATCAGTGACCGATATCTTGGGGGCGCCGGTGCGAACCGCGAGCGCGGTCTCGACCAGCCCGATGTCCCTGATCGAGGTCGGGACGACCAGCTTCTCGTCGGCTAGCTTGGCCACGATTGCCGCGGTCAAAATTACGATATCGGTGGGAGCGCCGTTGCGCAATTTGTCGGCCATGGCACCGACTGCGCCAAACTCGCCTCCGATATCGAAGCCGCTCTGCGCCCTGAAGGCCGGCTGCAGGTTTCCGACCAATCCCTGCGCCGCGCCGCCGCTCAAAATGTTCAGGGTGGTCATGCGTCCAATTCCATGGCGGCGATCAGGCTGTCGCGCGTGATCGGGAGATCGCGGACGCGCACGCCGAGGCAATCGAACACCGCATTGGCGATGGCTGCAGTGACGGGCCCGTGGGCGGCTTCGCCCGCGCCGACCGGGTCCAGTTCCACCCGCTGGATCACTTCAACGTCCACCTCGGGCACCTCACTGAAACGAAGGATGGGATAGTCCGTCCAATTCGTGCTGGTAATGCGCTGCCGGTCGAAGCGAACCCGCTCCTTCAGCACCCAGCTCGTGGCCTGGATGGCGCCGCCCTCGATCTGGTTGATGACACCATCCGGATTGATGGCCTCGCCGACATCGACCGCGAGCGTCAGCTTCCGGACCCGGATATCCTTCTCGCCTTCGATCTCGGCCACTGCGGCGCAATAGGCGCCGGTGTTCTTGTAGCGGGCAAAGCCGATGCCATAACCGACGCCGGGTTGCCTGTCCGGTTTCCAGTTCGCGCGCTTTGCGGCCGCGCGGATCACATCCTTTGCGCGCTCATCGCCTAAGTGGCGGAGCCGGAACGCGACCGGATCCTCGCCGCGTTCGACCGCAATCTCGTCGAGAAAGGATTCGATCGCAAACACATTGCCCTGCGCACCGAGCGTCCGTAGCGCGGAGGTGCGGACCGGCATGGTGTTCAGGCGATGGCTCTCGATGTGCCATGTCGGAAAATCATAAAGCGGGATCGAATTGCGGTCGGCGCCGCCGCCATTGGCCTGCGGCGGGTTGCTCGAGATCATGCGCGGAAACGGATTTTCCAGTTCGAAGGCCGCGAGCAAGGCAGGCTGCGCCGCGCGCCCCGGCCGTGCGGCATGGCCGTTGCTCCAGACCGAATGCCGCCAGTCGACGATTTCGCCCTCGGCGTCGAGACCAGCCTCGATTTCGATCGCCATCGCGGCGCCGAATGGCGCGTGCGACATCTCGTCCTCGCGTGACCACATCACCCGTACCGGCCGGCCGCCCGCGACTTTCGCCAGCAGCACGGCGTCGAGCGCGACGTCGTCGGCAGCGTTGTGCCCGTAGCAGCCGGCGCCTTCCATATGTTCGACGGTGATATTCTCGACTGGCAGTTTCAGCACGAGCGCCAGATCGGTGCGCAAGAGATAGACGCCCTGGCTATGGGTCCAGACATGAACGCGGTCGCCATTCCACTGCGCCATCGCGCAAGACGGCGCGATCGAGGCGTGAGCGATGTAGGGGCGGGTATATTGGCGCTGGATACTGCGCGTGCTTGCACGAGCGGCAGACGGCGTTCTGTCGTCGATGATGGTCAGCTCTGACGGCTGGGCTTTGAGGAATGTCTGCCAGGTCGTTTTCATCGGGCAGCGGTTCGCCCTCGGACCATGTCGCGCCCTTGCGCAAGGCGGCGAGGGCTGCCTCGGCGTCTTGCTCGGTTTCGCTGACCACGCCCGCAAAACTGCCGTCGCGCACCACCGCGACGAGACCGGCCGTCGCGCCGGCGCCATCCTGCTTCAGGCTCTTGAGTTTCGCGCGCGAATGCGCCGGCCGCAGCACCCGGCCATGCAGCATTGCCGGTAACGCGCAGTCGTGGATGAAGCGCGGTCGTGCAAACACCTTGTCGGGAATATCGATCCGCTGCACCGAATTTCCGGCTAGCGCGCGGCTCGTTGCCAGTTTGGCCGCGGCACCAGGTGTCGCGTCGCGATCAAGCCGGATGTCGCCCGCAAGCTCCCAATAGCTGGTGCTGACATTGCCGGGTCCCGAGATGGTACCGTCCTCGATCGCGAGCGCATCGATCCCCACCCCCAGCCGTTCCGATGCCAGTTCGAGAAAGATCTGGCGAACCTCGGCGCACACATGCCGCAACGCGCGCCCCGATTGCTGGACCGAGAGGCTGCCTGATGTCACACCTTCGTTGGGACTGGCGGCGGTCGACGCGCGGACCATCTGCAGACGCGAAAGATCGACGTCGAGCTCATCGGCAGCGATCTGTGCCAGCGCGGTGACGATGCCTTGTCCGATTTCGACCTTGCCGGGCGATATGGTGACCTGTCCTTGCGCCGAGAATTTCAGCCAGGACGACAGTTTCGGGTTTGCCGCGAGACTCACCGGCAATTTGGCGGGGGGCGGCGAGGGCGCAGGCGGGTTCATCTTGCCGCCATTTCGTCTGCGGCGCGCAGCACCGCCCGCACCATGCGGTTATGCGAACCGCACCGGCAAAGGTTTCCGTCGAGGGCTTGCTTCACCTCCAGGCCGGTGGGTGTGGGATTTCGCATCAGCAGGGCGGCGGCGCTGATCAGGATGCCGGATACGCAATAGCCGCACTGCAGCGCCTGCTCGGCGATGAAGGCCCGTTGCAGCGGATGCGGCCGCTCGGCGCTTCCGAGCCCTTCGGGTGTCGTGATGTCCTTGTCCGCCACCGACCATAGCGGCGTATCGCAGGCGGCCACCGCGCGATCGCCGACAATGACGTTGCAGGCGCCGCATTCACCGGCGCCGCAGCCGAAATGCGGCCCGGTCATGCCGAGCGGCCCGCGCAACATGTCCAGCAGCGATCGATCGGGATCGGCGTCGACATCCATCTCGGCGCCATTGAGGCGAAATCGAACGCTCGGCATCGAGGCTGACCTCTAAGGATCTCTATTGCGGCTTGTCGAATTTCTTGACGACTTCAGCCCATTTCACAATATCGCCACGCAGGAATTTGTCGAACTCCTCCGGGCTCATTGACATTGGAACGGCGCCCTGCGCGGTCCAGAGTTTGACGATATCAGGCCGCTTGATCGCCGCATTCACGGCTGCATTGAGCTTGTCGATGATCGCCTTCGGCGTGCCGGCCGGCGCCATCAGTCCGAGCCAGATCGTAGCCTCATAGCCGGGAATGCCGGCCTCGGTCACCGTCGGTACGGTGGACAGAACGGTGGAGCGCGTTTTGCCGGTGGTGGCGAGCGCGCGCACCTGGCCTTCGGCGATATTGGGCGCCATCGCCGGAACCGCGTCGATCATCATCTGCACCTGTCCGCCGATCACGCCGCTGCGTGCCTCGCCGCTGTTGCGGTAGGGCACGTGCAGAACGTCGATGCCGGCCATGGCTTTGAACAGCTCGCCGGCCATGTGGTACGGCGTTCCCTGGCCGGACGAGGCGTAATTCAGCTTGCCGGGCTGGGCTTTGGCGAGCGCAATGAATTCCTGCAGCGTCTTCGCCGGCACGGCAGGGTGAACCACGATCACGAGGTCGGAGTAATTGACCGGCGCGATTGGGGCTAGGTCGCGCATCAGTTCATATTTGCGCTGCGGCACCAGCGATTCATTCGCGGTCTGGGTGTTCGACATCATCAACAGCGTATAGCCGTCAGGCGGCGACTTGGCGGCTTCCAGCGTGCCGATCACCCCACCGGCCCCGGTCCGGTTCTCGACCACGAAGGGCTGGCCGAAACTTTCCTGCAGAATGCTGCCGATCTGGCGGGCGGTGACGTCAGCCGGCCCGCCGGCGCCGAAGGGGACGAGGATCCGGACCGGCCGCGCCGGATAGTCTTCCGCGAGCACGGGCGCGTTAAGGATCGGCATCACCAGTAGAGCAGCCGTTAGCGCCAGCGCAAACCTTGAGCCCGTCATTTCTCCCCCTCAAACTTTAGTCTTGTTCCTTGCGGCGAGTTTAGCTGCAATGCAAAGGCGCTGTCGACGATAGACTCTGCCTACGGCATCGGAATAAAAGACTAGAACCGGTGTACCCAACTTCGCCAACAAGCGCGGGGAGTGAAACGATGAAACACCCAGGGATCTCTCGCCGCGCCGTGCTGCAAGGCACCGGCGCCGTGCTGGCCGGAGCAGCGTTCTCGACCCGCGTCATGGCCGACGCGCCGCCGGCAGAACCGGTCACACCGGCGCTGATCGAAGCGGCCAAGAAGGAAGGCCAGGTGATCTATTACACCTCGACCGACCTGCCGGTGGCGGAAAAACTGGCAAAAGCATTCGAGGCGAAATATCCGGGGATCGCGGTGCGGGTCGAGCGTACCGGTGCGGAGCGCGTGTTCCAGCGGATCGGCCAGGAATATTCCAGCAACATTCACGCCGTTGACGTCGTGAATTCGTCGGATGCGGCGCATTTCATCGTCTGGAAACGCGACGGCATTCTGGCGCCTTATGTGCCCGAGGAAGTCGCAAAATTCTATCCCGCCGAGCACCGGGATCCCGACGGCCAGTTCGCGAGCTTCCGCGTCTGGCTCTCGATCATCGCCTACAACACCAATCTGGTGAAAGCCGAAGACGCGCCAAAGAGCTTTGCCGACCTGCTCGATCCCAAATGGAAGGGCAAGATCGTCAAGGCGCATCCCGGCTACAGCGGCACCATCATGACCGCGACCTACCAGATGCAGCGCGATCTTGGCTGGAGTTTCTTCGAACAGCTCGCCAAACAGAACATCATGCAGGTGCAGTCGTCCGCCGATCCGCCGAAGAAGCTCGAGCTCGGCGAGCGCGCCGTGATGGCCGACGGCAACGAATACAATATTTTTCAGATGAAGGAATCCGGCCGCCCGGTCGAGCCCGTCTATGCCACCGAGGGGTCGCCGCTGATCATCGGCCCGAACGGTATCTTCAAGGGCTCGCCCAATCCGAACGCGGCAAAGCTGTTTCAGTCGTTCAGCCTCGGCCGCGAGGCCCAGCAGCTCATCATCGACGTCGGCGGCCTGCGCTCGGTCCATACGCAGACGACCGAGAAAGCCGGACGCAAGCCGTTGAAGGACATCAAGACCATGAAGGATGATGCGGCGGCGGTGGAAAAAGAGGGCGATTCGATCAAGGCGCGCTACACCAAAATCTTCCACGTTTGATCCGAATGACCTCCGAACTGCCAGGGACGTCGGTCGCCGAGACACTCGCCGCGAAGATCGTCGCGTTGCAGCCGGGCGGTTTGCCGGCCGCCACCACCCGCAAATGCGAGGATTTGCTGATCGATGTCGTTGGCCTCTGCGTCACCGCGCGCCACGAGGACTACATCAGGAGCGCGCTGGCAGGTTGCGACGATGATGGCCCCTGCACGGCGATCGGGCATCAGCGCACGCTGAATGCCGCGGGCGCCGCCTTCGTCAACGGCACCGCTGCGCATGGCGAGGATTTTGACGATACGTTCGAGGGTGGTCCGGTCCATGCCGGTGCGGTGATCGTGCCGGCGGTGCTGGCCGCCTG
This sequence comes from uncultured Alphaproteobacteria bacterium, assembly GCA_963836765.1. Lineage (GTDB taxonomy): Bacteria > Pseudomonadota > Alphaproteobacteria > Rhizobiales > Xanthobacteraceae > Bradyrhizobium. The sequence goes on from CAWILG010000066.1 coordinate 54,331, forward strand.
CGAGCGCCACAACCCCGATGGCCGCATGGCGCTGGTCGGGATTGCGGTGGGGACCGAAGTGCTCTGCCGGTTGAGTCTGGTGGCGCCGAAGGCCGTCCACAAGGCGGGCTTCCATCCGACCGCGGTCTTCGGCGCAATGGGGGCGGCGGCTGGTGTCGGCGCGGCACTTGGCCTCAACGCCGGACAGATTGTCGATGCGCTCGGCATCGCCGGCAGCATGGCCAGCGGCATCATCGAATACCTCGCCGAGGGTGCCTGGACCAAGCGGCTGCATGCCGGCTGGGCGGCGCAGTCGGGCATTCGCGCAGCATTGCTGGCGCGGGGCGGGTTCGTCGGCCCGCGCACGGTGTTCGAAGGGGTCCATGGCCTGTTCCACGGTTTCGCGCATACCACCCAGGGCGACTACGACGCGCTGACCGGCGATTTCGGCGCGCGCTGGGTGACGGACACGCTGGCGTTCAAGCCCTATCCCTGCGGGACGATGGCGCAGCCCTATATCGATTGTGCGCGACGGCTCGCCGCGCGCGGTATCAAGCCTGAGGACGTCACAGCAATCGTCTGCGAGGTCGCAGAGGGGACGGTGCACCGGCTGTGGGAGCCGCTCGCCGACAAGCAGCGTCCGCGCAATGGCTATGCGGCGAAATTCGCCACGCCCTATCTGCTCTCGACCGGCTTTGTCCATGGCGGGGTCGGGCTCGGCGCGTTCACGGAAAGCGCGATACGGGAAGCGCGCGTGCTGGCGCTCGCGGCAAAAGTGAAATTCGTGATCGATCCGGACAATCCTTATCCCAGCAACTACACCGGCCATGTCCGCGCCACGCTGAGCGACGGCAGCGTGATCGAGGAGCGGCAACCGCATATGCGCGGCGGCGCGCAGGAGCCGCTGACGCGCCAGGATGTGACGGATAAATTCGCGCTCAATGCGCAGCATGGCGGCTGGAACACGGCGCAGGGCGATGCGACGTTGAAGCTGCTGGCGGGGTTGTATCAAGGCAAGATCGATTTATCGTCGTTGCGTGGGTAGGCTGGCATGACCAAAGAACTCGACGGCAAAGTCGCCATCGTCACTGGCGCCGGGCGCAATATCGGCCGCGCGATCGCGCTGGCGCTGGCAAGCGACGGTGCGTCCATCGTGGTGAATGCGCGCAGCAACCGCGCCGAGGCGGAAGGCGTTGCGCGCAAGATCGAGTCCGCTGGCGCCCGGGCGCTGGTCCATATCGGCGACGTTGCCAATGCCGAAGCCGTGCAGGCGATGGCGGATGCGGCGGTACAACAGTTCGGCCGGATCGACATCCTGGTCAACAATGCCGCGCTGCGCCGGGAAAAGTCCTTCGCGGAGATGGACTATGCGGCGTGGCGGGAAATCCTCGACGTCACCCTTGATGGCACCTTCCATTGCGTAAAAGCCTGCCTGCCGGCGCTGCGCCAATCCGGCGCGGGGACCATCGTCAATATCGGTGGCCTGAGCGCGCATACGGGTGCAAAAAATCGCGCCCATGTGGTGACCGCGAAGGCGGGGATCATCGGCTTCACCCGCGCGCTGGCCCACGACCTCGCCGACGACGGCATCACCGTGAACTGCGTGGTGCCAGGGCTGATCGGCACGCCGCGGCCGAAAGACAAGCCGGAACCGGCGCACCACCTGACCCACCAGACCATCAGCGGCGAGCGGGGGCGGCCGGAAGATGTGGCGGCCGCGGTGCGATTCCTGTGCGGACCCGGCGCGCGCTACATCAACGGGCAGGCGATCCACGCCAATGGCGGGGCCTATTTGGGCGGCTGATGCATGGCTTTACTGCCGTTTTCGCTGGGGTAATCTGAGATAATGCCTCTCGGCGGAATGGTCATTTGATGTTACCTATCGAGGCATGAACCAGCATGCCAAGGTCGACATCCGCCACTCCACCTGTCCGCACGATTGCCCGTCGGCCTGCGCGCTCGACATCGAGGTGATCGAAGGCAAGAGCATCGGCCGGGTCCGCGGCTCCAAGGTGCAGACCTATACCGCCGGCGTCGTCTGCGCCAAGGTCGCGCGCTACGCCGAGCGTATCCATCATCCGGACCGGTTGCTTTATCCGATGCGCCGCACCGGGCCGAAAGGTTCCGGCCAGTTCGCACGGATTTCCTGGGACGAGGCGCTGGATGAGATCGCTGCGCGGTTCGATTCCGCCGAACGCGACTTCGGCGCCCAATCGGTCTGGCCATATTACTACGCCGGCACCATGGGGCTGGTGATGCGTGATGGCATCAACCGCCTGTCCCATATCAAGAAATATTCCCGCTTCTACTCGACCATCTGCGCCAACATCGCCCGTGTCGGATTTTCCATCGGTACCGGCAAGATCGCCGGCGTCGATCCGCGCGAGATGGGCGTCTCCGACCTGATCGTGATCTGGGGCACTAATCCCGTGAACACCCAGGTCAATGTGATGACGCATGTGATGCGCGCTCGAAAGGAGCGCGGCGCCAAGATCGCGGCGGTCGACATCTACAACAACGACACCATGAAGCAGGCCGATATCAAGATCATCCTGCGGCCCGGCACCGATGGCGCGTTCGCCTGCGGCGTCATGCATGTGTTGTTCCGCGAAGGCTATGCGGACCGTGCGTATATGGATCGATACACCGATTGCCCGGATGCGCTGGAAGCGCATCTGGCGACACGCACGCCGGAATGGGCCTCGTCGATTTCGGGCGTGCCGGTCGAGGAGATCGAGGCTTTCGCCCGTCTCGTCGGCCAGACCAAGCGTTCGTTCTTCCGGCTCGGCTACGGCTTTACCCGCAGCCGCAACGGGGCGGCGCAGATGCACGCAGCACTGTGCATTCCGGCGGTGACCGGCGCCTGGCAATATGAAGGCGGTGGTGCATTCTTCAACAATGCCGCGATCTGGAAGTTCAATGAATCCGTCATCGAGGGGCATGACGCGATCGACCGCACGACGCGCTGGCTCGACCAGTCGCAGATCGGTCGGATCCTGACCGGTGACGCGGAGGCCTTGAAAGGCGGACCGCCGGTCAAGGCGATGCTGATCCAGAACACCAATCCGATGACGGTGGCGCCGGAGCAGACACTGGTGCGCGAAGGGTTTGCTCGCGAAGACCTGTTCATGGTGGTGCACGAGCAGTTCATGACCGAGACGGCCGCCATGGCCGATATCGTGCTGCCTGCGACCATGTTCATGGAGCATGACGATCTCTATTACGGCGGCGGCCACCAGCATATTTCGGTCGGCGCCAAGCTGATCGATCCGCCGGGGGAATGCCGCTCGAACCATGAAGTGCTGCAGGGCCTTGGCCGGCGCCTCAAGGCCGTGCATCCCGGATTTGAGATGTCGCCGCGCGAACTGATCGACGTGACGCTAAAGAAGAGCGGCCATGGCGGTATCGAAGCCCTGGAAGCGGATCTGTGGCGCGACATCCAGCCGGATTTTCGCACCTCGCATTACCTCGACGGGTTTGCGCATGCCGACAAGAAGTTCCACTTCAAGGCCGACTGGGCGCATCCGCCATTCGGTAATCCCGGTTTGGGGCCATGGCAACAGATGCCGTCGCTGCCGGACCACTGGACCATTATCGAGGAGGCGGACGAGGCGCATCCGTTCCGGCTTGCCACCAGCCCGTCGCGCAGCTTCCTCAATACCACCTTCAATGAAACGCCATCATCGATCGCGCGCGAAGGCAAGCCTTCGGTGATGATGCATCCCGAGGATGCGACAGCACTTGGGGTCGCCGACGGCGACACCGTCACGCTCGGCAATATCAGGGGCGAGACCAATCTGACGGTCAAGCTGTTCGACGGGCTGCGGCGCGGCGTGCTGATCGCGGAATTGGTCCAGCCCAACAAGGCCCACATCGGCGGTCGCGGTATCAACACGCTGACCGGGGCTGCTGCGGTCGCACCGGTCGGCGGTGCCGCGTTCCATGACAACAAGGTCTGGGTCAAGAAGGTCGCGCCCGCGGGCTAAATCTCTCTTGCGGTCCACCGCCATCCTGCCGCAAATGTTTGCCGACATGTGGCAAACAGGCGAGTGGGACAATGACCGACCATAACAGCGTGATGCGCGAAAAGCGCGGACAGGCACTCTGGATCACTATCAACCGGCCGGACAAGCGCAACGCCATCAATGCCGACGTGGTCGCGGGTATCGCCAAGGGCTATCGCGACGCGCATGATGACAAGGAAATCCGCGTCATCGTGCTGACCGGCGCCGGCGACAAGGCGTTTTGCGCCGGCGCCGATCTGCAGAACAGCGGTGCCGCCTTTGCCATGGACTTCTCAAGGCCGAATGTCGACTACGCCGATCTGTTGCGGCTGTCGCAGAACGCCACCAAGCCGGCGATCGCGCGGGTCGGCGGCGTCTGCATGGCCGGTGGCATGGGCTTATTGTGCATGACCGATTTGGCGGTCGCGGCCGATCACGTCATCTTCGGGCTGCCCGAGGTTAAGGTCGGCGTGTTCCCGATGCAGGTGATGAGCCTGCTGCAATCGATGGCGCCGCCGCGCCTCGTCAACGAATGGGCGCTGACCGGAGAGCCCTTTGACGCGAAGGCGGCGCAGGCCGCCGGGCTTCTTAACTACGTGGTGCCCTCGGCCGAGCTCGACGCCAAGGTCGAATGGCTGATCGGCCGCATCGTCGACAAGTCGCCGACCGCGATCCGGCGCGGCAAATATGCCATGCGCGCGATCGCCTCGATGTCGTTCGATGAAAGCATCGCCTATACCGAAAGCCAGATCGCACTGTTGGCGATGACTGAGGATGCCAAGGAAGGCCTGAAAGCCTTCAGCGAAAAGCGCAAGCCTTCGTGGACGGGAAAATAGCTCGGTTAGCCAACAGCTCCAGCCGAGCCCTGGACAGCCCGTAAACTGAATCAATGATTTAGGACGCATTGGGTGAGTCATTCCGACGGGCGACCAGGGGCTGCTTTGGTTCGCTCCTCACGGCGCTTCTTGGAGCCCGAGATCAGCTGTTTGCGCGTGCGCTTGGCATAGCTTGGCAGTGGGTGTGGGGACCGATGGCGTGCCGCGGCGCGTAGCTCAGCATCAGTGAGATCACTGTCGGCACCCTCGGTAAAGCCACCGTGGCGGAAGGAGGTAAATGAGAGTTCGCTTCGAAGCCCAGCTGCTGTGATTATTTTTTTTACGACGCTGCGGAGGTAACGCAAATCCTTGCGTTGCGTAATCCATGGGAGCGGGGCCCGAGACCTGCGATGCGCATGATCGCGCCGAAAGACCAAACCCGAAACCATCGTTTCCTTGATGGCATCGAGCTCCGCCATCAACTCGGGGAAAAGGGGCTCGCCGGTTTCGTCGAATAGAGGCCACCAGGCTTCTTCGCCATTCTTCGGATGCACAATCTTCACGCTGTTCGGCCGCTCCTTTGGCCGATAATGCGAGATCTCGAAAGCTCCGAATACGTGTTCTTGCCGCTGCAACCACTCCCAAGTCAACAACGCTGCCGTCCCGACTGAGCGGTATCCGAGCTTGTCCGCGGCTACCCTAAATGCAACGAGTTCATCCCAAGTCGCCGTGGGCGTCTCACGTACAGGCTGGCCAAGCGGGCGGATTTTTAGGCCCATGCGTGAGAATGGATTGATCGCCGGCACTTCTGTTTCTTGAGCGCGCTGACCAACAAACCAGGCGCGCCTGCAAGCCGTCATGGATGCATTCGCAGAGCGGCGGCGCTCGCGTTTCACGACGTTGCCGTCCGCGCCTTCGTCTTCCACAACGAGCAACTTTGCGTAAACTGCGTCGACAAATCTTTTCGTGAAGTCAGAAATCTGCTTCGAGCCTGCACGGCTACCATCCTTCAGCATTTGGCCGGCAAAGAGGGCCAACCCCTTTTCGTAAAAGCGCTGCGTTTTGTGGTCGATTTCTTTCCATTTTTGATGTCGCTTGAAGAGACCGACCAGCCAATCGAAGGTGCCTGGCGCAGGAGAAGCTGGAATCATGTCGGTCAATCCTCTTGAACGCCAGCTGTCGAAGGCGGGCAACAGAACATTCCTGGCTCGGTCTACGGCAGCTGCATATTCCTCCCCTAACGCTTCGGCCTGGACGTGGCAGCCCCGCTCGCGAGCCCAAGTTGGCGGCTCAAAGAAATATGCCCATCGGCCACTCTTCAGCGGCTTTCCTCGGCAATAGCGGGGAAACTTCAGTGCAGTGTGGGGTAGTTTCATACGAGAGAGACCAAGTCTTGCCCTTCCAATCGATCTGGATTCATAGCCTTGCCTGCTGCCGTGACTTTATCGATGATCGCCTTTGACCAAACTGGCTCTCGAGCACGCCCAACTCCGTGATAGCCGATTGGCGGTGGTGCCTCCCTGCGGCCCACGGCGCGCGCGAGTTCGCCTGTATCGCAGTAATCGAGGTAGGCGGCGGCCATATCCGCGCGCATGAGTGCAGGCCACGCGCCGATTGGTGGATAACGGGCAGGGAGGGCGATGCGTCGTGTCATGAGTGCCGGCTCGCGCGTCAACGGATCAGTCGTCTAAATTGCTAATTCATGCCGCCGACGAAATCGCACGATCTTTCAGAGGATCCTCGCCCGGTGCGTGACCCCAGAAACTACAAGTTTGGGTAATTCGGCCCGCGCTTGACCTTTTTCCTTGTCCTTTGCTTGCATGCTTCCTCATCTTTCTAGTCAACCGGGCCTTGATAGAGAACGAGAAGCCTTCGGAGAAAAAGGGGCTGCCAAGAATTGGTGTGGGAATTGGGTGATCTGGAGTGCAAATAGGATGCGTGATCTAAGAAGAAAGGAACGATCACAGCTCGCGTGTGGCGTGGTGAGACCACATAGAGTTCGGCGGGGCATTTCATTTCAAGCGCTTCACGCAGCTGTTCGGCATTGAACTCGCGGGCGAAGGCATCGTACCGTTCCTGCTGCTGCAGGCTGTTGGAGCCCGACGAGCTCCCCGGATGCCCAGGCGTCCCGCGCTGCTGGCGTCATCGCCATCGGATTGGCATGGGGGATCGCAGATGCGGCGGCATTGCGGGTGTCAGCGCCGGATGAAATCTTCGGTTCAGTCGGTGAGCTTTGGCGCTATTTCAAGAGGCTCTGAAACCTTCCCCTTTTTCACTTGGCCGACCTGATGTTTGAACTTTACAAACTTAACGAACTTATCGAGATTTGCCATATTACTTCACCACGATCATCCGGAGAAACCGGACGGCATCATCTATTCCTCGCGGCTTAACGGGCATACCAATCTCGCCGTATTTGACCGTGCCCTCGTGAAGTTGAGAGTTACGCGCGTGACCAGACTTATCGGAGCGCCAGGGTTGGCTGCGGTATTAAACGATCTGCAGGTCAGCATTGTAGAGTCTGATCGATGACGGCGAACCCACCCCGGATCGTCGGCGAAGCGGATTGGTCGGCGATTTGTCGCCGTTTTGACAACGGCAAATTCTCTAACGATCTCGTGGCCAAAAACACCTAAAATGTCAGAACGGCTGCTTGGCGGGCGCACCAGGGCTCGAACCTGGGACCCGATGATTAAGAGTCATCGTTAGTCAGCTGGTTTGAGCTTCAAAGATAGCCCAATTATTTTATAACCATCCCGCGCTGTTAATACTCCATTAACTATGTCCGAGCACCATTCGTCCGTCCCTTCTGGACACGTGTGTGCGAGCGAGCAGCCGTCACCGTTTCGTCCCGGTGACGGCTTTTTGCATTTCCGAGCGGTGGAGTAGAGCCATGTCTGAACTGGACAAGGCGCAGGCTAAGGCAAATTTGCTTTCCGAATTCACGGCGACGATCGCCGTCGCCTTAGCCTTAGGCTTGCCGATGGCGGTAGCGATTATCTGGGTTTGCTCCTGATTTCCTCGCCTAGCCGGAGGGCAAGGCACTTGTTTGACTGGCGGCTATCAAGAAAGCCATTGACGGAGAAATCCGCCGACAAACGACGCGTTGGCGGGTTCTTCGGACCGCACGTCATCCTTGAAGAATTGCGCAGCCGCATTCCTCGATACCTCGATGAGGTCGATCATGGCAAACGGATCTATCCGGCCTGCAAGCGGGCACTTTCGGATTTGGATGGCGATGTTCGCTCCGTTTGGGATCACACCCGACTAGAAGCGATGCGATATGTGACGATGGTGCCAAGGCCGGAATTTGAGTTGCTGAGCGGTGCAGACCGACAAATCGAAATGATGAACGCTTACCTGTTTCAGCGCCCTCACGACGAGACCGTGATCGATTTTACAGGAACCGCGACGACCGATTTTTCGATTGCTATTTTGGCTGGCCTCAATTGGCTAACGTATTGCGCTAAATTGGCCGGCGTTCACCCAAGTAAGCAGTCAGGCACCATTCGCAATTTCAGAAGGATTGTGACGCTTGCCCACCGTTGGTGGCTAACGGAGGGTGCGGGCGAACGTTCCAGCCAAATGTTGGCGAATGGAGAGCAACCACCAATAATGCTCTATCTGATATGGTTCGACTATACGCAGCTCGCAAAGCACATAGCGGCGGCTACGGTCTTTGGATCGTCAATCAACCGTGCAGCGAAATTGGTTGCACTACCTGCCGATCTTATTCCTCGTTTTGAGGCTGCGCAGGATCCCCTCGAATTAGATGCCGACAAATGACGGACGCCATCTCAGCGATGGAATACCCGCATTGGCTGACCGGAACCATCTTGGTGGTGCTCGGGTTCATCAGTTTCGGGTTTCGCCAAAAGCAAGGGCGCTGAGGTGAGTCCCGATGGACCAACAGAAGAGCGCGTCATCTGGAACGAACGCTTTCAAGGTGAGCAGTTCGATTTTCGAGGCAAGATCATTTTTACGCGGTTTGATAGTTGCGAATTCGTCAAATGCACCCTGCTCATCGACCACGAAACGGGACAGCTAGCATTTACTTCATGCGTCTTCAAAGACTGCAATATTGACAAGTTGGAGCCTGACGAAGAGCGCGGTTTGTACGTGAAAGATAATTTCTTTGATCGCCCGCTAGAGGAAAGGCGAGCCGAATTCGAGCGCAGGCTGGCGCAAGTGCTGGCCGCCCGGAAGGCGAAGGAGAAATGAAAATGCCCGAGTCCACCCAAACGCAGGGACCGCGCTGTACGGCCTTCGCTTGCTGTTTTGGTAGCAAAACGCGAAAAGAGCGTCGGAATGGGCGCGGACTACAACAGGGCCGACCGGGAGGCGACGGCGCGGCTCGCAGAGCGTCAGCGCCTCGAAAAGTTCGATCTGCCGTCCAGAAGGACCCTCTCGGCAACGCTATCATTGGCGGTGGTGTAACAATGCGTCGTGAGTGGATCTGTCGGGCCCCGCCCGCGCGATCGTCACGGGAACCGCGACAGGCGCCGCCATGCAGAAGGCTCAGAAGCGCGGCGCAAATGGGCCTCGCACACCAGTACCCGACACTACAGCCACCCGCGCTCGCCAAATGCAGCGAGTTCAACTCCAGGCGGAGCATACCATCCCGTCGAGCCATAACGGGCGCCCAGTTTCATAGCGACCTCCTTGTTGCCATAAGGAATTCGCAGCGGTGTACCTGTTTCGAGATTTGGCAGAGCAGGCTTCGCTTCGCCGGCATTTGCCTTGCGTCTCCGTGATCTCGTCGTTGGTGACGTCGATTGAGGTGAAATTGATATCACCGGGCTGGAGGCGGTCTTGCGACGGCTCTTGCGGCGCTTCGTGCCTTTGTTCGAGTCAATCCACGCGGCCATTGCTGCCGAGTTAGCCTTGGTCTCGTCGGGAATGACGATGCCTTTCCCAAGCGCAATCTTCTTAGCGTACAACAATTGTGCCGGAGTTGCCGGTTTAGGGTCGAGCTTCCCAACGGTTTCACCGTCAACTTTCTTAGGCGCGTGTTCGCTCAGAAATTTGCGGCAGATCGAAATCGACGTCTTGTAGCCAGACGGCGGCTTGATGCCCTTCCGGGTTAAGGCTGTCGGCAAAGCGCTTCATCGCGCGCGTCGGCGGATACGCTGCCGCACGGTTGCCGACTACGTCGCCAAGCAACGGAGTTCCTCCAGCAGTGGCGCCCTCCTTCAGTTGGCCGATGATGCGTTCGGCGACATCGCACACCGCGTCAATCGCGCCGACCATCTCCTGCTTACCTACAACGATATCGTCGAGCAGGCATTCAAGTTGCGCCGTCACGCCCGGATCGACCAAAGCCGGATCGGCCTGTTTGAGAACGCCAAATAACGAGAGGCCAGTCTCGGTCGGCACGATATTCTTTCCCTGGGTGATCAGAAAGTCCTGCTTCTTCAATCCGCCGATGATCTCGGCCCGGGTCGCCGGCGTTCCAATGCCCTTGGCTTCCTTCAGACGTTCCCGAAGAACCTCATCGTCGACAAAACGCCACGCATTTTGCATGGCCTCGATCAGAGTGCCTTCATTGTAGCGCGGCGGCGGTCGGGTCTCCTTGTCCTCAATTTTGGGGTTCTGTAATTGCGCGGTCTCGCCGTTGCGCAGTGGCGGCAGGAATTGTGCCTCGTCACCCTTTTCATCAGCGGGCTGCCAGTCCGGGAAGGCTGCTCGCCAGCCGAGATCAATGGGCTGGCGACCGCCGGCGCGGAATTCGAAGCCGCGCACATCTAGCGTTGCGGTCGTCTGCTGGTAGCGGAAGTCGGGCATCAGGGCTGACAGATAAGCACGGGCGATAACGTCGAACAGCTTCTTCTCGTCGGACGAAAGACGAGGCCAGACCTCCGGCAATTTGTCGATGGTGTTGACGTTGGGAGTGACGGCGTGATGGCTCGCTCCCTCCAACCCCTTGTCGTAGAATGTGCCGCCCGCGCCCTTCCGGATCACAGGTGGGTTGGGCACAGGTATGGCGCGGAACGATTGTCCCGCCCGCAGTCCGGCCACGATCCGTGGCACGTCCGAAATCAAGCTCTGCGGCAGATAGCGTACCTCGGCGCGAGGATAGGTGATGATCTTCTTGCCCTGACCGTCATAGAGTTCCTGCGCTACCTCAAGCGTCTTGCTGGCCGACCAGCCGAAGCGCGAACTGCAAAGCTTCTGTAATGACGGTAAATCATGCAGTTTGGGTGGCGCTTGGCGTTTATCCTCGACGCGCACAGTGAGCGCGCCCTCGAAGCCGTCCGTTGCTTTGACGACGTTCTGAGCAATCTCGCGCCTAACAATTCGGTTCTGAGGCGCATGCCGCATCCGGAATTGGCCTCCTGCGACCTTCGCGGTGGCGACAACTTCAAAATACGCGAGTGGCACAAAGTTCCGGATTTCCAACTCGCGGTTGCACACTATTGCCAAGGTCGGCGTCTTCACGCGACCAACCCCGATCACTCTCCGGGTACCTCGACCCAGGATGACAGTCGCGGTTCGGGTGAGTGACAGGTTGTAAATCTGGTCGGCCTGCCGACGCGCAACGGCGGCGGCGTAAAGGCGGCTATATTCGACATTCGGCTTTGCCCGGGCAAATGCGTCGCGGATGGTCTGCAAGTCCTGCGCGGTGAACAGTACCCGCATGACTTCGCCGCGATACTCGTAATGCTCAAGAATCTCCTGACCGATAAGCTGACCCTCGCGATCGCAATCGGTGGCGAGCCAAACCCGCTTGGCGGTACGAAGGGCGTCGCGAATGGCTTTGAGTTTGGCGGCTTTGTTTCCACCCTCCGCCGGGCGAGTGCCATAGAGACCGTCGGGCCGGAGCAGTATTGGCGACCATCGCTTCCACTCCGGTACAACATCCTCAGGTTCCAGGAGGTCAAACAGATGGCCTTCGGCCGGGAGGATATGTCCATAGCAAGAGCCAACGGCGGCGCGGACGTCTTTTGCCTGGCTGGTTTTCTCAGTGATGACGATTTGATCTGGCATGCCAGCTCTTCCGGACGAAATCGAATTCGGTGACGGCTCGCCTAGAACGTAAAGGGAACACCGCGAGACCACAACCTGCCTTTTGATGGAGCGCAGCTTTGATCGTTTCGGTAGCCAAGCAAAAAGCCCGGCGTTGCTGCCGGGCCTCTCTTGCTGTTGAGCACTAGACGGTCGGACTTAGAAATCCATACCACCCATGCCGCCCATGCCGCCGCCACCCGGAGGCATGCCGCCGCCACCAGCGTTCTTCTTCGGCACTTCGGCCACCATGGCTTCCGTGGTGATCAGCAGCGCCGCAACCGAAGCTGCGTTCTGGATCGCTACGCGAACAACCTTGGTTGGGTCGATGATGCCCTTCGAAATCAGGTTGACGTATTCGCCGGTCTGAGAGTCGAAGCCGTAGGAATATTGATCCTTCTCCAAGATCTTGCCGACGATCACCGAGCCGTCCTCGCCTGCGTTAATGGCGATTTGGCGGGCTGGATACGACAACGCCTTACGGACGATCTCGACACCAGTCTTTTGGTCGTCGTTCTTGGTACGAAGTCCCTTGAGATGCTGGGAGGCGCGCAGTAGCGCTACGCCGCCACCCGGCACGATGCCTTCCTCGACCGCCGCACGGGTCGCATGCATCGCGTCATCAACGCGGTCCTTGCGCTCCTTCACTTCGACTTCGGTCGCGCCGCCGACGCGGATCACCGCGACGCCGCCGGCGAGCTTGGCCAGACGCTCCTGCAGCTTCTCACGGTCGTAGTCCGAGGTGGTTTCCTCGATCTGCGCCTTGATCTGCTGAACGCGCGCCTCGATGTCGGCCTTCTTGCCCGCGCCGCTGACGATGGTGGTGTTCTCCTTGTCGATCATCACCTTCTTGGCGCGACCGAGCATGGCGAGCGTGACGTTCTCCATCTTGATGCCGAGATCTTCCGAGATCGCCTGACCACCGGTCAGAACCGCGATGTCCTGCAGCATGGCCTTGCGGCGATCGCCGAAGCCCGGCGCCTTGACGGCGGCAACCTTGAGGCCACCACGAAGACGGTTGACGACAAGGGTGGCGAGCGCTTCGCCTTCGACGTCTTCTGCGACAATGACCAGCGGCTTGCCGCTTTGCACCACGGCTTCCAATAGCGGAAGCAGTTCATTTAACTGAGAAAGCTTCTTTTCGTTGATCAGGACGTAGGCATCTTCCATTTCAACGCGCATCTTGTCGGCGTTAGTGACGAAGTAGGGCGAAATATAGCCGCGGTCAAACTGCATGCCTTCGACGACTTCGAGTTCAGTCTCGAGCGACTTGGCTTCTTCAACCGTGATAACGCCCTCGTTGCCGACCTTCTTCATCGCGTCCGCGAGGAACTTGCCGATTTCCGCGTCGCCGTTGGACGAGATGGTTCCAACCTGGGCGATTTCTTCGTTCGAGGTGACCTTTTTGGAGTTCTTGACGAGGTCGGCGACCACGGCGTCCACCGCCAAATCGATACCGCGCTTCAGATCCATCGGGTTCATGCCGGCAGCAACCGACTTCGCGCCTTCCCTAATGATGGCGGCGGCCAGCACGGTCGCTGTGGTGGTGCCGTCGCCAGCCGCATCAGCCGACTTGGAAGCGACTTCGCGCACCATTTGCGCGCCCATGTTCTCGAACTTGTCGTCGAGTTCGATCTCCTTGGCGACGGTGACGCCGTCCTTGGTGATGCGGGGAGCGCCAAACGACTTGTCGAGCACGACGTTGCGGCCCTTGGGGCCCAGCGTGACCTTCACCGCGTTGTTCAGAATGTCGACGCCGCGTAACATGCGATCGCGGGCATCGACGCCGAATTTGACTTCTTTACTAGCCATGATGTGTTTTCCTTGAAAGGTGGATTAGGCGCTTAAGCGGCCTTCTTCTTGGCGGTGGGTATGTCGGTGAGAACGCCCATGATGTCGCTCTCCTTCATGATCAGCAGTTCCTCACCATCCAGCTTGACCTCGGTGCCCGACCATTTGCCAAACAACACACGATCGCCGACCTTGAGATCGATCGGGATCAGCTTGCCAGCTTCGTCGCGGCCACCCGGGCCGACGGCGGTGATTTCGCCCTGCGAAGGCTTCTCTTTGGCACTGTCCGGAATGATGATGCCGCCTGCAGTCTTCTCTTCAGCGTCGATACGCTTGACCACAACGCGGTCGTGAAGCGGACGGAATTTCATGCGATCCTCCTTGGCTTTTGTGATTATTTCTGATTGGCAGTCGCAATCAGCGAGTGCCAGCCGCCCCTCAATAGGCCTATGACGCTGGGACGCAAGAGCTTTCTCTTGCGATGTTTCATTCCAACTTGAGTGGCGGGTCACCTGCGTCGACTGCTAGCAAGTGAAGTAACATGCTGCTAGCGCGTTGATTACTATGACCTATTGAACGTTTTCATTTTTGGCGAATTGAGAATCATGGAATTGTTCTAGTTGGGCTGGAGGTTGGCATGCTCGAGAAAGATGCAGTTTCAAAGGATTAGGTCTTGGGCTACGGACTGACAACCGCGGAGATCGTTTATCGCCGTCCGGATCGTCACTGGTTTGAGCTGCTGCAAACTTACGTCTGGCAGGACTACGATATGTTTCCGAACTTCCCGGCGCTAAAGGAATTCCTCGCGTTCTGGCAAACAAAGCTAGACGGCGCGCTGTTTGCAGTCACCGTCGCGCACTCCAAACTGATCAAGCCTGCTGAACTACGCGCCGTGGACGGAGTCTTCCGGCTGCATTAACGCAAGGGCCCAGAGCTTGGAGTGATCTCGGTCGCTCATGCGCAAATTGCTTTTGGCAAATTCACTCTCTTCACGCGGGCCAAGTTCAGCGAGCTCACAATTCCGCATTTTCTGCTCGATAGAGGCGACGAAGTGATCGAATAATTTGGTTGTTTGCATGCGCTGCATGAGTCCGGAATTGATGCTGTGGATGGGTGCCGGATGATTGTGTAGAGTCGAGGTGTGACGCGGTAGCTTTAGGTTCGAACATATCTGTTTCCGCCCCTTTTGGATGGCTCCTCCACCGACGCGCGAGCGAATGGATGGGGGCGCTGCTAGGGCTCGCACGATTTTCGGGGGAGCTGTCCAGACGAAGGCAATATTATCAAGGAAGCCGGTGAACAGTTCACTCCTCTTCGCCCCCCGAGCCAATTCGGTTGGCAATACCGCCTATCCTCCAAGAGTTGTCTCTGCGCGGCCCTAAAATACGATGTCCCGGCTGCGCTTGTCTCAAACGGGACCCTCCAGCTCCCAATCTCGGTCCGACAAGGGCTGCGCGAGAACACGCTCGAAAGCCGGCCTGATTTGGTGCCGAAGCTGTGAGATGCGGGCGCATTTAGAACTGGGCAGCACGGGCAATCGGCAGTTAGCGTGCGTGGTGACAATCGACAGAAAGTATTGCGCCGCAATTATGATCGAGCCATTACGGTGCGGGCGACGCCACCGGCTTCCCCTTTTCGACAATGAATGTGGCCAAGCTCTTGTACGTCTGGCCCTTGGCCGCGCAGGCGTCGTGTGGCACGCCCGGTGGGATCTGGAAAGATTTGCCCGCCTTAACTGTCCGGTCCGGCTGGCCTGCGACCTTGAGGATGGCCTCGCCTTCCATCACGTAGGTGCTTTCGACTCCCGGATGGGTATGACGCCCCACGCAGCCCTCCGGAACCTCCGCGATGATGCTCACCACGTTATAGCCCGCCGGGAAATCGACAGTCTGCAGCGGCGTGCGCTTGATGGCGGACTGCTGGGCAGCCGCTGAAACGGCCACGAACGGCAACGCGATGGCGGCCGTGACGAACGATTTCTTGAACATGGATATTCACCCCTCGACATGTTGATTAGCAGCGTAAACGCACGCTGCTCGCACATATAGTCCGCGGCCGAACCGATCCTAAACTGATCGGACGGTCCATTTCCATTTCGGTGTTCACGAATATCGCCCTGTGGCCGGACACCGAGTTGAAGCTTCGGCTTGGGCCCACCCACACAAGTACACTTGCGCCTTGTTGGAGCCGCTACCGAGCGTGGCTTCGTAACGGCGGAAGAGTCGCCATGCGAGATGGCGGCTCTTCCAGCAGTGTCCAGTGTCAGGTCGGCTCAAGTCCACATTGCAGTTCTATTGTTGGCGCACCTGGATGTTGCCGCTGTCGACAGTACCACCAGCGGTGTAGCTGCATCCGGCGGTGCAGGTGATGTAGAACTGGTCAGGCGACTTCCGGATGTGGGGCTGATGGTCGCGGAAGCGCAGAGCGATCCATTCAAGGTCGCGGAGAAAACGCTGACCATTTTCTTCGTCGGCCAAGGCGATGTGCGCAGGGCCGCCGTCCCATTTTCCATTATCCTGAACGCAAACGCGGAAGCTCGCGGGCTTGCCATTGAACAGGCCGGTCCCCGAAAACTCGAGCGCGTTAGCGCCAACAGTCACCGTCCCACATTGGTTGCGAACGCTGCCGAGCGAGACGAGATTGTGCAACTGGATGTAGGTATGGTTGGCCTGGTCGTTGAGTTCAAGATGGCCCTCAAGCTGGCCGAAGCCACGATCCACCCGCTTTGCATCCAGGCTGAACTCGACATTGGCTTTGTGGCCATTGCCGTTTCCGGAAGCGGGGGCACTGCCTGCAATGACCCCACCGCCGGTAGCGGCTTTGCGCAGACACGGATTGTGCTTCGGGTCCGTCACTTCCAGAATCTCCAGGCCGTTGTCAGTCCAACCCGTATAGAGGAAGCAATTCGCTTCATCGTAAGGAATGGGCGGAGCACTATGGTCGGAAGCAGTGACCGGCGTCAAATTTGGATTGCGAGGCGAGTTGTAGTAGGCGACCTCCTTTGGATTCTCCGGATCACTGAAATCCACAACGCGCACACCCGACCAGTACGCGGCATACAACACCTCCGTCATGGCGCTTTTGCTGTTAACGCCGACATAGTGCGGGTAGTACGTCTGTCCATCGGACGCCCCGATAGAGCAGGTTGCCGCATCATTTACCGCCGGATTCCACGTCGCCACGATCTTGGGGTTCAATTCATCCGAGATATCGATAAGGCGTGAATACGTTCTCTGGAGGCAGTTGCCGTTTGCACTCACCTGGAAAAGGGCGGGACCCTCGTCTGTGGTGATGATGTATGGTTTTCCGTTCTTATGGACCACATACTGGGTGGTATGGGCACTCGCGGATTTCCCGTCTCCAAAAGCTAGCGTCGGCTGATCGCACCAGGAGAACCACTTGATAAATTTCAGGACTGCGGATTCGGACGACGCTTGGCGATGTCCGTAGAGTCGAGAATCATCATGCCGTTCGCACAGGTTCCCACCGGATTGAAGCCCGCGCCGCCGTAGAGGGCCATGTAAATCCGGGTCCCGTCGAAATTGGTCGTCACATCGTGAAAATTCGCCGTCGAGGCAACTTTGTCACGGATGTCCGAGGGGAGTTCCAGCCTGTTCCAATTGATGATGTCGACAGGTTTTGCCGGATCATCAAAGTCGATCGCGTGCACGTCGACACGCGTGGGCTCAAGGAGGATGTTGCTGCCGATGAAGGGCACGCCATAGAAGGTCTTGCCATCATAGTGCAGCCATCCGCCATGATTGTCCTGAACTTTATGCAATCCGGCGTAGCCAGGCGTAACGTGGGTCGATTTGAAATCCGGGTGGAGGCAGTCTTGTGAAACGTCATAGACGTCCACATCGGGTAATTGCTGGCCTGATCCCAGCAGAATTCCAGACTGTGCCCTTAGCCCTTCATATGCCTGCAACATAGCGGGCGTCCGAAGAAGTACACCAGTTGTCGGCTGTGATGGAACAGACACGTCAAGCACGTATACGCCGGTGGTTGGCAAGGTCGGATCGGACGGATTACGTATACTGGAATACGCGCAAGTCCCCCAGAGGGCAGTCGCGCCATAAGTCCCGCGGTTGAACAGAACGTTTTGACCAACTTTATCCATGCCGCACCAGAAGCCCTGAAAGCCGTTGGGCGCCGTTCTCGCCGAGAGTGGAACGTCACCCTGCAGCCCGGTTTCAGGCCGGTCTCCCGGGCCGGGCACGCATGCGGTCGCCGCCTTCGCATGATCCGTCCCACCGAACGCTGAAATCGCCAGGGCGAGCACAAAGCCCATCCCCACGTTTCGCGGCCTGAGCCGAGCTGGTTGCAAAGAGCGACTTGCCAAACTACTAAACATCGCTTCCTCCTTGCCTGCTTTTTTAATAATGATCGCCCGCAATACGCAGGTTTTGGCTGCGACGAGGACGCACTGGTACGGATACGCCTGGATGCAGATCGCAACAACGTCGCAAAATATGTGTCACAATAAAAAATGTCGCTTGGACGCGGCTCTACGGCGGATTTTCCGATCTATAATTTGACCGGCTCTTTTTTTTTGCTAACATTTTTAAAAAAGGGAGGAACGCGATGACGACCGCCGGACAATCCGATGGCGTCGAGGGGCTCGCCGCGGCGAGTTTCGCCGGCGATCCCAAGATTAACCCCATGAAAGTCCCAAGATTTGCAAAACTCGCGATTGCTGCGTGCACCGCAATAATGCTTGTTGGCCTTTACATCGGGACGAAGCGCTCCTTTGCGATTGCAAGCTTCGACGCCGAACAATCCAGGGTCTTCCACCTCGATATCTCAGAAACCTGCCTGCGCGGCACCGAGCCGCCGCCGGTTTTCGAAGCGCGGGAGGGGGACCACGTTGCGCTTGCGGTCACGAGCCTCTACCCCGGCGCCCTTTATCTCCACGGACTGGAAACCGAGGTTAATCTTGTTCCCGGCGCGGAGACCACAGTCACATTTACCGCCGAACACGCGGGGCGATTCTATTTACACCTCCACGGCAAGGACGAGGACCACACTCACATCGAACTCGCTGTTCTTGAAGTTACGCCGCGCTAACCCGTGAAAAACCGCGCTGTCTTTTTCCTGGTCCTCACATGTCTCCCGCCCGACGCGGTGCAGGCGCATTCGTTTGAGGTGCCCTACGTCCTGCCGATCCCCCTTTGGATCTACATGTATGCATGCATGGCCATGCTTGTGATGTCGTTTGCGGCCATCGGATATTTCTTCGCGACGCCGGAGGCGGCCTCCATGCCAGCGTCGTCCTCGGTCGAAACCGGAGCAAAAGGATTTTCGGGGATAGTCGGACGGTCGGCGATTCTCGTGCTGCGTAGCGGTGCGGTCGGACTGTTGCTCTTGTCGATCGTAGCAGGATTGATCGGCATAAAAGAGCCGACGGCCAACATCAACATGACGCTATTCTGGGTCGTGTTTCTGCTTGGGTTCGCATATTTGACGGCAATCGTCGGCGACACATTCGCCATCATCAACCCATGGAAGACGATACTCGATATCTGCGAAAAGTGTGGCCTCGACCTCTCAAAGGCGCGAGTGAGTTATCCAGTGTCGCTCGGATATTTGCCCGCCCTGTTCTGCTATGCCGCATTGATCTGGATAGAATTATTTACGGAGCAAACTCCATTCGGACTCTCGATCGCCTTGATCATTTACGGCATCATCGTCTTCGTCGGGGCCTGGCTTTTCGGCCGGGCGACATGGTTTCGGTATGGCGAGTTTTTCGGGCTTTTTTTCCGGCTGATTGGACTGATGGCGCCTGTCGCCTATGTCCGGACTTCTGGCCAGAGCGAATGGCAGTGGCGCCTGAGACTGCCCTTTTCTGATCTTGTCGACGAGCACAAGGAGCACTGGAGCTTGTTGCTCTTCGTGCTGTTCATGTTGTCATCAACGATTTACGATGGGCTGCATGACACGCAGGTTTGGCTCAACATCTACTGGAAGCATCTTTTGCAGCTTATTGAGCCGCTGTGGCACGCGGATAATCCCAGGGAGAGAGTCGACACTCATCATAAATTGGCACACCGTCTACCAGCGGGGCGGTCTCATTTTCCTTTTGGGACTATATGTCGGGATTTACCTGTTTGTCATTGCGGTTGCGAAAAAGGTCGCAAAGATAAAGGACCCTGTGGGCGTACTGGCGCAGCGATTTGCGTACTCGCTTATTCCCATTGCATTCGTCTACAACATAACCCACTACTTTACGTTTCTCGTTACGCAGATGCGAGTGCTGCCGTGGCTGGTCTCGGATCCGTTCGGCTTCGGCTGGAACCTGATGCATCTCCGCACGGCGCCTGCGGATTGGGGGCTCCTCGACATGGGCCTCATCTGGCACATGCAAGTGGCGTTGATCTTGATCGGTCATCTTGTCAGCGTCTGTGTGGCGCATATGATATCGCTCAGGGTCTTTCCTTCTCGCCGTCAGGCGCTGCTGACCCAGATTCCTATGCTCCTTCTCATGATGATCTACACAAGCGTCGGACTTTGGATTCTTTCCTTGCATCTTTCACAGCATGCTATGGATGTGGGTGGTTGAAGCATGGCGATCTGGCAAATGGTGCGTCTGAACGGCCGCGTTGAAGAGCTGCGAACCCGAATGTCAGGGCGCGGATGGATCACAGGCGGCAAGATGAAGCCGGGCCGGGCCCTTTCATGGCTGACCGGCATCGTGCTGCTCGGCGGAATCACGATATTCAACGAGATGTCGCCGAACGCCCAGGCGTCATTACTCGGGATGACCGGACGGCGCGCGCGTCTGCGGATTTGCTGCCCGCGAGTACTCTTTCAACCGAAGAGGTGACGGGCAACACGGCAGGATCACCCAAGCACGCTCCCCTGGCTGGGCAAGGCACCGAGAACAACAAGGGGGAGAACGACGCCGCGCCACGGCGGGTCGCAGCCCCGGCGGAGCCTTTATTCGCGAATCCGCTTGTGGGGGCTGCCGCTTGCGCGATTGTCGACAACACGAGAGCGACCGATCTTTTCGCCGTCCCGCCGCCCGCCCGCGCCGACGCCGACCTATGTCGCGCCGGTCGCTTTCAGCGAGCCCGCCAAACCGCCGGCGCCGGAGCTCCCCGCCATGGCACTGGTCGGGAACCATCATCGGCATCGACGGTTACCGGATGGCGATTTTTCGCGATACGTCCGACGCGTCGAAACAGGACGTCCTGCGCCTGCGCATCGGGAGAGAGTTACCATGGCTGGGTAGGTGCGTTTGATCAGCTCGCGCGAAGCAGGCCTGGTGAAGAATGGCGAGCAGGCCGTGCTCGAACTGCCTGAGCCAGGGACGTCGCCGCCGCCGCCACGTACTCGTCAACAGGCCGAACTGGACGCGATTTTGAAGGTGGGGGCGGAGTAGGACCGTAGACACTCGCGGGTCCCTGGGATTGAACGAAGCCGCTGGCTTCAAGCGCGTCCCTCGTTGGACAGCCGCGGTGCTCCTACTCGCCGCATAACGATAATCGACTACTCGTCATAGTCGGCGCGGGAGATGCCATACCGTTTCAGCTTGTCATAAAAAGTCTTGCGAGGAAGTTGGAGCGCCTCGAGCACGCGCCGTAGATCGCCGTCATGGTCACGGAGCGCCGCGCGAATGACTGAGGCCTCGTAACGGTTGACACGATCCGCAAGGCTGAGATCAGACGAACCCTCTTTCTTCATCTCGATATCGGATTCTTCTGTCAGGCCATCCTCATCCAAACCCAGCGCAATGCGTTGCGCGAAATGAAGCAGCTCGCGAACGTTACCTGGCCAGTCATGGTATTTGAGATGATCTCGGGTCGCGCGCGACAATTCCGGGACCGGGCGCTCGAATTGTTGTGCCGCGCGCTTGAGGAAATGTGCGAACAGCAACGGAATGTCCTGGCGCCGCTCGCGCAATGGCGGAAGGCGCAGCCTTACGACGTTGAGGCGGAAATAGAGGTCCCGCCGGAAATTCTCCCGGGCAGCGGGTTCGGCGAGGTCGACCTTGGTGGCTGCGATAACGCGCAAGTCCAGACGGCGCGTCTGATTGGTGCCGAGTGGTTCGACCTGCCGCGTCTCCAGCACGCGCAGCAGCTTGACCTGGGCTGCGAGGGGCATGGACTCTATTTCATCGAGAAACAGGGTTCCGCCGCTTGCATGTTCGATGCGCCCGATCCGCCGCGACTTCGCTCCGGTGAATGCGCCGGCCTCGTAGCCGAACAGTTCGCTCTCGATCATGTGCTCCGGAAGCGCCCCGCAATTGAGGGCCACGAACGCTTTGCTGCAGCGACGGCTCCAATTATGCAGCAGTTGAGCGACGACCTCCTTGCCCGATCCGGTCTCACCCTCGACAAGCACATCCACATCGGTGTCGGCAATCTGGAGCAGCGTTTCGCGCAGGCGCTTTATCGAAGGCGCATCGCCGAGAAAAACGCCGTCCCCGCCACTCGCCTTGGCAATCGCCCGGCGCAGACTTCGGCTCTCCAGCACGAGTTCGCGCTTCTCGATACCACGCCGCAGGGCTTCAGTCAGCCGTTCGGCGATGAATGGTTTGGTAATGAAGTCATAGGCCCCGTATTTCATCGCGGCGACAGCCAAATCAATATCACCATGGCCAGTAATGAGGATGACGGGCAATTCCGGATCGATGGCTCGAACGCGTTCGAAAAGCTGCAAACCGTTCATGTCGGGCATGAGAATATCGGTGGCAACCACGCCGGGAAAGCTGCCAGTGATCTCCGAAAGAGCCTGTTCTGCGGACGGGAAAACGTGCGCTGCGAAGCCGCCCAGTTCCAGCATCTGTGCTGCAGCTCGGCGAATGTCATCGTCATCGTCGATGAAAATAACGGGCGGTTCAGTGTTCATCTTTGTGCCCTCGGTAAGGTGAGGGTGAAGCAGGCTCCTTCGCCGGATGGTGTCAGCTCCAAATGACCGCCAAGCTCGCGAGCGATTTCCGACGAGATGACGAGACCAAGGCCAAGCCCCTTCTCCTTGCTGGTGGCGAAGGGCATGAATAGTATCGCGCGGATTGCTGGGTCGAGGCCGGGACCGTTGTCATGCACCCAGAGCTGCACAGTCCCGGCGGACGCGGTATGCCCGATTTCGATTCGCGGGTGCGGTCTGCCTTGCAGAGCATCGAGCGCGTTCTGCAGAAGATTGACGAGAATCTGTTCCACCCGGATGCGGCTCGCCTTAACGTAAAGGGCGGGATCACGTCCAAGCCTGATCACGGCGACGTCTGCCTCTCGGATGCGCCCTGACAGAAGGGACAACGCCCCGTCAATCGCGTCATCGACCGTCAGAAGTGTCGCGGCGCTCGGTGCACGTCGAGAGAAGGAGCGAAGCGCCTCGCTCTTGCTCCCAATTTGCTCCGTGAGCGCGACGATTTGACCGAGGCCGTCCGTGGCGGAGGTGAATTTGCCTGCTTCAATGTAGCGCTTTGCGTTGTGCGCATAGACGCCGATGGCGGCGAGCGGCTGATTCATTTCATGGGCGACGCCAGCTGCGATTTGGCCGAGGATCGAGAGGCGATTAGCCTGGGCAAGCTCATCGCGCAGACGCTGAACCTTCGTTTCTGCGTTCTCGCGTTCGGCCATCTCCGCGGCCAGCGATAGATTGGTGCGTTTGAGCTGATCGGTTCGCTCTTCTACTCGCGCCTCAAGTTCGGTATTCATCTGAGTAAGCGTCGCACGCCGTGCAGCCTGCAACTGCCGCCGTCTCCATATGATCGTGCCGAGCGCGATCATCAGAGAGAACGCCAGAACCGTAGTGATTTGGCCCTCGAGTCGCGCTCGAGTGATTATGGGATCGGCATACAGCAAAAGCATCAGATGCCAACCAGGAGCCGAAGGGCCCACTGCTTGGGATACCCCAGCGAGAACCGCAGGCTGGCCATCGATTTGGGCGATGGTGAGGTCGCCCTGTTGGCGGATGAGGACCGGTGAAAGAGGTGCGTCTACGACCTGAAGGTGCGCGCGAGCGACAACCATCTCAGGCCCGCTCAGCGTGGATAAGGTCGAGAAACGCCAGTGCGGTAGGGTCGTGGCAATGATCACCCCCTCGCCGTTGGTCACAGCGACTACAGCACCGCTCGCACGCCAGGTCGCCTCAGCGCTTTCCAGTTCAACCTTCACCACCACGACGCCGAGCGGGGTATTGGGTCCTTCCACTCGTCGAGACAGAAACAGGCCCGGCCGAGCGCTCACCGCGCCCAGCGAATATTGCATTCCGACGCCATTGGTCATGGCGTCATGGAAATAATGGCGGAATAGATATTCCACACCCATGAAGCTATCCGGCTCATTGTAATTGCTTGTCGCGATCGTGCGGCCATCCGCGCCGATCACATAAATCACAGTTGAGCCAGCATCGTTCGCGATGTCTTTTAACTTCCGGTCGAGATTGGCTTCGGCAGTGGAATTGTAGGTCCCCAAAAGCGCAATAACGTCGGGATCACGAGCAAGCGTCAAAGGGATGAGCCGTTGCTTCTCGATCTCGCCAGAAAGCGTCGCGGCAGCGAGGGGCGAGCCGGCTCTGGCCTGGTCCACGAGGCTGGCAGTGGCGCGGTCACTCGCCACACGCCCAGCAACCGCGGAGGCGATCGCAAGTAATGCGAGCGCGGCCGAAGCCGTACTTAGCGCCAGCCAGCGCTCGGAAAGCCACGCAGCAACCGGACTCGTTCTGCCCTTTGTCCTTGCTCTCCTAGGGACGGTGGATTCCATTCAAGAACCATTGTGCGGAAATCCGCACATTGAGATACGTAAAAGTGCGGGATTCCGCGCCGCCGGCCGCCCCGCGCTGAATATTACACGATTTTTCAGCCACTTAGCAATTCTTGGCGTTGGCACGCTGCATGCTTCAGTCTGGAATCAATAAATCAATACGCAAATCCGTGATTACGGACGACTGGGAGGGAACTCAAAAGGGGATATCGGATGGGCAGGCGCAGGCGGACGAAGCTCAGCGATGCCATCATTGAGAGCCGGGACGCGCTCCAGACGGAGCCATTGAGTTGCCCTTAGCAGCCCATGAAGCGGGCGCCGGTAGGCGACCTGGCGCACCGGCGGCATTCGATGGCCCCTTTCGTATTACAAGCCAAATGAGACTGGGGGCAAAAATGACGGTGATAGGCTATGCGCGTGTGAGCGTAATCGACCCAGACTTATCGCTTCAAAGGGCGGCGCTGCTGGCCGCCGGCTGCAACGTCATCCGGGTCGAAAAACGAAACGGTGCTACAGCGAGCACGAGACAGTTGCGTACCGTTCTCGAATCCCTGCACAAGGGGGACGTGCTGATGGTGACGCGAATTGACAGGCTGGCGTACAGCATCGACGATTTGCAGAACATCGTCCGGGCGATCAATGCCAAGGGCGCTTCCCTCAAGGCGACACAACAGCCAATCGATACGAACACCGCCGCCGGCCAAGCGTTTCTCGAAATGCTCGGCGTGTTCGCGGATTTTGAGATGAATTTGCGGAAGGAACGCCAGCGTGAAGGCATCGCAAAGGCCAGGGCGGAAGGCAGGTATAAGGGCCGGCCGACCTCGATAGATTTCTCGAAAGTACACGAACTCAAGGCGCAAGGTATGGGCGTCACCGATATCGCCAAGGAGATGAAAATTGCTCGAGCGTCCGTTTACAGGGCGCTTAAGGAGCGGTGCGAAATGAGTCGGTCGCGGCCGCGATCTAGAGCCCGTCCTCTGGCTGGACGCGAAGACGGAGGACCGCGCCAGGAAGGCGAACCGCCCAAAAACCGTTCGGAGCGAACGATTGAGCCTGTAGGAGGCAAGCCGAGCGTCTATCTCCCCTCCGGCTTTCATTGACAGAAGGGCGTTCGCGCTCATGTAGGCGCGCGCAAGACATTCAAGTCTCGCCGTATCGAGCGGATCTTGCCGGCATCGAAGGCCCCATTGCCCCGAAAGCGGCTCGAGCGCGCCAACGATTACCTGTCGCCTTATCAATTTTGCCAACACGGCCAACGGCCGCCGTCTCGAGGAATTTGAACTCCTGCTCGGCCTGCATCCATTGCTGCTCAAACCCATAACACCATGTCACCCTCACCGGGCGCGGTAGCCGCTCGTTCGGGGTCACATGGTTCGATGGTGTTATATAGGTTGGGCGGCAGTGGAATGCTGCGGTCTCAGGCGGTGTGCTTCTGTCCGGGCGCGGCTCGGCGGCAGGACGGAGTGTCCGCACCGGGGACGCGCGCCGGAAGGATGGCAACATCTGTGAGGATGACTTTAGGACAGGAATCATGGCCAGCGATACGGAAAGCTATCACCACCGCAGCCCATGAGGGCGACCTGATCCGCGGATCACGGAGGCGGCCTATCGGATAGCCTGTCAGTTCATTTGGGCGGCGGGTTTGCAGTGACGCATGAGTGCCGCGAACCTGGGACCCGATGATTAAGAGTCATCTGCTTTTAGCAGGCTATCAACGGTAAATCCGACAAATCGGTCACTCACTTTACATTGAAACCACGACAAGCCTTCCCTTTGTCGGAATGATAGGCATCGCTAGATATCTCTGCCACCATTGGTACCTCGAACACGCATTTTGATGCCATGCGATCGTGCGGTTGACGCTTTATCTGTATCGCTGCGCGTGCGGCATGCGCCGCACCTGGCTCTCGTGAACCGAGCCGCTCGGCGTCTCGGCCGTGCGGCTTCGATCCCTCGCGTGGAATAAGGTGTCCCTCGCCGGAGGCACTCGGTTCCAGGTCCCGGATCTCGCGGTGGGATCGGCGACGTTGGCCGCCGATCATGAGGCGGTGTCATGCGCCTCCACTGTTTGCTGAGAGAGTGAGAGGACGGGAGGGTTTCTGTGACGGGTTGGAGGCCGAGAGAGGCTTTCGGCCGCCCGTCATGGAGATCTGAGATGACGAAGTCTATCCAAAGGATCACGTTGTGGCCCTCTCGCGACATTCCTTTCAGCAAGCTAGTGCTGAGCCAATCGGCCAACTGCTGTGTAAGCGCGGGTGTCTTGATCGAACAACTGTCCGAGAGCATCGCGCGGCACACCCTGCTGCAGAGTCTCAGCGCTTGCGCCGTTCTGATGGAGGGGCGCACTGTCCTCACACTCGGACTCCAGCTCGGTCGGGTTCGCGTCATCGGCGCGCACCGTATCGAGCTGTCCGGCTTCGCCGACGCCATGTGCGACCGCCTCAAGGCTTACGGCCTCTTCCACGGGATCATCCCCTGGAAGCTGCGCATGTTCGTGCCTATCGACGCGGTCGGCGTTGGTGTCCCGGCCGAGGTACTGCGGCGCTTCCGCATCGTGTGCATCGGTGAGCGGGAAGCCGCGTGATGCCTCGCGAGGTTTCCGAACTGGTGTACCGTCTCGCGCGCGACGCCGAGGCGGTGTGCCGCCACTATCTTTCCAACGGAAGACGCCAGGGGAGCTACTGGTTGGTTGGCGATGTCAGAAACGCGCCGGGCCGCTCCATGTTCGTCCGGCTGAGGGAATCGCCGAAACGACCAGCCGGTAAATGGACTGATGCTGCGACGGGCGAGCACGGCGATCTCCTCGACGTCATTCGCGAAAGCTGCGGTCTCCTCGACTTCCGCGATGTCGCCGGCGAGGCACGCCGCTTCCTGAGCCTTCCGCGATCCGAACCCAGATCGGACCATCGACAGCAGCTGTCACCGGTACCGACCGGCTCGCCGGAATCGGCGCGGCGGCTCTTCGCCATGTCGAACCCGATTACCGGCACCGTCGTGGAAACCTATCTACGTCAACGCGACATAACCGACTTGCATGGTATCGACAGCCTGCGATTCCATCCGCGTTGCTACTATCGTCCCGAGGCAGGCGCCACAACTGAAATTTGGCCCGCTATGATCGCCGCTGTTACTGACCTCCAGGGACACATCACCGGCGCGCACCGCACATGGCTCGATCCGTCTGGGCGCGACAAGGCGCCAGTCAAAACCCCACGCCGGTCGATAAGCCACCTTCTCGGGCACGCGGTCCGTTTCGGTCCGGCTGGCGATGTGATGGCGGCGGGTGAGGGCATTGAGACCATGCTGTCGCTCCGCTGCGTTATGCCCAGCATGGCGATGGTCGCAGCGCTCTCGGCCGCGCATCTCGCAGCGCTCCTGTCTCCAGCGACGCTGCGCCGACTCTATATGGTCCGTGACAACGATCGGGCGGGTCATGGCGCGGTGGCAGCACTGTTCGACCGGGCGCAATCGGCCGGAATCGAGGCGATAGTGCTGTCGCCGCAATGTGGAGATTTCAACGAGGATCTGCGCAATTTCGACATCGACGCGCTAAGCGCCGCGTTGCGCATTCAGCTCGCCCCGGAAGACGTAGCCCGGTTCTAGAGCACGAGAGTGTGGACCGGAACAATGATGAGGCTGGTACTCCGCCCTGACGGTGCGCCGTTGATCCTGGAGCCTCTCTTGTGGTCGGAGAGGGCCGCACTCACGGCCTTCTTGAGAGGGCGACCCTGCGGCAAGCGGTCCGGCCACGCAATGGCAGGATCCGGCTATTTTCCGTCGCGCCCCCAAGGGGCCGCTTTACATCGCGAGGCAAAATAGCCGGCTCCCGCCATCCTCCGCTTTGCTTCGGCCGCTGTCGCTGCGCTCTGCGGTGCAGGTCCGGACCGCCCGCCGCCTTTCGTCGCCATGAAGGCCGCGATGAGCGCGGCCGATCCGACAAAAGGAGTTCTTCATGACGATCGAGCACGACGAGACAGATCACGAGCTGCCGCCCCCCTCATCTCCGACCGATCACGTCCTCACCGAACTACAGCTTCACGGCTATCGCCCCTTCCAGGACGAGCCCGACCCGAGACCACTGCCCGAAGGACGTCACGTCGCGGCCGCCGTCGCCGATATCTTCGATGCTCTTATCGCCACCTTAAGCGAAACACGCCTCGAACCTGACCTCGAGGACTTGCTGTGGTCAACCGTCAATCTCTTCCACCGCGCCAACGAGCGCATCGAACGCGAACTCGACGACAACGAACAGGCGCAGAAGCGAAGCCAACGCGACCAGGATGGCTCCGAAATCCGCTCGGTCGAACTGGAGCGTCTCACAGCCGAGGGCATGACGCTGATCGAGCGACGCAACAGCATGGAATACTTCCGCGACCAAGCCGCCGACCACTTCGCACGTCATACCGGATCGCACTGGCACCCGCGCAGCGGCTCGATGGTGAACCACCGCGCCGTGACTTCGGCTGTTATCGACAGTCGTGACTTCCTCGCCGCAAAACGCCGGGCCGAGACCGAGGTGCTATTGCCTGCCGGGCCGAAGATCGCCTTCACCGGCGGCCTCGACTGTAACGATCACCGCCTGATCTGGGACAAGCTCGATCAGGTCCACGCCAAACATCCGGACATGGTCCTGTTGCACGGTGGTTCGCCGAAGGGCGCCGAGCGTATCGCCGCCCGCTGGGCCGACCACCGCAAAGTTCCGCAAGTCGCCTTCAAACCCGATTGGACCAAACACGCCAAGGCAGCACCTTTCAAGCGCAACGATCAGATGCTCGACGTGCTGCCGATCGGCGTCATCGTCTTCCCCGGCACCGGCATCCAGGAGAACCTGGCTGACAAGGCACGGAAGCTCGGCATCCCCGTCTGGAAATTCGGCAATGGCGGCGCGTAAGCACCAGCGTATCTTAAGTTTGAGCTGCTATCCATCGAGCCTGCAGAGCGGCAATGTCCGCTCTGCACCGCAACAGCGGACAAGGCTGCACGTGCTCATCCCACCTGTTTCGACTAAAACTCGGGTCGCCAGCCCGACCGCAAGGGATTCCAAATGCGCACGGGATCGGCTATTCCCACGACCGCGCCGTGGTGGTGGAAGGCGCGACCCTCGCAGCGTTGCCACGGGAACCATCACCATGATCATCGTCGAGGTTCTTCTCAATATCGTCGGGCTCGGCATGTTCTGCTGGGCACTGTACGCGCTTGCAACCCATGCATTACTCGTCTTCGTCGGCATGACCGTAGGCATCTATTCATTTCAGGCCGGAGCAGGTCTGTTCGGTGCCACGATTTTTGGCTTCGTTACGGCCGGCTTCACACTCGTGGTCGGGCAGTACGCCTTCTCCGTCGCGCGCTCTCCGATCTTCCGACTTGTCATTGGGCTGCTATTCGCGGTTCCGGCGGCATACGCCGGCTATGATGTGACGCTTGCCCTTGCACACCTCGGTATTCCAGAGGAATGGTGGCGGGAGTTTTTCGCCGTCCTTGGCGGCATCGCTGTCGGGCGCGCCGCCTGGGCAAATGTGTCGATGCAAACCGATCCCGTCCTCAGACCGGGCGCTACACTCGGCCCTATTCAGCCA
Source organism: uncultured Alphaproteobacteria bacterium (assembly GCA_963836765.1). GTDB lineage: Bacteria > Pseudomonadota > Alphaproteobacteria > Rhizobiales > Xanthobacteraceae > Bradyrhizobium. The sequence continues at coordinate 84,207 of CAWILG010000066.1, forward strand.
CCGAATGGGGCGACGACGACGGGCGGGTGACTCTACGGGTCTATCGTCGCTCGGTTGGGATCAGCGCGGATATCCGATCATCAAACAAAACCGCGACATCGCGATCTTCTCGCTCACTTCGATTGAGCCGGATGATCTCTTCGGCCGACTGCAACCCTGTGTCACCGGCACATGCGTTGACTTCTGTCTGCTCGGTAAACAGCAGGGCCGCCTTTCTGCACGCCAGATTTGCCTTTTCTTCGCAGGGAACGCGGGGCTTCTTGTGTGAGCCGATCGCTCGCTGGCACTTCTCCAAAAATGCTGTTCAGCGCACGCGAGCACCTAGCCTCTCATTGGCTTGATCTGGCCGAAGGCCGGCTGCGCCTCGATCGCCTGAACCGCAATGGCGGCGGTAAGACTTTCTTCCCCTGGGCTTCGCCCATTCCTCGCGAGGCAAGAAAGTCTCACCGCCGCCATCCTCCGCTGGGCTCCGGCCCAAACGGGTGCGGCGTCGATCGCCTTCGGCTTTCAGATCGCCATCGAGGCCGCGGTGGTCGCGGAGCTCGAAAACAGCAAGGAGAAGTGACATGGCTAACATCGGCTCATTCAAGAAATCCGGCCAGGAACTCCAGGGCGAGATCGTCACCCTGAGCCTCCAGACCAGGGGCGTCCGCATCGTACCCGAGACGGACAGGACCAACGACAACGCGCCAAGCCACCGGGTCTATGTCGGTCGCGCCGAGATCGGGGCCGCCTGGCCGAAGCGCTCCGCCGAGGGCCGCGATTATCTCTCGGTCAAGCTGGACGATCCGAGCTTCAACGCGCCGATCTACGCCAACCTCTTCGACGACGAAGACGCCGAAACCTACACCCTGATTTGGTCCCGCAGCCGCAAGCCGAATGGCGACTGAGGCTCATTTCGCCCCGCCCGGATTCTCGGGCGGGGCTTTTTTCGTCAAAAGCCCGCTCACGGCAGTCACAAACCTTGATGTGGACGCCGTGGCTTTGGGCGCGCATCGCGCGCGAAAGGGTTCAACGCGTTGGTCCCCCAAACGATGTTCTTGGTGAGGATGATGCGAAGGAGGTTACGCCTGTAATCGATGCGCAATTGTCCCTTGCCGGCATTGCTTTGCTCAATCAGGTGATGGTGTACCGGTCTTCAGCGTTGGGCGCGTCCGCTGGCAGCGGACCGGGCTTATATGAACGGAGCCTCGTCAACCCACCAATGGCCCACCAAAACCATCGCGGACCCCCCGTTTTCGCCGATCGGCGATGTCCGCTGCTGGCGAATGCGGACATTCCACCGGGGTAAACCTCGGTCGCGAATGACCCAGGCTGTGTGAAAACGCGCCTCCGCGACGGATGCGCAGAATTGTTTTCTCAATTGCCTTCTTCCGAAAGAGGCTGCCAGTGCAATCGATTCCGATATCGACGAAATCGAGATGGAAATTCTACGCGCAAGTTGCGGATCGGAGTTTTCACACAGTCTGGACCTGAAGCCGACATGGCGCCGCCGAAGCTGCTGCACCTGATCAGGGAGGAGAGGCGCGCTTGGACCTTAGCGAAGGCAGTGCCCGTCGTCATGATGCTCGCGTTACGGGACTCGCCATGGCGTCAACCGCGGAATCCAGCGCGGCACATTAGTCCGAAAGCTCTCGTACTCCGCGCCGAATGTTTGCTTGAGCGTCGGTTCTTCGATCATCACCACGAAGACATGAAAAAAAAGCCAGAGTAGCGCGCCGTACCAGAGGAGACGCCAGTCACCAAATAAAAGAGCCTGACCAAAAATGACCGCGACGACCGCGATGTAGATCGGATTTCGCACGTAGCGATAGAGGCCAGTCACTACGAGCTTTTGTGGCGGCGCGATCGGGGCGGGCGTCCCCAGCCCCTCCAGCGCAAAACGGGCAAATGAATCCACAACTCCGGGCACTCCGGCAATGATCAATATAAGTCCGATGGACGCGGGTCAGATCAAAGCCGAAAAAAGCCGGCCGGAATTCCCAATGTGTGATCCACCATGGGACGAACCCCGCCAGCACCAACGGCGCGACGACGAAGAATAGAGCAGAGCCCAAGACGGCAATTGCTTTCGACATTGCGTGCTCCCCACGACCCGACAAGAATAGGTTAGCAAATCACTTTCTGCTACGAGCATTGAATGCGGCTCTACAATTAGTTGTCCCGGCCGTCGAGTTCTCTTCACCTCGCTCCTTCCCGTCCTGTCGCAATGTTAATGCAGCCATGTCCGGTCAGCGCGTTCAGCGGTTGAATCGCGAAGGCCTTGCGAAAGCGTCTCGACCAGGCCCACTGTCCAGCACATCGGGCATCCGCGTAGCGCGACGAGGGCGGCAACGCCCGGCAGCTTCAGCAGGCTGGCGTGGGCGTCGGGTGCGGGCCTAGCTGCTGAGGAACGCCGGCATCGGGTCGCCGGGGTGTGGACATCGGCAAAACTCCCGCCCGCGCCGAAGAGGTGATCGAATAGGACACTATTTGCTGCAGTGCATTAGTCGCCAATTGGCACATAGCGACGCTTTTGCCACTCAGTTCACTTCCGCTTCCGATCAAAGCGGACATACTTCTTGACGCCGCTCAGTCGCGGTCGAATGCAATGGGGCGCCCCCCGCGCCAGGCGGGGTCGCGCTCTATCTCGCGGCCAAGCGACCGCTCAACCGAGCCCGCAAGCGGTCTCGGCCCATTCGGGTCACGATCGCTCCGCCAAGAACACGGCAGCGTACGCTTCGCCCGCTTCCATAACGCGAACAATCAGGACTGGAGCCGTTGTCCCGCCTGCATGCTGCACCGTGGCAGCCGCATCAACTTATATCCGGTCGAGCGCCAGCGGCTCGTACCAAAATCCTGCATACTCGTGGCAGCTTGGCTCCAAGATGGATGGGACTCATCTCTCGTACGGCTGATAAGGCCAACTCGGCATCCTCAGTCACACATCCGTCCCGGCATCAACCCGGAAGCGTGGGCCAAACTCATTCAACTGATCAAGTAGTGACGATGGCACCTGTCGGAACCTTGCCGGTTTCGACGTATCGCCAGAGAGCGATCACCAGCTTGCGCGCGAGCGCGACGATCATGATGCGCCGGACGCGACCCTTCAGGTCTCCGACGCGCCTGTAATACCAAAGGGACAATTCGCTTTTCGATTGGTACCTGAGCCACAGCCAAGCCATTTGCACGACGATCACACGGGCTCGTGTGTTGCCGGCTTTGTTGATTTCCTGGTCGTGTTTGGTGTCTCCGCTGTCGTAGGGTACAGCGCGATCATGGGTCGCTCGCCGGAGGCACTCGCCTTCGGGTCCCGCCGTCATTTCATTCCGGCGTCGCTATCACTGCCCCTCTGCGGGTGCCTTCTTAACCGGTCTCGCGACTGCAGTCGGTCCCGCGTCCCGCCGCTTTCAGCGTCGGCGCTATGCTGACGCTCCTGCGGCTGCCTCTTTCGCCTGCCTGCGCTTCGCTTCGGCACGATCTCGTCGGTCACCGGTGGGGAACGAAAATTGGAGGCTAAATCCGAGCACGATTATCATCATAGAGCCGCACGTTCCGTTTGGGTCTCGGGGACGGTTCAGGCGCGCTTCGCAGAACTGGTATGACACTATAAATAGTCCATATAGAGTTAAATGGCATTATTTATGATCCAATTTTATTGACCATCAAAATGAAATGAGCTATAAAGGGACCACGGAAGCTAATATGTACTATTTATGGATCTTCGCTGAATGTCGAAAACCCAACGCCCTCTCTCCCCTTATGCTGCTGACGCGGTGGCCCTTCTTGGCCAACTCATTCGCAAGGCGCGCATCGAACGCAAGCTCAAGGCCGTCGACGTGACTGACCGGGCAGGGATCTCGCGTGGTCTCCTGCGGCGCATCGAGACGGGCGATCCCGGATGCACGATCGGCGCGGTGTTCGAGGTCGCGACAATTGTCGGCGTGCGACTATTCGATACCGATCAGACAGCACTATCCAAGGCCGTCGAGACCAATCGCGAAATAATGACGCTGCTGCCGAAATCGGTTCGCAGTCCACGTATCGAGGCCGACGATGACTTCTGATGCCAACTACACCCAGGCTTTTGTCTGGGTCTGGCTCCCAGATCAAACAGAACCCGTCGTCGCCGGCCTTCTATCGGCAAATGGCAAGCAACTCGTCTTCAACTACGGGCGAAGTTACCTCGCGCGCAAGGATGCCATTCCGCTCTACGAACCGGAATTGCCGCTGCGGAGCGGAATCTTGCCGCTCACGGCGGGGTTGAGCATGCCGAACTGTATTCGCGATGCGGCTCCCGACGCATGGGGCCGCCGCATTATCATCAATCGAAAATTCGGAGCGCAAAGCAGGAATGTCGATCCGGGTAGCGTCGATGAGTTCACCTATCTGTTGGAATCCGGTTCAGACCGCATCGGCGCACTGGATTTTCAGACATCCTCCGCGAACTACCTGGCGCGAGAAGGAGCTGAAGTCTCTCTCCACGAGCTCCTGAACGCCGCAGCGCTGGTTGAAAAGGGAGTTCCGCTCCCGGCCGAACTCGACCGGGCCCTTCTCCATGGAAGTTCGATCGGAGGTGCACGCCCCAAGGCGATGATCACGTCGGGTAATAAGAAATTCGTTACGAAGTTCTCATCGCAGAACGACCTCTACGGCGTCGTCAAGGCCGAGTACATCGCCATGCGCCTGGCCGCCGATGTCGGCCTGACCGTTGCCCCGGTGAGCCTTGAGCGCGCAGCGGGAAAGGACGTCCTCCTTATCGAACGCTTTGATCGCGTCAAAGTGGAAGGAGGCTGGAGCCGGAAAGCCATGGTTTCCGCCCTCACGCTGCTCGAGCTCGACGAACTCATGGCCCGCTATGCGAGCTACGAGCAACTTGCGACCATCATTCGTCACCGGTTTCAGGCGCCAAGGGAGACGCTCAAAGAACTCTTTGCACGAATGCTGTTCAACATTCTCTGTGGAAATACCGATGACCATGCGCGCAATCACGCCGCCTTCTGGAACGGCAAGGAACTGTCCTTGACCCCTGCATACGACATCTGTCCGCAAAGTCGGACAGGTGGAGAAGCCACCCAAGCCATGCTGATCATGGGCCAGGAGCGCGCAAGCCAAATTGCTCTGTGCCTGAAAGCGGCGCCGCTGTTTCTATGAACAACGCCGAGGCAATCCTGCTCGTCACCAAACAGGTCAAAACGATCAAGCAGCGCTGGCCCGCGATATGCGATGAGGCAAAGCTCAGCAAGGTAGACCGGAATTTCCTCTGGCGTCGCCAATTTTTGAATCCGTATGCCTTCCTGGAAGCACCAGAAGCCATCACAAACCTGATCGATTAGAGAGCACTTCAACAGCGAGTTACACCAGGCGCGAGTCGACATTACCAAATCCGATACCTCGAAAATCATCGAAACCGACTTCGGAGAGAAAAATCGGAACCCCGAGAGCATCTTTGACTTCTTTGGCTTCGCTCGAGGCACCATGCGGGCTTGAACCCTTGCCTTCCCGGCTGTAACGCGTTACATTGTAACGCGTTACATGTGGAGAAGTCCAATGACTTCGCCGGCCGAAAGGATGAAGATGATGCGCCAGAGGCGGCGCACACGGGGTATGCGCGAGGTGCGTCTCGTTGTCGCCGACGCCCGCTTGCGGGCGGTGCGACGACGGGTGGCGAAGCAGGTCGCTGGCCTTGAGCCTGATCGCGAACGCGACGCGCTGATATGGATCGAATCGGTCTCCGAGTTTGACGCAGATGCGACGCGGTGATCTGGTGACCGTTGCCGCGGCTGGTGACTATGGCAAGCCCCGTCCGGCGGTCATCGTGCAGACGGACGCCTTTCCGGAGAGCTATGCTTCGGTGGTGGTCTGCCAGTTGACTTCCGATCTGGTGGACGCTCCGGATTTTCGCGTCACCATTGAGCCCAAGCCTGAAAATGGATTGCGTCTCACATCGCAGGTGATGGCCGATAAGCCGGTCACCGTAAGACGCGAACGGGTTGGGCAGAAGATCGGGCGTCTCGGCAACCCGGACATGGCTCGGCTCGGAATTGCCTTGGCGTTTGTCATGGGGCTTGCGGATTAACGCTGTTTCTGATGCAGGCGACAGCAGAGTTCATGCGGCTGTCCGACAGCTTGATGCGGAAGTTTCCAACTCCTGACAACGATATCGTGCAAAATCGCGAAATGGCGCGGCGCTGTTTCTGATGAACAACGCCGAGGCAATCCTGCTCGCCACCAAGCAGGTCAAAACGATCAAGCAGCGCTGGCCCGCGGTATGCGATGAGGCAAAGCTCAGCAAGGTAGATCGGAATTTCCTCTGGCGTCGCCAATTCTTAAATCCGTATGCCTTCCTGGAAGCACCGGAAGCCGTAACCAACTGATCGACTAGAAGAGCATTTCAGCCGCGAGGCACGCTAATAGACGCGAGTCAACCTTATCAAACCTCGACCATACGGGTGCGGCGTTGATCGCCTTCGGCTTTCAGATCGCCATCGAGGCCGCGGTGGTCGAAAACCGGAAGGAGAAGTGGCTTACATCGGTTCATTCAAGAAATGACGGCCAGGAATTCCACGGCGAGATCGTCACCCTGAGCCTCCAGACCAGGGGCGTCCGCTTCGTTCCACGACATGCGCCGAGCCACCGGGTCTATGTCGGTAGCGAGGCAAACGAAACCGCGCTCCATGGGAATGTAGGTAATATCCATTGCCCAGACCTGATTCGGCGCGTGACCGCCATGCCGGCACGGATCCTCCATCCTGGACCCGATAGGTGAGCTGCGGATAGTTTTGATCGAGCATAATATCGATGGTCGCGCAGGCCCGTGATTGAAGCTCGGCGTTACGATGGCGATGCGCGGCGGCTGTTTTGGCAGCGCTGGCGGCGGCGGCAGCGAACGCAGGTTGAGCGGACGCGGCGGATGCTGCTCATACGTCCACATCGGCGGTTTCAGCCACAATTGCCTGAGATACGCGCGACCTTGCATACGCATCCTTCAGCTGGCTCTGGCTGGCATCGAGGGCATCGAGCCGCTGCTCGATCGCCGTCAACCGTTCCATAAGCTGCCGCTTGAACTCGTCGTCCTTCCCGTCCGTATCCGATCAATTGCCCGGCTGCGGCCGGTCGATAGCTAGCCCGCGTTAGCTTTCAGTCCGGCCGCCTCGATGCCCGCGACCGCGCAAATCTCGTCATTGTCCGACGTGTCACCGCTGACACCGACGGCCCCCAGTAGTACCCCGCCGTCCTGAATCAGCACCCCGCCGGGCACCGGTACCATGCGGCCTTGCGCCAGCGTATTCACGGCGTCGATGAAAAAGGCTTGCTCCTGCGCGCGCTGAAACAGCGCCCGTGATCCCATGCCCATCGCGAGCGCGCCATAAGCTTTACCGTGCGCGATCTCCGCCCGCATCAGGCTGGTGCCATCCTGCGCCGCGGTCATTTTGACGCAGCCCCGCGCATCGAGAATGGTGATGACGAGGGGTTTGAGCTTTTTCTCGACGCCTTTGGCGAGCGCGGCATCGAGGATCTTGCGGGCGACGTCGAGGGTGAGTTCAGCCATTGATCGGTTCCTTTGTGGGAGATGAGGGACTGGAATTGGAATTCGCGTGGTCGAGGCTCATCGCGAGCACACGCGAGACGTGAAGAGCTGCACGGTCCGTGCCATCCTTGATCTGATGCCGGCACGATGTGCCATCGGCGACGATCAATGTAGCTGGCTCGGCGCGGCGCACCGCCGGCAGCAGCGACAGCTCGGCCATTTCCATCGAGGTCTGATAGGTATCGGCGCCATAACCGAACGCGCCGGCCATGCCGCAGCAACTGGACTCGATGGTTTCAACGTCCAGATCGGGAATGAGGCGAAGCACCTGCTCGACCGGCTTGAAGGCGCCAAAGGATTTCTGATGGCAATGGCCATGAACCAGCGCCTTGCCGGCGATCGGACCAAGTGGCAGCTTCAGACGGCCGGCCTCCGCCTCGCGCACCAGAAATTCCTCGAACAGCAGCGCGTGGCTGCTGACGCTACGGGCATCATTGTCCGAACGCAGCGACAGCAGTTCGTCGCGAAGGGTCAGCAGGCAACTTGGCTCAAGTCCGATGATCGGCACGCCCCGCGCCGCAAACGGTGCGTAGGCCGCGACCAGCCGGTTCAATTCCTCGCGCGCCTGATCGACGAGGCCCGCCGAGAGGAAGGTCCGCCCGCAACACAGCGGCCGGGTTCCCTGAGCCGGCTTCGGCATGTGCACCCGGTACCCGGCTCCGACCAGCACCTGGAGCGCGGCGTCGAGATTTTCCCGCTCGTAGGCCCGATTGAAGGTGTCGGCGAACAACACGACCTCGCGGCCATCGACGGGCCCGATCACGTTGACGTCGGGCTTGAAAATGTCATGCCGGAACGCAGGCAATGCGCGTTGTGCGCTGATGCCTGCAAATCTCTCGAACAGCCTTCGCAGCAACGGACTGTGGTTGCGCCAGTTGGCGAGCGGGGCGAGGCGGGACGCCATACCGGCATAGTGCGGGAGATAACCGACCAGGCGGTCGCGCAGTGAAAGACCGTGCCTGGCCGCGCGCGCCGCCAAGACCTCGATCTTCATCTTGGCCATGTCGACACCGGTTGGGCATTCGTGGCGGCAAGCCTTGCAGGACACGCAGAGTTTCAGTGTGTCGATCATTTCATCCGAGGCCAGCGCGTCCGGCCCCAACTGGCCGGAGATCGCCAGCCGCAAGGTATTGGCGCGGCCTCGTGTGACGTCCTTCTCGTTGCGGGTCGCGCGGTAGGACGGGCACATCACGCCGCCTTCGAGCTTGCGGCAGGCGCCATTGTTGTTGCACATCTCGACCGCGCCCTGGAAGCCACCGCCGGCGCCCGGATAGGCCGACCAGTCCAGCGCCGTTTTCAGCTCATCGATGCGGTAGTCCGGCGGATAGCGGAATAGGCTCCGGTCGTCCATTTTGGGCGGATCGACGATCTTGCCGGGATTGAGGACGTTGTCCGGGTCGAAGCGCTGCTTGACCTCCCTGAAATCGGCAACGATGCGCGAGCCGAACATCGCCTCGTGGAATTCGGAACGGACCAGGCCGTCGCCATGCTCGCCGGAGTGCGACCCCTTGTACTCGCGCACCATCTCGAAGGTTTCCTCAGCGATGGCGCGCATCGCCTTGACGTCCTTCTCCAGCTTGAGGTTGAGCACGGGGCGCACATGCAGGCAGCCTTCGGACGCATGCGCATACATGGTGCCGCGGGTGCCGTGCCTGGCGAAGATGGCATTGAGCCGTTCGGTATAGTCGGCGAGATGCGGCAGCGGCACCGCGCAATCCTCGACGAAGGAGACCGGCTTGCCCTCCTGCTTCATCGACATCATGACGTTGAGGCCGGAGGTGCGGAAATCCGAAATCGCCGCTTGCGTCGCGGGCTCGACGACATCGACCACGCCGCCCCATTTGCGTTGCGAATGGTTCCAGCCGAAGCCGAGATCCGACATCAGCTCGGAAAGCTGCGTGAGCCTTTGCAGATTGTCAGCCTGATCTTCTTCCGCGAATTCGACGATCAAGAGCGCATCGGGATCGCCGCGCACGGTCGCATCGATCACCGGCCGGAACATCGCAATGTCGCGCCCGAGCGCGATCATGGTGCGGTCGACCAGTTCAACTGCGATCGGACGCAGTTTCACCAGATGCTGGGCGGCATCCATCGCCTCGTAGAAGCTGCCGAAATGGCAGACCCCCAGCACCTTATTGCGGATCACCGGCCACAGCTTGAGCTCGACCTGGGTGGTGAAGGCCAGCGTGCCTTCAGAGCCGACCAGAAGATGCGCCAGATTGTTGGGCGTATTGCGCGGCACCAGCGCATCGAGATTGTAGCCACCGACCCGGCGTTGCACTTTCGGGAATTTCTCGGCGATCTCGGCAGCCTCGCGCTCGCCGAGATCGAGCATGTCGCGAAACAGCGCAAGTCCGCTCTCGGGCGAGTTCACCCGCGCCAGATCGCGCGGCACCTCGCCAAAATGAAGCCGCGTGCCGTCGGCCAGTGCCGCGTCCATCGAGCGGGTGTTGTCGCGCATGGTGCCGTATCGGAGCGAACGTCCGCCGCAGGAATTGTTGCCGGCCATTCCGCCGATGGTGGCGCGGGAGGCCGTGGAGACATCGACCGGAAACCACAGCCCGTGCTTTTTGAGTTGCCGGTTGAGGTCGTCGAGCACGATGCCCGGTTCGACCACGCAAGTACGGTTCTCGGTATCGAGCGAGAGGATGCGGTTCAGGTGTTTGGAAAAGTCGACGACGATCCCTTCATTGACGGTCTGGCCGCATTGCGAGGTGCCGCCGCCGCGCGGGGTGACGATTCGGCCCGCATCCTTTGCGATGGCGAGCGCCCGCAGCGCCTCGTCCATGGTCCGGGGCACCACCACCCCAAGGGGCATGATCTGGTAGAACGAAGCGTCGGTTGCATGGCGGCCGCGATTGAAGGCGTCGAAGAACACGTCGCCGGTAATCTCGCGGGCAAGGCGCGCGGCAAGGCTGCCATTTTCAGCCGAATTTCGTGATTTTTCGGCCTTCATTGCCGTCATCGGTCCGGTCTCGTTGAGTGCACTGCAATCTCTTGCCTGCCGGGGTCCGGCTTGGCAAGGCAAAGCCCTGCTTCTTATGCATTGACGACCCCCGCCGGGCGGGGGACAAGCCTGCCAAATAGTGATATTCGAGCGGCTCGCGAAACCAGGACAAGACCGGGAAGGACGCCTATGACCGTGCACTCTGGAAGGCATTTTCTGCAGATTCCGGGACCGACCAACGTGCCGGACCGGGTGCTGCGCGCCATGGATATGCCGACCATGGACCACCGCGGTCCCGAGTTCGCCGAGATCGGACATGCGGTATTAGCCGCCATGCAGCGGGTGTTCCGCACCAAGCAGCCGGTGATCATTTATCCGTCGTCGGGGACCGGTGCCTGGGAGGCCGCGATCGTCAATACGCTGGCGCCCGGCGACAAGGTGCTGATGGCCGAGACCGGGCAGTTTGCCATTCTGTGGCGCGGCATCGCCGACAAATTCAAGCTCGACGTCGATTTTCTGCCCGGCGACTGGCGCCACGGCGCCGACCTCGAGCAGATCGAGGCGCGGCTCGCGGACGACCGCCAGGACAAGATCAAGGCGGTCATGATCGTGCACAACGAGACCTCGACCGGCTGCGTCACGCACCCGCTCGACGTCCGCAAGATCATGGACCGGGTCAAGCATCCGGCGCTGTTGATGGTCGATACCATCTCCGGCCTCGGCTCGCTGGAATACGAGCATGATGCCTGGGGCATCGACGTGTCGGTGGCGGGTTCGCAGAAGGGATTGATGCTGCCGCCGGGCCTCGGCTTCAACGCGGTGTCGGAAAAGGCGCTTGCGGTGGCGAAAGCCAACCCCGCCATGCGGTCTTATTGGGACTGGCAGGAGGTCGTCGCGATCAACAAGGCGGGCACCTGGCCCTATACGCCGGCGACCAATCTGCTGTTCGGGTTGCGGGAAGCGGTCAAGATGCTCGAGGAAGAGGGACTTGAGAACGTCTTCGCGCGCCACAAGCGCCACAGCGCTGCGACGCGCGCCGCCGCCAAGGTATGGGGCCTGGAAACGCAGTGCCAGGAGCAGGGTGCCCACTCGCCGGCACTGACGGGCGTGGTGATGCCGGAAGGCCATGACGCCGACCATTTCCGCAAGGTGGTTCTCGAAAATTTCGACATGTCGCTTGGAACCGGCCTGAACAAGATCAAGGGCAAGGTATTCCGGATCGGCCATATCGGCCACTTCAACGATCTGATGCTGATGGGGACGTTATCGGGCGTCGAGATGGGTCTCGATCTTGCCAAGGTGCCGCATCGTGGCGGCGGTGTATTGGCGGCGATGGAAGCCCTCAAGGGGCGCGATGTCGTGCCGATGCCTAAGACTGCCGTGGCCTGAGTTGGCTTCAACCTGAGCATAGAACACAACAGAAAGAGCTGCGATGAACGCCCCGGTAGCTTCGACCGAAGACCTGATCTATTCCGTCGAGGACGGCATTGCCCGACTGACGTTTAACCGTCCGCAGGCGCGCAACGCCTTGACCTTTGCGATGTACGAGCAAATGGCGGTCATCTGCGAGAGCGTCAACGCCGACCGCTCGATCAAGGCCATGATCCTGACCGGCGCCGGCGACAAGGCGTTCGCATCCGGCACCGACATTTCGCAGTTCCGCGCCTTCAAGACCGCGCAGGATTCGCTCGATTACGAGGCCCGGATCGATCGCGTGCTGGGCACGCTGGAGCAGTGCCGGGTGCCGACGATTGCGGCCATTGCCGGCGCCTGCACCGGCGGCGGCGCCGGGATCGCGGCGTGCTGCGATATCCGCATCGGCACCGAGTCGACGCGGATCGGCTTTCCGATCGCGCGCACGCTCGGCAATTGCCTGTCGATGTCGAACATCTCCAGGCTGGTGTCGCTGGTAGGACCTGCGCGGACCAAGGATCTGATCTTCAAGGCGCGGCTGGTCGAGGCGCCGGAAGCACTTGCGCTGGGGCTGCTCAATGAAGTGGTGCCCGATGTCTCGACGCTGCAGCGTCGCGCCGACGAAACCGCGAAACTCGTTGCCGGCCATGCGCCGATCACGCTGGAAGTCACCAAGGAAGCGGTCCGTCGTATCCGGCGGACATTGACGCGCGACGAGGGCGAAGACCTGATCCTGCGCGCCTATATGAGCGAGGATTTC
>CAWILG010000067.1:0-26882 GCA_963836765.1 uncultured Alphaproteobacteria bacterium
GCGCGTCCGTGAGCAAAGCTGTGGATCAACAGGTCTTTCTCGTCACCCAGCATGACCTTGGCCTTGCAGCGGCCATAGCTGCTCCCTTCGAGGGGATCGGCGAGCGTCTCCCCGACATAACGATCCGGCTCGGCCAACAAGGCTTCAACAGTAACGACTCCAAGGTGGTCAAACTCGAGCTCCACGTCTGGAAAGAGCACACCGCGATGCCGCGCCTCTACCAAGCGCAGCGCGGTCACATGGGGTACGCCAGATTTGGCGGAGATCTTGTCAGCAAGTTCTTTATCGTGCTTGGTCCGGAGCTGCGAGGCAGATTTTCCCAACGCTTTCGCACTTTCAGCCTTTGCTTCCGTGACGATGTGGCGCTCGTATTCGGTCAGTCGAGGTACGGCGGAACTGGAGTCGAGCTGCTTGCCGTCGATGCTTTCGGGCGCGCGTTTGGCCTGATCCTGAGCCAGGGGCGCACAAATAACGGGAGCGCCCTCGAAGCAAAGACGCTCGCCATACCCCACCATGCGATCGACGATCGAGCGATCGAGCAGGTCGCCGCCAGCGCTGATCAGGTGCCATCCTAGCCCATGCAGCCAGCAGCGGTCGTGCAGGTCTTTAAGTAACCGCTCGATGTCAGCCCCGTCCCGGACGAGCACATAATGATGCATGCCGTTCGAACCAGCGATCGGCTGGTTGGTATCCGTCCGAAAAAGACCGGCTGAGGTGCTCGCGCGGCTAACTCGCGCCGCCTTCGCGAGCTCCGGAGCCACTTTCAACAGTGTGTTCCACATTCCACCGGCTTCATCGATCCGCCTTTTGACCTCATTGGGCATCCCCTTGCTGTCGAAGTCGATCAAACACCAGGCAGGAACTCCCGCGCGGTAATCGATATAGCTCCGCGACCGGGTGATCGCGCCTGGCTGTTTGGCAAGTCTGCTCGGGATCGTAACGGCCACAGAATTGGGAAGGTCTTCCCTGAGCGCCCCGAGGGCGATCGCTTGATCATGCCGACATTCTGCGATGATCCGCGCGAGAGCGCCGGCGGTTTCCGCAAACACGCGCACAGCGCTTCCAGCGCTCATCAGACATCCCGACCCATCACTGTTGAGACGACCATCCGCGTCCAGGGAAATCCGCTTTGACAATTGGGGCGGCACGTCGGACTTGGTGATCAGCGTGATCTGCGGGACAGGTCCCCTCCCGCTGGTTTCTCCATCAACGATGACCTGCGAACTAGGCGCATGAGGATAGTGTACGTTCACGGCTGCACCGGCGCCTGGTCATGGATCATCCGAAAGAACTGACCAATGAATGTAACCGCGCTGCGCAGTGTGCTGCGTCGTTCGAAAGCCGTTTTCGTTTTTGACCGTTCCGACATGGTTAATTGTCCACAACCCACGCTATCTTGCGCTATCGAACATCATGCGGGACTTGACTTCGGGCAACCCGGTCCGCAGCGCTGTCCCCGCAATCCCAGGCCTGGGACCCCGGCCTCCTATCCACTGGGTATCCACCGTCCGTCCACGGACACTGACCTCCCATTGGTCCGAAGTTCCATTGGGACGTCGGACGGAAGACCCTAGATTTCGCGAGCCCGCTCCCCTCGAGCAGTTCGTGGTTATCGAACATCAATTCCGGGGACCGAAAGATTGACTGCGGGGACGCTGCGGGACTGACATGAGCTGTTCCGGTACTCGGATTGCTAAGCCGTGCTTGCGCATCGCGAGGAGCCCCGCGGGGTGATTCCGACAGCATCGAGGACTATGACATTTGAAGGCGCATACCCCACCCCGGGGGCACGACCTAGCCAGCCGACTCCGCTGCAGCAAGTGTGCGAAGGCGGGACGCCGGGCGGCCGCAACCCTGCTGCAGCTGGCGCAGCGGGCACGCCTTCCGGACCAGGAGATCTGAAGACTTGTGCAATCTTTACAGCATCACCACCAACCAGGCTGCCATCAGCGCGCTGTTCCGGGTCGTCAACCGGTACGTCGGCAACCTCGCACCGATGCCCGGCGTGTTTCCGGACTACGCGGCACCGATCATCCGGACCGGCGCCGAGGGCCGCGAGCTCGCGACCGCGCGCTGGGGCATGCCGTCGTCCTCGAAGGCGCTGATGGACGCTACCAAGAAGCGCGCCGAGAAGCTGCAGGCGAAGGGCAAGGCGGTCGATTTCAAGGAATTGCTCCGGATGGAGCCGGACGGCGGCACCACCAACATCCGGAACGTGAAGAGCAAACATTGGACCCGATGGCTAGGCGTCGAGAACCGTTGCGTGGTGCCGTTCAACAGCTTCAGCGAATTCGTCCAGACCATTGGCCCGCTCCGCTGTGCGGCTGCGTGCGGCACCGGGGGGATAATATGTCCCTTAATAAAATGCCCCCTACTCGGCGGACCGGGGTCAACCGCTGGCCCGGTTCGCGGTGGGCGGCGAGCCGGTGGTCTCGCGCCAATCAACGACCCATCGGAGAGCCGGGGTTCTGGCGGATATCATCGCCGGCATCTGGCGGTACGTCCGGCGCCTTGGCGAGAACAGCCGATGCGGCATGTGCCCGTACCCGCCGCACCCTTTCCGGCGTCATGTTGCTCCAGCCCTTGAGATGATATTTCGTCACCGCTTCGCGCCACGTGACGAAAAGCGACAATTCCGTCACCGCCAGGTCGGGAGAGGCATCCTGCGTTGCGAGGCGCGCGACCTCTTCGAGCAAATCCCAATCACGGGCGACCGCCACTTCGGCCATCCGTCCCTTCAGAAGGACATCAAGTGCCTCGACGTAAAGGGCGCGGGTCGTTCGCATCATTTCGGCCTCCGTTCCGAGCCGACTAACTCCACCAGAACTACATTTTCGGAGGCCGTCTCGCGCTGAATCGGATCCGGTAGAGCGCCAATCGCGCGGCGAATGTCGTCGGCCGTCAAAGCACGCTCTCTCATCCACCAAGCCGCATCTTCCACGTCGCGCGGCGTGCCTCTTGCCAGCTTGGCCGCAACCAACAGACTTGGATCTGGCATCACGACACGAAGATTGCCGAATTCTCCGACCAATTCCACCTCGAACCCGGGCGGAAGATTGACGATGCCCTTCCGAACAACCTGCACGTAGATCTCTTCAGGATCCAGATGCTCTCCGCGCGGGTCGAACAGTACGCCAGCCTGCTCGCATGCTCTCCGGAAGGCGCTCTCGTCATAGCTCGATTCCTGGCGCCAGACATCGATGTCAGGAGTCTGGCGCTCAGGCTGTCCCGACGCTATCCCTGGCGAACTTCCGATGACACAGATCGTCGTCGGTTTGGCGAGGGTGCCTCCCAGGGCTTCGAAAATCTCCATTAACCGTTTTCTGTCGAAGCCCATCTTTCCTGCCCCCAGCCAATTCGATGCTCGCCCAAGCATTTGGCAGCGGCCATATATATGGGAACTTGTTGGGCTTTTTCAAATATCTGCAGGCGCTTTCGTAACAAACCAGCATGCCCGTCGCCCATCTTATCCTCGCCAACTGACCTTCCGCTCGGAAGTAAAGGAGTTTCAAGACTTTCGCCGGGCCATCGGAGGTCGACTTTAGGGGGCGTACTTTGCCTGGTATCGGCCAATCGATGCATAACATTCGTAATCTGCGCCAAGCGATTTCAGAAAGTTGGCGACTGCGTAGGGGACGTACTTTGCCCGTTGCCGCAATCGGGCTCTACCTCGATCCGCCAGCGAAGGCATTGGTGTTATGCTGCGACGAGAAGAGCCAATGCCAGGCTCTGGAGCGTACTCAACTCAGTCTGCCGCTTGCGCCCAAGCGTCCCCGGACGATGACGCACGACTACACCCGGCATGGCACGATCACGTTGTTTGCTGCACTCGATGCGATGAAGGGCAAGTTGATCGCGCGCACTGAGGCGCGCCACTCGCGTTTCGTTTTTTCGAAGAACCGCTTCGCAAAAGCCCGGGTCTTGTCGTTGAGATCCCAATACCAACCCGTCGTAAGGTAGAGGCCCTGTGCAGTTTCCAGACCCAGACTATGGATGTCGGTGATGAATGCGAGTAACGCGGCGGGCTTCATCTTCCTCGTGACCCCGAACTGATTGGCGGTCTTGAGCGAATTGGTGAAGTCCTCGCCGGCGTTCGCGAGGCCCAGAACCTGCGCACCCGAATCCTGCGCCTGCAAAATAAAGGAAGAGGCGTCTGCGATCTCGAAACCGTGGCGCGCGAGCATGTCGAACCGCGCTTCCGACGGCGCCTTGAGGTCAGTCGGATGCCGCAGCGCCAATTCGGCCGGCTCGTCGCTCTGGAAAGCGTCGTAGAAGGTCAACGGCCTGGCCGTGCCGGTCTTGACGTCGATCGCGCGTACCGAGTTGCCCATGCGCAGCAGCACGCCATCGACTGTCCCGGCCGCTATGTCCGCGATCAGCATCCTGCTGCGGAGAGCACGGATCTGGTCGCCGGCGACGTCGAACAGACGCGGGCTCGATAAGCTACCGCGGATCAACGCCGCGAGCGGCGAGCCTTCAGGCGGCCGCAGCGGACCGGAGGCGTCGCTGCAGATCAGGAAATCGCAGGACCGCAGACCGCGCCCAGGCTTCGACAGCGCCTCGAGTCCCATGTTGTCGTAGGCGCCGCCGTCCCAGAGCCGCACCCGCGCCTTCGGCGGCGTTGTCGTGCGCGTCTGCCTGCCGGTGGCAGGATCCGTCTCCCACCACCCCGCGGACGGAAGTTCCAGCGGCATCGCGCCGATAGCGTACGGCACAGCCGCCGACGCAGCGGCGGCGATCGCCACCCGCACGTCGGGGGCGTAATGGCGGCCGAACGTCCAGTCGCCCATCTCCCGCTTGGAGAAACGCCAATTCTTGCCGGTATCAATGCAGGTGGTGTTGATCAGCCACTCGGGGGAGTCTGGCAGATCGGCGAGCCGGCCCGAGACGCCCCAGACCCGCTCGAGCATCGTCGCCAGGACGCTCGCCCGTCTTCGGAAGAGGCGAAGATTGAACTCGACCAGGCCGGCCCAACCGATCGACTTGAGGCTGAAAAGGTCGCCGGTCGTGATCCGCCGGCGGAGGTCTGGATAGACCGTTTCGAGATACTTGACCGACGAGGGCCAATTCATGCCGGCCTGGGCGACGATGACGGCGGTGATCAGGCTGCCTCCGGACACGGTCGACACGGTTGCGACGTTTTCCAAGAGACACTCGAAAGCCAATCGCCGGAGGACGCCGAGATGGAACACCGCAGCTCGGACCCCGCCGCCAGAAAGCGCTAGACCGATGCGCGGAGCAGCCGGCCTGAGAGCGGTTTTTGGGACCTCTTCTTCGGTATCACTCGCCCCGCCAGCCATCGATCATCCGAACAACGAGTGGCTGCGGCGGCGCCCGCAGCTTACCTCAACCAAATCTTCAATCTCAAAGATCATGTGCAAACCATTGTAAGAAAACTACAATCACCTCGGCCAGCGACAATTCGCGGTAGCGCGACCCCTACCCCGGTACATAAGATGGCATTTTGGGCACGCAAGATGTGCCATCGAAAACAGTTCCATCATCTACATCTATTAGTTCGTTGGGATTTTACCGATGCGACGGGCCGCATCGGCCTAGCGGGCTGTGCCTCGGTCAAACGCAGCCAATCGCTAAAACTGGATGGAACCCACTGAGCTACAACATGAAGCAAGGAGCATTCTCATGACCACCACGATCACCCCGACACCCTACACTGCCTTCGCCGGCCTCGATGAGCATCGGTTCGAAACACCGGGCGAGCACAACGGTTATCGCCTGTTTCCGGACGAGATGGAGCAGGATCCGGAGGTGTTCTTTCACGGAACCGACCGGCGCTTTCTCCAGTCTATCGTCGACGACGGGTTCCGTTTTCCGCCGCCTGACAAGGCGTAGTCCGTGTCGTTCGCACGGAACAGCGCACTCTCCCTCGGATACGCCTCCGGCTTGGGCACGGACGGCATCGTGATCGCGGTCCGTTTCGACGCCGCCAACCGGTCTGCCAGAGACGAGCAGGCGTTCGGTTTGCACGTCTATAAATTCGATCCCCAGCCCGAAATCGTCGGTTACTGCGTCGTGCCCGCAGCCTACGTGCATCGGTAACCGAACCCGGCAGCGTTAGCCGGCCAAGAAGATCAGTTCGCGCGAGACATCCGTCTCATCGCCGCATTCTCAAGATAGGAATCAGTATCCCGGTCGGCTCGCGCCGGTTTACGAGGGGAGAGTCAGCGCAAAGAGCCGACCTGTGTTTCGGCGCGGGCTCTCGACCATGATTGGCGTGGGGGTCCAATCATCCCATTTAGCGAAATCAATGGCTTGAAGGGGTCCCAACGGCGCCGATGGGGGTTACTACTCGATCAGCATTCACAGTGTCGCCGACGCCGACGCTGTGGCCGACTGCATCCTGATATCGAGGCCGACCACATTTAAGAAACCTAACGGCAGGGGTTGGCCGCCGACGCGAACTGCGACCACGGAATGGCGCAGAACGCGACGGTGGGAGCGAAATCTCTGGCTCTGGGGGAGCAGGAACCGCACGGGTGGTCGTTGTATAATTTTTGTTTGCCGCCGCAGCAGACTTTTGTATGCCGCTGGTTCCGCTCGGCAATCTATTTTCAACTAAGAGTAAGCAAAAGCGTCGCGCGCGGACTTAGGATCATTGAACCTTCCGTTAGTCCACGTAGACTAACCTTTACCGGGGTTTTGCATCATCCCCCTCGGGGCTGGTAACCCGCCGCCTGCGGTCCATTTAAGCAGGCGGCGTTTTTAATTTCCGATAAACGAAAGAGCCCCAGTCCGGGGCTGGCGGGACTGAGGCTCTTCGTAGTAGCGCTTACTCAGTAACGCGTGCCACTCATTGCCATCCAGTCTGTCACAAACCAGTCTGTCACAAAACACAGCCCGGGCGTTCCGCCTGGAAACCGAACCTCAAATTTGCCGGTCTGGGACACCGCCTCGTGCTTGAAGATGCGGATCGTCATGCGGCCTAATTGGCTGGTCGAGATGTTCAGCGCGCGTCCCGAACATCGTACAGCCGCTTCAATCGCTCAGTGATTATATCACAAAAGGCCTTTAGCTCGGCCCTATTGCGGACAGGGCCGGCATCGGCGCCAAATGTCAGCAGACAATTCCATGGGTTGGAACCGTAGACGGTCACCTTGACGCCGGTCTCCGGGCAACCCTCGATCTTGCTCAAGTCTTGGTGGATCATTGCCGCCAGTTCTTCGACGGTCTTTGTTTGTTTGACAAAAATTGCGCGTACCGAATCGGGGGATGTCCCGGGTTCTGTTGAATTTCTGAAGAGGTCGGCGTTGCCCACCTTGAGCCGGTAGGCTCGGGGTGCTGATTCCACAAAGGAGAGCAACGCCATGACGAGAGATATCACACCGGCTGGTTCGCCGGCGACCGGGGCTGTGGACGAAGCGTTTGCAGAAGTGCGGGCGAGCTTCGATCGGTTCTGCCTTGCGGCAGGGATCGAGGCGCTCGGCACGATGATGGAGGCGGATGTCACGGCGGCCTGCGGGCCGCGCCACGGTCGCGACGCGGCGCGGCGGGCGCACCGTTGGGGCCGAACGCGGGGACGGATCGGCTTCCACGGTGGCAAGATCGAGGTCGAGCGCCCGCGGGTCCGGGGCGTGGACGGCCGCGAGGTCACGATCCCGAGCTGGGAAACGGCGGCGCAGGAGGACTGGCTCGGTCGCTGGGCGATGAACCTGATGCTGATCAATGTGTCGACGCGCCGGTTCGGCCGCGCTGTCCGGCTGCCCGAGGGTGACGTGCCGGCACCGCCCGGATCGGGGGTTTCGAAGTCGGCGGCCTCGCGGAGGTTCGTGGCGCTGTCGGCGGCGCGGCTGGCCGACTTCATGGCTGCCGATCTGTCCGCGCTCGACCTTCTGGTGGTCCAAATCGACGGGCTGCATCTCGGCGACGATCTCGTGCTGGTCGCCGCGATCGGGGTTGACGGTGAAGGCAACAAGCATCCGCTGGCGCTGGTGGAAGGGGCGACCGAGAACGCCGCAACGGTTCAGGCCCTGCTGGACAACCTGGTCTCGCGCGGGCTCGACCCGACGGTGCCAAGACTGTTCATCGTCGACGGCGCGAAAGCGTTGTCGAAGGCGATCCGCCGCACCTTCGGTTCGGCCGCTGCGATCCAGCGCTGCCAGATCCACAAGGCGCGCAACATCATGGAACGCCTGCCGAAAGAGCATCATGCGGCCACCCGTCGGGTGCTGCGCCAGGCCTGGGAGCTCGATGACGCCGACAAGGCTGAAAAATTGATCCGCAATCTCGCGCGTCGACTCGACCAGCAATGGCCCGGCGTAGCGGCCAGCATCCTCGAAGGCCTCGACGAAATCCTGACTGTCGTCCGATTGAAGCTGCCGAAGGAGCTTCGTCGATCGCTCGCCTGTACCAACATCGCCGAGAACATGATGGGCACCATTCGCCGCGTCACGCGCAACGTCAAACGCTGGCGAGATGCCGGTATGGCCTTGCGATGGGTCGCGGCCGGCATGATCGAGGCCAACAAGGGCTTCCGACGATTGAAGGCGCATAAGCAATTGTCGGTTCTGCGTGCGGCCCTTCAGGCTCACCACGATCGCATGACGATCAAGCCCGTTGCCCACGTCACGAGGGCCGCGTAACATTCATTCCGGCAACGTCGGCCCGACGTAGTTCAACAGCGATCGGGACATCTCCCCAGAATCGTCCGCCATTTGGTTGACGGTGGACGTTCCCGGGTCTTCCCGGCTGGCCGCGTTCGCTTTGCGGTCGCTTAGAAACCTGAGGATCGCGCGCTCTGCTGCGACGATGAAGCCGGAAGGAGTGCTTTCGTCTTCGTCGCTCATTTCGCCTTCAGCCCCACTCGACCAGCATCAAAAAGCCGCAGCGGCTCGGCCTTCGTCCGTTACTTGATATTCGACGTCGCTGCTGTCGGTCTTGAACGGAATCAACCATCCTAAATCGACCAATCGATCGTATCTGCTGCGATCGATATTTCCCGCAGTGTATTTGCGCCCGCCGCCGGCAACAATCTGGCGGATTAACTTAAGGTCTTCAGAGCCGGCTCCGCAAATTTGAACAAGACGATAAGTGGAGTTTCTGCCTGAACGCGGCGATAATCGCCGTGAACAGGAGAGACCATGAACAGACGATCGCGCCGGAACCACACACCGGCGTTCAAGGCGAAGGTGGCGCTTGCCGCCGTCAAGGGCGAGCGGACGATAGCTCAGCTTGCCGAGCAGTTCGACGTCCACCCCAATCAGATTACGGCGTGGAAGGCGCAGTTGGAGGGTGGGGCTTCCGGGGTCTTCGGCTCTGGGAGCATGTCGCCTGCCGCGCCTGCGATCGACGTGAAGTCGCTGCACGCCAAGATCGGAGAGCTGACGCTGGAGAACGATTCCTAAGAAACGGCACCAACTCCCGGTTCCAAGGGCTGCAGAACAAAGCCGAATGTCTTGGCACGTCGGTGCAAATTGTTGATCACTCGCGTACGGTAGCGTGTCTCGTAGGACGAGGCGCCGGGATCGACGTAGTCCATTCCGTGACGGACAGCGTTGTAGAACAGGACTGCGATCTTGCGGGCCGTCGCGGTGACTGCCTTGGCCTTGCCGATGCGGGACGACAGTCTTCTATAAAAGGCGCCGAGCGCGGTGTCGGTGCGTCCGACGGTTACGGCAGCAAGGCGCAGAAGAGCTGCCGCCCGACCGCCGGACCGGCGCGTTCGTGACGAGAGCATTTTTCCCCCGGAGACCTTATTGCTCGGCGCCAACCCCAGCCAGGAGGTAAAATGCTTTGCACTTGGCCATGAGGTAAGGTCGTCGCCGCATTCTGCGATCAGCTTCAGCGAGAGGTAAGGACCGAGGCCGTCGATGGTGGTGACGTCCTTTCCGAGCAGCCCAAACAACGACGCGCGGACGTCGAAAGCCAGAGCGTTCGCTTGATCGGTTCTGTTCCGACGCCGCGAGACCGGCGGCGCTGATCCAGGATCGTGACCCCTACGGATAATGAGTTCCTTCAACACAGCCTCGATTCGGACGTCGCAGGCAGATGCCTTCTCGTGGTAAACGTCGTAAAGGGCGAGAGCCTGATCGAGCGCAAACAGATGCTCCGCGCGGTAGCTTCCGGTGAGCGCCTTCGCGATCGTTTCGGCACTGGAGTGGCAACTATAATGGCGCAAACACGCCAGCGCCTCAGGATTGCGCTCGCCGGCAAGGATCGCGCGAATGATGCGCAGGCCAGTCGTGCCCGTGATGTCGACCACAACGTGGTGGAGCTGAAGATTCATCTCGGTCAATGCCTTTTGCATATGCTGGATGTGTGAGGCGGCGTACTCCAGCAAACGCTCGCGCTGACGCACGTAGGCTCGCAGCTCCGCAATTTGCCCTTTGGGCCGAAAGCTCGCCCGCAGCAATCCGAACGAATGGAGCCGCTGCAGCCACTGCGCATCGCTGACATCGGTCTTGCGCCCCGGCACATGCTTGGCATCGCGCGCGTTGACAAGAAACACGGTAAATCCCCGCGCATCGAGAAGCTCGAAAATCGGAATCCAGTAGACGCTGGTCGATTCCATGACGACCGTCTCGACGCCGCATTCCATAAACCAGTCGACCAGTCGATGCAGATCGGCCGTGAATGTACCGAAGCTGCGAACTGGCTCAGGTGTGCGATCTGCCCTCACGGCAGCCATGTGCATGGTCGCGCCAATGTCGAGGGCAGCCGCGTTCGGGTGCACCACCGGCATCGTGCGGTCGACCCTGGACTTCGATCTGTTGCGGTTCATCTCCTATCCTCCTGCTGACACAAGCGGAAGGGCTGAGCTGCGCAAGTTATTCAAATTCCTAAACGGGATCGCCGGGACGGCGTCACCACTCTCAAGTGCGCAACAGCCCATGGACCAGGTTTTTTGACGGGGTTACATGCCACCAAAATCGTATCGGCCGCTCCCTTCCGAACGCAGTCTATCGCCAAGCCCGTTTCTATCCCACAGGGGGCGCGTAGCGCCGAGATTAGTTTTTTAGAAGGAGCGCTCACCAAGGCGGGATTGCTGAGCGCAAAGCGATGATCGACCGTGAGCACGATCTGTCGATCACCAAGCAGGCGGAGATTTTGCAGATCAGCCGCGGCAGCGTTTATTACCTGCCGCGTCCGGTGCCGGACGCCGATCTCGCGATCATGCGGCGTCTCGACCGGCTGCATCTGGAGTTCCCTTTCGCCGGTTCGCGAATGTTGAGAGGCCTGCTGGCTGCCGAGGGGTGCAAGATCGGCCGCCGGCATGTCAAGACGCTGATGCGGCGGATGGGGATAGAGGCGCTCTATCGCCGTCCGCGCACGACCAAACCCGAGCCCGGCCACAAGATCCATCCGTATCTGCTGCGCGGCATGGAGATCACACGGCCGAACCAGGTCTGGGCGATGGACATCACCTACATCCCGATGGCGAGTGGGTTCGTCTATCTCGCCGTGGTGCTGGACTGGGCAACACGCCGGGTTCTGTCGTGGCGGCTGTCGATCACCATGGAAGCAGCCTTCTGCGTCGAGACGCTGGAGGATGCCTTGGCTCGTCACGGCAAGCCGGACATCTTCAATACGGATCAAGGCTCCCAGTTCACCGCACAGGCTTTTACCGGCGTGCTCGCCGACAACGGCATCGCGATCAGCATGGACGGCAAGGGCGCATGGCGGGACAACGTGTTCGTCGAGCGGTTGTGGCGCAGCGTCAAATACGAGGAGGTGTACCTACGGGCCTATGATAGCGTCAGCGAGGCGCGCAATTCGATCGGCCGATATCTCGACTTTTATAACAGTAGACGTCCCCATTCGAGTCTTGACGGCAGCACGCCGGATCAAGCCTACTTCACCCCGCTGCCGCTCCGCCTGGCAGCATAACCCCGGCAGACGCTCCACTTATCGATGCGGAGATTCTGTTCAGACAACCGGGACCAGCTCATACAGCCCACTCGCATAGCCGTGCAGCAGAAGCGCCACCATCATGCGCGGGTCGAACGGCGGCTGCCCGAGCCCGCTCACATAGCTGCCCGTGATATCCTTGAGATCGAGGCTCTCCCGCACCAGTTCAACGATAAACCGTGAGACATGGCCTTTCGGCACGAAGTCCTGCACATTCGGCGGCAGAAGCAGCGTCTGATCGATATTCCAGCGGCGAAAATACTTGCTCATCGCCCAAGGTTAAATCAAACTCGCTCAGAATTGAACAGCCGCTATTCGGACAGGCTCCTAGGCCCCTATAAGACTGAAGCAGCCGCCCAAGAACTCATCAAAGCGCAGTTGGCGGCTTGGCATGAGGGCCGAAAGCTATTTCTGAAACCGCCGCAATAGCCGCACCGGGAGCGCCCCCGCGTCAGCCGGGCCGATAGGGGATCGCTTCCTCGATTGTGCATTCCCTGATCTTCGACGGCGCGATATCTCCGAAGTAGAGCCACCATGTATCTATCGCCCATCTTGCGAAAACGTCGTCGGGGTTTGGCAGACCGTCTATGAGGTGATAGTTGGCGCGATGCCAATGCCCGTATTGTTTCAGCTTCCGGTCATGGGACGGCAGCCGGATTGTGAACCTCGCCATCAACTCGCTGTCTTGGGGGCGAAACCATCGCTTGCTGACGAGTTCCTCCGGGAAGTGCTGCCGATACATCTCCATTTCAGCATCTGTGGCTTCTAACGTCGGCCGGTCGCACAACTAGACGACGGACGTGCTGCTCCCGACCATATCGTCGTCAGTCCCTGCCGATGCCCGCAGACCGTCGCGCTTGATCGTGTCGACGTTCTCCATCGGGGTGAAGTGGTACAGGATCATGGCTTGCTCCTTGCCCCGGCATCCAAAGGCGGCACCGACGCCCGACCTTGATCGGGATCAAAGGCAGCAGGAAGTGGGCCGCAGGCTAACGGCGCGCCGCCGCCGGTCAATGCCAGGATCGGTCGGCACGGCCTCGGGGTTGATTACCCCTTCGCGATCCGCGCATGGCCGGCACAATAGCCTTTACGCTCCACCACGCCGCCGCAGAACAGCACCGCGCGGTCCTCGACGTCGCCGATCGGCCAGCGGCAGCGGTCGGGCTCGAGCTCGAGCAGCGAGCACGGCCGCATGATTAAGCCGGCATCGACGGGCAGCGGTTTCAACATGATCGCCTGCATCGGCCTGGCGCGACGGGGCCGCAAGGGTGTTGGCATCGGATCGACAGCAAAGTTTTTGTGCAGGTGAACCGGCAGCATGCCGGCCAGTTTGAGCCGGCGCGCCTTGGCGCCAACTTCCGAGCGCGTCCGGTTAAGTCTTCTTGCGATCTGCGTTGCGGAGTGCGTTGGCCAGAGCTCGATCAGCACCGAAGTTTCGTTGTCGGACCAGGGCGACCCGCTGCACATCATGTTCCCCTTTGTCGGTTTTGCTCCAAAAAGCAAACGTCGATATCTGGCGCGAAAATGGCAGGCGCGATCTTTTTCACTGCAGCTTGCGCGTTTTCCACCGCATGGCAACTTGCGGGTGCTCTGCCAACGTGGCCGAATTGATCACTCGGCGTTCCGAGCAAACGGGCCGGCCCAACGTTTCAGCCGGCATTTTTGCCAAGCGGATAGGGCAAGCGGCACAACTTCCTAGCGTAATGCCCGGCTAGCGATGCGATGGTGTTGCTCCCAGGACTCGGTAAAATGAGATCGGATTACGGGGTGTCGACCTGTTGATTGTTCAACTTCGCAAGTGCTGGATGGTATGTGATACGCCGCCTGGCGCACACGGCGTCAATTACTTGCGCCTTGCAAGCGCCGCCCAGTTTTGCTCGACCGTCACGCCGGCATCAGCGAGCGCGGCATGCCAGGCTGACATACCGAGCACGATATGGAAGCCGGCCGGGTGCTGGTGGTCACCAGGTACGCTTGCCCAGCGGCGGCGCGAAGCGCGGTCTCGATATCGAGCGGGGTCGTCTCTGCGGCGTGCCGCTGGTTGCCTTCTCGATCGCCGATTTATTTGCGAACTCGCCGGGATTCCTGGATTCGGTGATAAAAGCATCCCGAGCGATGTTCGAGCGTGCCGCCGCATTTGGCGCGCCGTGCATTCTGTTTCTCGACGAGATCGACGCGCTGCCAAACCGCGCCACCATGTCGCCCCGCGGCGCGGACTGGTGGACTCCTGTTGTGACGGATTTCCTGCTCAGCCTCGACAATGCGGTCGCCGGCAAGCGCGCCGGAATTGTGGTTGTCGCCGCCACGAACAACATCGGCGGCGTCGATGCCGCGGTGTTGCGCCCTGGACGTCTCGAGCGGGCGATCGAGATCACGCGTCCCGACCACGCCGGTACGGTCAACATACTGCGTTACCACCTGCATGGGGAACTGCCGGGAGACGATTTAACAGATGTGGCTCATCTGATGGATGGATCGACTGGCGCCGAGATCATGATGGCCGTGCGCGACGCGCGCCGGATTGCGCGAACCGCGGGCCGCGCGCTGGCGCTTGAGGACATTGCGCACGCCATCGTACCGATCGAGGAGATCGCGCCGGCCGCGCTCAACCGGATCTGCATCCATGAGGCCGCGCATGCGGTGACCGCGCTTGTAGCGCCTTCCGGCGTCCTCAAGCGCTGCACTGTCGGCCGCAGTGGCGGATCGGCAGGCCAGACGCGGATTGACTGGGACGATGACGACCTGGTGACCCGCAATTCCGTCGAGCGGCGCGCCGTCGTCATGCTCGCCGGTCGCACTGCGGAGCGTTGCCTCATCGGCGACGCGGCGCTTGGAGCCGGTGGAACTGACGACTCGGATCTCGCGCAGGTCACCCGGCTCATCGCGACCCTTGCACGCGTCCGCTGGTCTAGGCGACACGCGAAACCATACGGGCAGTGGCATCGCGCCAACTATCACCACATCGACGGTCTGCCAGACCTCGACGACGTCTTCGCAAGATGGGCGACGGATACATGGTGGCTCTACTTCGGAGACATCGCGCCGTCGAAGATCAGGGAATGCACAATCGAGGAAGCCATCCCCTATCGGCCCGACTGACGCGGTGGCGCTCCCAGTGCGGCTACTGCGGCGACTTCAGAAATAGCTTTCGGCCCTCATGCCAAGCGGCCAACTGCGCTTTGATGAGTTCTTGAGCGGCTGCTTCAGTTTTATAGGGGCCTAGCCGCTCTTTCCGCCCGCTGCCCCATACCACGGCCACATTCCAGAGGCAGTCAGCGCCTTTTCGAGCGAATGAGGTTGGCGGCGAAACTCGTTCCGTTTTGGCGTCCATACAGTCAAGATCAGTATGGATGCCAAAAAAATAGCACCCAAATCGCGGCGCCGCAGAGGGCGACAAGCCAGACGAACGAAAGCAAGACAAGCACGTCGTCTCGGTTCATGGTCGGTTTTGCCAGATGATGTTGGGTTAGCCGCGACGTGCGGTGCTCGGCGGCGCTGATGCGTTACCCGAACAGCCGCAGCCAATCTTGTTATTGCCCGCCAATGATTTGGGTTTTCGGGCCATAAATTCGCGAGACGAAGGTCGCTGCCCGTTCCGACGTGCGTGGCGTGCTGGCGTGGTGCCGTTCGCTATCGGTTAGCGATGCCCAATGCTGGCGTGCTGGTCGGAGCCGTCACCGGGGGTGGATAGGGTGACGGCTCCGTGGTCTCAATGCACCACTGTCCCAGATGGGACGGAGGTGATGGTCCTCCCGATAAGTTAACGAAATGTTAAACGGGCACTGTCTGTTTGTCTGTGACCGATGGCATGCGCTGGCGCGGCTTGCCGGCGGGTCAGTGGCCCGGCGCCGAAGGGCGCGCTGTGCGGCCTCCTGTGGCCCGACGCTGACGCCTGCCGGTGTGGTAACCTTGGGCATGTAACTTCGTCCCCGCAAACGCGACGAGGGATGCTGACCCATGAATGATCAACCGCGCCACTACCGTTCCGACGTGCGAGAATTCGTGTCCGATCTGATGGAATTTATCAAATGGCAGATTGGCCGGGCCATCGATGATCCTAACGACCAGTGGTCCGCGACAATCGCGGCTTCTGGCGTCATGCCGGTGATAAGGGCAAGGCTCGTTCCAGACCACGAAACGCTGTCGGCCAGTCTGGGGCTATTATCCAAGTATCTCGTTGGCTCCGGAAATGATTTGGTATCGTTAGGGGCGCTGCCGCGCGACGAGTTCATGACGGAAGCCATAGAGCTACGGAAGCTCATCGATCTCCAGCAGCTCGGCAAGTATGGCGTCGCGGTCCATCCCGCGAGCGATATCAAAGTCGGCCGCCACTAGGGCGCGTACTCATAAACGTCAGTCTTGGAGGGTTAAGCGGAAGTGCCCCCCCCCGGTCGGCATCGGCTGCTTATGACCCCGAAGCGGACAAAGCCAGCGCGGCTAACCCGATAGCCATCGGAGCTGAGTGCACTGGCGGTTACGGTAACTGAATATTACCTGCAAGCTTTACCAGCTTTGACTGGCTGAAATCCTGTCCAGCATGCCTTCATGACAAGATCGACGATCAAGTCACGACAATGACCGGGATGACTTAGCCACCATTTTGCCAAAGCGTGCAGACCTTCCTTGAGAAATTCGCCGGCAGCTTCGTACTGCCAGGTTGCCCCGGCTGGAAGATAGGATTTCAAGAGCTGCGAGATCGCAGTCGTCGCTCCTTGTTGCACGTCGCGCGACACCTTGACGGTGACAGGATTGCCTTGCGGGACGATCAGGAGGATTTTCGCCGCGTCCGGCTGCGCCTCGACGAACGCAAAAAAGGTATCGACCGCCGCGCGGAACTTGATCTCCTCGCCGGCGGTTGATTGTCCGATGGCGCGTCCCTTCGCCAGCAAATCATCACGGATCGAACGCAGCAACGTCTCGAATATCGCGTCCTTCGACGCAAAGTGATCGTAAAGAACTGGCTTTGTGATACCGGCTGCGGCCGCTATCCCGCTCATGGAGGCGCCGTCGTAGCCTTTGCGAGCAAATTGGCGGGTCGCTGCGGCGAAAATCGTGTTCCGCCGCTGGTCGAACGTCAGCCGCCTTCGGGGGATTGATTTCATGCACAACCAATCTTAGCTTGACCTAACCTACTCTTGGGTAGGTATAGCGAAAATTGGAGGAACCCGCCATGAAAATATTCGTTGCTGGTGCCACCGGCGCCGTCGGGCGTCCGCTCGTTTCCGCGCTGATCGCGGCAGGCCATTCGGTGACAGGCCTCACGCACACTGCCACGAAGGCCGAATTCATCAAAAGGATGGGCGCGGAACCCGTGATTGCCGACGGCCTCGATGCCGCTGCGATACGGGCGAAGCTGGCGTTGATCAGGCCGGATGCCGTCGTTCACGAAATGACCGATCTCTCCGGAGCAACCGATCTGCGGCACTTCGACCGCGTATTCGCAAGGAGCAACGAATTGAGGACAAAGGGGACCGACATCCTTCTGACAGCCGCGCGGGAGGCTGGTGTCAAACGCTTAGTTGCCCAGAGTTATTGCGGCTGGCCTTACGCGCGCGACGGCGGCGCGATCAAAACAGAAGTTGATACGCTGGATCCCGATCCGCCCGCGAAACAGCGTTTAACCTTGCGCGCGATCCAATATCTGGAACGAACCGTCACCGGCTCGGTGCAGCCGGAAGGTATCGTTCTGCGTTACGGCTCGTTCTACGGACCCGGCACGGGGCTACTCGATAGCTCCATGCTGGAGCAGGTGCGCAACCGGCGCACCCCGGTGATAGGTAACGGCGCCGGCTGGTGGTCGTTCGTGCATGTCGATGATGCGGCTGCGGCTACGGTCAAAGCCATCGAACGCGGCAAACCCGGCAGCATCTATAATATTACAGACGATGATCCCGCTCAGGTCCGCGATTGGCTTCCGACGCTGGCCAAGATCATAGGTGCGAAGGAGCCGCATCGCCTGCCTGCGTGGATCGCACGAGTAGTCGCAGGGAAGCATCTGGTTTCGATGATGACGCAAGTGCGCGCGGGATCAAACGCCAAGGCCAAAAAGGAACTTGGTTGGCAACCGGCGCATCCTTCATGGCGCTCGGGATTTTCCGAGGCCGTGCCTCAATCCATGGCGCAAATGCCCGCCGCATGAGCTGTCGTGCGGCAGGCGCGATGAATATGTTTCTGCCTGGCGTAAAGGAGATCATGTCATGAAAGATCGCATTCGGCTGTCGATGACGGATGGCATCGCCCACGTCCGGCTCAATCGCGCGGACAAAATGAACGCGCTGGATCCGAACATGTTTAAAGCTATTGCCGAAGCGGGCTCCCGCCTCAAGGAAGACGCTAGCGGGCGCGCAGTGGTGCTGTCGGGCGAAGGCCGCGCCTTTTGCGCTGGACTCGATATCGAAGAAATCGCTGCGACGGCGCAAGGCAAAAGTATTCTTCCATTCGCCGATCTCACCAAGCGGACGCACGGCATCGCCAATTTTGTCCAGCACATCGTCTGGATCTGGCGAGAGATGGCGGTTCCGGTGATCGCGGCGGTTCACGGTGTTGCGTTTCGGGGGCGGCTTCCAACTCGCGCTCGGTGCTGATTTGCGATAGGTCGCGCCCGGTACGCGGCTGGGGATCATAGAGAGCAAGTGGGGTTTGGTGCCCGACATGGCGGTGACTCAACTCATGCGGTCTCTTGCGCGGGAGGATGTGGTCCGCGAACTGACCTACACCGGACGAATTTTTTCCGCGGAGGAAGCGCTCGCCTACGGCTTCGCCACGCGCGTGATCGCCGATCCCCTCACTAAAGCATTGGCAACTGCCCGCGAGATCGCGGGGCGCAGTCCGGACGCGATCCGTGCCGCGAAGCGGCTGCTCAATCAGGCCGTCGCCTGCGACGCGCTGTCCGCGCTACCGCCGAGACCAGTGAACAACGCGCGCTGCTCGGAAGTCCCAATCAGGTTGAGGCGGTCAGGGCCAATCTGGAAAATCGCGCGCCGATGTTTGCTGACGCTTTGGTTTAAACCCGAATAGTCATTTCTTAGCAAACTTTTGAACCTCGATTTCTGCTGTTGGCCGATTCTGTTGAAAAAGGCCCGAAGTAGTTCGCTGTAATGGTACGAGTTGCGATGCGGACGAAGGGCTCACCAGTTCTTATGCGAGCCTTGGGGTTGGCATTGGGATCAGCTTGGCCATTTTGCGGAGGTTCTGGGCGGTGGCTGCGAGGGTGAACTCGTCGCGCGCGCCGTTCGGACCCCTTAGTCGCAGGCGATCGAGCTTGAGAATGCGCTTGAGGTGCGCGAACAGCATCTCGATCTTCTTGCGGAGCCGACGAGAAGTGCGACCCTCCCATGATCTTGCGATCTGGCGCTCCATGTCGCGAGCGCCCTCGTAGATCGAGCGTGGCACCCTCCGTGAGGCCTGCGTGGGGCAGCACCGGAGCTTCAATGCGCAGCGATCACAATCGCGCTTACTGGCTAGGTAAAGCATGGTGGCACCATCATTCACCAGCATTCCGGTCGTGGTAAGAACTTTGCCATCGGGGCAACGATAGACGTCTCCGGTATGGTCATAGGTGAAGTCGTCGCGCGAGAAGATGCCGTCTGTGCGGGCCGACTTGTCGAACACTGTAACATGGGGCTCGATGCCGTGCTCATAGAGCAGCCAGCCGAGCATCTCGGCCGAGCCATAACCGCTGTCGCCGAGGAGCCGGCTTGGATAGAGATCGAACCGGTCGAGCGAGCGTTCAATCATGCGCTTGGCAGCCAGCACCTCCGCCTGCCGAATCGCCGTAGTCGCCTCAACATCGACGATGATCGCGTTCTCGACGTCGATCAGGTAGTTCGTGGAGTAGGCGAAGAAGGCTTGGCCGCCGTGAGCCCCCGTCCAGCGCGCCGCCGGGTCGGAGGGCGACACGAACTTGGGGGTGACTTCGGTCGCTGCCCCGAAGGCTGCATCGTCGAGGACAGCTAAATACTCATTGATGGCTCGTCCAGCCGCCGCCGGCGGAAGTCCCTTGTCGCCTTCGATGCCCTTCTGCCGATTGGCATCGGCCTTGATCAAGGTCGCATCGACTGCAAACCCTTCACCGCCGACCAGCCGCTCCTCGATGCAGCGGCGCAACACGCACTCGAACATGCGTCGGAAGAGATCGCTTTGCCGGAAGCGGCCGTGCGTGTTCTTGGAGAACGTCGAGTGATCCGGCACCGCCCCCTCGAGACCGAGCCGGCAGAACCCCCGGTAGGCCAAATTAAGGTGAACCTCATCGCACAGGCGCCGCTCCGACCGGATACCGAAGCAGTAACCGATCAGCAGCATCCGGATCATGAGCTCCGGATCGATCGAAGGCCGACCGATGTTGCTGTAGAAAGGTGCCAGGTCCCGCTTGATCTCTCCGAGGTCAACAAACCTGTCGATCGACCTGAGCAGATGATCGGCGGGAATATGCTTCTCAAGTGAGAACTCATAGAACAAAGCGGCTTGCTCGATTTGCCGATGCCCCATCATGATCTTCAGTCCTGCCAACTAGACAGACTAAATCACTGATACTATCTGCGCCGCAACAGCCGACTTTTTCAACAAAATCGGCCCCAAGGCGGAAGTCGCGCAACATTCCGATGTCGGCCGCTATCAGAGGCATAGCCGACGTCAGACGGCGTCCCCGATTATGAGTACACGCCCTAGAACTGCTCCATCACCCGCCTGAACGCCGGATCGAACCGGCCGCCGCGGTAGGTGCTGTCACGGTGCTTCGAGACCAGACCCTCCAGCCCCAGCTTAGAGGCATGACGGAAAAGGTCCGGCCCGATCTCGCCTTGCTCGAACGGCGCAACGTGGATGCCGTCGATCCGCCGGGCCAGGATCCGCGCCAGATTGGTTTGCGCAGCGTCAGCGGCAGCTTGCGCAGATCCGCACTGTCGCACACTAGACAATCAAAGGCGTAAAGCTGGACCTCGCTGTCAGGCTTCCGCGAGCAGCCGTAGCGCCCTTGATCGTGGTTCCTGGCGACGTGCTGGTGGACCGGCGACTACTTTTTCTCTTCGGTAGCACCGCCATGCCGCTCTTCGCGCCGCTCCGTGCGCCCGGTCCGTCGCGCCTGACGCCGCTCTGTTCGCCCTGTCCGTCGATCCTGACGCCGTTCCGTCCGCCCAGTGCGTCGATCCTGACGTCGCTCCGTACCCGACTGCGGTGTTTCAGTGGGCGGTGTCATTGGAGCGGCCGGCGCCGGGCTGGTTTGCGCTTCCGCCTGTGACACCGCCATAATGGCCGACGGCCCCACAACTCCAAACGCTGCTGCATATCCAATCAACGCGAGTGCGCTGCGACGACAGAGTTGTTTCGGCTCGGACATTTTCAAGCTCCCGGTTGCACGCCGCAGTAGTCATGCGCCGTCTCAGGTGCGGCTGCAGCCAGCGTGCGGGCTAAAGCATCACCGATGTTGACATAGATCAACCGAACCTTGCGCGAAAACGGCGTCCGGTTTGCCTCCGACAGCCGACATGACACGTATTCCAGCGATCTTCAGCTACGGGGCCACAACAGGAATTTCGCCGCGCGCGCGGCGAGCTGGCCCGCCTCCGATAGGGGGAACCTAGTACCCACTTTTCTTGGATCGTGAGTCGTGAATTCATGAAGATATGGATGATCCCCGAAGCAAGAGAAGTCCACCTTTCGCGGAAAGATCGCAAGGTGCTTGAGGCGTGTTGTCGCTCGCCGGTGACGTTGCAGCGCGATTTGAAGCGGGCGCGGATAGTCCTGTTGGCGGCGGCCGGGCGCAGCACCCGCTCGATCGCCAAAGGAGTCGGAGAAAGTCCGGAGTGTCAGCCGCGGATTGTCAGCCTTATGGCGGCACCGCTATGCCGGATCATGGCCTTGAAGGGTTGCAAGAAAGCCGCGGCCCGGCACCATCTATACGAAGGCCACCGACAAGCGGATTCTGAAGCTGCTGGATAAGCCGGCCCCGCAAGGATTTGCGCGCTGGACCGGCCCTCTGCTGGCCGAGGCGCTGGGCGATGTTGACGTCCAATATGTCTGGCGGTTCTGCGCAGCCACAAGATTGACCTCGCGGCTCGCAAGTCCTGGTGCGAGAGCAACGACCCGAACTTTACGGCCAAAGCCGCCGATGTTGTTGGTCTCTACGTCGCCCCGCCCGCCAAGGCCATTGTGCTATGCGTGGACGAGAAGCCTTCGATCCAGGCCTTGGAGCGAGCGCAGGGTTATCTGAAGTTGCCCAATGGCCGCGCCTTGACCGGCCAAAGCCACGATTACAAGCGGCATGGCACGACAACACTGTTTGCGGCGCTTGAGGTCGCCACCGGAAAGATCATCGCGACGCATTCAAAACGTCGTCGCCGCGTCGAGTTTCTCGACTTCATGAACAGCGTCACCGCGGCCTTTCCAGGCCGAAAGCTTCACGTCATCCTCGACAACCTCAACACCCATAAGAAGAATGAGCCCTGGCTCAAGGCCCACCCCAACGTGCAATTTCATTTCACGCCGACAAGCGCGTCCTGGCTCAATCAGGTCGAGGTATGGTTCTCGATCTTGCAGGGGCAGTCACTTAGCGGCACCTCCTTCACAAGCCTCAAGCAGCTCCAGGAACACATCGATGCCTACGTCAACGCCTACAACGACAAAGCCGAGCCCTTCGTCTGGACCAAGAAAAAGGTCCGTCAACGCCCTTTCAAAGGCCGCCGTATCACTCAGCTCTGATTCCGGGTACTAGCAGAAGCGGGCCAAGGGAGGTACTTGCTGGCCAGCGCGTACCGCCGCGAGAGCATACTCGCACAATCATCGGATTGCGCAAGAGTTCGGCCCTGAATGGCCCCTCAGTCGCCGGTTGGCGTGATCCGAAATTCGACCACGTCGGGGAGCGCTCGCAAGTAGGCCGATAGTCTCTCGGCATTTGCTCGATGATGACTTTTGATGACCATCCGATACTCGAATTGTTGGCCGCCCTCGCTCAGCCTCGATGATAGATTAGCGATGGTGAAGCCATGATCTCCAATCATCTTGTGAACGTCGCTCTCACTCATCACCCGTTCCCGTGCAAACCGAAGCATATGATGCGCATAGAATTCGCTTGGCAGTCGCGCTTCTATGATCCTCCGGAAAACGGACAATACCATCAGCGTCGCCACCGTTCCCACAACAGCAGCAAACCAGAAGCCGATGCCGACTAGAACGCCGATTGCCGCTGTGACCCAAATAGAAGCGGCCGTCGTGAGGCCCCGAACTGTTAGACCTTCCTTGAAAATAACTCCTGCGCCAAGGAAGCCAATGCCAGTCATGATGCCTTGAGCCATGCGGGTCGGATCGGTTCGGATGGCGTCGTGTTCGACGAGGGTCATCCACCGATTTTGATACACTGTAACGATCATCAGGATCGCAGAGGCGATGCAGACCAGCGCATGGGTTCTGAACCCAGCTGGACGGCCGTGAAATGATCGCTCGAAGCCGATTAACGCACCAATTCCTATAGCCCCAACTACCCGAGCGATGATTACAAATTCGTCGTAGCCCATGACCACCTATGCCTCCGAGCCGATATGGGCATTTTACTCACCCGAGCAGCCCAGGGAGAAAGTCTGCTTCGGGGTCACAAGCGGTTCTCCACCGGCTGCGCCCGGCAGGTCAGCTACGGGCCCAACAGCGGACCTAATCGACTTTTTTTGTCACGCCAACCCGACCTGGGTGGCGCTGCGAGGGGCAACCCAAGTCTGAGCAGGCATGAAGAACCTAAATCAAGAAACGATCTTGAGCCAGTTCGACCGTGACGAACAATCTTCGGCAACGCAGCAAGGGCTTTAGGGGGCTCTTCCGCGAGGTGTGTCCGTGCTACGGTTCGCAACCTCCGGACGACCCTCCGCGAGTACAAGTCGGTGGGAGTTCGGAGCAGCATCTCTAGGGAGGTAACAATGAACAGACGTGCATTTCTCACGACAACGGCGGCTGCCGCGGCGGCCATGACCGTGAAGGCGGCCTCTGGGGCGACCGTAACGCCATTCGGCCAAACGGGTGCGCCAACCTTGCAAACCCCGCTACCCTTGGGACCGCTACCCGGGGCCCGCTATCCGGATTCTCGTCTGGAATCCATTAAAAAGCCCGGCGTTTCGTTCGGGCCTACCGGTTTCCCGGCCTTCGCCGGCACCATGGCGGTCGAGCGCGTCGCCACTGGATTCCGTTGGGCCGAGGGCCCCGTCTACATCCCGGCTTGGCGCCAAGTAATATTCAGCGACATTCCAAACAACCGCATGATGCGCTTTTCGGAGGATGACGGTCACGTCAGCGTATTCCGTCAGCCATCGATGAACTCGAACGGCAACACGATCGATCGGGAAGGACGCCTGCTTACCTGCGAGCATAGCGGCCGACGGGTCACTCGCACTGAACTTGACGGCTCGATTACGATCATCGCCAACTCATATAATGGCAAGAAACTAAACTCGCCGAACGACCTGGTCGTCGCCTCCGACAGTTCGATCTGGTTCGTCGATCCCGGCTACGGCATCGGCGGCTATTATGAGGGCATCAAAGCCGAGAAGGAGCAGGCAAAGAACAATGTCTATCGGGTCGATCCGAAATCTGGTGACATCAAGGTCGTCGTCGACGATTTCGTGGAGCCCAATGGCATTGCCTTCTCGCCTGATGAGAAGAAGCTCTATGTCATCGACACCGGCTTCACTGACGCGCCGGACAACCCGTCCCATATCCGCTCGTTCGACGTGGATATCGGGTCTGGAAAGGTTTCGAACAGCAAAGTCTTTGCGGAAATGCCCAAGCCCAGCATTACCGACGGGATGCGCTGCGACCGCGACGGCCGGGTCTGGTGCTCGGTCGGTTGGGGCGATCCGGGCGAAGATGGAGTGCGCTGCTATACTTCCGATGGCGATTTGCTTGGCAAGATCCACATTCCGGAAACGGTCGCCAACATGTGCTTCGGCGGTCAGCAGCGGAACAGGCTTTATATCTGCGGGTCGTCATCGCTCTATGCGGTCTACACTAGTGCGCAGGGTGCGATGAAGCCATGATGTGCCCCGAGGCATTAGCCGTGATCCCTGTGGTGGCAGAGCCCGCGGCTTAATGAACCCGCAACGCGACCGTGACGGGCTACCCGTTCAGGTGGCCCGCGCGGCGCGCGCCGATGGAGATTGCGATTCGATTAAAGTCGGAGGCGGCAATCGCGCTATCATTGACTCTCGGAGAACCCGGGGCTCTTTCCGCCGTCGTGCCGTCGACTGTGTTGGCGCCGGTCCCGGAGATTACATTGTACAGCGCCGCTCCTGGCCCCGCACCCGCCCGCCCCGGCGGCAACATCACCGGGGTCGCCAATAGGTTGGCGATCTACGACCAAGACGCTGGCCATCATTCGCATTGTTTTCCCCGACGTAAAGAAGATCGGCATCCTCATTTCCGCCAATCCCACACACCCGCCTCTCGCGAGGCTCGCCATTCAGGCCGCCGGTGCGATTGGCATCGCCGCCGAAAGTTTCGTCGCCCCAAATCCTGAGGACGTAGAGAGGCCTTTGCCGACATGAAGGCGGCGAATTGCGAAATCGTTTACGTTCTTGCAGATCCTATCCGTCCGACTGTGCCACCGCTTGCAGCCAAATACGGATTGCCTTCAGTCTACCAAGTGAATTCCTACCCCAAACTCGGTGGCCTAATGAGTTACGGTCCAGACATGCAAAGCCTGTTTGTCAATGCAGCGCATTATGTTGACCGCATTCTCAAAGGCGGAAGTCCAGCGGACATGCCTATCGAGCAGCCGACGAATTTTTTTCGTCATCAACCTGCGGACCGCCAAAGCGATGAACCTGATTATTCCCGAGCGAGTGCTGCTGATGGCGGACGAAGTTATCGAATAGCTGCGGACGTTGTGAAGTGCTCGAGCGGGCGTTCGCCTGACTTCAGTAAGCGGAGGTCGCCCTTGACACATCGCATCAATTCGCTGCGATGCAGACCTTGGCATAGCGACACCGCCGCCCTGTAACGCAACCACGGATTCTCTCGCCACAAATATCCTCACTAAATGCGGTTCGGCGGTCCCGCCCTTGCCGATGGCCCCCACAGTACCTTGGCGACCCTATTCGACGGCCCCGGATCCCAGTTCGGACATTGGGTCGCAGCGTTCTGGGTCGATTGGCTGCCCTTTCTGACCCGGCACCCTATCGCAAGTGCTAGGGTTGAGGCGTCGATGGT
Organism: uncultured Alphaproteobacteria bacterium; assembly: GCA_963836765.1. Taxonomy (GTDB): domain Bacteria; phylum Pseudomonadota; class Alphaproteobacteria; order Rhizobiales; family Xanthobacteraceae; genus Bradyrhizobium. The sequence goes on from CAWILG010000067.1 coordinate 26,050, forward strand.
GTTTTCTTGGGGGGTTACAGATGCAACGGCGCGAGTTCATCACCCTTGTTGGCGGCACGGCGGCGACGTGGCCGCTGGCCGCGCGTGCGCAACAACCGGCTGGGCGGGTCTACCGAGTTGGATATTTGTCACTCGGGTCCGGCGAGCGCTCCTATTCCATCAAAGCGTTCGAGGAGGGCCTGCGTGACCTCGGCTACGGCGTTGGCGGGAACGTCGTTATAGAGTACCGCTTCGCTGACGGCGCGATGGAACGACTGCCCGCGCTTGCGGCAGACCTGGTCCGGCCCGGCGTGGACATCATCGTCTCCGGCGGCACCAACCCAATTACAGCTGCGGCCATGAAGGCGACCACCACCATCCCGATTGTCATGGTCGTCGGTGTCGTCGGTCAGCACCGGGCTTGTCATCAGTCTGGCGCGCCCCGGCGGTAACGTCACCGGGTTCGCCGTGGATGCGGGCGGCGAGATTTTGGGCAAGCGGTTTGAGATGCTGAAGGAAACGCTACCGACACTCTCGCGGGTGGGTGTTCTGTCCAATCCGGACGTTGCTGCCACTCGGAACCGGCTAACGGAGATGATGAAGAGGGCCCCTACGCTGGGGTTGACGACTATTCCCGTCGAAGCGCGTGGGTTGGACGCACTTGAACAAGCGTTTGCGATAATGGCGGGGAGCGCGTCCAAGCGTTCGTGATGCAGGGGGATAGTGTGCTGTTCAACTATCGAACCAGATTGTAGAAATGGCTTTAAAAAACCGGCTGCCAGCCGCCTCTATCCAAAAAGAGTTGGCGGAGGCGGGCTTCCTTCTGACTTACGGGGCCGATCTTCGAGATGTTT
>CAWILG010000068.1:0-249654 GCA_963836765.1 uncultured Alphaproteobacteria bacterium
TTCGTTGTTCGTGGGGTATTTCTGACTGCTGTTGCCGCACGAATCGAAGCCGTAAAGTGGGGAACAGGGTGCAGCCGCCGGGATATTGCGTATTCATATCCGGGTTGATGGCGGCAAGCCGCGTCTGCTCGGCATTGGTCGACGGCAGGCCCATCAGAATTTCCGAAACGTCCAGCATCAGATAAAAATCGAGATAGGGCGGCAGCGAAGCGCTCGATTTCGAGACGCCGGTCACCGTCACCTTTTGCAACCCGACCACCTTCATGAATATCGTCGGCACGTCGGCACTGGACCGTGAGGTGGAAGTGATCTTGATGCCGGTTTTCGTGACGACGCTGGTACGGGTGAGGTTTGAATAACCGGTGATGGTGTCCCGATAGTCGTCAAAGACGTTATTGGCCTCGGTGACGCCGGCAGTAACCGAGCCGTTGCCCGTCATGGCGGCGGCGGCGGTAAACCCGGCCGATTTCTGGGAAAGCGAGGCAACGCTGGCGGCGTCGGCCGCGGATTGCATCTTCGCCCTCATTCTGGTCGCCATCGAGTAGTCGACCGCGCAGCCGATCGCGGTGAGCAGCGGCACAGCCGCGATCCCGAAAATCATCGCGACATTGGCGCGTTTATCCCGGCGGAAACGGTCAATGAGGCAAATGAAACTACGCATGTGAGGGGCCTATCCGGTTTTAAAATCTGGCAATTTTTACCGCTAAAGAATTAAGCGTGGCTTATCGCGATCACCGAAAATCCAGTGATTGCCCAAGGAAACGGCACACTATGTTGGCGCGCCGAACGTCATGCCGGTGCGGTCGAAGCCAATCGTTGCGGCCTTCGAGACAGGCTGCGGAGGGGAAATTCAGAGCTCTGTCATATTCATTTGACGGTCGGTTTTGTATGGATAGGCCTAGGGGTTGGGAGGTTAACGAAATCGGAATCGACGTTGCTGAAATCGCCGGAGCGCCCATTGCAACTGCGAACAATTCGCATGAGTGCCAGCGACGGCTCCCTTGGCTACGGCTTTTGACACGATCACCGGCTGCCCCGGACGGAGGATATTGTTGGCCTCATTTCCTTGCGGGTGGCGCGACGACAGGGTTGCTGTGATGCCTGCACCAGAAAAAGTGACACGATAAATCGCAGCATCCGGTCCGGGAAAGATCTCGTTCGCGCATCCGGGCTCGAGCGGACCCGTGCGCGATGGCCGTGCCGTCGCCGCGGACAGGGTGGCGATAACGAACTCCGGACGAGGCGGCCGTGATGACCCTTCAAGAGATGCTGTCGCCGAGATTGGGGCAGGCGCTGCGGCCCAATGTCTGGGACGCCGTCGCGCTGGTGCTCGTCATCGGCGCCATGGTGCTCATCGTCTATGGCGGCGAGCAGACCGCCCTTCCCTTGTCGGCGCTCGATGTCGACTCCGGTTTCGCTCGATCGGCCCACCTGCCGGCCTATGCGCTGCGCACGACCATGCGGATGCTGCTGGCCATCGTCTGCTCGATCATCTTCACCTTCATCTATGCGGCCCTTGCCGCCAAGAGCCGCCGCGCCGAGATGGTGCTGATCCCGCTGCTCGACATCCTGCAGTCGGTGCCGATCCTGGGCTTTCTCACCTTCACCGTGGTGTTCTTCCTCAATCTGTTACCGGGCCAGGTGTTCGGCGCCGAACTCGCCTGCGTGTTCGTGATCTTCACCAGCCAGGCCTGGAACATGACGTTCAGCCTGTACCAGTCGATCCGCAACGTGCCGAAGGACCTGGACGAAGCGTCGCAAGAGCTTTCATCGTCAGCGGATGGCAGCGGTTCTGGCGGCTCGACGTGCCCTTCGCCATGCCGGGCCTGATCTGGAATACGATGATGTCGATGTCCGGCGGATGGTTCTTCGTCGTGGCGTCCGAGGCGATCACCGTCGGCAATACGACGGTGACGCTGCCCGGCGTCGGCTCCTATGTCGCGCTCGGCATCGCGCAGCAGAAACTCGCCGCGATCGGCTACGCCATCCTGACCATGTTGCTCGTCATCATCGCCTATGACCAATTTCTGTTTCGCCCCGTGGTGGCCTGGGCCGACAAGTTTCGCTTCAAGCAGACGGCTTCGGCGAACGCACCGACCTCCTGGATGCTCGACCTGTTTCGCCGCACGCGCGCCTTGCGGGCACTCACGATGCCCTTTGCCGCCACGAACAAGATGTTCTCGAACCTGCATGTGAGCTTGCCGCAAGGCTTGCGTATCTCCCTCAAGCGGCCCGCGCTTCGTCGCGCGTGGTCGACGCGCTCTGGCTCGCGCTGATCGCCGTCTCGACCTGCTATGCCGGCTGGCGCGCCTATCAATATCATGTCGGCGACGCTGCACCTCTCGGACGTCCTCAGCGCGATCGGCGACGGCTTCATCACGCTGGCCCGGGTGGTCGTGCTGATCGCGCTGGCGTCGCTGATATGGGTGCCGATCGACGTCTGGATCGGGCTGCGGCCGAAGCTCGCCGAGCGCGTCCAGCCGCTGGCGCAGTTCCTGGCCGCCTTTCCCGCCAACCTCGCCTTTCCGGTCTTCGTCGTGATCATCGTTCGCTACGGCCTCAACACCAACATCTGGCTCAGCCCGCTGATGATCCTGGGTACCCAATGGTATATCCTGTTCAACGTCATTGCGGGCGCCAGCGCATTCCCGACTGATCTTCGGGAAGCCGCCGGCAGCTTCCACCTGAAGGGATGGCGCTGGTGGATCAAGGTCATCCTGCCCGGAATTTTTCCGTACTACATCACCGGCGCGATCACAGCGTCAGGCGGGTCATGGAATGCCGCCATCGTCGCCGAGGTCGCAAGCTGGGGCGACACCCATCTGACGGCCACCGGCCTTGGCGCCTATATCGCGACGGCGACCGAGGCCGGCGATTTCCCCCGGGTTGTCCTCGGCATCGCCATCATGTGCGTGCTGGTGACGCTCTTCAACCGGCTGTTCTGGAGGCCGCTCTATGCCTTTGCAGAGCGCCGTCTTCGCCTCGGCTGATCAGGAGAAGCGCATGCTCGATCAAGTCAACAGACCAGCCTGCTCGACATCCGCGGCGTCTGCCGGTCATTTCCGAAAGGCAGCGGCGAGGAATTGCTGGTCCTCGAAAATGTCGACCTGACGCTTCATTCCGGCGAAATCGTCGGCCTGCTCGGCCGTTCCGGCTCGGGCAAGTCGACGCTGCTGCGGATTATCGCCGGCCTGATCACGCCGTCCTCGGGCGAAGCGAAATGCCGCGGCGAGACCATCGTCGGACCGCCGAACGGCGTCTCGATGGTGTTCCAGTCTTTGCGCTGTTTCCCTGGCTGACGGTTCTGCAGAACGTCGAACTGGGCTTGGAGGCGCTGGGCATCGACAGCGTCGAACGCCGCACGCGCGCGCTGGCTGCAATCGACCTGATCGGTCTCGACGGCTTCGAGTACGCCTACCCGAAGGAATTGTCGGGCGGCATGCGCCAGCGCGTCGGCTTCGCGCGGGCGCTGGTGGTTCATCCGGACCTGCTCTTGATGGACGAGCCGTTCTCCGCGCTCGACGTGCTGACCGCAGAGACTCTGCGCACCGACCTGGTCGATCTCTGGATCGAAGGCCGGCTGCCGATCAAGTCGGTGCTGATGGTGACGCACAACATCGAGGAAGCGGTGCTGATGTGCGACCGCATTCTCGTCTTCTCGTCCAATCCCGGCCGCGTCGCGGCCGAGATCAAGGTCGACCTGCCGCATCCGCGCAATCGCCTCGATCCGACATTCCGGCAGCTGGTCGACAGCATCTATGCCCGCATGACGCAGCGTGCCGAGGCCAGGACCCCGGCCGTCGAGGGCATCCCCGGCAGCGGCGTCGGGATGATCCTCAACCACGTCTCGTCCAACGTGCTTTCGGGCCTGATCGAGACGCTCGCGGGACCACCCTACAACGGGCACGCCGATTTGCCGGTCCTCGCCGGTCATTTGCAGCTCGAGGCGGACGAGATATTTCATCTCGGCGAGGCGCTGCAATTGTTGCGGTTTGCGCAATTGAGCGAGGGCGATCTGATGCTGACCGATGCCGGCAAGCGCTTCGCACATCTCGACACCGATGCCCGCAAAAAACTGTTCGCCGAGCATCTCGTCAGCCATGTGCCGGTGATGGGCCTGATCCGCCGCGTGCTCGACGAGCGGCCATCGCACGCGGCCCCGGCGGCGCGCTTCCGCAACGAGCTGGAAGATTACATGTCCGAGGACTACGCGGACGAAACGCTCAAGACCATCGTGTCATGGGGGCGTTACGCGGAGCTGTTCGCCTATGACGAGCAGTCGGAAACGTTCAGCCTCGAAAACCCGCACTAGCCAAATGTGGATTGATGCGAGCACCTGAGAGGACGGACTGACGATGTCCGTTCATCAGGGGCAAAGCAGACCTTGCCGTTGCGTACATCGAAGTCCGAAAATGGACGGCGAGTTCAACCGATCGCTGCAACACATTCTGCGAACTTCTCAGCCGGCGTCTGATAGAGCAAGGTCTTTCTCGGCCTTTCATTGAGCTGCCTTGCAATGGCACTGAGCCTGGCCTGGCTGTGCAAGGACAGATCGGTGCCACGCGGAAGATACTGACGCAGCAATCTGTTGGTGTTTTCGTTCGACCCGCGTTGCCAGGGAGATCGTGGATCACAAAAGTAGACCTCGACCTCGGTGGCCAATGTCAGGCGTTGATAGTCTGCGAGCTCCTTGCCTCTGTCCCAGGTCAGCGACCGGTAAAGTTCGCTGGGCAATCGCTGCGATTGCTTGATCAGTGCCGAGACAACGCTTTCGGTATCCTTGTTCGCAACCTTGACCAGCATCACGTAGCGCGAATGGCGCTCGACAAGCGTTGCGACATAACTATTCCCCGATCCACCGATCAGGTCGCCCTCCCAATGACCCGGCACCGCACGATCTTCAACCGACGGCGGTCGCTCGCTGATGGATACGGCATTCTTGATCTGGCCGAGCCCGTTTCGTTTCATGCTGGCGTGCCTGGATCGGCGGACCGTGCGCCTCGCCCTCAGGTGCTCAAGAAGCTCCTTTTTCAGCACGCCGCGCGCCTGAATGAACAGGCTGCGATAGATCGTCTCGTGTGACACCTGCTTTCGAGGCTCCCTCGGATATGTGCGCTTGAGCCAGCCGGCAACTTGCTGAGGGGACCATTGACGCCGCAGCAAGGTCGATACTGTCCGCCTCAAGAACGGACGGCAAGCCAGCTTGCAAAGCTTGGGACGCCGCGCTCGATCCCAGGCAGCCTGATCGGACGGGGCTGCCCGATAGCGGTCCGACCCGCCATTGCGCTGGACTTCACGGCTGATGGTTGACGCAGATCGTCCCAAGTGGGTCGCTATCGACCGAAATAAGTAGCGCATGCTGAGCCATCGAGAGATTTCCTCTCGTTCAGAAAGACTGAGTGTTTGCTTGGAACGGCGTCGATCCGGAGGACGAATTCCGCCCGTTGGCGAGATCACCGAGAAGACAGAAGAGGACTCCCGGTCAAACCGGCGCCCAATCGCGCTCATCGGCTCCCCAGCCTGCCAGCGATCCCAGATCTCAGACCGTTGGGCTGCCGAGTAATAAATGCGACGTCGCTGTTTCATTTCCACACTCCATCCTAGATGAAAGATTAGAGTGTTGCGCTGACCAGTTGAACCCGCCACCCAATGCAGACATTCGGCCCTTGATCGCCGCGGTTCTACTAACCAGCCCTTAACCGTCAATGTTCCATGCTGGGTTGTAAATCACAGCGATGGTTGCCGATGCGCGTTGCACGAACACTAGGATTAATCAGCGTTCTCGCAGCCGCACTGGCTGGCACTTTTGCGGTCTACAAACGCACTCCACCGAATACATTCGACCCGTTTTGTACATACGATTTGGCTTACCGCCTGAATGTCACCATCGACGCTGACGGGCAGCAATATTCGTCTGAGGTCGTGCGCCAATTGTCACGCTCCCGCAGGTGGATCAGGGAACTGAATGGCGCGGGTTGTCTACCGACAGTTGGAACAACATTGTCATTTCGCCTCGCTAACAATGGCGTCGTTCTAGTCAGCTCACTGATTTGTCAGAAGGCGCAAGAAGCTTTCGACGATACGCCCTACGGATATAAATATCCGGGTGATTTTGCTCGCGCGATGCGAGAGCACCGTAGGGTTGATGTGACCTCGCTATGCGACGGCTTGCACCGTCATAATCCACCACCGTACGAGAAATATGATGGCTTCATAGTTGAAGACGCTGACAAGCCCCTGCGATGGAGGGGTTTCAAGTTCTATACTGATCCGGAGGACCATATTCGGATTGTCTCGGCTGTCGCCGAAGCGACGGACAGTTCGCCCACGGATGAATTGGGTCGGGTCGCACCGGCCCTGCTCAAGACCACTTTCAATCACGATAACTGGTCTTTGAGTCCGGAGCCGCTAATTCCATTCTCTCGCCGTTACTATCCTGACAAGCGGTTCAGATATGTCGCGGACCAAATCCGATAAGGCGGATCGCTGCCGGGAAATGTCCGTTTGTGGCACATTTCGGAGGTGCCGTAATGTCCGACTTGAGTCCGGAATGCTCGCCGAAGCCGACGTCCGCCGACCACCGCTGCGTACCCTACGCTGCCAACGAACTCACCGCCCCCAGCGGTCCTGCCAGATCTTCTCGCCGATCAGGCAACTGACGCGCGGCTCTTTCTCGGCCGCCGGCACGACCTTGGGTTCCGGTGTGCGGCCGGCGACTTCGAGCAGCAGTTTGGTGCGGATCGCCTCCTTGAACTTCTCGCGGTCCTTGATCGTCACCACGAAGGAGCCGGGGCCGCCGATGACGCAGTCCTCGTAATAGAAATCGAGGTTGTCGATATCCATGGTGGAATAGGACGGTTCCTTCACCATGATCGGCAGGCCGTTGATGACGATGCCTTTCTCCAGCGCGGCATCGCGGGCCTGCAGGACCGGTCCGCCGTTGTTATTGGGGCCGTCGCCGGAGATATCGATCACGCGCCTGATGCCGCGATGCGGGTTCTCGTCGAACAGCGGCATCGCAAAATTGATCGCGCCGGAGATCGAGGTGCGCGATGCCCGCCGGATCGGGGTTTTCATGATTTCGTTGGCGACGGCATCCGCGGTTTCGGGACCGTCGATCACCCGCCACGGGATGATGATCTTCTGGTCGCTGGAGGCCGCCCACTCGAAATAGGTCACTGCGATCTTGCCGTTCGGGCCGGTCTTCAGCGCCTGCAGGAACTCCTTTGAAACAAGGGCCTGCGCGTAGCCTTCGCGCTGGATCGCCAGCTCATCCATGTCCATCGAATAGGAGACGTCGACGGCGAGAGCCAGTTCGACATCGACGGAGGGCGTGGCTTCCTTGTCGGCCAATCGATGGCCCGGCTGCACCGCAGGGTTCAGCGCCGCCACACCGGCGACATCGCCGCCGGCCAGCACGCCAAAGACAAGCACAGCCCCGATCGAGACATACCAGCGCATAGCGGCCCTCCCGTCGTCTGACTGCGATGGTGACACGCAAATTAGGCCGCGCAAAGGACGAACATCATTTGCCCTTCACATTCAGGTTAGGCCGCAGGTTAGCTCGGCCGTCGCCCTGAATTGGGCAAACGTTGCCTCGCCCCGAAAAGACGTGCGATACAACCGCTCGGCAGTGGGGGAACATCATGCTTCGTATCGGCATCGCGGCTTGCGCATTGTGGCTTGCCGCCTCAAACATGGCCTTGGCAGAAACGCCGGCCGAGCGCGGCGATTATCTCGTCAACGCCATCATGGCTTGCGGCAACTGCCACACCCCGCGTGACGGCGAAGGCAAGCCGATCGCCGACCGGGAGCTGTCCGGCGGCCTTTCTTTCTTGACGCCGGCCTTCGACGCCACCGCGCCGAACATCACGCCCGACGCCGACACCGGAATCGGAAGCTGGAGCGATGCCGAGATCAGGCGCGCGCTGGTGGAGGGCATGCGGCCGAACCATGGCCATCTCTCAGGCGTACCGCTCGCGGCGATCATGCCGGCCAATTTCTACAAGGCGCTGCTGCCCGACGATCTCGATGCCATCATCGCCTATCTGCGCACCGTCAATCCGGTCAGAAACCAGGTTCCCGATCCCGTCTACAAGGTGCCGGTGCGGCGCGATCCCTATCCGGACGCCGATGCCGGTTTCAGCAAACCCATGTTCGCCGATCCGGTCCGGCGCGGCGCTTATCTCGTCACCATCGGCCATTGCATGGAGTGCCACTCGGCCTTTTCGCGAGGCGTGTCCGATTTCAAGACCGGCCTCGGCCACGGCGGCAGGATTTTCCCGCTGCGCGAGGGATCGCCGGAGAGCGCAGCAACCAGCACCGCCGCCAACATCACGTCGCATCCGGCCGCCGGTATCGGCGCCTGGACTGACGCCGAAATCGTCCGCGCCGTTACCCAGGGCGTCGCGCGCGACGGTCGGGCGCTGAAGCCGCCGATGGCCTATGGCTATTACGCGGCGCTGACGCAATCCGATTTGGCCGACATCATCGCCTATCTGCGCACCGTGCCGCCGCTGCAATGACGGGCTGCAAAACAGCCGGTTCCGCGACAGACAGGAAGGCGATATTCTCGTTGGTCAACCGCGAGGCGCCAGGAGGTGCCGGGAATGCCCGAGACCGTCGTCAAGCCGAAAACCAAGGTCAAGACCCAGACCGAACGGCCGCGCCTGCACAAAGTCATCCTCGTCAATGACGACTACACGCCGCGCGAATTCGTCGTCACGGTGCTGAAGGCGGAATTCCGCATGACCGAGGACCAGGCCCACAAGGTGATGATCACGGCGCACCGGCGCGGCGTCTGCGTGGTGGCGGTCTTCACCAAGGACGTCGCCGAGACCAAGGCGACGCGCGCCACCGACGCCGGCCGCGCCAAGGGCTATCCGCTGCTGTTCACGACCGAGCCGGAGGAATAGCGTTCACCGCGTAGCCCGGACGCAGCACGGCGAAATCCGGGATCGACCGTCCGCTGCCCGCCCCGGAAGCTTTCTCGTCAATGACCACTTTACGTCTTCGTTATTTGTCTTTACCACTCACGATAGACATTCGCTGACCAAGACAAATTTGCAAGGCCATCATACCGCACAGCGCCGCTGATCACCCGCGGCCTTCATCACCGACATTGTCGAGACCAACGCAATGCGCGACCGGCGCCGGTCGCGCCGCAAGCTATCTGCTGCTGTTCACGCGAGGAACAAAAGGGCCATGAAGAAAATCGTCGCTATCACATTGCTCATGATCTCGACGCCGGCGATGGCCGGCACGTATATCGCTCCTCCGGTCCACGTCGCGCCGGTCGTTCACGTCGCTCCGATGGTTCGTGTCGCTCCGGCCGTTCGCGTCAATCCCGTTGTTCGCACCAATGTGGTGAAGCCGGTCGGCCAGCCCGCGGTGCATCCGCATCATCCGCGGCCGCAGCCGGTCATCGTTTATACGGCTGCACAGAATGCACAGAAGCCGAAATGTCTGGAGCAAAAACCCGGTTCGAGGGAATGCGCGAAGAAGTGACGGGTCGCCGGCCTCAGCTCGCCGGCGTTTCGTCGACCAGGCCGTAGACGCGCTCGGCCTTTGAAAAGCCCGCGATCGGAAATTCACCGAGCTCGCTCCACCCTCCCCGGCAGATCCCGGCAAAACCTTCGGACGCCACCACCGTGCGGCCGAGGCGGCCGGCGATCTTTTCCAGCCGTGCCGCGAGATTGACGGCGGGGCCGATGCAGGTGAAGTCGAGCCGATTGCCGCCACCGATATTGCCGTACAGGACGCTTCCGACGTGGAGGGCGACGCCGAAACGGAAGCGCTCGATCGCCTCCCCATTGGGGTAATGCAGCGCCTCGACGTTGGCGCGGGATTCGCGCGCCGCTTCGAGCACGCGGCCGCAGACTTGCTGGGTATCACCGACATATTCGTCGATTGGAAACACCGCGAGCAGCCCATCGCCCATGTACTTCAGCACCTCGCCGCCATGCGTGCGGATCGCGGCGACCTGGCAGTCGAAATAGTGATTGAGAATATCCACCACGGTCTCGGCCGGCAGCCGGTCCGATAGCGCGGTAAAACCGCGCAGATCCGACAGCCAGATCGCCGCATTCATCGTCTCGGTGTGGCCGCGGCGGATCTGACCACCCCAAATCCGTTCGCCGGCGCGGTTGCCGACATAGGTGTCGAGCAGGCTCGCGGCGGTACGCGTCAGACTGAGGATTTCGATCACCCGCGCCAGCGGCGTCACGACCCGCCGTAGCGCCGCCAATTGTTCATCGGTAAATCCACCCGGCTGCTTCGTGGTCCAGCTCGACGCGTTGACCGTTCCATTGATGAATGGCAGCGGCATCGCAATGTAGTCGGTGACACCCTCGGCGCGCAGTTCCTCGATGATCGGGAAGCGCTTGCTCGCTGGGTCATCGACCCGGGCGCGAACTTCCAGCCCCTGCTGGAACACGATGATCAGCGGACTGGTGTGAAAATCCGGCGACTCCAAAATCTTGTAGTCGACCGTGCCGAGTTCGACCTCGGAGCCCGGCTTCCAGATGAAATTGCGGCCGTAGATATCGGGATGCAGGGTGCGAACGAAGACGCCGACACGCCATAGCGGCAAGCCTGCCGCGACCATCCGCTCGCAGGTTTCCGCCATGAAATTGGTCGGGCTGGCCGCGGATCTCCCGCCGTCGATCAGCCAGTCGGTCAGCTTTTGCAGTTCCGATGCGTTCATGACGCCGGTATTTGCCGCGCAAGTTCAGCGCGCGTCAAGGCGACAAGAACGCTTGACGTTGATACAGGCCGTTAGCCGACCTGGCCGCGATGGCGCAGCAGATGATCCGCCAATACGCAGGCCATCATGGCTTCCCCGACCGGCACCGCGCGGATACCGACGCAGGGATCGTGGCGGCCTTTGGTCATGATGTCGGTGTCGTGGCCGCTGCGATCCACGGTCTGGCGCGGCGACAGGATCGACGAGGTCGGCTTGACCGCAAAGCGCACCACCACCGGCTGGCCGGTGGAAATGCCGCCCAGCACGCCGCCGGCATGGTTCGACAGGAATCGCGTGCCGTTATTGCCGGTGCGCATCTCGTCGGCGTTCTCCTCGCCGGATAATTCCGCGGCGCCGAATCCGGCCCCGATCTCGACGCCCTTGACCGCATTGATGCTCATCATCGCAGCACCCAGTTCGGCATCGAGCTTGGCGTAGATCGGCGCTCCAAGGCCGGGCGGCGCGCCTTCGGCGACCACTTCGATGACGGCGCCGATCGACGAGCCGCTCTTGCGGATGCCGTCGAGATAGGTCTCGAAGAAAGCGGCCTTGTCCTTGTCCGGGCAATTGAACGGATTGCGCGCGATCTCGTCCCAATCCCATTTCTCGCGATCGATCTTGTGCGGGCCCATCTGCACCAGCGCGCCGCGCACTTTCACCTCGGGCAGGATTTTCCGCGCGATGGCGCCGGCCGCGACCCGCGTCGCGGTCTCGCGCGCCGACGAACGCCCCCCGCCGCGATAATCGCGCAGGCCGTATTTGGCCTCATAGGTGAAGTCGGCGTGGCCCGGCCGGAACTTGTCCTTGATCTCGGAATAATCCTTGGAGCGCTGATCGGTATTCTCGATCAAAAGCGCGATCGGCGTGCCCGTCGTCACCTGCACGCCGGTCTCGGGATGCGCCATCACGCCGGACAGGATTTTGACCGCGTCGGCTTCCTGGCGCTGGGTGGTGAAGCGCGACTGGCCGGGACGGCGGCGATCGAGATCCTGCTGGATGTCCTCCGACGTCAGCGGGATCAGCGGCGGACAGCCATCGACCACGCAGCCGATCGCGACCCCGTGGCTCTCGCCAAAGGTCGTGACCCGGAACATGTGGCCGAAGGTGTTGAAGGACATGCGGTTCGCTCGCCTGGCGTAAGTCAATTCTGGCTTGTCGTAACGTGCGTGGATGCCCGGCACAAGGCCGGGCATGACGACAGCTGGGCCTTAACTATACTTCTGCAAGCCGCCTTCGCGGAACACATAAACCGCGCCCTGCTCGATGGTCAGGTCGGCGGCGCTGAGCGGCGTCTCGATCCCAAGCGCCACCATCAGCGCCCGCGCCGTGCCGCCGTGGGCGACCGCAACGGTGTCGGCCTGCAGCGAGGCATACCAATCCTGCATCCGCACCTGCACCGCGACATAGCTCTCGCCGCCCGGGGGCGCCACCGTCCATTTTTCAGTCTGGCGCCTGGCGAACAGCTCGGGGTCGGCCACCTGCATCTCGGGCAGCGTCGAGCCTTCCCACTGGCCGTAGCCGATTTCGCGCAGGCGGTCGTCGAGCGCGTAGCCGGCCAGCGGCAGCTTCAGTTCGCCGCGCACCAGCTCCATGGTCGCGCGGGCCCGGATCAGCGGACTGGCGACGAACGACAGCGCGGATTTGCTGCGGCCATCGCGCGCGAACAGGCCGACCAGGATGTTGCCGGCTGCCACCGCCTGTTTGCGGCCGAGATCGTTCAGCGCAATATCCTGCACGCCCTGCAGCCTGCCTTCGGCATTCCACGACGTCTGGCCATGGCGAATGTAATAGATGACGGGCGCGGGCATCGACTAATCCAGGTCTCTCATCCCAAAGAGCTCGCGGCCGATCAAAAAGGTCTCACCGGAGGAAATCATTTCCTTCTCTTTTTGCAGGTCAAGTCGCTGGCCCAATTTCTTGTGGCAGAACGCATTGCGCCATCCGGTTTCCAGTGCAGCTCGAATTTTGGAGTTGGAGGTACACCAGCACTCCAGCGGGGTACAGCCCCAATCCGGCCCGGTTAACGCTGTTACCCGCGGGCCGCGATCACAGGAATAGACGCGCCGTTTGGGTGTTATGTTGGGTAAGGCGTTCGCGCCGGACCAACAGAAGATCTGGTGCCAATGACCGCGTTTCGTCAAAGTGTCGAAGCCATGATTCCGGCGCTCCGCCGGTACGCGCGCGCGCTCGCGCGCGATGCCGATATCGCCGACGATCTGGTGCAGGATACGCTGGTGCGGGCGCTGCGCTCGGAACGGCTGTTTCTCGGCGGCGACGTCAGGAGCTGGCTCTATACGATCCTGACCAACCTCAACAAGAACCGGCGGCGATCGCTGGCGCGGCGGCCGCAATTCATGCCGCTGCTCGACAACAACCCGGACGCCAGCGGCACCGAGGCCGAAGGACGCGACATCGCCCGTGCACTGGCGACACTGGTGGAAGAACAGCGTTCGGTGCTGTTGCTGGTGATGCTGGAAGGATTGAGCTACCGCGAGGTCGCCGACATTCAGGGCGTACCGATCGGCACCGTAATGTCCCGGCTTGCCCGGGCACGGGCGCATGTGAAAGCGTCGCTCGAGGGCGAGCGCACCGCGCTGCGGCGGGTGAAGTGATGCAGGTGCAGTGGCAGGCGTTATGCATGCTGAGGCTGGATTTCAGGCGTGTTGGATTTAGGCGATTTTCGATCAGGACTGGACAGAGACGACAATGACCAATCCCCATATTCCCGTCACCGAAGACGAATTGCATGCTTACGTCGACGGCGAGTTGCCGGCGGAACGGCGCGGCGATGTCGAGGCGTGGCTTACAGCGCATCCCGACGAAGCCGCACGGGTGCAGTCATGGCGCGCGATGGCGGAAGAGCTGCACGCGCGTTACGATTCCGTCGCCGACGAGGCGGTGCCGAAGCGGCTCGAGATCGAGCGGCTGGTGCGGCAGCCGCGGCAATGGGTCTACGGCGCCATCGCGGCGACGCTGGCGGCTTTCATCGCCGGCGGCGTCGTTGGCTGGACCGCGCACGACGTCGCGGCGGCGCCCTCGACATTCCAGAGTTTCACGGTGGATGCGCTCGATGCGCATCGGCTCTATGTGGTCGAGGTCCGTCATCCCGTCGAGGTGCCCGGCAGCGAACTCACGCATCTGCAGCAATGGCTGACCAAGCGCTGCGGCTGGGACGTGCGCGCGCCTGAACTGGCCGCGGCGGGATTGAAGCTGGTCGGCGGCCGGCTATTGCCGGGCCCGACCGGGCCTGCATCGTTCCTGATGTATGAGAGCGCCTCGGGCGAACGCTTCACGATCTACACCGCGAAGGCGGACTCCGAGGCGGCGCAGATGCGGTATTCGTCGCAGGGCAACGACGGCGCGTTGTTCTGGGCCGATCGCGGCGTGGCCTATGTGGTGAGCGGCGTCAGCGACCGCGGCCGGCTGACCCAGATCGCGCAATCGGTCTACGACCAGATGGAGAAGGCCGGGGGCTGATTCATAGCGTTTTCAAGCGAAGTGGATGCCGGTTCGCGTCAAGAAAACGCGTCAAACAAAAGCCAGAGCCCGGTTCTGATTCAATCAGAACCGGGCTCTGGTTCATCACCCCCGGTCCCAATTCTGACATCGAAAATCTGGAATCAAGACATCGGCGCGTCTCATTATCGCACCGGGTGATCACGCGAAAATGAGTAGCGCTCGATCCGCCGATCGGCGCAAGCGGCCTCGATTGGGGTTTGGTACCGCGCTGGTCCCCCTGTCGAGGCCGCCCTTTTTTTGACAGGTTTGTTTTTCTTCAGCCGAGATCGCTGCGCGGATTATAGGGGTGTCCGTCGCGCCACTTCTGCATCAAGGCCTCGAGTTCGGCATCGTTCCCGTCGGGCAGGATAATACGGGTCGTGACATAGAGGTCGCCGGTCGCGCCCGCTTTCGGCAGGCCCTTGCCCTTGAGACGGAACGTGCGGCCGCTGGAGGTGTTTTTCGGGATCGACAGTTCGACCGCACTGCCAAGCGTCGGCACGCGAACCTTGCCGCCAAGCACGGCTTCATACAGCGTGATCGGCAGATCGACGCGCAGATCGCTGCCGTCGACCTTGAAGAACGGATGGGTCGCGATGCTGACCGCGATCAAGAGATCGCCGGGTGGATGGCCCGCCGCGGTCTCGCCCTGCCCCTTGAGCCGGATCTGCTGACCGGCGACGACGCCGGCCGGGATTTTGACATTGAGTTCCTTGCCGTTCGGCAAGCGGACGCGCTTGTCCGCGCCGTTGACCGCTTCCTCCAGCGACACGGTCATGGCGACGTTGAGATCGAGGTCGAGCCCGATCCCGCCGCTATCGAACTCAAACGGGCTGCTCCGGCCGGGCCGCGCGCCGCCCCGGGCCGCTCCACCGCCGAACATGCTGTTGAGGATATCCTCGAACCCCGCGCCGCCCATGCCGCCGGGACCGCCCCCGGTGCGGAACGTATGGGTTTCAAACCCGCCGGCGCCACCTGCGCGACCGCGCGGATCGCCGCCCGGAAAGCCCTGAAAGCGCGGCTTGCCCTCGGCGTCGATTTCGCCGCGGTCGAACTGCTTGCGCTTCGCCTCGTCGCCGATGATCTCGTTGGCCGAATTGAGCTCGGAAAAGCGCTCGGCGGCCTTCGGATCGTTCGTGTTGCTGTCGGGGTGATGCTTCTTGGCGAGCTTGCGATAGGCGCTCTTGATCGCCGCAGCGCTGGCGCCCCGCTGCACCCCCAAGACCTCATAGGGGTCGCGCATCCGTCACGTCTCCTTCACGGGAAAATCTGACCTGAAATAGACGGGCCATTCGCCCGCTTTGGCTTCATCTGGGGTCTCCGTGGCATTTTTGCAACTGCCGCAGAAACGGTTTCGCAGAGTTCTCAACCCTGTTTCCACGGCTTTAGCGTATGAATTTCCCAACGGCCATGGCTGGATTTACAGGCGGCGCCCTGCAGCCAGCTTTCGGCGCGGCCGTTGACGTAGCTCGCCAGGAAATCCCGGCAGGTCCGCCCGTCATCGGCGGAATAGGCCTGGGCCAGCGGCGTCACCGAGCCGCGGGCGCCGGTCTCGGGGTTTTCCCAGGGCTGGCTGGAATCCTTATCGCCCTTGGTCAGGACGTCGGAGGCGGCATTGCGGGTAAAGGCAAGATCGCTCTCGGTCGGCGCCGGCGCGCCGGCGGGAGCCGCCGCCAGCGATCCCGTCGCCTCGTTGTCTTCCATCTTGGCAAACGCGGCATCGTTTCGCGACAGGCTGCAGCCGCTCGAACCGACGCCGATTAGAATCAGTGTCATGACCGCGCAACCCGGCCTGATCGCCGATAGGCCAATGCGTCCCCATGTCCTATATAGGGCGAACCTATACCGGGGCTGTAACGCGCTCTGGGACGCGAACGGACGCAACGCTGGACTCCTGACATGGCCGACACAACCTCCATCAAACACCCGACACCGTTAACATCGGGTGATTTTACCGCCGCCGCGGAACCGTTTGCGCTGTTTGGCGCGTGGTTTGCCGATGCCGTGAAGGCCGAGCCCAACGATCCCAACGCGATGTCGCTGGCGACCGTCGACGCCGACGGCCTGCCTGACGTCCGCATGGTGCTGATGAAAGGCTATGACACCGACGGTTTCGTGTTCTACAGCCACATCGCGAGCCAAAAGGGCCGCGAACTCGCCGCAAATCCTAAGGCAGCTTTACTATTTCACTGGAA
Organism: uncultured Alphaproteobacteria bacterium; assembly: GCA_963836765.1. Classification (GTDB taxonomy): domain Bacteria; phylum Pseudomonadota; class Alphaproteobacteria; order Rhizobiales; family Xanthobacteraceae; genus Bradyrhizobium. Next base: position 16,438 of record CAWILG010000068.1, read on the forward strand.
ATCGCTGCGCCGTCAGGTCCGCATCCGCGGCAACGTGTCGCCGGTAACGGACCCCGAAGCCGACGCCTATTTCGCCACCAGGCCGAAGCAGGCCCAGATCGGCGCCTGGGCCAGCAAGCAGTCGCAGCCGCTGGAAAGCCGGTTTGCGTTCGAACAGGCGATCGCGATGGTCACCGCCAGGCATGTGATCGGCGAGGTGCCGCGCCCGCCCGGGTGGAGCGGCTGGCGCATCGTGCCGACCCGCTTCGAATTCTGGCACGACCGTCCGTTCCGCCTGCACGACCGCATCGAATTCCGTCGCGATGCCCCGGCCCAAGGCTGGACGAAAGTCCGGCTCTATCCCTGATCTCGAGAGACCGAAGCCTCCATGCCCTCTTCATCCAACGCGCCCCGTCGCACGCTGCTCCTGACCGGAGCCAGCCGCGGCATCGGCCACGCGACCGCCATCCGGTTTTCCAGTGCTGGCTGGCGCGTCGTCACCTGCTCCCGGCACGCCTTTCCGGAAGTATGCCCGTGGGGCGCGGGCCCGGAAGATCACATCCAGGTCGACCTCGCCGACCACGACGACACCACGCGGGCGATTTCCGAGATCCGCCAGCGGATCGGAACCGGCGAACTGCATGCGCTGGTCAACAACGCCGCGATTTCGCCGAAGGGCACAGGCGGCACGCGGCTCGGCACCATGGACACCGACATCGAGACCTGGAGCCACGTGTTCCGGGTCAATTTCTTTGCGCCGATCATGATGGCGCGCGGGCTGATGGAGGAGTTGAAGGCCGCCAGGGGGTCGGTGGTGAACGTCACGTCGATCGCAGGCTCCCGGGTCCACCCCTTTGCGGGAGTGGCCTACGCGACCTCAAAGGCGGCGCTGGCGTCGCTGACGCGCGAAATGGCGTCCGACTTCGGCCGGATCGGCGTCCGCGTCAATTCGATCGCGCCTGGCGAGATCGACACCTCGATCCTGTCGCCGGGCACCGAGAAGATCGTCGAACAGCAGATCCCGATGCACCGGCTCGGCACGCCCGACGAAGTGGCGAAGATCATCTACGTGCTGTGCACGGAAACCAGTTCCTACGTGAACGGCGCCGAGATCCACATCAACGGCGGCCAGCACGTGTAGGCGCCGGCTCGTCCGGTTTAGCGCCAAACGCAGTCGTCATTCCGGGGCGTGCGAAGCACGAGCTACGATGTGCAATTGCACATCGGAGAATCCATAACCATGATCGGGAGTATGGATTCCGGGCCAGCGCCAAGTGGGCGCATCCACGATGTGCAATTGCACATCGGGGATGACAACGAGCGAATTCAATCCGCGTAGAATTTCCGCGTTATCCCGCGCGGACGCAGCGCCTCGATGTTGAACGCGCTGGAACATTCGTCTTCGTTCTCGCCGTCCAAAAGCGCAGCACCGCAATGCCGGCAAAGCCGGGCCGCGATCGCCTGTGCCTTGCCGGCGGCGCGGTCCTGTTGATAGCGCGCAAACTCAATGACGTTGCGTCCTGACATTGTGCCTCTCTCAACCATTGTGTCCTCGCGACCTGAGACGCGCGTTATCGCAGACAAGTTTGGCTCAATCGTTCAGCGCAATGCTCAAATTTTAGCAGAGGAATTGGGGCAGGTTCCATTTCCCTAACCGCAGCTTTACGTCGCTGGGCATTCGGGATGAAGATCGCTTAACGCGTCAACATTGCTGCTGCTTCCACCCCCGCCTACAGCCACTTTTTCCACTTGAAGATCCAGTACGGCACCACGGCCGCGGCCACCATCAGCACCAGCGCATAGGGATAACCATGCGCCCATTCGAGTTCCGGCATGATCTTGAAGTTCATGCCGTAGATCGAGGCGATCAGGGTCGGCGGCATCAGCACCACGGCCATCACCGAGAACAGCTTGATGATGTTGTTCTGTTCCAGATTGACGACGCCGAGCATGGCATCGAGCACGAAGGTGATCTTGTTAGAGAGATAGGAGGCGTGATCGGTCAGCGACGAAACGTCGCGCTGCATGGTCTTGAGCTGCTCGCGCATGTCCTTGGACCATTTCATGCCTTCCATCACCGCCGACAGGAAGGTGACGACGCGGCCGATCGAGACCAGGCTCTCGCGGACCTTCGAGGTCAAGTTCCCCTGGCGGCCGATCGCGATCAGTATCTGCGAATATTGCTTGGCGTGGCCGTGACGCTCGCTTTCGGGCTCGAAGATGTCGTGGGAGACCTCATCGACGTCGGCGCCGGCGCGTTCCAGGATGTCGGCGCAGCGGTCGATCACCGCGTCGAGCAATTCGACCATCACCATTTCGCCGGTAATGCCGGGCGTGCATGCCCGCGCCAGCTTGTTCTCGACCAGCGCGAACGGTTTCGGCGCGTCGTAGCGCACCGTCACCAGGCGATGGCCTGCGAGGATGAAGGTCACCGCCGTGGTCCGGGGCATGTCGGTATCGGATTGGCACATCAACGTCGCGGTCATGTAGCGCGCGCCGTTCTCGATATAGAGGCGGCTGGAAATCTCGATCTCCTGCATGTCCTCTCGGGTCGGGACCGCGATCCCGGCCAGCCGCTCCACCGCGTGATCCTCCTCGGGGGTCGGCTTGACCAGGTCGATCCAGACCGCATTTTCCGGCAACGCGGTGGGATCCGCCGAAGCGACCTTCTTGAGCGAAAACTCGGAGGGGACGTACACTGAGAGCATTGGCAACTCCGAAAACGGGCCAGGGAAGGGCACCCAGCAGGACTAAACGCGATTCTGGCAAGCGCTTGATGACCGGCACATTAGCCGCCGGCCGTTATTTATGGCGGTGGGGTGGCGGCAGCGTGGCGGGGATTCGGCAGCCGCGCCAGCCCTGCCCAAAAATCACCCCTAAACCGCAAAACTTGCGGCAAAAAAGCCACAGCTGGGATCTTGCAGCGCGAGACCAGTGTCTAAGCACTGGAATTATGGCCAGTTTCAACGATAATGAGATTAATGGAATCGTCGCGTTTGAGGCGCATCTTTGTCGCCGCGAACGCAGGACTTTCGATTGGAAGTGAACATGTCGTCGCTGAAAGCTACATTGGGAGTACTGGCCGCCGGCCTGATGCTGTCGGGCTGCATCCAGGGTGCGACCTATGAGGCGACCAACACCAATAATTTCAAACCGCGCGACAAGGAATTGCTGGCGAAGGTTTCCTATGTGAAGACCCCGGTGCCGGAAGCTTTCCGGCGCGCGATCGTCGATTATCATCGCAAGGAAGCCCCGGGCTCGATCGTCGTCGATTCCGACAACCACTATCTCTACCTGGTCCAGAAGGACGGCAAGGCGATCCGCTACGGCATCACCGTCGGCGAAGAAGCCATGGCCTGGTCCGGCATTGCCAAGATCGGCAGCAAGACCGAGTGGCCGCCCTGGCATCCGACCAAGGGCGAAATCGAGCGGCTCGGCGTTCCCACTTTCGTGGCGCCCGGTCCGGACAATCCGATGGGCTCGCGCGCGCTCTATCTCTACTCGGGCGGCAAGGACACGTTATTCCGGATTCACGGCACCAATCAGCCGGAATATATCGGCGCGTCGATTTCCTCGGGCTGCATCCGCATGACCAATGAGGACGTGATCGATCTGTATGATCGCGTCGGTCTTGGCACGGTCGTGGTGGTGCTGGAGCCGAAGCACGGCGACTCGCCGTTCAATTCGCAGATGGCGCTGCAGGGCGGCGGCAACAGCGTCCAGTAAGCGTCCGATCTGACGAGATCAAAAGCGCCGGTTTTGCCGGCGCTTTTTTGTTGCCGGCTTGGCCTCAGGCTCCGGCTCGACCGCATCCGGTTTGGCGGCATCGGGCTTGGCCGCTTCGGATTTGGCCGCTTCGGATTTGGTGGCGACCTCGCGCGGCGGCGCTTCTTCCGGACGCTCGGCCGGCAGTAGCGGCGCGGTCTGCGGCAACGGGTCGTACACATTCCATTGGCAGATCCGGTAATTGTTGCGCCGCTCCATCAGATCGAGATGGATGTGATCCTCATGGTACCAGTCCGAGCCCGGGCCCAGCACGGTCGTGAACCGCGCACAGACCGAATGCAGCACGGTTTCGCGTAAATCCCTGGGCACGGTGCGATCGGTCAGCGAGATCGAATGGCCGTTGGCGAGCCTGAAGGCGCGAACGTCGAGCGCGTTGGCGCGGCCATGTTCGGAGAGTTGGGCGCCGACGACGCGGTTGCGGCCGCGGCACTCGAAGGAATCGAAATTATCTAGAACGTCGATCGTGCTGCCGAGGCCTTGCGCCAGCGGCGCGATGTCGGTGCGGATCCAGTCGGCAATCGCCGTCGCCATCTTGCAACGCAGGATCGCCGCGGGCTTGACCGAAACCTGCCGCTTGTCCGGCAGCACGATCGCCTCCAGCCGCACCAGATCCTCGCCGCCGCAGCCGCCGGCGCCGTGGATGTCGGGGATGCTGGGGGCAATCGCGATGTCCTCCGTCAGCGCCAGCCGGCAGGCCGAAGGCGTTGGCGCGGCGGGGCCGGCCTGCTCGGCCGGTTTGGGTGGCTCGGCAGATGCCGGCTTCTCGGCCGCAGGCCTGCCGGGCTCGGCGGTGTCAGGTTCCGCTTTGGGCGCCTCCGCCGGGCGCGGCCGCGGCAGCGGGATCGCGGCGCGCCGGTGGACGGTGCCGCGCAGCCTCAAAGGGCCGCCCCCGAACAGGTCTCCCCAGGGCGTGGCCACCGACCTGCGCGCTGCCGCAGGCTCCGCTTGTATGCCAAGCGCCAGCACGACGGCGGCAGCGGTAACCATTGCCGCCGTGCTGCAGCCAAAGGCGCCATTAGCCCATTTTCGGCTTGCTTTCTCCGCGCTAGAGTTCATGTCAGTTCCATGATCAGGCGCCCGGCCGCTGGCACGGCCGCCGGTCATGCGCGAGGAAATAAAAGCGGGAGGGATTATGCTTGGTTTGATGCAAGACTGGCCTTTGCTGTGCCACCGGATTATCGAGCACGCCGCGAAGTATCACGGCACGCAGGAGGTCGTCACGCGGTCGGTCGAAGGCCCCATTCATCGCACCAATTACGCCGAAATTCATGCGCGCGCCCTGAAAGTTTCGCAGCGGCTGGAACGCGACGGCATCATACTCGGCGACCGCGTCGCGACCATCGCCTGGAATACCTGGCGTCATCTCGAAGTCTGGTACGGTATCATGGGCATCGGTGCCGTCTGCCACACCGTCAATCCGCGCCTGTTCCCGGAGCAGATCGCCTGGATCATCAACCACGCGCAGGATCGCGTGGTGATGGTCGACATCACCTTCGTGCCGGTGCTGGAGAAGATCGCCGATCAGCTTCCCAGCGTCGAACGCTACATCGTGCTGACCGACAAGGCGCACATGCCGCAGACGACGCTGAAGAACGCGGTCGCCTATGAGGACTGGATCGGCGAAGTCGACGGCCAATTCGAGTGGAAGAATTTCGACGAGAATACCGCAGCCGCGATGTGCTACACGTCCGGCACCACGGGCGATCCCAAGGGCGTGCTGTATTCGCACCGTTCCAACGTGCTGCATTCCTTCCTGGCCAATTCGAAGGATGCGCTGGGCACGTCCGCGGCCGACACCATGCTGCCGGTGGTTCCGCTATTCCACGCCAACAGCTGGGGTATTGCGTTCTCTGCGCCCACGATGGGCACCAAGCTCGTGATGCCCGGCCCGAAGCTCGACGGCGCCTCGGTCTATGAGCTGCTGGAAACCGAAAAAGTGACCTTCACCGCGGGCGTGCCGACGGTGTGGCTGATGCTGCTCAACCACATGGCCGCTGGCAATCTGAAACTGCCCCACCTGAAGATGGTGGTGTGCGGCGGTTCGGCGATGCCGCGCTCGATGATCAAATCGTTTGTCGACATGGGCGTGACCGTTCGCCACGCCTGGGGCATGACCGAGATGAGCCCGCTCGGGACGCTCGCCACGCTGAAGCCGCCTTTCGCCGACCTCACCGGCGAAGAACAGCTCGATATCCTGCAGACCCAGGGCTACCCGCCCTACGGCGTCCAGATGAAGATCACCGACGATGCCGGCAAGGAACTGCCGTGGGACGGCAAGACCTTTGGCCGGCTCAAGGTCTCAGGGCCGGCGGTGGCAAAAGCCTATTTCCGCGTCGATGCCAACATCCTCGACGAGGAGGGCTATTTCGACACCGGCGACGTCGCCACCATCGACGCGCACGGCTATATGCGGATCACCGACCGCTCCAAGGACGTGATCAAGTCCGGCGGCGAATGGATCTCGTCGATCGACCTGGAAAACCTCGCGGTCGGCCATCCCGCGGTCGCGGAAGCCGCCGTGATCGGCATCTATCATCCCAAATGGGACGAGCGGCCGCTTCTGATCGTGCAGCTCAAGGCCGGCCAGAAGGCCACGCGCGAGGAGATCCTGAAGTTCATGGATGGCAAGATCGCCAAATGGTGGATGCCCGACGACGTCGCCTTCGTCGAAGGCATTCCGCACACCGCGACCGGCAAGATCCTGAAAACCGCGCTGCGCGACCAGTTCAAGAGCTACCGCTTTCCGAACGCGGCGGCGTAACGTTCTTCCTTCCTCCTCCCCTTGTGGGAGAAGGTGGCAGCCGAAGGCTGCCGGATGAGAGGTCTGTCTCCGCAGAGAGAAACCCCTCATCCGTCTTCGCTTCGCGAAGCCACCTTCTCCCACAAGGGGAGAAGGAAGAAGTCCCACCCACCAAAACACCCTTGAAATCGCCGCAGGTCCGTGGTCTCAAACGGGCCAGCAGCCCGGCTTTTTGGCCCCGGCTCGGCTCCAACCAGCAGTTTTTTGACCGATGGCCCGCAGGTTTTCCGCTCCCTACCAGTCGGAGCCCGTGTCCAGCCTCGCCACATGGGCGCGCAATCTGGCGATCTTCTCGCTGGTGGCGGTCGTGGTCTCGATCATCATCGTCCGCTTCGGCTTCCTCGAAATGAAGCCGGCGCTGGCGACGTTCTTCGGCGCGCTGGCCCTTGCCGGGCTCTCCATTCTCGTCGGGCTCGGCGCCTTTGCCGCGATCTGGCAGAACGGCTCGCGCGGCATGAGCCGGATTCTACTGGCGCTCTTGATCGACGCCGTCATCCTGGCCTACCCGGCCTATCTCGCCCTGCAATATCGCAAGCTGCCGCAAATCCACGACATCACCACCGATCCGATCGATCCGCCGCGGTTCGAGGCACTGGCGCGGCTGCGCAGCGGCGACGGCGCCAACTCCGCGGTTTATGCCGGGCTCTATTCGGCCGAGCAGCAGCGCCAGGCCTATCCCGATATCGAGACCGTGGAACTCGAGGTGCCGGTGCAGCGGGCCTATGATGTCGCGCTGCAACTGGTCAGCAAGCGCAAATGGCTCGTGATCGACGAGCGGGCGCCGCAGCCGCCGCGCCGCATCGGCCGCATCGAGGCGGTGGCGCGGACGCCGATCATGGGATTCCGCGAGGACGTCTCGATCCGCGTCACCCCCGACGGCGAGGATTCGCGGGTCGATATCCGCTCGGCGTCGCGCTATTTCGACAGCGATCTCGGCAGCAACGCCGCGCGGGTGACAAAGCTGATCGACGACATCAACAACGCCGTCGACAACGCCAAACCGGTCGCGCCGAAGAAGCCGCAGGCGCCGGTGAAGCCGTTGCCAAAGACGGTGAAGAAGTGACGTTCTTGTCATTCCGGGGCGTGCGAAGCACGAGCTATGATGTGCAATTGCACATCAGAGAATCCATAACCACGATCGTGAGTATGGATTCCGGGCCTGCGCCAAGAGGCGCATCCCGGAATGACACCGATCAAGCCATCCGATAATTGCCGCCGATCACCGGATCGCCGTCGGTCGCCACCACGCCGCGCGCGACCAAATCCTCCAGATGCGCCAGCACGGAATAGCCGGCCGCACCCGAGAGCCGCGGGTCGAGGCCGATATAGATCGCGCGCACCATGGTCGGAATATCGGTTTCGCCCTTGGCGAGGCGATGCAGGATCGAGCCTTCGCGGGCCCGGCGGTGCCGGGTCAGGAAGCGGACGAAGCGCGGGCCGTCCGGAATTTCCGGCCCATGACCCGAGAAATACAAATCCTCCGGCCGGCCCTCCAGCGTTGCCAGCGACGCCATGTAGTCGATCATCGAACCGTCCGGCGGCGCCACGATCGAGGTCGACCAGCCCATCACGTGGTCGCCGACGAAACTGATCTTTCGTTCCAGCCAGGCGAACGCCAGATGGTTGGCGGTGTGGCCCGGTGTCGCGACCGCTTCCAGCGCAAAGCCTGATCCCTCGATCACGTCGCCGTTCTTCACCGCGACATCGGGCCTGAAGTCGCGGTCGGCGCCGGATTCCGGATTGTGCTTCTCGCTCTCGAAGCGCGGCCGCGAGGCGCGATGCGGCCCCTCGGCATAGACGGTCGCGCCGGTCGCGGCCTTGATCCTGGACGTGTTCGGCGAGTGATCGCGATGGGTATGGGTGACCAGAATATGCGTGACGGTCTCGCCGCGCACGGCGTCCAGGAGCGCCTTCGCATGCGCCTCGTCATCCGGGCCGGGATCGATGATCGCGACCTTGCCTCGGCCTACGATGTAGCTGACCGTGCCGGTGAAGGTGAACGGGCTCGGATTGTTGCAGAGGACGCGCCGCACGCCGGGGCGGGCCTCCTCGGCCACGCCTGGTTTGAGAGGGAAGTCGCGGTTGAACGGAATGTCGTCGTTATCGGCCATGGGTGTTGCCCAAATTGCGGTCGCGTAGGATGGGTCGAGCGCAGCGAAACCCATCACGCAAACGCATGTTGGGCGACAAGATGGGTTTCGCTGCGCTCGACCCATCCTACGGCGCCGTCGGGGATTTACGAAAACGCCTGAATGCCCGTGATCGCGCGGCCGAGAATCAGCGCGTGCACGTCGTGGGTGCCTTCATAGGTGTTCACGGTTTCCAGATTCGCGGTGTGGCGCATCACGTGATATTCGATCTGGATGCCGTTGCCGCCGTGCATGTCGCGGGCGACGCGGGCGATGTCGAGCGCCTTGCCGCAATTGTTGCGCTTGACGATCGAGATCATTTCCGGCGCCACGTTGCCTTCGTCCATCAGCCGGCCGACGCGCAATGAGGCCTGCAGGGCGAGCGCGATCTCGGTCTGCATGTCCGCGAGCTTCTTCTGCACCAGCTGCGTCGCGGCCAGCGGCCGGTTAAACTGCTTGCGGTCGAGCGTGTATTGCCGGGCGCGATGCATGCAATCTTCGGCGGCGCCCATCGCGCCCCAGGAAATGCCGTAGCGGGCGCGGTTGAGGCAGCCGAACGGTCCCTTCAGGCCGGAGACGTTGGGCAACAGCGCCTCTTCCGGCACCACCACGCCATCCATCACGATCTCGCCGGTGACCGACGCACGCAGCGAGAGCTTGCCGCCGATCTTCGGCGCCGACAGGCCCTTCATGCCCTTTTCGAGGATGAAGCCGCGGATCTGGTTGTCATGGGCGGCCGATTTCGCCCACACCACGAACACGTCGGCGATCGGCGCGTTGGAAATCCACATCTTGCTGCCGGTCAGCCGGTAGCCGTCGGATACCTTCTCGGCGCGGGTCTTCATGCCGCCGGGGTCGGAACCGGCATCCGGCTCGGTCAGGCCGAAGCAGCCGACCCACTCACCGGTGGCCAGTTTCGGCAGATACTTCTTGCGCTGGTTCTCGTCTCCATAGGCGTAGATCGGATGCATCACCAGCGAGGACTGCACCGAATTCATCGATCGGTAGCCGGAATCGACGCGCTCGATCTCGCGGGCCACCAGGCCATAGGCGACGTAGCTCGCATTGGCGCAGCCATATTCCTCCGGCAGCGTGATGCCGATCAGGCCAAGCTCGCCCATCTCGTTGAAGATCTCGCGATCGGTCTTCTCTTCCAGATAGGCTTTTGTGACGCGCGGCAGCAGCTTGTCCTGCGCATAGGCGCGCGCGGTGTCGCGGATCATGCGTTCGTCTTCGGTCAACTGCTCGTCGAGCAGGAACGGATCGTCCCACTGAAAGCTCGCGGCAGTCGGCTTGTCCTTGGTCTGAGGGCGCACGCTCATGAAAATCCCTTTCGCATCACTGTCCTCATGGAATTGCCGGCCAAATTAATGCGCTATCGTCAGAAGCGCAATTGAATTGGACTCTCGGCGTCTATCCCTCTAGCCGCTCGTTGGAGACGATCTCGATCCCGAAACCGGACAGTCCCTTGTAGTCGTGCACCGACGACGTCAGATGCCGGATCGAGGTGACGCCGAGGTCGCGCAGGATCTGCGCGCCGACGCCGACTTCACGCCACTGCCGGTTGCGATCGGCTTCGGCGGATTTCTGTTCGCCCACCGGCTCGACCGGAACCCCGGCGGCGCCATCGCGCAGATACACCAGCACACCGCGGCCGGCGTCCTTGAAATGCTGCAGCACGATCTGCATCCGCGCCTGGCCGGTGAAGAGGTCCTTCACGATGTTGGGCTTGTGCAGCCGCGTCAGCACGTTCTTGCCGTCGCCGATGCCGTTATAGACGAAGGCGGCGTGCGCGATCTCGTCGAACGGCGAACGATAGGCATAGCCCTGCAACGGGCCGATCGGACTTTCCGTGGTAAAGGTCGCGACCCGCTCGATCAGTTTTTCGCGCGCCTGACGATAGGAGATCATGTCAGCGATCGTGACGTGCCTGAGCTTGTGGGCGGCGGCGAAGCGGACCACCTGCTCGCCCTTCATCACGGTGCCGTCGTCGTTCATCAATTCGGAGATGACGCCGACCGGCGGCAGGCCGCTCAGCTTGCAGAGATCGACCGCCGCCTCGGTATGGCCGGAACGCAGCAGCACGCCGCCGTCGCGGGCGATCAGCGGAAAGATGTGGCCGGGCCGGGCGAAATCATTGGCGCCGGCATTGGGATTGGCGAGCGCGCGGCAGCAGGAGGCGCGTTCGTCGGCGGAAATGCCGGTGCCGCCATCGGGCTTGTAGTCAATCGAAACCGTAAACGCGGTGGTGTGATTCGATTCGTTATGCGCCACCATCGGATCGAGCCGCAGCCGGCGCGCATCCGAGGTGGTGATCGGCGCGCAGACGATGCCCGAGGTGTGGCGGATGATGAACGCCATTTTTTCGGCGGTGCACAGCGAGGCTGCGACGATCAAATCGCCCTCGCCTTCCCGGTCGTCATCATCGGTGACGACGACGAGTTCGCCGCGGGCAAAGGCTTGCAGAACTTCCTGGATCGTATCGGCCATTTTGTTCGGATCTCTCCCTATTCAGGAAGTGCATTAGCCGGACTCGGAACCCCGCGCCAGCGTCAATACGCAGGGCAGAACGTCACTGGCGGGGCGCCGCAGAACGGCATGCTACGGACAGGCCGGGACGGGAAAAATCATTGACGAGGTCCGGTTACAATCGCCATGGTCGCATGCCATAAAAAGCAAGAAGCGGACGCCGGAAACGGACCGTATGCGTTTTTCACGGAATTTCCACCCCATGATGCGGGATGTGAGGGTTAGACGAGCGATGTGTCACGGCCGCATAACGGGCTTTTTTCTCACGATTCTGACCTGTCTGCCGATCCTGCACGCGCCAGCCGCCGCGGCTCCGGCGAACGGCACTATCGAGCAGACCTTCGCCGCATCCTTGACCGCCATGCCCACGGAAACCCTCGCGGTATCCGGCGCATTCTATGTGCCGGTCTATTCCAGCGTGTCGATGAGCCAGGGCAGGCTGCGGGCGGATTTTTCGGTCACGCTCAGCGTCCACAATTCCTCGGAGACGAGGCCCCTGGTCGTGAAGCGGATCGCCTATTTCGACACCTCGGGCAAGATGGTGGAAAGCTACCTCAAGGCGCCGATCGCGCTAAAACCGTTCGCGACCATCGAGGTGTTCATCCCGGTCGCCGACGTGCGCGGCGGCACCGGGGCCAATTTCGTGGTCGATTGGGCCGCCACTGCCGAGATCGCGGAGCCGGCCGTGGAGGCGCTGATGGTCGGCGACGTCGGCGCCGCGCATTATGCCTTCATCAGCCAGGGACGGCCGGTCAAGATCGTGGGAAAGAATTGAGATAGCGTTCTCGAGCGAAGTGGGGACCGGTTCGCATAGCAATCAAGTTTACGCAGATTGCGAAGACTTATCTGCGGTAGAAAACGCGTCAAACAAAACAGCCTGCCGGAAAGCTGCAAAGGCTTTTTCAACGAAAAATAAAACGGGAGTGAATGTCCATGTCTACTACTGCACGTTTCGATTTCGCGCCTTTGCTCCCGGCGGGATTACCCGCGCCCGCGGCGCGATGGACGGGCCTTGCAAAGTACAGTTTTGTCGGCGGCAACAATGATCCCGATCAGGTTCCGGTCGACGGCCTGGTCGATGCGATCACAGCCGTGCTCCAGCGTGAGGGCAAGGCACTCGCGACCTACAATCTAGCCCATGGCCCGCAGGGCTACCTTCCGTTGCGGGAATTCCTGACCAAAAAACTCAAGCGCGATGCCGGCATCGAGTGCACCGCCGACGACGTCCTGATCGTGTCCGGCTCGCTGCAGGCGCTCGACCTCGTCAACCAGACCCTGCTGGCGCGTGGCGATACCGTGCTGATCGAGCAGGAGACCTATCAGGGATCGCTGAACCGGCTGACCCGGCTCGGCGTCAACGCGGTCGGCATTCCCCTCGACGATCAGGGCATGCGGATGGATGCGCTGGCCGCAGCGCTGGCTGACCACAAGAGCCGCGGCATCACGCCTAAATACATCTACACCATCCCGACCGTGCAGAACCCGACCGGCAGCATCCTGCCGGAGACGCGGCGCGCCGAGATGCTGAAGCTGTCGCAAGAATACGGCGTGCCGATCTTCGAAGACGATTGCTACGCCGACCTGATCTGGAACGGCCAGCGCCCGCCCGCGATTTACGCCATGGCCGGGAACAATAGCGTCATCCATATCGGCTCATTTTCAAAGTCGATTGCGCCGGCGCTGCGGGTCGGTTTCATCGTGGCGCCCTGGGAAATGATGTCGCGGATGCTGGCGCTGAAGACCGACGCCGGAAGCGGCGCGCTGGAGCAGATGGTGCTGGCGGAATATTGCGCGCCGCACTTTTCCACCCATGTGCCGAAACTAACGCGCGGCCTGCGCGCCAAGCTCGACACGCTGATGGAGGCGCTGAACGAGCAGTTCGGCACCTCGGCGGAGTTCGAGGACCCCAAAGGCGGCATCTTCCTGTGGGTCAAGCTGCCGGACAATGTCGATACGCTAAAACTCTATCAGGCGGCGCTCGCCGCCGGCGTCGCCATCAATCCCGGACCGGAATGGTCGACCAACAAGGCCCATTCCGGCAGCCGGTTGCGGCTGTGTTTTGCCAGCCCCTCGCACCAGCAGATCCGCGAAGGCGTCGCCGTGCTGGCCGAGGTCTGCCGCAAGGAGTTCGGCGTGCCGGCGCGAAGCGCCAACGTGGAAAAGCAGGTTCGCGCATAATTAGTCAGACGGCTTCGTCAGACCGGTGTCCTGTTGCCGCGGGGCAGTGTTCACAGGACCTCCTCGATGACGGAAACCGCTTCGCAACGCCGCACCGGCATTATCCTCGTCGTCGCCGCCGCCGTGGCATGGAGCACGGCGCCATTCTTCACAAAGCTGCTTCCGCTCAACTCCTGGACGATCCTGTTCTGGCGGGGTCTGTTCGCCGGCGGCCTGATCGCGACCTTGCTGGTGCTGACGCAGGGCCGCGCAGGCTTGCGCGATCTGCTGCGGATGGGAAAGAGCGGCTGGCTGGTCGCCTCGCTGTCGACGTTCGGCATGGTGTGCTTCATTCCCGCCCTGCAGCTTACCAGCGTATCGAATGTCGCGATCATCATTGCAACAGGCCCCTTCGTCGCCGCGGCCTTCGCCTGGATATGGCTGCGGGAGGCCGCGCGCTGGCAAACCATGCTGGCTAGCCTGGTGGCGCTCTGCGGCGTTGCGATCATCGTCGGCAGTACAAGCGCCAAGGCTGATTTCTTCGGCATCGCGCTGGCCTGCCTCATGACCATAGCGATCGCGGCGATGACCGTGGCGATCCGGACGCACCAGCACACGCCGATGGTGGCTGCGGCGGCGTTGTCGAACTTCCTCGGCAGTGTCGTCAGTATTCCCTTCGCCCATTCCATCACCGGCGTCACCGGAAATAACCTGTTCGTGCTGGCGATGTTCGGGTGCTTTCAGGTCGCGCTGGGCCTCTCTTTGTTTATGCTCGGCTCCCGTAGGCTGCCGTCCGGACAGGCGACGTTAATCGGCACGCTGGAAACACCGCTGATGCCGTTTTGGGTCTGGCTGGCTTTTGCCGAGGTTCCGGCGCCCCGCGTTTTCATCGGCGGTGCCCTGGTCATGGGCGCCGTCGTTTTTGACATCATCGGCGAAGTCCGCGCGCAGCGAAAATCCGGCTAATTTTGCCGCTAACTCATCGCGAAAACCCGACGATCTCGACCCAGTTCGGGTTCTTGCCCATCGGATACTCCTTCAGCTTGGTGAGCTTGCCGGTCGCCTTGTCGATCGCATAGCTCGTCATGCTGTTGGACAATTGGCCGACCGATAGCAGATAGCGGCCAGCCGGATCGATGATGAAGCTGCGCGGCTGCTTTTCGGTCGGATAAGAATCGATCGATGTCAGCGTTCCCGTCTTGGGATCGACGCTGAAGGCCGCCAGCGTGCTGGTCGTACGTTCGGAGGCGTAGAGAAATTTGCCATCCGGCGTGAGATGGATGTCCGCCGCCCACGGCTTGCCGTCGAAACCCCTGGGCAACGCCGTCGTGACCTGGACTTCCTTCTTCAGAGTGCCTGACTTGGCATCCCATGGAAAAACGTAGATCGATGCGTCAAGCTCATCGACCAGATAGACGAACTTCCTGTTCGGCGAAAACACCAGATGCCGCGCGCCGGCCTTGGCCTTGATGCTGACGCTCGGCGGATCGTTGGGCGTGAGTTTGCCGGTTTTGGCGTCGAATTTCTCCTGATAGACGAGGTCGCCGCCGAGGCTGGTATGCAGCACGTAGCGGTTCGAGGGATCGGCCATGATGCAATGCGCATTCGGCTGCGTCGGCATGACCTGCAGCGCCGGCTGCACGACGCCATCCGCGCCGATCGGATTGACCGCGACCTTGTTGCCGCCATAGGAGGCGCTGAACAGAAACTTTCCGCTGCGGTCGGTCGCAATATACGCCATGGAATCGGCCAGCGGGCCCGGCCCCACCACCGTCAGCTTGCCGGTTTTGCCGTCGATCGCAAACGTCACGACGGAATAGGGTTCGTTACGCAAACCGGCATAGAGACGCTTCTTGTCGGGGCTGACCGCCAGCGGCAGCGAGCTGCCGGGCTTGGCGGGCCCGGGCACCGCCGCGGTTTCAACCGGCGTCAGATCGCCGTTCGCCTTGAGTTCGAGTACGCTGACGTCCTGGCTGTCGGCGTTCCCGACATACACAAACGTCGCAGCACGCGCGGATGGCAGCAAAACTGCCATTCCCAATAACACCGCCACACCTGATATCGTCTTCCGGTTCACGCACGCTCGCATGATGTCTCCCGCTTGATGCCGACTATCGCCTTGCTGGCGCGATCGGCCCTACCGCACGGCGAACGGCGACTGATACGGCCGGCCGAACGGCACGCCGTTGATCACGGTCTGCACCGGCTTCAACAGCGCCTTGCCGTCGCGCCTGTTGTTGCGGGTGTCGACGAAGCTGACCGGTCCCTCTACCAGATCCATGATCGACACGTCGCCGGGGGCGCCGGGCTGCAGGGTCCCGATCTTAGGCGCGCGGTTGATGATTTTCGCAGGCGCCGTGGTCGTCATCGTCACCACCTGCTCCAGCGTAAACCCCATCGCCATGAACTTGCTCATCACGTTCGGCAGATAGGGTACGCCCGGCGAATTGCCGGAGAAGACATGGATGTCGGAGGAGATGGTGTCCGGCGTACAGCCGGCGGGGATCGCTATTTCCGCAACCGTGAAGTCAAAACTGCCGCCGCCATGGCCGACGTCAAAAATCACGCCGCGCTGCTTGGCGGCAAGTGCTGCCGGCAGCAACTTGCCGTCCTGCACGATGTTGGTGAACGCACCGGCGTTGTTGGGCGCGCCGGAATAGCAATGGGTCAGCACGTCGCCCGGCCGCAGCAGATTGAGAATATCCGACATCAGCGCGCCGGTCTCCACGCCGCCGATATGCACCATCATCCTGGCCGGCCAGCCGCACATCTCGCAGGCCTGGATACCGCGCTTCAGCGGCTCGATGCCGTGCTTGTAGATCACGTTCTCCGACATCCGCACCTTGACGCCGATCAGGAAATCCTGGTTTTCGGCCAGCGCCATGGCGCAGGCTTCGACTTGGGCGTTGTCGATATTGTAGAGCTCGGCGATCGGAAACGCCGACAGGCCGTTATTGGCGATGTGCAGGAAAGCGTACATCCGCGCCCGCGTCTGCGCGACGATGTAGCGCCGCAGCGCCGCCAGATTGTTGACGCCGGCATCGCCCGCCGACACCACCGTGGTGGTGCCCTGGAACTGAACCAGTTCGTCGGCGGGAATGCCGATCGCCGAGCCGTAGGGGTAGACATGGCAGTGCAGGTCGATCAGGCCCGGCGTGACGAGCTTGCCCGAGGCGTCGATGGTTTTCGAGGCACGCGCGGCCGGGATTTCGTTCTCGATCGCCTCGATCACGCCCCAGCGGATGCCGATATCGCGTTTTCCGCGCAGCGACTGGCTGGGATCGAGCACATCGCCGCCCTTGATCACGAGGTCGAATTTGTCGTTCGGCCCCATCGCGGCGTTGGCGCGTCCGGCGAGTGCCGCGGCCGCGGCCGATCCTGTCAGGCTCAGAAAATGACGGCGAGAAACCCCGGTCATGGCACCGCTCCCCCTGATTTAATTTTTATGGCGCGATGATGCGCCGGGCGCCGGCTTTGCGCAAGCAGTCGGCGCGGATGGCCGGCACAAGGCCGGGCATGACGAAGAATATCCTTTACCTTGCTGAACACCTGTTCAGAATTCTCTTCGGGTTCCTGCGGAACGTTCCGCGCGATCGGCTGTTGAATGTGAGTTCAACCGAGGAGGACATCATGAAGAAGTTTGGGTACGTTTTAGCCGCGCTTGGCGCGATCGCCGTCGCGGCGCCGTCGATTGCAAGCGCAGAGACCGTTGTCATCAAGCACGGCGGCTATCATCACGGCTACGGCGCGCGCGCCGAATATCGCGAGCACCGCGATTACGGCTGGCATCGCGGATGGCATCATGATCACGACCGGGTCACGGTCATCAAGCGCCATAGCTACTGAGGCCGACACGGATAGGCGGATCGCGCACAAACGGAAAATGGCCCCTCGCGGGGCCATTTTCTTCGCCAACAAGCAATTTCGTTAGCTGTAGATCTCGAACAGGCCTGCGCCGCCCTGGCCGCCACCGATGCACATGGTGACGACGCCCCACTTGGCTTTGCGCCGACGGCCCTCTTGCAGGATGTGGCCGGTCAGCCGCGCGCCGGTCATGCCGAAGGGATGACCGATCGCGATCGAGCCGCCATTGACGTTGTACTTCTCGGGATCGATGCCGAGCTGGTCGCGCGAATACAAGCACTGGCTGGCGAACGCCTCGTTGAGCTCCCAGATGTCGATGTCGTCGATCTTGAGGCCGTGACGCTTCAACAGTTTCGGCACGGCGTAGATCGGACCGATGCCCATCTCGTCCGGCTCGCAGCCCGCTGCAGCCCAGGCGACAAAACGCCCGAGCGGCTGAAGACCGCGCTTTTCCGCGTCCTTGGCTTCCATCAGCACCACGGCGGCCGCGCCGTCCGACAACTGGCTGGCGTTGCCGGCGGTGACGTATTTGCCGGGGCCTTTCACCGGCTCGAGCTTGGCGAGACCTGCCATCGTGGTATCCGGCCGGTTGCACTCGTCCTTGTCGACGACGTAGTCGACGATGCTCTCCGCCTTGGTCGCCTTGTCGACGACCTTCATCTTGGTCTTCATCGGGACGATTTCGTCCTTGAACTTGTTGGCCTGCTGGGCCGCAGCCATGCGGCGCTGCGATTCCAGCGAGTACTCGTCCTGGTATTCGCGGCTGAGCTTGTAACGCTCGGCGACGATGTCGGCGGTGTCGATCATCGCCATGAAGATGTCGGGCGCGGCCTTCAGCAGGTCCGGATCGATTGATTCCTTCGGCGAACCGCCGCCGGGGATCGAGATGCTTTCGACGCCGCCGGCCACGATGCAATCGGCGCCGTCCGAACGGATCGAGTTGGCGGCCATCGCAATGGTCTGCAGGCCCGAGGAGCAGAAACGGTTGACCGAGACACCGGCGGTGGATTTCGGCATGCCGGCGAGCAGCGCCGCCTGACGGCCGATATTGGGCGCGCCATGCGCGCAATTGCCGAGATAGCAGTCCTCGACATAGTCCTTGTCGACGCCGGCGCGCGCGACGGCGTGCTTGATGGCGTGGGCCGCCATCGACATCGGCGGGGTGATGTTGAACCCGCCGCGGCCGGACTTCGCCAGCCCGGTACGTGCATAGGAAACGATAACGGCTTCACGCATTTCTTGACCTCCCTAGGATATGGCCCAGTATGGACGGAACCATAGCCGGTGTGTAGCTAAAACCTGAATTTCGGCGGGCGGAAAAAGAGGGAATTGCCCTCAGTCCCACGCCGGCGCGGAGCCGGGATTTACACAGCGTTTGTCCTTCGGCAACCCCGCAATCGCCTTGCGATCGACGTCATCGAGTTTCACCTTCAACGCGTCGAGGTTGGCCTGCTGGCTCTCCGGCCGCGACGCCTTGGGGATCGCGGCGGTGCCGTCCTGGTCGAGTAGCCATTTCAACGCCACCTGGGCGGCACTGGCATGATGCTTGGCGCCGATCGCGGCCAGCGCGTCGTCCGAGGCCACGCGGCCCTGCGCCAACGGGCAATAGGCCACCAGCGGGATCGATTTGGCGGCGAGATATTTCCGCAGCGGCGTCTGGTCGAGCATCACGTGGTATTCGACCTGGTCGCAGGCGATCGGCGCCTTGATTTCCTCGACCACGGTCTTCAGCAGCGCGATGTTGAAATTGGCGACGCCGATGGCGCGGGTGCGGCCCTCCTGCTGCAGCTTCATCAGTGTCTCGAAGATCGCCGGCAGGTTCATGTTCTTCGCGGGCCAATGCACCAGATAAAGATCGACATGATCGAGCCGGAGCTTTTTCAAGGAGGCATCGAACGCCTTGCGGATCGCGTCCGGCGCCAGATTCTCGTTCAAGACCTTGGTGGTGACATGCAGGTCCTTGCGGGCGACGCCGGAAGCTGCGATCGCAGCACCGATCGCCTCCTCATTGGCATACATTTCCGCGGTGTCGATATGCCGGTAGCCGAGCCCCAGCCCGCTCTCGACCGCGGCGCGGCAGACGTTGCCCTGCATGCGAAAGGTGCCGAGCCCGAGCCTGGGCAGGCTGATGCCCTGGGTTTGCAGATGTTCCATGGGTTACTCCTGAAGACGTCAAAACCGCGTACGTCGCGAAAGCCGCGTGAACGGGTATTTCATTGAGGGGGCAAGCCGCTATTGGATAGAATAGCCGGCACAGCGGCGTGCAAATCAAGACCGGGTCAGCATAGCGATGGTCAGGGCGTTGCGACAGTGGCTGGAAGGGCATGAATTGCCCGCGATCATCATCGCCGTGCTCGGCACGGCGCTGTTGCTGTCCGCGCTGCTGGTCGTTGGCGGCTATTGGCTGGTGACGCCCTGAGCCAAAGCGTTTCAGGGCGAAGGCCGGCCGCTCAGATATGCTGCGCCATGATCTGACCGGGCCGCGCGTCCGGCCGCGGCTCGATATCGACCGACCACAGGTTGCGGTTGTCGACGTCCTTCAAGGTCACCGTCATGACCTCGCTCTCGCCATCGATAGCGACATGGCCGAAGAACTGCAGCCCGAAACAGGGGGCGAGGTTTTCGCCCTGCTCGGCGGTGCAGCCCTTCTGGAACATCGCCTTGGGAGCAAAAGTGTTGTCGAGTTCGCCGGGCGCCCAGGTGCCAGCGTGCAGCGGACCCGAGACGAATTCCCAGAACGGCTCGAAGTCCTGGAATACCGCGCGGTTCGGATCGTAATGATGCGCGGCGGTGTAATGCATGTCGGCGGTCAGCCACACTGTATTGCGGATGCCGGCGCGCTGCATGAACGACAGCAGATCGGCGATCTCGCATTCGCGCCGCTGCGGCGGACCGTCGCCGAGCGCAACCGCGTCTTCGCTGATCAATCCGATCGGCAAATCAGCCGCGATCACCTTCCAGGTCGCGTCGGAAGCGGCAAGTTCGCGTTTCAGCCAGGCCATTTGCGTCGGGCCAAGAATGAAGGTCTCGCTTTGATCATCGCGCTTGTTCCAGGTGGAGTCGCGGTAGCTGCGCATGTCGATCAGGAACACATCCAGCAGCGGGCCATAGGCGACCTTGCGATAGACCCGGCCGTCGCGCTCCGGCATGGCGCGCATCGGCATGAATTCGTGGAACGCGCGGCGGGCCCGCGCCACCAGGTTTGAGGTGCCGTCCGCGTCGTAGCCGGTCTCGTCGGCAGAGCCGATCGGCGACCAGTCGTTGGTCACTTCATGATCGTCCCATTGCGCCAGCATCGGCACTTCGGCATGGAAGGCGCGAAAATTGTCGTCGAGCCAGTTGTATTTGTAGTTGCCCCGAAACTGCGCGAGGCTGTGGGCGACGGCGGACTTTTCTTCCGTCACGATGTTGCGCCAGACCTCGCCGTTCGGCAGCTTCAACTCCGACGGCACCGGGCAATCGGCATAGATGTGGTCGCCGGAATGAATGAAGAAGTCCGGGCGGTTGTCGTGCATGGTGCGATAGGTCCGCAAGCCGCCGCGCGCGGAATCGATGCCCCAGCCCTGCCCCAGCGTATCGCCGGACCAGACGAACGAGAGCGAACTTTGCTTTGCGGGCGCGGTGCGAAAATGCCCGGTCCGAACTTCGCCCGATATCCCCGATGCGTCGATGCTCTCAAACCGCACGCGATAAAAGATATCCTGTCCGGACGGCAGGCCGTCGAGCAACAATTTTGCGGTGCAGTCGCGGTCCGGCAAGGCATCGGCGGCGCCGCTGCGCAGGATGGTCGCAAAGCTTTCGACGGTCGAACATTCCACGCGCATCCGCGCCGGCCGGTCGGCCCGCGCCCAGATCACCGCTGATTCCGCCGAGACGTCGCCGGACTGAATCCCGCAGCCGATGCCCGGACGGTCCGCCGCACGGCTGAGGTAGGGTTTTGCGATGCTGCCCAATCCTGCCAGCGCGAATGTGGATGCGGAGCGGACCAGCAGCTGACGCCGGGTCAGTCCTTGCTTCGCGCGTATCGCAATCGTCATGGAGCCATCTTTCGTCGAATCGCGACGAACGATGCCCGCTCAACTTGACTCCTGATCGAAGGTTTCTTGACTCCAGGCCGACGGTTTTGCGACAGGCGGATGACTCGGAACAGGCCAGCCATGCCGCCGCCGGCCGCGGCTACCGGCAGAGTTGCGTTAACGGCTGGTTTCCGGGTGCCTTCTTAAGTCTCCCGAAAGGAAAAGCCGCTAATTCCTGCCTGATGAGACCGTCGCAGAAGACATTGCTGCTATTGGTTGCAATTTGCCTGGCGATGCAGAGCGGCGCCAATCTGGCCAAGTATTTTCACGAACTTTCGGATGGTTCGCGCTTCGGCGGAGACTTCATCGGTTTCTGGAATGCGGCACAACGCGTAAGGCACGGCGACATCGCTGCCATTTATGATGCCGATACCTGGCGTACGATCTTGTCGACGAATCCGACAGCCACGATCACGTGGTTCGTGTATC
This sequence comes from uncultured Alphaproteobacteria bacterium, assembly GCA_963836765.1. Lineage (GTDB taxonomy): Bacteria > Pseudomonadota > Alphaproteobacteria > Rhizobiales > Xanthobacteraceae > Bradyrhizobium. Next base: position 38,187 of record CAWILG010000068.1, read on the forward strand.
CGCCATTTGCCTTGTTCGGATTGTGGCCGCTGGGCGATGCGACGTACAACGAGGCGGTGCTGGCCTGGTCCGTAGTCCCGCTGGTTTTCTATTTTGCCTTGATCGTCTTGTTGGCGAGACGCTCCGGCCTGGGCGCCGGCGCCAGTCCGACCTGCGCGAGCAACTGGTCCCGAACGCAGGCCTATGTCGTGCTGATCGCGTTCTCGTTGCCCTTTCTCGGCGCCAATCTGTTCACCGGACAGACCGGTGCGCTCATTGCCGTGTTTTTTCTGGGGGCCGCGTATTTCTGGCCGACGCGTCCCGTTTTGGCAGGCATCTGCATCGGTCTTTTGGCAATCAAGCCGCAAATGGGCCTGTTGATGCCGTTCGCGCTCATGGCGTCCGGTCAGTGGCGCATCGTAGCGGCCGCAGCGACCACCGTCCTCTCCCTGGTTGCTCTCGCGACGCTATGGCTTGGGACCGCGATCTGGACGGACTATCTACGCATGAGCCAGTTGTTCGGCCAATTCATCGGCAGGGGTTACGACCAGATACGGCAACTGGCACTGGGTCCCTATGTGTCGTTGCAAGCAGCCGGAATGCCGGCTGCTCTTGCGGGCTTTCTCCAGGTGGTCGTAATCGTCGCGGTTCTGACCGTCGTCATGCAGGTGTTCTGGCGGTGGAAGTCGACGGGACAGGAATTGGCAAAGGAAGATCGGAGGCTTGATCTCCGGTTGGCGCTCCTCGCCGCGGGCACGTTGCTCGCGACGCCATACTCATTGTCGTACGACACACCTTTGTTGATTCTGTCCGTTATCCCGCTGCTCGCGCGCAGCTGGCGTGATGGGTGGGACGGGATTGAGTTGGCCTCCCTGACCGCGCTGCTGATCCTGCCTTATGCGCAGCCTCTCGCGATTGGCAGCCACATTCCGTTTGCTTTCCTCGCCCTGTCACTGTGGTTTGGCGTGCTGTATCGGCGTTTTCGAAACGAACGACCAACGCAGTCCGCGGGCTGGCAAGTCCCGGGTACAAGCGCCGCTCTTGTCGGGAAGACGTCGTACTGCAGTGGCTTTTCAATGCGCGACGATCCGTTGCGTTAGCAGCCGGCCAGCGTGAGCGATCGCTGTTCGAGGACCGCCCTCATTCGACGATTTCGGTGAGGAGAAGCGGGTCTTGCGCTTCGGCCTCGGGCTCGATTGGCAACGCCTTGAACGGCGAATTCCCCGAACTCGGGCGGCCGGATCGCGGGTCATGCGGCAACCGATCCGGCAACCGGGCGCGCCGGTGGAGATGGGAGATCACGAACAACGGCCGGTGCTTTGATTGAATATAGATGCGGCCGACATATTCCCCGATCAGGCCGAGGACCAGAAGCTGCACGGAGGAAATCCCGACGACAAGCAGCGTCAGGCTGGTCCAGCCAGGTACGGTGCCGGAAAGGACCCAGCCTATCGCCGCCCAGATTCCGACAAAGGTGAGGACCGTCGTCAGCAACGCGCCGATGTAGGTTGCGATCCGCAGCGGGACCATGGAAAAGCTCACCAGCGCGTCCGCGGCGAAGCCGATCATCTTGGTCAGCGGATATTTGGTGGTACCGGCAAATCTGGCATTGCGATCGTACTCAAAGGCGACCTGCTTGAAACCAAGCCAGGCAACCATGCCCCGAATAAACCGATCATGCTCCGGCATCTGCACGACCTGATCGGAGATGCGCCGGCTCATGAGCCGGAAGTCGCCGGTATCAACCGGGATATTGACGCGCGTCAGGTTGGCGAGCAGGCGGTAGAATGCCTCGGCTGACCTCTTCTTGAAGCGGCCCTCGCCCGCGCGGCTTCGCCGCTGCCCATAGACCACATCGGCGTCCTCACGCACCATCAGATCGTACATCGGGCCCAGCAGTTCCGGGGGATCCTGCAGGTCGGCGTCGATTACGAGGACCAGGTCGCCGCGCACGGTGGAAAGTCCGGCCGTCAGTGCCAGTTGGTGACCATGGTTCCGCGACAGACGAACCGCGACGACATTGCGATCTTGCGCCGAAAGCTCGTTGATGACTTTCCAGGTGTTGTCGGTCGAGCCGTCATCGACCAGGATCAGTTCGAATTTCTGAGCGAACCGCGCGCGCGCGGCCGCAGTCATCTGACGATGAAATTCGCGCAATCCCTCTTCTTCGTTGCAGCACGGCACCACGATCGACAGGAACAGTCTTTTGGGGCGCTGCATACCGTCGTGAATTTCCATGACTCTGACAGCCTGCAAGATCGGGGATCGAGGTGGATCCGCCGCGGCATAGTCGGTGAAATCAGGTTAATTATTCATCTATTTTTACCATCAAGGTAACGCGTGATTCGCTAACCTTTGCGGGACCTGATGCCGCCCGCTGGGTCCCGGGACGGGGATATGTCATTAAATATTGGGGCCTATTGTGGCTGTTCGAGCCTCCGGCCCCGAGCCGCCGATCCGGGTTCGCAGTCGAAAGATTTAGCCCGCAAAACCCCGATAGCAATATGGATCAGGCCGAATTCGACCGCTTCGCCGACGAATACCACGACCAGCATCGTGAGAATGTGGCTGTGACCGGGGAGGGCCCGGAGTATTTCGCGGAATACAAGATCAGGAAGCTGCGACAATTCGTCGATCGCAGCGGCATCGGCGTGTCCCGAATCTGCGACTTCGGTTCCGGAATCGGCAACTCTATACCGTTCTTTCGGACGCATTTTCCTCAGGCTTCGCTGACGTCATGCGATGTGTCCGAGCGCAGCCTTGCGCTCAGCAAACAGCGTTATCCGGATTCCGCCAATTATCTTCTGATCGAAAATGACCGCGTACCGGCTGAACCTGATGCCTTCGACCTGGTATTTTCGGCATGCGTGTTTCATCACATTCCCCACGCCGAACACGCGATGTGGCTACGGGAGCTCTACCGGATCACGAAACCGGGCGGATTGGTCGCCATCTTCGAGCATAATCCGTTGAATCCCCTCACCGTCCATGCGGTCAACACCTGCCCCTTTGACGTGAATGCGAAGCTTCTTGTTGCCCGCAATTTAGCGTCACGATTGGCTGAGGCGGGTTGGGCGTCCCCCCGAATTCGATACAATCTGTTCTTTCCGCGCGGGCTTGCCCTGCTTCGTCCCCTCGAGGACAAACTCGGCTGGCTGCCGTTTGGGGCGCAATATGTTGCGCTCGCGCGCAAATTCTAGCGAAGCGGTTTGGAACTCCCGCCAGGCTATCGCTGCCAGTTGCAGATGCCGCCGGACTTGCACGGCCAGGTCTGGATCCGCGTGTCGCGTGCCTGCGCATCGAGCGGATTGCTGTGGCGCTTCGCCAGCTTGACGCGTGCCGCGCCGCGCCGATGCTCGCCGCGCTCGGCGTGCGCAACGGCCGTTACTCTGGTGGTCCGGACCGCGATCTTGCGATCGGCGCTTAGTTCCCCATGCGCTTGCGTTACGTCGCGGCGGTCGGCCTTTGCTTCGACCGGAACCGGCGCGAACTCGGTGTCGGGGCCGAGACGTTTCGGCGACAGCACCGCTTTGGACAGGTCGAGACCGAGGAACTCATCGGGACGATACTCGTCCGCCATCGCCGGGCCGCTCAACGCCAACAGCCCGGTACAAAGCGCGACGGCAAAAGCACTTTTCAGGACCATGTTTGGCCTCCTGAAATGACTAAAAATCCAACACACATCATGTAGGAAGCGGGCCGGGCAATGCCAGCCGATCCTGCCGGCAAGGTTACCCGTGAACCATGCCGTCAGCGGAAGGTTCCCGCGGCCGCTGGAAACTGCCCTATTCGGCCGCCTGCGCGGCGGGCTGCCCGAGGGCGCTTTCGAGCCGCGCGCATTCCTGGCGATAGCGTGCGACATTGGCCTCCTTGACGTGGCCATAGCCGCGCACCTGTTCCACCGCCTTCGCCAGCGTCACCAGCCGCAGCCAGTCGATCGGCTGGTTACCGTCGAGATGCCGGAGGATCATCGCCGAGTACTGTTCCGGCAGCGCCCGCTCCATCCGGCGCTCGGCGGTGTAGCCGAACGGGTCGAACGCGGTGCCACGCAGCGACTTGAGCCGCGCGAGCAGCTTGAACGCTGCGAATACCCACGGACCGAATTCGCGCTTGCGCAGATGTCCGGTGGCCTTGTCGCGTTGCGCCAATAGCGGCGGCGCCAGGCTGACCTTGACGCTCGCGTCGCCGTCGAACTGTTCCTTCAACGCTTTTGCGAATTCGCCGTCGGTGTAAAGCCGGGCCACTTCGTATTCGTCCTTGTAGGCCATCAGCTTGAACAGGCCTTTTGCGAACGCCTCGGTCAGTTCATGCGATCCGGGCGCGGCCAGCAATTCGGCGGCGCGGACGCGCTCGACCTCCGCGAGGTAACGCGCCGAATAGGCCTCGTCCTGGTAATCGGCGAGGTATTTTGCGCGGAATGCGATCGCCTCATCGAGCGTGCGCTTGACCGGCGCCGACCCTGAGTTCTTGAAGCGCGCGGCGCTGACGACGCGCTGCAGATCGTGCGCGGCAAGCCGGCCCCACGAGAACGCCAGTTTGTTCATCTCGATCGCGGCGCCATTGAGCTCGATCGCCTTCATGATCGCTTCCAGCGACAGCGGAATCGTGCCGCGCTGGAATGCAAAGCCGAGCATGAATGAGTTGGTGGCGATGCTGTCGCCCATCAGCGCGGTGGCAAGGCCGGTCGCGTCGAGGATGTCGAGATCGGTCGCGCTGACCGCCTCGTTGAGCGAATTGCGCATCGTGCCGGCTTCGAAATCGATGTCGGGATTCATCACAAAGCTGGCGGTCGGCAGCAGATCCGCGTTGACGATCGCCCGCGTCACGCCGCGTTCAGCCCGGCTCAGCGCCGGAATGCTGGTGGCGACCACGATATCGCAGCCGAGGATGAGATTGGCGCCGCCGGGCGCAATGCGGACGGTGGCGAGATCGTCCGGCGACGGGGCGATGCGGACGTGGCTCATGACCGCGCCGTTCTTCTGCGAAAGTCCCGTGAAGTCGAGCGTCGAGCAGGCCAGGCCTTCGACATGGGCGGCCATGCCGAGCAGCGCGCCGATGGTGATGACCCCGGTGCCGCCGATACCGGTGACCAAGATATTGAAGGCGCCATCGAGCGCCGGCACCGAAGGCAGCGGCAGATCAGCGAACAACGCCTTCGGATCGGCCGCGGTGCGGTCGGCCTTGCGGAGCTTGCCGCCATGCACGGTGACGAAGCTTGGGCAAAAGCCCTCGATGCAGGAAAAATCCTTGTTGCAGTTCGATTGATCGATCCGACGCTTGCGGCCGAGTTCGGTCTCCAGCGGCTGCACCGAGACGCAATTGGAGGTTTGCGAGCAGTCGCCGCAGCCTTCGCAGACGCGCTCGTTGATGAAGACGCGCTTTTGCGGATCCGGATAGAGGCCCCTCTTCCGCCGGCGGCGCTTTTCGGCGGCGCAGGTCTGGTCGTAGATCAGGACCGAGAGGCCTTTGACGTCGCGCAATTCCTTCTGCACGGCATCCAGGTCACGGCGGTGATGCACGGTGGCGCCGGCCGGGAAATAATTCGCCGGATATTTTTCGGGCTCGTCGGAGACAACGGCCAAACGTTTCGCGCCCTCGGCCGAAACCTGATGCGCGATCTGCGACACCGTCAAGCCGCCCTCAGCGGGCTGGCCGCCGGTCATGGCGACCGCGTCGTTGTAGAGGATCTTGTAGGTGATATTGACGCCGGCTGCCGCAGCGGCCCGCAGCGCCAGCAGACCCGAATGGGTGTAGGTGCCATCGCCAAGATTCTGGAACACGTGTTGTTCGCTGGTGAACGGCGCCTGCCCGATCCAGGTGACGCCCTCGGCGCCCATATGCGAGATCGTCGCCGTGCGGCGGCTCGGCACCGAAAGCGCCATGCCGTGACAGCCGATGCCGGCCATCGCGCGGCTGCCCTCGGGCACCTTGGTCGAGGTGTTGTGCGGACAGCCCGAGCAGAAATACGGCGTACGCTGCAGCTTTGCCGCGCCAATGGCGTCGGCGGGCCGATCGAACGCCTCGAGTTTTGCCAACCGCTGTTCGAGCGCGGGGCTGCGATGCCCGAGTTTTCGTAACCGCGCGACGACGGCCGCGGCGACCATGGTTGGGGTCAACTCGCCTTCGCTCGGTAACAAGGGCGCGCCGCTCTCATCGCGCTTGCCCACTACTGACGGGCGCTTCGACGCATCGACGTTGTAGAGAATACGAAGCAGCTGATCTTCCATAAAGCCGCGCTTCTCCTCGACCACCAGCACGTCCTGCAGGCCCTCGGCAAAGGCACGGGCGCCGGCCTGTTCCAGCGGCCAGGTCAGCGCGACCTTGTAGATGCGCAGTCCCAGCGTCTGCGCTTCGGCGTCGGAGATGCCGAGATCGGCCAGCGCCTGCCTGAGATCGAGATAGGCTTTTCCGGTCGCCATGATGCCGAGCCGCGCCGGCTTGCTGTCGAGCACGATGCGGTCGAACCGGTTGGCGCGGGTGAAGGCCGCGACCGCGTCCATCTTCGCCCCATGCAGCCGCCGCTCCTGATCGAGCGGCGCATCCGGCCAGCGGATACTGAGCCCGCCCGGCGGCATCTCGAAATCGTCGGGCAGAATGATCTTGATACGATCGGGATCGCTGACGATCGAGGCCGAGCTTTCGACCGTCTCGGAGATCGCCTTGAAGCCGACCCAGCAGCTGGAATAGCGCGACAGCGCAAAGCCGAGGATGCCGAGATCGAGATAATCCTGCAGGGTTGCGGGATTGACCACCGGCATCAGCGCGGCCGCAAACACCTGCTCGCTCTGATGCGCGAGCGTCGAGGACTGGCAGCCATGGTCGTCGCCGGCCAGCGCGATCACGCCGCCATGGGGCGAGGTGCCGGCCGAGTTGGCGTGCTTGAGCGCATCGACGGAACGGTCGACGCCGGGACCCTTGCCGTACCAGATGCCGAACACGCCATCGACTTTGGCGCCGGGAAACATCCCGACCTGCTGGCTGCCCCACACCGCGGTCGCCGCCAGATCCTCGTTGAGGCCCGGCGCGAATTCGATGTCGTGCTGCTTAAGAAAGGATTTTGCGCGCCACAGCGCGTGATCGTACATGCCGAGCGGCGAGCCGCGATAGCCGGAGATGAAGCCTGCGGTGTTGAGCCCCTGCGCGCGATCGCGTTCGCGCTGCAGCATCGGCAACCGGACCAGCGCCTGTGTACCCGACAAGAATATCCGCTTCGCATCCAGCCGGTACTTGTCGTCCAGCCCAACTTCCATCAACGCCATTGCTATTCCCCGTCTGCATGCGCCGCGCCGGTTGTTCGCACCGCTCTCGTTGCCAACAGCATGCACCGGTTTTGCCATGCATGCACAGCCCAAATCCATGGCTGCAGGGCATATCTGGCGCGCGCGTTCTGTGCGTCGTTGGCCCTTGCCGAAACCGCGCATCTTTGAAACGCTGGCGGCAAAGGGAGAGGCTTCAGGGATGACACTGGCGGCGTTCAACACCGAAATCACGAAGCGCGACAATTCGCTGTTCGGACCGTGGCGGCGGCCGGCGCAGATGCTTCACGCCCAGGTCTACGACTCCCACGCGTCAATTCACGACGATGCCACCGCGCAGAGACTGGGATTTCAGGGCGGCACCATCGAGGGGCCGACTCATTTCAGCCAGTTCGCGCCGCTCTGCGAGAAAATCTGGGGCAAGGCGTGGTTCGAAACCGGCTGTCTGTCCGCGCATTACCGCAACCCTGCCTTCGAGGGCGAGGAGGTGCAGGCGAACATCACAACGCCGAAGCCGGGCGACAAATCCTGCGCCATCGGCATGACCAAGCGCGATGGCACCGAGATTTTGCGTGGCACTGCGTCGGTCGGCCAGGACGGAACGGAAACCGCGCTGCACCAGCGGCTCGGCGAATTGAAGCCGCTCGCCGATCCAGTGATTCTTGGCGATCTCAAGGTCGGCATGAAGACCGGCCGCCAGAGCGTGAAAATGGATTTCGACCAGAACATGGGCGATCTCTATCCGTTTTCGCTGCGCCAGAAGCTGAAAGTCATCACCGAACCGTCGCCTTACTACGCGGAAGGCAACAACCCGTGGGGCCGGCCGATCGTCCCGTTTGAAATGCTGAGCGTGCTGTTCCAATACCGCGCGCGCGAAGACCGCTTGCCGGTTCGCGGACCCGCCGTTGGACTGTTCGCGGACCAGGAAATCCGCCTGCTGCGCGAGCCGATCTTCGTCGGCGAGAGTTACAGCACCGAGCGTGAAGTAGTTGCACTCTCCGGCAGCCGCCGGACCGAGAGCATGTGGGTGCGCACCACGGTGTTCGCCGCCGACGGCAAGCCGGTCGCGACCATGCTGCTGAACCTCGCGAGCATCAAGGATTCCTACGCCAACTACCAGCGCGAACACAGCGTGCTCTATCCCAGCCAATAAATTCGAGCCCCGCCGCGCCAACAAGGACAACAAACAACATGGCCCGCCTGCCCTATCTCGAAGCCGACCAGGTCGCGCCCGAATATCGCGACATGCTCAAGCGCAACACCAATCTGCACAAGCTGTTGGTCAACTCGCCCGACATGGCGCGCGCCTTCTCCGGCCTCGGTGGCTATATCCGCCACAAGAGCAAGCTCGACCCGCGCTTACGCGAACTTGCCATCCTGCAGGTCGGCTGGATGGAAAAGTCGGAATATGAATTCACCCATCACGTGAAGATTGGCAAGGAGTTCGGCGTTACCGACGACGACATCGTGGCCATGATGGCGGAGACCGAGGGCAAGTCGTCAAAGCTCGAACCGCTGGCGAAAGCGATCTTGCGGGGCGCGCGCGAAATGGTGCGCGAACTCGCGATGTCGGAGGCGACTTTCGCCGAGATCAAACAGGACTTGTCCGACGAGCACATGACCGATCTCGTGGTCACCATCGCCTTCTACTGCGCCGTGGTTCGCGTGCTCGCGACCATGAAGATGGACAACGAGCCCTATTACAAAGAGGTACTGCAGCAGTACCCGATCCCGGGAGTGGAATGAGATGCGCCTTAGAGATCGTGTCGCCATCGTCGTCGGCGCCGGCCAGAGCCCCGGCGAGGGCATCGGCAACGGCCGCGCCACGGCGCTGACTTTTGCGCGCGAAGGCGCAAAAGTGCTGTGCGTCGATCACCATCTCGATTCCGCCCAGGAGACCGTCGATATGATCGCGGCCAAGGGCGGCACCGCGGTCGCCTTCAAGGCCGACGTTACCCAGAATGCCGAGATCAAGGCGATGGTGGCTGACGCGCACCAACGCTGGGGCAGCGTCGACATCCTCCACAACAATGTCGGCGTCAGCCTGTCCGGCGGCGACGCCGAACTGCTCGACATCACCGAAGAGGCATTCGACCGCTGCGTCGCGATCAACCTCAAGAGCTGCATCCTCGCCGCCAAGCATGTGATCCCGATCATGCGCGCGCAAAACAGCGGCAGCATCATCAACATCTCCTCGATGGCCGTGATCACCACCTATCCCTACGTCGCCTACAAGGCGACCAAGTCGGCGATGGTCGCCTTCACCGAACAGCTCGCCTACCAGAACGCGCAATACGGCATCCGCGCCAACGTCATCCTGCCCGGCCTGATGAACACGCCGATGGCGGTCGACACCCGCGCCCGCGAGTTCAAGAAGAGCCGCGCCGAAGTCGAGGCCGAGCGCGACTCGAAGGTGCCGCTGCGCAAGAAGATGGGCACCGGCTGGGACGTCGCCAATGCCGCGCTGTTTCTGGCTTCCGACGAAGCGAGCTTCATTACGGGCGTGACATTGCCGGTCGACGGCGGCGCGAGCGTGCGGCGCGGCTAGCGCAAAATCTCCCTCGGTCCGTGTTGCAGCGCGACGTGAAGCAAATCACACAGCTGGTTCGAAACAAATCGAAACGTTCCAACACGATGATGTGACGGTGCGTTCACCCAAATCGAAATCCCGTCCATTTGTGGTCGCAAGAAATTCACGTGCGCCCGGTATCACCCGCCACCAGAAGTCCGGGAGTGCCGACACGCCATGAACGACGAATTCGATTACGAACTTACACCCGATCAGTGGGAACTGTTGAAAGCGCTGCGTGCGCCTGCAGCAAATCCTTCGAGAATAAGACGGTTTGCGGTTGAAAGGCTGACCGCGCTCGGGCTCATCGCGATGCGCAGCGATTCGTTCGTCATTACGCCGCTCGGGCGCAAGGTCCTGATCCGGGGATCGTCACGATTGCTGCAGGATCTGGCGGCGTGATCCTGCGCGCCATCCGTCACCACATCGTCTGCCGCGCCCGCTCCGGCCATTCGCGGTCATATTGCTCGCCGCCGACCTTGTTCTCGCTCATCTCGGCGAGGATCTGGCCTGGCGTCGGCAGGGTTTTGGGATCGACCCTTTTGTCGGGATTCCAGAGATCCGAGCGCACGATAGCGCGCGCGCAGGAAAATAAATCTCGTCCACCGTCATCACGATGACCGTGCGCGGCGTCTTGCCCTCCATCTTGAACGAAGCCAGCAAATCGGAATCTGCCGAGACGTGAGCCCGGCCGTTGATACGCAGCGTGGTGCCGGAGCCGGGAATCAGGAACATCAGCGCCACGCGCGGATCGCGCACGATGTTGCGCAAGGAATCGCAGCGGTTGTTGCCGCGGCGATCCGGCATCATCAGCGTCTTTTCATCATGGATGCGCACGAAGCCGGGCAGATCGCCGCGTGGCGAGCAATCCAGCCCCTCGGGCCCGCAGGTCGCCAGCGCCGCGAACGGCGATTTGTCGATCAGCACGCGATAGCTCGGCGTAATCCGGTCCGCGACCTTCACCGTCGAGGCATCATTGGGGTGACCGTAGATCGCCTCAAGCTGCTCGATCGTTGCGATGACAGACATGGTCGCCTCCCGATTTCCCGGGTCTGATATCGCGTCGTGCGGCCAACGGCAATTGCCGGGAGCAGCCGCATTCGGCCCGGCGGTTGAACCCGGCCGCCAAAAGCCCCAAATAGAGCCGGTCGAGCGAACAGGGAGAACCGAGATGACCGAGAAGACCGAGCGGGCCGTCCTTGCCGGAGGCTGCTTTTGGGGCATGCAGGACCTGATCCGGAAAATGACCGGCGTGCTTTCCACCCGCGTCGGCTATTCCGGCGGCGATGTCGCCAACGCCACCTACGAAAACCACGGCACCCATGCCGAAGCCATCGAGATCATCTTCGATCCGCGGCTCCTGAGCTATCGGCAGCTGCTCGAGTTCTTTTTCCAGATCCACGATCCGTCGACCCGCAACCGCCAGGGCAACGACATCGGCATGAGCTACCGCTCGGCGATTTTCTTTACCAGCCCCGAGCAGGAGCGCGTCGCCCGCGACACCATCGCCGATGTCGACGCTTCCGGAATCTGGCCCGGCAAGGCTTCGACCGAAGTGGCGCCAGCGCGCGAATTCTGGGACGCCGAGCCCGAGCATCAGGATTACCTCGAACGCTTTCCCGCCGGCTACACCTGCCATTTCGTCCGCCCGGGCTGGCGGCTGCCCCAGCGCAAGGCCGGATAGAGATCGGATCGGGGACGGCCTAACGGCCGTACCCCGTCACCTCCTCCATGACCGGGGGTCTGCCATCCCCTGGCGGCCATTGTGCATTGCAGCAAAAACGATACATTCCGGGCTTGGAATGAGGTCGCTGAGTGTCTGAAATCAATGCCGACGCCTGGGTATCATCCGCAGGCCACCGCCCGATGGGCTTTCCCGAATTCGTCGTCATCATCGCATCCATCATGGCGCTGAACCCGCTGGCGATGGACATGATGCTGCCGGCGCTGCCGGACATCGCTTCCGCGTTCCATATCACCGTCGCCAACCGTCCGCAGATGGTGCTGTCGACCTTCCTGATCGGTTTTGGCGTCGGGCAGTTCGTGATCGGGCCGTTGTCCGACCGTTTTGGCCGGCGGCCGGTGTTGCTGGGCGGCATGACCCTCTACTGCATCGCCAGCGTGCTGGCGATCGCCGCCCCCTCGTTCGAGACATTGCTGCTGGCGCGCGCGCTGCAGGGCCTTGGCACGTCGGCCACCCGCGTCATCGCCACCTCGATCGTGCGCGACTGCTACGCCGGCCGGCGCATGGCCAGCGTGATGTCGCTGGCGATGATGGTGTTCATCGCCGTACCCGTGGTCGCGCCCTCGTTCGGTCAGGCGGTGCTGCTGCTGACGCAGTGGCGCGGCATCTTCATCGTGCTGATGGTCTATGGCGCGCTCGCGCTGATCTGGAGCGCGCTGCGCATCCCGGAGACGCTGCCCGTCTCGCAGCGCCGATCGCTCGCGGTCGGCGATGTGCTCGGCGCCTTCCGCCAGACCGTGACCAATCGCCAGACGCTCGGCTATGCGCTCGCCGCCGGCGCCGCCATGGGCTCGCTGTTTGCCTACGTGTTCACCTCGCAGCAGGTGTTCACCGAAATCTATCACCTCGGACGTTATTTTCCGATTGCGTTCGCGGCGATCGCGATCGGCACTGCGATTGCCGGCTTTCTCAACTCGAAATTCGTCGGCCGTCTCGGCATGCGCGTGATCTCGCATGGCGCGCTGATCACATTCGCAGCCGTGGCCGGAACCATGCTGGCGGCGGAGAGAATGCACATGTTGCCGTTGCCGCTGTTCATGGCGCTGTCGGCGCTGATGATGTTTTCGTTCGGGCTGATGATCGCGAATTTCACGGCGCTGGCGATGGAGCCGCAGGGCCATATCGCCGGCACCGCCTCATCGCTGTACGGCTCGATCACCACCCTGCTCGGGATCGGCATCGGCGTCACCATCGGCCAGGCCTACGACGGCACGCTGCTGCCGTTCGCGACCGGCTTCTTCCTCTGCACGCTGGCGGCGTTGGCGGTCGTGCTGGTGGTGGAAAAGGGAAAACTGTTCCGGCCGCATCAGTGGAAGGTGTAGTTAGTCTGTAGTGTGGGTAGAGCGCAGCGAAACCCACCACACGTGAAGACGATGGGTTTCGCTTCGCTCTACCCATCCTACGATCGAAGAAACCTCTCGATCAGTTCCCGCACCTCGTCCGGCTTGTCGTGCTGCAGCCAGTGGCCCGCGCCGTTGATCTTGGCGAGTTCGGCGTCGCCAAAATGCTGCATCACGCCAGCCTTCTCGGGATCGGGCAAAAAACTCTCGCTGGCGCTGACCAGCAGCGTCGGACACGCGATGCGCGACCACAGCCCGACATGGTCTTCGAGCGACAGCCGGTACGGCGCGCGGGCGCGCAGATAGGGATCGAATTTCCAGCTATGGCTGCCGTCGGCATTTTGATTCAGGCCATGGGCAGCCAGATGCATCGCCTGCGCGCGCGTCAGCCGCGGGTTTCGGTGCAGGATCCGTTCGGCCCCATCGGCGACCGACGCATAGCGGTGGATTTTCCGTTGCGCGAATTTGTCGAGATCGCCGGCCCAGTCGGCGATCCTGACGTCGGCGGGTTTTGTCTTTCTGGCCGGAAAGTTGGTCACGCCGTCGAGCACGACCAGCCGGGATACTTTTTCCGGAAAAGCGCCGGCATAGGTCAGACTGACCATGCCGCCCATCGAATGGCCAACCAGCGCGACCTGCTCAAAGCCCGAGGATTTCACCAGGCAGGTCAGATCGTAGACGTGATCGGCCAGGCTGTAGCTGGAGCCGGTCGCCCAGGCGGACTCGCCGTGGCCGCGAAGATCGGGCGCCACGACATGAAAATCCGTCCGCAACGCCTGCGCCAGATGATCCCAGCTGCGGGCGTGATCGAGACCGCCGTGAACCAGGATTAGCGGCGGCGCCGAAGGGTTACCCCAATCCGTGAAGTGAAGCCGAAGCCCCTGCGACTGATAGTAGCGTGACTCGGGAACGTGCAATGCTGCGTCCATGGCGCCTACTTAAGGGCTGGGCGCGCGCAGGTCCAGCGCCGCGCTGCGCGGCAATTTTTCTACAATCGTCGAAAACGGCCTATATCTGTCGGGGCGGAAAGCCGGATGACGCCGGACGGGTCACACGTTCGCGTACGCAATGCACAACGACGCAGGGAGGAAGCGCGATGGAATTCCGGGTTTTTGGGCGCACGGGAATGCAGCTCTCGTTGCTGGGTTTCGGCTGCGGCGCCGTCGGAGGATTCATGGTGCGCGGCGATCCGGCCGAACAGGAGCGCACGGTGGCACGCGCGCTCGAAGCCGGCGTGAACTATTTCGACACCGCGGTGCAGTACGGCGATGGCGAATCGGAAAAGAACCTCGGCCGCGTTTTGCAAAAGCTGAAACCGGCCAACATCGCCGTCGGCACCAAGGTCCGGCTGCCGCCCACGGTGTCCGGCCGCATTGCCGACGCCATCACGACATCGCTCGACGGCAGCCTGGCGCGACTGGGACTCGACCACGTCGATATCTTTCACTTGCACAATTCGATCACCGCGACCGGCGGTGGACCGGCGCTGAGCGTCCGCCAGGTGCTCGACGACGTCGTGCCGGCGTTCGAGCGCCTGCGCCAACAAGGCAAGATCCGTTTCCTCGGGATGACGGCCGTCGGCGACACGGCGGCGCTGCAACAGGTGATCAGTGCCGGCGCCTTCGACAGCGCCCAGATCGTCTACAACATGCTCAATCCATCCGCCGCCGTGGCATTGCCGCAAAACTATCCGGCGCAGGATTATGGAAAATTGTTCGATTCCACCAAGGCTGCCGGCGTTGGCGTCGTCGGCATCCGCGTGCTCGCCGGCGGCGCGCTGTCGGGCTCCGCCGAGCGTCACCCGATTGCAGGTCCCGCGCCCGAGCCGATCGGTTCGGCCATGAGCTACGACGCCGACGTCGATCGCGCACGCCGTCTCATCCCGCTGGTCAAGGAAGGATTCGCCGCCAGCCTGACCGAGGCCGCCACGCGGTTTGCGCTGTCACATCCGGCGATGGGAACGATCCTGGTCGGAATGGCGACGCCGCAGCAATTCGAGGATGCCCTCGCCGCGGTTCTGAAAGGCCCACTGCCGCCAGCCGCGCTCGACCGGCTATCGGCCCTGCGGCAGGCTTTTTCCGGCGAACCGCGATGATCGCGCGCGTTCGTCGATAACGGTTGCCGTTGCTGGTTACGCCATCGCCGCCCCGCAGCAATTATCTCGCGGATTTATGACAGCGCGGCTGCCGACGCCGGGCCGGCGGATGACGTTTCGCCGGCTGTCACACAACCCGCGTGCACCTGCCGCTCACATATTTTTTTGTCGTGACCCGCTCCGATTCGTGACATTATTAATACAACCAAGTGTCAGTTCGGTTACACGCGGAGCGATTCATGAGTTTGGAATGGCGGGCGCCGTCAAGGTCCGGATCAAGTTCCGTATCAAGTTCCCTGGCCTGGTCAAATCCCCTGGCCTGGTGGTGGAGCCTGCTGACCCTGGTCAGCGGCGTCAATATCGCGATCTGGTTCGTGCTGTACCATGACCTCCAGCCGACCGGCGGTCTCCGCAGCACGTCGACCATCGGGCTGATGCTGATGCTCTGCGCGGCCTATGTTTTTGGCTGCGCCTTCAGATCGTTCTTGCCGCGCGCCGATGTGCAGCGGATCTGCCTGTTCGACCATTGGCTGTCGAGCGTCGTCGTCGGCCGCTCGGTCGCCACCGTGGCCGAACTTGCCTTCGCGGCGCAGTGGGCGATCATCCTGCACCAGCTCGGCACCATGACGGGAGCCGGCACCACCCTCACCGCCGCATGGGTGATCGTGCCGTTGATCCTGATCGCGGAATGCTTCTCATGGCATGCGGTGCTGACCACCCATTATTTGCACAACGCGATCGAAAACTCGCTGTGGGCCGTCGCCTTCTTCATCATCGGGATCGGTCTTGGCCAGCTGCTGCCCGAGTTCCATGGTCCGGTTCGCGTGGTCCTCGCTGTCGCGATCATCGGGATCGCGGCCTATCTGGCGTTTCTCATCACGATCGACGTCCCGATGTATCTGAGCCGGTGGCGGGCTGGTATCGCCGATGGCAGCAAGCGTCTCCGGCCGCTCGAGGGTCTCCGTGACGTCAGCACGCGCTGGATCGTGACGCACGATCTTGCCGAGTGGAAGGACGAGATCGCCTGGATGTCGCTTTATTTCAGCGCCGCGGTCTGGGCCAGCCTCGCGCTGTGCGTTTGCTGCTCGCTCGGTGATCAACTCCCGCGCTATCGCACCGAAGCGACCGTCGCAAGCCGGCCGTCGGACGCGCCGGCGGCCGTGAGCAAGCCGCAGCCGGTCCTGGCGGGCCACAGCCTCTAAAAACGCAGGTGCCTGCCATCGGGTTGCGTTTTGTGCCTGTCGGTAAGGTTCCACCGCACACGCGGCGAAAATGGCGCCTGGCGAGGGCAAATACCGCGCGCGCCGCCCGTTAACCTTACGTCTTAACTAAAAATTAATTATGCATTTGTGGCCACCAAACGCCCGGCCTAGCGTCGATAATATGCTGCTCGGGTAACCAACGAATTGGTGCATGCCATGACGAGGATTTATGGGGCGCTTATCGCGTCCGTCAGCGTGGTAGCGCTTATGCTTGCCACGAACCAAACCTTCGCCAGATCGGGAGCGGGGCACGGCGGAGTTACTTCAGCGCGTTCGATTTCGCGTCCGGCCGCGCTGCTGCATCACCGACGAAACAATGCCGCAGTGTTCTGGCCCGCGGACGGATACTACGAGCCATCGAATGGCGAACCCGTCGGCGATGTCGCGCCACCGGCGTCACGCGACACGCATTACACATACACGTATGACGTTCCCTGGGATTGGGCCCATCGATTCCCGCCGGCTGTCGCCCCTTCCGACCATCCCTATGTATCGAGTTGCCCGACGGAGACCGTAAAAGTCGCCGGGCGTGGCGGCGGCGAGCAGACCATCAACGTCATTCGCTGCTATTGATCAGGTCGCTTCGGCTCAGTTCAACCGTAGCTCGGTGATGTGCCGCGGATCCGGGCTGAGCTCGTTGCGCTCGACGCGCTTGACGATGTCGGTCAGCGCGGCATTGGCGGTGCAGGATAGCCCGAGCTTCTCGCCCTCGCGCACCACAAAACCGTTAAGGAATTCGATCTCGGTGCGGCGCCCCTTCTGCATGTCCTGGCCCATCGAGGGACGCTGCGCGGAGGCGGTGTGCTTGCTGTCCTTGAAGCGCTGTTCATCGCAGGCACGCATCGCCGCCTCGTCGCCCTCGCCGGCCCGCGCGATCGCCTCGGGCGGCAAATGCAGGATCTCCTCGAGCTGGTAGCCGAGCGCCTGCCCGACACGGATCGCCTCGCTGCCGAGCCGGGTGGAGAAACGGCGGATCGGCTCATTTTGCAACATCTGTCCGCCGGTCAGCCCGGTGCAGGCGGAGAGCCCGTTGCCGATGACGTTGGCGACCAGTTTCGACCAGCGTTCGCCCCACAGATTGTCGGTCACCTTGGCGCTGTCGGCGTAGCCGACCAGGCGGCAAATTTCCTCCGCCCGCGGCGTGATGCGGCCGTGCACCTCGCCGGCACGAAACACCGTATGCGCCGCCCCGTGCTTGCCGGCACCGCGGTGGATGTGGCCGGGCTCGGGCAGGTTGACGGTGATGCTGCTGGCAATGCATCCCAGCGTCTTGCCCCAGCCGACGATGCCGGCGATGGTCTCTTCATTCATGCAGTTCTGCAGCGACACGACATAGCCGTTCGGCACCAGATATTGCTGGATCAGCATGGTGGCCCAGGCCGTGTCGTAGGACTTCATGCAGACAAAGGCGATGTCGACCGGCGCCTCCTTGGCGAGCTGCTGCGCGTCGGTGAGGTGCAGCGCGCGCACCGGGACCGAGAATTCCGCGACGTCCCTGGCGTGGGTGACCCGCAGGCCGTGCTTGCGCATGTGCTCGACATGCTCGGGCCAGGGATCGATGAACGTCACGTCCTCGCCCGCCTGCACCATATGGGCGCCGGCATATCCGCCGACCGCACCCGCTCCGACGATCGCTATCTTCCGGCCCATGGTTTTCCCCCTGGCATTTTCTTGGGCCTGGACGCATCCGGTCCGCCCATCGTTGGCGGCCACTCTAGCGGATATGCGCCATTCGCCAAACGTCCTTTACGGACCCCCGGGTTTCCTGAACAATCATCGGAGGGAGAGAAACCGGGAATGCAGAATGGATTTTATTGAGCTGAACGGCGCAGGACTACGCTACGAGCTCAGCGGCAAGGGTGACCGCACCCTGGTGCTGGTCCACGAAATGGGCGGTGCGCTGGAAAGCTGGGACGACGTCGCGCCGAGATTGGCGGAATCGCGCCGCGTCTTGCGTTATGACACCCGCGGCGCCGGACTGTCCCAGAAGGCGCGCGGCGAACTCAGCCTCGACACGATGGTTGACGATATCGCCGCATTGCTCGATCATGCCGGGATCGTCGGCAGAGTGGCGCTGGCCGGTATTGCCGTCGGCGGCGCCATCGCGCTGCATTTCGCCAGCCGATACCCCGAGCGCACCGGCGCGGTCGTGGTCGGCAGCCCGGCGACCGGCATCGCGGCCGATCGCCGCGCTGCGGCCCTCGAACGCGTCGCAAGGATCGAAGCCACCGGCATGGCGTTCGCCGTCGACGATGCGATGCAGAATGGCTATGCGCCGGAGCTTCGTGGCGACATCCGGCGGTTCGAACGCTACCGGGCGCGCTGGCTCGGCAACGATCCTGCGAGCTATGCGACGGTGTGGCGGATGCTGGCGAACGCGGACATGCAAGGCGAACTCGCCAAATTGCGTTGTCCCGTGCTGGTGATCGGCGGCAGTCTCGATCGCGTGCGCCCGGCGGCGATGGCGGAAACCGTCGCCAAGGCCATCCCCGGCGCGCGCTTCACTGAACTGCGCACCGGCCATTATATGGCGGTGCAGACGCCAGAGCTGATCGCCGATTGCATCGACGGTTTCCTGACCACGGCCGGCGCCTGACCGAACTTCGCGATCCCCCCTCAAATCCCACGAAGGTCTGACGAAAATGACCCAACAACCCCAGCAGCAGATTTCCGGCGTCTATCATCGCCGGATCGGAGATATCGTCGTCACCGCCATCAGCGACGGATACCTCGACGGCACCCTCGAGGTAATGCGCAATGTCGATCTCGAAAAAGCCGGACAGATCCTGCGCGACGCCTTCCGGCCGGCGCGGCGAACCAGCGTCAATACTTTCCTGATTCATTCCGGCGGCCGCACGGCGATCGTCGACACCGGATCGGGCAATTATCTGCAGCCGACCGCCGGTTTCGTTCAGCGCAATCTCGCGGCGGCCGGCATCGATCCGACATCGATCGATAGCGTGTTGCTGACCCACATGCACCCGGATCACTCCGCCGGCCTGACCGACATGACGAACGGCCAGTTGCTGTTTCCGAACGCGGAACTGGTCATGCACGAAAACGAGCTGGCACACTGGTTCGACGATGGCGCGATGACGAAGGTCGACGAGCGGTCGAGACAACTCTATTTCCTGGCCGGCCGCGAGCAGGTCGCCCCCTACAACAATCGCACGCGGCTGTTCCGGCAGGGCGAGGTTTTTCCCGGCGTCACCGCCGTGCCCAGTCTCGGTCACACGCCAGGCCATACCGCCTATCTCGTCGCATCGGGCAACGACCAGCTGATGATCTGGGGCGACACGGTGCACGTACCGGAAGTGCAAACCGCGTTTCCCGAAGCCGGCATGGCCTTCGATACCGATCTGACCGCCGCCGCGGCCTCACGCAAACGCATGTTCGATCGCGTCGCTTCCGACGGCATCCTGGTCGCCGGAATGCACCTGCATTTCCCGGCCTTCGCGCAGCTGGCCCGGCGCGGCGACGCCTATGCACTTGTTCCCGAAGCCTGGGTTCACGCGCTGGATGCGACCTAGCAGCCGCGAGTTCCCCTAATCGAAACGCCCGCTTGGCACTGAAATCTGCGGAGGGAATCAAGACCCTGGCTTTCGTGAGCAATTGTGATCCTTGGCTCAACCACTCTTGCCGTTTTT
Source organism: uncultured Alphaproteobacteria bacterium (assembly GCA_963836765.1). GTDB lineage: Bacteria > Pseudomonadota > Alphaproteobacteria > Rhizobiales > Xanthobacteraceae > Bradyrhizobium. Next base: position 58,079 of record CAWILG010000068.1, read on the forward strand.
CGATAGCGATTGGATGGCTGCAACAGGCGTTTGCGGCCGACCGCTCCAAAAAGCAAAATCCGCATTAACAAATTGGCCGGACAATCAGTTATTCAACGGACCTGGAACCATTGCCGGAATTATTTGAGCTGCCCGATGACGGACCCGACGATTCATTCGAGATAGTCCATCATCGGAATACCTGACTCGAGGTCGGTTATCGCGAGTTCCTTCGGTTAGACGCTGAGCTCTAGCGGATCGTACGATGTCCCATCTCCAGGAACTGAATGACGCAATTTCCCGCGGATCATCCGAAAGCCGTCTGAAGGCGCTGTGGCATGCAACCGATGTGCTGATAGCTGGCCGTTATACCGAAGATCAGATCTGGATCTTTGGGGAAGTGATCGGACGGCTCTCGGAGGAAATTGAATTGGCTGCCCGCTCAGAGCTTGCGAAGCGGCTGGCACGTTGCGACCATGCGCCGATCTACCTGATCAACAGGCTTGCCTTTGACGATTCGATAGTCGTCGCCAGTCCCGTCCTTCGCTACTCCGAGCGGCTCGAAGTCCCGGCTTTGGTTGTAAACGCTCGCTCAAAAAGCCAGGGGCATCTGCTTGCAATCTCGCTGCGAAAGTCGCTCGCTGAACCGGTCACGGATGTGCTTGTTGCGAGAGGTAATTCGGAGGTCGTGAATTCGGTCACCGCCAACGTCGGCGCGCGCTTCTCGGAGTCCGGCTTCCTTCGCTTGATAAGGCGGGCCGAGAACGATTCCATTATCGCCGAGCATCTTGGGCAGCGTCGGGATATTCCCAGGCATCTTTTTCAGCAAATGATCGCGAAGGCCTCCGCCGATGTGAGAAGGAAACTTATGGGCGAGCGGACTGAGGCCGAAACTCAAATTCAAGGTGCAGTAACCGATGTTACCGGGGCATTGCATTCGATGTTCGGACCGGCGTCAAAGAACTACTTCAACGCCAAGCGGGTCGTGGGAGCGAAACACCAACGCGGTGAATTGAGTGAAGTCCACGTTCTTGAATACGCCGAGACTCGCAAGCTCGATGAAGCCATCGTCGCGCTGTCGCTCCTATGTACCTTGCCGGTCGACGTGGTGGAACGTGCGCTGCTTGCCACGAACAAGGAAGAACTGCTGATTGTGGCGAAAGCCCTCGATCTGTCGTGGAAGACGACGATGGCGCTGGTGTTCCTTGGCACTGCGGGCCACCGGGTCCTTGCGAAAGACCTCTCCGAAATGGAGAAAGCATTCGTCCAGCTGGACGTTGCAACGTCCAAAAAGGTCTTGAAGGTCTATCACTCGCGGAAGGAAGCAGTGGACTCCGGCTTCCGTGCCCTTCCCCAGCTTCACGCGGTCTGAACGTCCGGAAAACCGAACCCGGACGCGCAGCTCGACGCGATCGCTTGGCCTATATTCGCGCCGGTTTTGCTGATCTATTCGGCGGTTGACTTGAGAACCGCCAGCACTCAGAAAAAGCCTGAAAAATGAATTGGTCGGAGTGGCAGGATTTGAACCTGCGACCCCTGCGTCCCGAACGCAGTGCTCTACCGGGCTGAGCCACACTCCGACTAAGAACGCGGCTTATAGCCGTGGGTGCCGGGGACCGCAAGCCGCCGAATTGAGGAAGTTAATCCCAGTGCATGTAGGCCTGAAAACGCTGATTTTACCCGCCGGCGCGGCCGCGACCGCCGCCGCGGCGCGCGCGCTGGCCGATGGCGCCCTGGTCGCGTTCCCGACCGAGACCGTTTACGGCCTCGGCGCCGACGCCACCAATGCGGCCGCGATCGCCGATTTGTACCAGGCCAAGGGCCGGCCGGCCTTCAATCCCCTGATCGCCCATGTCGGCGATCTCGCCGCCGCGCGGCAAATCGGCCGTTTTGACGCGGAAGCGTTGCGGCTGGCGGAAGCGTTCTGGCCGGGCCCGCTGACGCTGGTTTTGCCCAAAACCGCCGATTGCGCCGTAGCCGATCTCGCCACCGCCGGCCTCGACACCGTCGCGATCCGGATACCGGCGCATCCGGTGGCGCGGGAAATCCTACACCGGTTCGGCCGCCCGGTGGTGGCGCCGTCCGCGAACCTGTCGGGCCACGTCTCGCCGACCACGGCCGCCCATGTGCACAGCGACCTCGACGGCCGGATCGACCTGATCGTCGATGGCGGCGCGGTCGACGTCGGCGTCGAATCCACCATTGTCGGATGTTTCGAGGCGCCGATGCTGCTGCGCCCCGGCGGCCTGCCGCGCGCCGAGATCGAGCGCGTGCTCGGCCGCGCGCTGGTTCAACCGCCGGCGGATGCCGACAGCGACAGCGGACAGCCCTTGGCGCCGGGCATGCTGGCCTCGCATTACGCGCCGCGCACCAAGGTGCGGCTCGGTGCAATGCGGATCGAGCCCGGCGAGGCGCTACTGGCGTTTGGCTCCCATCCGGTTTCGGGAATTGACGCCGCGTCGGCAGTGATGAATCTGTCCGCCCGCGGCGATCTTGCCGAGGCCGCGGCCAATCTGTTCGGCTATCTCCGCGCCCTCGACACCAGTGGCGCGTACACGATCGCGGTGATGCCCATTCCGGACGATGGATTGGGCGAAGCCATCAACGACCGGCTGCGCCGTGCGGCCGTGGGGCGGGAATGAAAGAGAAGCGAATGAATATCGTTCAAGCCGCCGTGCCACCGCTGCCGCCGGAATTGATCGCAAAATTCCGCGCCATCGTCGGCGACAAATATGCGGTCACCGATGCGGCCGACATCGCGCCTTACGTCACCGAGGAGCGCGACTTGTTCCATGGCCGTTCGCCGTTGGTACTGCGGCCGGGCTCGACTGCGGAAGTCTCCGCGATCTGCAAGCTCGCGTCAGAACACCGCATCGCGCTGGTGCCGCAAGGCGGCAACACCGGGCTTGTCGGCGGACAGACCCCGCATCATGGCGAGGTCGTGATCTCGCTGCGGCGGCTCGATAAAATCCGTGAGGTCGACGCCGCCTCCAACACCATGACCTGCGAGGCCGGCGTAGTGCTGCAGATCGTGCAACAGCGCGCCCGCGACGTCGACCGGCTGTTTCCGCTCTCGCTCGGCGCCGAGGGAAGCTGCACCATCGGCGGTAACCTCTCCACCAATGCCGGCGGCACGGCAGCACTGGCCTATGGCGTGGCGCGCGAGATGGCGCTCGGGCTGGAAGTGGTGCTGGCGGACGGGCGGATATTGAACGGGCTGTCGAAGCTGAAAAAGGACAATACCGGCTACGATCTGCGCAATCTCTTCATCGGCGCCGAAGGCACGCTCGGCATCATCACCGCAGCGACGCTGAAGCTGTTTCCAAAGCCGCGCGCGATCGAGACCGCCTATGTCGGCCTCAAATCGCCGGCGCAGGCGCTAAAGCTGCTGTCGATCTCGCAGAACGAGGCCGCCGGCAGCCTCACCAGTTTCGAATTGCTGGCCGATATCGCGGTGGATTTCTCGATCCGTCACGGCATCGATATCCGCGATCCCCTTGCCAGCAAGCACCCCTGGTACGTGCTGATGGAATTGTCGTCCTCGCGCGACGATGCCCGTGATGCGCTGGAATCGATCCTGGCCAAGGGCATGGAAGACGGCATCGTCGACGACGCCGTGATCGCAGCAAACCTGTCGCAGCGCGCGGCGTTCTGGAAGCTGCGGGACGAGATGTCGGCGGCACAGAAGCCGGAAGGCGGCTCGATCAAGCACGATATCTCGGTGCCGGTCGCCGCCGTGCCCGCGTTCATCGAGGAGGCCAATGCGGCCGTGGTCAAACTGATCCCGGGCTCGCGGCCGGTGCCGTTCGGCCATCTCGGCGACGGCAACATCCATTATAACGTCAGCCAGCCGATCGGCGGCCAGTCTGCCGACTTTCTGGCGCGCTGGCACGAGGTCAACGAAGTCGTGTTCGCGATCGTGCTTCGGATGGGCGGATCGATCTCGGCCGAGCACGGCATTGGCGTACTCAAGCGCGACGAATTGCCCGAGGTGAAGGACAAGGTCGCGATCGAACTGATGCGCGGCATCAAGGCGATGCTCGATCCGCTGGGGATCATGAATCCTGGAAAAGTGCTGTGAATGATGCTGCGGCCGCTCAAGCCCTGAGCATCACGGCAATCGAAGATGCCGACATCCCCGAGGTGATCGCGCTGTGGCAGCGCTGCGGATCGACGCGGCCATGGAACGATCCGGCAAGCGATATCGCGCTGGCGCGCAAGGGAACCAACTCGACGGTGCTGCTGGGCCGCCATAACGGTGCGCTGGTCGCCTCCGTGCTGGTCGGCCATGACGGCCATCGCGGCTGGGTCTATTACGTCACCGTCGATCCGGAGTGCCGCTTTGCAGGCTTTGGCCGCGCCATCATGGACGCCGCCGAAGACTGGCTGCGTGCCCGCGGTATCGCCAAACTTCAACTGATGGTTCGCAAGGAAAATACCAAGGTCCACGCGTTCTATCAGTCGATCGGCTATTACAACCAGGAAACCGTGACCTTCGCCAAATGGCTCGACGGCCGCGAGCCCACGCCATAGTGCAGCGATTGAGCAGGCCCGAATGACCATCTCCGACCGTGTCCGCGTCAAGAACGTCGAACTCCTCTCCGACGATTATTACCTGCTGAACAAGACAACGTTCGAATACCGCCGCGCCAACGGCGAGTGGCAGAGCCAGGCCCGCGAAATCTATGACCGCGGCAACTGCGCCACCGTGTTGCTCTATAATCTCACGCAGCGCACCGTGGTGCTGGTGCGCCAGTTCCGCTATCCGGCCTATGTCAACGGCTACGACGATCTTCTGATCGAAGCCGCGGCCGGCGTGCTCGACGGCGAAGCGCCCGAGGTCAGGATCCGCGCCGAGGCGGAAGAGGAAACTGGCTACCGGCTCGGCGAGATCAAAAAGATCTTCGAAGCCTTCTCAAGTCCGGGCTCGGTGACCGAGAAACTGCACTTCTTCGTCGCCGAATATGATCCTTCGATGCGGATCGGCAGCGGCGGCGGACTCGCCGAAGAAGGCGAAGACATCGAGGTGCTCGAACTGCCGATCGACCAGGCGCTCGCGATGATCGCCGACGGCCGCATCGTCGACGCCAAGACTATCATGCTGCTGCAATACGTGGCGCTGCATATTTTCAGATGAGTTTTTCCCGTCGTCCCGGCCTTGAGCCGGGACCCATACGCCGCGGCCTTTCGATCTTGAACGGTGTGGGCTGATACCTTCCGTAACAACAAACGCCTGTGGCTATGGGTCCCTGCTTTCGCACTAGGGCATGCACACATCTCTGAGGCTCCATCCAGCAGCGAAGACGTAGAAGTATTCGAGGCCGTGTTTCATGGTGATCGGACCGGGCGGTTTGGATGACGGATAGCCGTCCCATCCGCCTAGACGGCCGATGATCCAGGCCGCCCAGGCAAGGTTGTCGGGTGGATGCGGGTTCTTGAGCCGCTTGGTTTGGGCCTCGAGATTTTGGTTGAGGGCGGCGAGCGTTGCGACCTCGTTGGAATTGAAGGCAAGGCGGACCGGCAGATGGCTTCGGCCATCACGTGCCTGCAGGAGCTGGATGGTGATGACCGCCGCCTTTGCCGCAATCGCGACGAGCTTGAGGAGGCGGTCGGCGGTAGCGATCTGGCTGTCTTCGAGCCTGAAGCCTTGGGTCTTGAGGACGCGGAAGAACTGCTCGATCAGCCAGCGCCGCTTGTACCATTCGACGATGCGCCAGGCTTGTTCTGCATTCGCTACTGGGTGCGTGGTGAGAAGCCGCCAGTGTAGCGGCTCGGTGCCGACATGCGGATCGACCTCACGCACGTCGACCAGGGTCAGCGGCAAGCTTTCAGGCAGATGGCGCAGGAACTTGCTTTGCGGCCTGGCCAGGCTGACCGCGCCGAAGCGAAGTTCGAGAGGCACGACGCGTTCGGGCCGCTGCGCGCGCGCCGGCAGCACGATGGCGCGCTGCTCCACGACCGCCATGGCTTCGCTGGCCGCATACAGGCCGGTCCCGTCCGCGAGCTTGCGCTCATGCATGCTGCGGGCGATCACATGGAAGTGCTGCTCGGCCGCGCTGGCATAAAGGGCGAAGATATCGCTCTCGCGGTCGCCCAGCGCAGTCACCATGGCGGCCTTGGCCAGCAGCGGTTTGGTCGCCAGCGCCGTGGCGATCCAGCGCTGCGATTCCTTGTCCGACAAATCGCGCAGGTCGTGCGAGACGGTACGGCGGCCCTTGCGGGTCCACACCTGACCGCTCAACAAACCAAGACAGCTACCGCTCTCGGCGTCCACCGCCAGCATCGGGTGCAGCAGCACCCCGCGGCCGTTGCCATGACCGATCTCCCCGAGCCCGCGCCGGCGTTTTGCAGTCGTGGCAAAATTGATTTCGCTGGTGTCCTGGATCGCTAGTACATGGCGGCCTTCAGCTGCGGCTACCGTGCCCTCGCTCCAGCTTTCGATCACGCGCTCGGTCGTCACCTTGGCATTGCCAAGGAAGCGGTGGAACTGCACTTCCCGGGCGCGGATGCCTCTTGCCAGCCGCCGCAGGCAGACATCCCTGCTCGCAACCATGCGTTCGACGAGCGCCGCCCCCCTTTATCGAGACGACGATCCCCGAACCGACCCAATGACCAGTCAATTTGCGCCAGCATGTCGACACCCCTGCCAAAAGCCGAAGTGTCGCAATAGAAATCACATGAATTCCTGATTCTGGAATCCCATTTCTGGACCCCGAGTCAATCCGCCGCACCAGATGTGTGCATGCCCTAGTGCTTTCGCAGGGACGACGACTAAATCGCTTTCGCCGCCACGGCCGCTGATCTGAGAATATCGCGCCTCACCTTGTCGTCCCTCACCGCGCGCGCCATCGCCGCCGCGCCCGACAATACCGCAAGGAATGCCCAGGCGCGTTCGCTTGCATGGGCGCCGCGGAATCCCGCGATCAACACGTCGACAAGACGCGTCAGCTCGTCCTCATACACCGCGCGCGTCGCATCGTCGGCGCGGGCGACATCGGGCGAAAAACTCGGCAGGCTGCAGGCCTCCGAGAGATGAAGCTCCATCCGTTCGCCGAGATAGAAATCCACAAACGGATCGCGCCAACCGCGGCCATATTGTTCCTGGAACGCCGCCAAGCCGTTGCGCAGCGTCGCAATTCCGTCCGAGACCACGAGCCTGAACGCCTCCGCCTTGGAATCGAAATGGGCGTAGAACGCGCCCGAGGTCAGCCCCGCCCCCTTCGCCAGCGCATCGACGCCGGTGCCGCCAAATCCGCCGGTGCGAAAACCGCGCCCGGCCGCCTCGACCAGACGGGTCCGCGCATCGCCTTCACTTGCCTTCGACCGCGCCATTCTGCTGCTCTCACATTTTCTTGATAACGATCGTTATCTTCGGATTGACAAGATAACGATCGTTATGTTCTGGTGATTACGATCGTTATCTAATGATCGAAACGCCCTCAGGCAACCGCGGCCGCCATCCGGTTGCGCCATCCATGGAGCCCAAAATGCCGATCCAGATCATCGTTCCCGAAGGTGTGTTGACCGCCGAAGCGGAGACCGAAGCGTTCCGCAAGCTGACCGATCTGCTGCTTCGTTTGCACGGCCTCACCGGCAACAAATTCATGACGCCGAACGTCATCGGCGAGGTGACCGTGGTGCCCACAGGCCGCAGCTTCTCCGGCGGCAGGCCGGCCGACATCGCGGTATTCGAACTCAAAGTGCCATCCTTCGTGCTGCCGACGCAGGAATTGAAGCAAGCCTGGATCGCCGAAGGTACCGACATCATCGAGAAAGCCGCGAGCGGCCGTCTCAAGCGCGAGCATATTTTTGCCAACGTCAGTTACGCCGTGGAAGGGGCCTGGGGCATCGGCGGTGTTGCCTACAGCAATCCAGACCTTGGCGCGGCTGTAGCAGCACAGGCTGCGTAGGTCGTATTTCCAATTCTCGTCATGGCCGGGCGTAGCCGTCCGAAGCACGGCGTCGCTTCCGCTCGCCTATGCCCGGCCGTCCACGTCTTTGCTACGCTATCGAAGAAAGACGTGGATGCCCGGGACAAGCCCACGGCTGTCCGGTTTAAATTTGGTGGACAAGGCGCATGGCATTGATTTTCTGTGTTCCAAGCGTTTGGCGACGTTTTGGGACACGGAGAAGGATCAAGCCATGCAGACCACAATAGTGTATTCCACAGCGTTTTGAAGCAGGTTCCGTGGCGCCGCTTCGATCAGCTTGTGGATGAGCACGGGGCCGACAAGCATGTTCGCACCCTGACGACAAAGAGCCAATTCATCGCGCTGATGTACGCACAATTGTCGGGGGCGCAGAGCCTGCGTGAGATCGAGGCCGGTCTGCAGAGCCACGCCACCAGGCTCTACCATTTGGGCAGCGATGAGGTGTCGCGCTCGACGCTTGCGGATGCCAATGCACAGCGGCCCTGGCAGGTGTTCAGCGGCCTGTTCGCTCATTTGGTCGGGCAGCTCACGCGTGGGCTCAAGCGCAAGACCGGCGAAGCGGTGCACCTGATCGATTCGAGCAGCCTTCGTCTGAGCGCGCTGAGCAAAGACTGGGCGAGGTTCTCGGCAGGCGTCTGCGGCGCCAAGATGCACATCGTCTACGACCCCGACGCCATTTGCCCGATCTATGCCGCCGTCACGCCGGCCAACATCAATGACATCACTGCCGCCAAGGTCATGCCGATCGAGGCCGGGGCCACCTACGTGTTCGACCTCGGCTATTATGACTACTGCTGGTGGGCCAAACTCCACGCCGCGGACTGCCGGATCGTGACCCGGCTCAAGAGCAACACCAAGCTCCGCGTGGTCCACAAGAATGCAGTCGCGGCAGGCTCAAATATTCTTTCCGACCGCATCGGCCATCTGCCGCAACGTATGGCACGCAACCGTCAAAACCCGTTCCAGGATCCCGTCCGCGAGATCCGCGTGCGCATCGACACCGGAAAGATCCTGCGCATCCTCACCAATGACCTCGATCTACCGGCAACCGACGTCGCCGATCTCTATAAACGTCGTTGGCAGATTGAGCTGTTCTTTCGTTGGGTCAAGCAGACACTCAAAATCACAGTTCGTTGGACGCTCCGAAAATGCCGTGCGCATTCAGATCGCAGTAGCCCTGATCGCCTTCCTATTGCTGCGCCTGGCACACACCGCCCAGCGAGCTGTTCAAGGCCTGCTCACCTTCACCCGCCTGGTGCGCGCAAACCTCATGCACAGACGACCGATCAACCGGCTGCTCCTTCCGCCACTTCCGATCATCAAAGATCAGCGACAGTTGAGCCTCAGCCTATGCTAAATTTAAACCGGACAGCCGTGGGACAAGCCCGGGCATGACGAAACCTTCAAAACAACGAGCCCTGCCCATCATCTTCGGACGCTGCCGGCGCGGTCTTGCGCGCGGCCTTCTTCGGCTTCGGTTCTTCCGCCGCCCGCTCCTCATCGGTGATCGGCAGGATCAATTGCGCGTCGTCATTGGCGACGCGATTGACCCGGGTCGAGACCTCGTGCCAGCCGAACTCGCCTTCGGCCGGCGCGGTCAACAGCGCCATGACGGCGTCGGCATCGTCGGCCCGGCAATCGAGCCAGCGCTCGAATTCTTCGGGCGCAATGGTCACCGGCACCCGATGATGCAGCACGGAGAGATCGCGGCTGGCCGGCGCGGTGACGATGGCGACGCTGTCGAACTCTTCGCCATTCGGCCCCATCCAGGTTTCCGCCAGCGCCGCAAAGCCGACAGGCTGGCCGTCGCGGCGGTGGATGAAGAAAGGCCGTTTGCGGCCGGCGCTATCCTGCCATTCGTAATAGCCGTCGGCCGGAACCAGGACGCGCCGGCGCTTGATCGCGTTCTTGAACGCCGGCTTGTCCTGCACCGTCTCCGAGCGTGCGTTGATCAGCAGCGAAAAATTGCGCGGATCCTTGACCCAGGCCGGCACCAGACCCCAGCGCATCAGCCGGAAATGCCGGCCGCCATTTTCGAGGATGACCACCGGGATCGGCTGGGTTGGCGCAATATTATGCCGTGGCGGGAAATTAGGCTGCTCGACATAGCCGAAAATCTGCCTAAGTGCCGCCGGCGGCGAGGTAATTACAAAACGTCCGCACATTATCTGACCAAAGATAGGTAGCCGTTTAGTTCGCTTTAACTCCACCTGCTAACACTGGAATCGATGAGTTCAACAGCCGCTTCAGCCGCCCAATTCGACCCCCGCCCGACCGGCCCCGACGCGGAGGTCTGGATGGCGAAGCTGCGCGCCGCCAACATCAATCCCCGCACCGGGCTCGCCACCGATTATCTGAACCATTTCAACGAAGCCATCATGCTGCTGGAAATGGTTCCTGACATTCCGGAATGCTCGGAAGATTTCCTGGCCTGGTACCCGCTCTCCTATGCCGAGCATTTCACGCTATCCAATTTCAAGGCCCGTGACCTCGCGATCGAGGCCTACGAATTGGCCGACACCGGGATTCGCACCGAGTTCGACAAGATCACCGCGACCATGACCTCGATCCTGACCGCGGTGGGCGAGGCGATGCGCCAAGTCCACCAGGACAAGACCCGCGCCACGCTGGCCGAGCAGGCCACGATCTGGGTCAAACCGCTGGTGGCGCTGGCCGGCGGCATCATTAATGGCGGCACCGATGCCGACGTCGAAACCATCATGGCAAGCAACTAGCGCCTGCGGTTGATGCCTGCATATTAGACCTGCGCACGTCGATCGGGCATGATCAGGCTTCCACTTTTCCGGATCACACCTTGGTTTCCCCCGTGCAGCCATCCCATCCCCAGCTCGCCGTCAGCGGCGCGATCTATCGCGACGGCAAGGTGCTGTTGGTGCGCCGTTCCCGTTCGCCCGGCAAAGGGTTCTATTCATTCCCCGGCGGCCGGGTCGAATTCGGCGAATCGCTGCATACGGCCCTGCACCGCGAGGTCGATGAGGAAACCGGGCTGAAAATCGAGATTGTCGACCTGGCCGGCTGGCGCGAAGTGCTGCCGGGAACCGGCGGCGGTGGGCACTATCTGATCATGTCGTTCGCGGCCCGCTGGAGGGCCAGGGAGCCGGTCCTGAACGACGAGCATGACGACTTCAAATGGCTGGCGCCCGACGCGATCGGCGATCTCCAGGTCACCGGCGGCCTGCAGGAGGTCATTGCCGCCGCCCGGCGGCTTATTTAGGGCCTGGTTGCCCCTCTCTCGCGCCTTGCTTCCAGCCCATTGAGGGGGCATACCACGCGGGTTCGGAACCCCTCATGTTCAAGCATTTACTGACCATTCTCCTCATTGTCTCGGCATGCCATCTCGGCCGCGCGCGGGCCGAGGATGCGGCGGCGCCGTTCGACGGCGACCTGCAGCGGCTGGCCGAGATCCTCGGCACCCTGCACTATCTGCGGGGCATCTGCGGCACCAATGAAGGCCCGAAATGGCGCAACGAAATGCAGGCGCTGATCGACGCCGAGACCCCCTCCGGCGACCGCCGTGCGCGCATGATCGCGGGCTTCAACCGCGGCTATAACGGCTTTCAGCAGACCTACCGGACCTGCACGCCGGCGGCCTCGATCGCAATCCGCCGCTATATCGAGGAAGGCTCGAAGATTTCGCGCGATCTCACCGCGCGCTACGCCAACTAGACGCCGGCTTCGAACCGGGACCCCATGGACACGATCTTCTTCGACCTTGACGGCACGCTGACCGACCCGAAACCCGGGATCACCGGTTCGATCCAGTACGCGCTGCAAAAGCTCGAGCTTCCGGTCCCGACGCAGGACGAACTGACCTGGTGCATCGGGCCGCCGCTGCGCGCGAGCTTCGTCACGATATTGGGCGGCGAGAGCCTCGCCGATCGCGCGGTGGCGCTCTATCGCGAGCGATTTGCCGATGTCAGCCTGTACGAGAACAGCGTCTACCCGGATATCGAACACGTCCTGGCGGCGTTGCGCGCATCGCCGCGCCGGCTGTTCGTCGCGACCAGCAAGCCGCGAATCTTTGCCAAGCGGATCATCGATCATTTCGGCCTGACCGGTCATTTCGAATACGTGTTCGGCTCTGAACTGGACGGCACCCGCGTCAACAAGAGCGAGCTTCTGGCCTATGCGATCGACAACACCGGCGTCGATGCATCGCAGGCGCTGATGATCGGCGACCGCAGCCACGACATGGTGGGCGCCAGGAACAACGGTATTCGCGGCATCGGCGTGCTCTACGGTTACGGCAGCGAGCAGGAGCTGGTCGAGGCCGGCGCCAGCCATCTTTGCGCCTCGCCGCGGGCCCTGCTCGAGCATATCCACAGCACGTTCGGCTGACGGGTCGAAATCGCGGCAAAAAACGGCTGCGCCGTGACGGGTTCCGGTTGCGTTGGGAAAGCCGGTCAAAGGCCCGAAGCGCCGTTAACCTTTCCTAAAGATGTGGTCTAGGCGACTCCGCGGCGCATGCTACACCTCGGCCATCAGACGCGCTCCGCCGGGGATCGCGCGCAACGTCTGTCGGGTTTCATGAGCCATCCTGCGTCCTTTTCGATTCATCGCGACCCGCTGCCGGATCACGAACAGAAGCAAGCCGCGCTCGGCTATCTCAACGAGGCCTGGGCGGAAGCGCGCCACGATGGCGTCGATGGCGACTGCCTGGCGCAGGCCAGCCTGTTCACCGCATTGGCCGAACTGGTCTCCACCTACGGCGAAGACGCGGTAGCGAAATTCGTCGAGGGCCTTCCGGCGCGCGTGCGCAACGGCGAATTTTCGCTGGCGCTGGCGAAGCAGTAAGGGCGCCCGACCACACTCGGTGTCATCGCCCGGCTTAGCCGTCCAAAGGACGGCGTCGCTTCCGCTCGCCATGACTGGACACCGTCATTGCGAGGAGCGTAGCGACGAAGCAATCCATCTATCCGTTATGCCGCGCTATGGATTGCTTCGCTACGCTCGCAATGACGGGGAAATGAACCTCACTGCTTCAGCGTCTCCAGAAACCGCACCGGTTCGCCTAGCGACGGCGTCGTCACCTCGCCCTGCCACATCACGCGCTTGCCGCGTACAAACGTGCCGACCGGCCAGCCGGTGACACGGACGCCGTCATAGGGCGTCCAGCCGGCCTTCGAGGCCACCCATTTGTTGGTGATGGTTTCGCTGCGCTTGAGATCGACGACCGTAAAATCGGCGTCATAGCCCGCCGCGATGCGGCCCTTGCAGGCGATGTTGTACAGCCGCGCCGGCCCGGCGCTGGTGAGATCGACGAAGCGCGCCAGCGACAAGCGCCCGGCATTGACGTGGTCGAGCATCAGCGGCACCAGCGTCTGCACGCCGGTCATGCCCGACGGCGAGGCCGGATAGGTCTTTGCTTTCTCCTCCAGCGTGTGCGGCGCGTGGTCCGAGCCGAGCACATCGATGATGCCCTGCTCGATGCCGTACCATATGCCGTCGCGATGATCGGCCGAGCGCACCGGCGGATTCATCTGCGCGCGGGTGCCCAGCCGCTCGTAGCATTCGGGCGCGACCAGCGTCAGGTGATGCGGCGTCGCCTCGCAGGACGCGACGTCCTTGTGGTCGCGCAAAAACTCGATCTCCTGCTTGGTCGAGATGTGCAGCACGTGAATGCGTTTGCCGGTCTCATGCGCGAGTTTCACCAGCCGCTGGGTCGCCAATAGCGCCGCGGTCTCGTCGCGCCAGACCGGATGCGAGCGCGGATCGCCCTCGACGCGCAGCGATTTCCGATCATTGAGGCGGTATTCGTCCTCGGCATGAAACGCGGCGCGGCGCCGGATCACCTGGAAGATCCGCCGCAGGCTTTCGTCGTCCTCGACCAATAGCGCGCCGGTGGAGGAGCCGATGAACACCTTTACGCCGGCGCAGCCGGGCGCGCGTTCAAGCTCCGGCAGGTCCTGCACATTCTCGCGCGTGCCGCCGATAAAGAACGCGAAATCGCAATGCATGCGGTGGCGACCGCGCTTCACCTTGTCGGTGAACGTCGCCTCCGTGATGGTCAGCGGATCGGTGTTCGGCATTTCGAACACTGTGGTGACCCCGCCCATGACCGCGCTGCGCGATCCGGTTTCGAGGTCTTCCTTGTGGGTCTGGCCCGGCTCGCGGAAATGCACCTGCGTGTCCATCACGCCGGGCAGGATGTGCAGCCCCTTGCAGTCGATCACCTCGCCGGCCGAGGCCTGCCCCAAACCGCCGATCGCGGCGATCCGGCCATTGGTGACGCCGACGTCGCGGATGCCCTCACCGTCCTGATTGACCACGGTGCCGGATTTTAGAATGGTATCAAATCGCTGATTCATCGGTCCTCGGCGCCCGCTTTTGAGTGGTCGCGCGGGCCTTGTTGACGGCACCTTAGCGCCTTACGTTGCCGTGTGATATCTGCGACCGGTGTTTCCCCAGGAACTTCGAAAAGAACGTCGAAAAAGGGCCAGTTCAGCGAATGAAAGCAGCGTTTCTTCCAGACCGGGGCGTGGTCAAGGTCAGCGGCGAAGATGCCCGCAACTTCCTCAATGGCCTGGTCACGACCGACGTGACCCTGCTTCGCCCCGGGCTTGGCCGGTTCGGCGCATTGCTGACGCCGCAGGGCAAGATCACGACCGATTTCCTGATCACCGAGGCCCCGGCCGGCCATGGCGGCGGTTTTCTGATCGATGCCCCGCGCGCGCTGGCGAAAGGCCTAGCCGACAAGCTCGGCTTCTACAAGCTGCGCGCCAAAGTCGCGGTCGAGAATCTCACCGACAGCCTCGGCGTGCTGGCGGTGTGGGGCGGCGAACCTTCGATGAAGCCCGATCTTGCATTCGCCGATCCGCGCAACGACGCGCTGGGCTGGCGCATCCTGGTGCCCGAAGAACTCAAGCAGAAGGTCGCAGACCTTGTTGGCGCCGAGTTCGTCGACAGCGAACTCTATGAGGCCCATCGCATCGCGTCTGGCGCCCCGCGCGGCGGCCTCGACTTCATGTATGGCGACGCGTTTCCGCACGAGACCAACATGGATCGCCTGCACGGCGTCGACTTCGACAAGGGCTGCTACGTCGGGCAGGAAGTGGTGTCGCGGATGCAGCATCGCGGCACCGCGCGCACCCGAACCGTGCGGGTCGTGCTGGAGGACCTGTCGCCGGAACCCGGCGCGACCATTCTTGCCGGCGACAAGGCGGTCGGCACCATCGGCTCGACCGCCGGCGGCAACGGCCTGGCGCTGGTCCGCACCGATCGCGTCGCCGATGCGCTGGAGGCGGGCCTGCCGCTGACCGCGGGCGGCCTCGGCATCCGCCTCACCGATCCGAACGACGTTCGCACCCCGCCGAAGCAGACCGTCGCATGAGCAGATCCGCGCGCCTGCATGCCGATGGCAAGACGCGATGTCCGTGGCCGGGCGAAGACCCGTTCTACATGGCCTATCACGACACCGAATGGGGCGTGCCGGAATATGACGACCGCGCGCTGTATGAAAAACTGATCCTCGACGGTTTCCAGGCCGGGCTGTCGTGGATCACGATTTTGCGCAAGCGCGAGAATTTTCGTAAAGCCTTCGATGATTTTCAGCCCGAGAAGATCGCGCGCTACAACGCGAAGAAGGTCCACGCGCTGATGAACGATGCCGGCATCGTCCGCAACCGCGCCAAGATCGAAGGCGCGGTCAACAGCGCAAAATCCTATCTGAAGATCATGGAAGAGGGCGCCGGCTTCTCGAAATTCCTGTGGGATTTCGTCGACGGCAAGCCGAAGGTCAACGCGTTCAAGACCACCGCCAGCGTGCCGGCATCGACGCCGCTTTCGATCAAGATCTCCAAGGAACTCGGCGCGCGCGGCTTCAAATTCGTCGGCCCGACCATCGTCTACGCCTTCATGCAGGCCACCGGCATGGTCAACGACCATCTGGTCACCTGCTTCTGCCACGAGACCTGCAGCGGCACGCATCGCAGCCCCCGCCTCAAGATCAAATGACGGCCCGAAAATCGTCCGCTTCCGATGTTTTCACCCGCGTCTGGCAGCGGATGCTGTCAGGACGGCGGCTCGACCTGCTCGACCCCTCGCCGCTCGATATCGAAATCGCCGATATCGCCCATGGCCTCGCCCGTGTCGCGCGCTGGAACGGGCAGACCAGCGGCGCGCATATCTTCTCGGTGGCACAGCATACGCTGCTGGTGGAAGCCGTGCTGCGCGAGCAGATGCCGCGCGTCGATATGAAATTCCGGATCGCGGCGCTGCTGCACGACGCGCCCGAATATGTCATCGGCGACATGATCTCGCCGTTCAAGGCGGTGCTCGGCGGCGACTACAAGGTGGTGGAAAAGCGGCTGCTTGCGGCGATCCACATCCGGTTCGGACTGCCGCCGGTGCTCTCAGATGAAATCACCCAGAAGATCAAGGCCGCCGACCGTGGGGCGGCCTATCTCGAAGCGACGCATCTGGCGGGCTTTGCCGAAGCCGAGGCCAAACGCCTGTTCGGCCGGGATCCCGGCCTGCCCGCGGTCACCGAGCGCGATTACATGACGCCGTGGACGGCGGCAAAGGCCGAGAAGCGGTTTTTGGCGCGATTCAAGCTATTGCACGGTTGAACACCGCGCCCGAACCTGCTTTCACCGCCCGGCGCGTGGTCCTATAATCGCGATAACCTCAGGGACGCCCAGGGATCACCATGCTTCACGTCTGTTCGCTCGCCGCCCTCCCCGACACCGTCAAGGCCACCGGCGCCAGTCATATTCTCACCGTGATGGCCAATGTCGACCAGGTGCAGCGGCCGGCCTCGATCCTCGCGGCCAATCACCTGAAGGTGCAGGTCGACGACATCACCGAGCAGATGGATGGGTTTCTCGCGCCGTCGGAAGCGCACATCGAGAAAGTGCTGAACTTCGTCCGCGGCTGGGACCGCAACGCGCCGATGGTGGTGCATTGCTATGCCGGCATCAGCCGCTCGACCGCCAGCGCCTTTGCCGCCGCCTGCATGCTCAACCCGCATCGCGACGAGATGGCGATCGCGCGCCAGATTCGCGCGGCCTCCCCGATCGCCGCACCCAACCGGCTGATCGTCAGCCTCGCCGACAAGGCGCTGGGACGCGAGGGGCGGATGCTGCGCGCGCTCGACGAGATGGGGCCCGGCAGTATGATCGTCGAAGGCCGGCCGTTCCAGGTCGATATCGAGTAACGCTGCGCAAATACCTTGCCGCCGCATTGAACTTTTAGCTGGTAGATCTGCACTCACTTGATTGCGACGGGCCGTGAAGCGGATCGGTCAACGCTCCGACGCGCCCGCCTGGAGGCCTGATGTTCGATTCGCCGCTCGACTTCTTCTCGCTCGTGATCGCGCTGGTCGCGTTCATATTCGCCCGCAAGGCGATTAACCAGGTTACGGCGCTGCGCGCCCGGCTGGAGGCGATCGAGGCGACGCCGGCGACCGCGGCATGGGCCGCTCCGCCGCCGCTGCCGCCCATGCCGGAGTTTGGGCGGATCCCTGAGCCCGCCGCGCCCAGCGTCGCGCCAGCACCGCCGCCGCTGGCGCCGGAAGTGGAATCCACGGCACCTGCCGCGGCTGCGTCGGCTGAGCCGAACGACGCTGCCGCGAGCGCGCCGGCAGCGCCGCCTTCGCTGCCGCCACCCGATCGTGGTTTCGAGGAAACCCTCGGCACCCGCTGGGTGGTATGGATCGGCGGCTTGACGCTGGCGCTCGGCGGATTCTTCATGGTGCGCTATTCGATCGACGCCGGCCTGCTCGGCCCCGGCGTGCGCACCATCCTGGGCGGGCTGTTTGCGCTGGCGTTGCTCGCCGCCGGAGAGTGGACACGCCGTAAGGAAAGCATCTCCGCGATCGAAGCACTGCCGATCGCCAATATCCCCGCCATTCTCACCGCCGCCGGAACGGCGGTCGCCTTTGCGACCGTCTATGCGGCCTATGCGCTGTACGATTTCCTGGCGCCAGCAACCGCGTTCATCCTGCTCGGGCTGGTGGCGCTGGGCACGCTGGCCGCCGCGCTGCTGCACGGGCCGGCGCTCGCCGGCCTCGGCATCGCCGCCGCCTTCTTCACGCCCATCCTGGTCTCGTCGAACAAGCCGGACTTCTGGGCGCTCTACATCTATCTCGCCATCGTCACCGCGGCGGCCTTCGGCCTGGCGCGGATCCGGCTGTGGCGCTGGCTTGCGGTCACCACCATCGCGTTTGCGCTGCTCTGGACGTTCCCCTGCCTGCAATGCGGACCATCGATGGTCGCGCCGCACGCCTTCCACGTCGTGGCCGGCTTTGTCCTTGCCGCACTGCTGGTCGTGTGCGGCTTCATGTTCGGACCGCCGGCCGACGAAGGCCAGATCGAGCCGATCTCGTCCGGCGCGCTCGCGGCCTATCTGTTCGGCGCGATGCTGATCGTGCTGAACAGTTTTCACGCCGATACCGCCATGATCGTGTTCGGGCTGCTGGTGGCGGGCTGCTTGCTGGTCGCGTGGCGCAGCGATGCCGCCGCGGGCGCGGTCGGCGCCGCGGCGGCCTTCGTCTTCGTCGTCTTTGCCGAATGGGCGATCCACGGCAATCCGGACATGCTGGTGCTGCCCGGCGGACCGCTGCCGGGGATCGGGCCGAACGCCACGGACGGATCGGTGTCGTTGCACCTGGTATCGGCCGCGATCTTCGCGGCCGGGTTTGGCGTCGCCGGATTCTTGGCACAGGGCCGCTCAGCGAGCCCGGAAATCCCCTTGATCTGGTCCGCGGCATCGGTATTTACGCCGCTGGCGATCATGGTCGCGCTCTACGCGCGGATCGCCCATCTCGACCGCTCGATCCCGTTTGCGATCCTGGCGGTGGGGCTGGCGGGAGCCTATGGCTTCGCGACCGAGATATTGGCCAAGCGCGACGACCGCCCGGGAATGCCGGCCTCGATCGCGCTGTTCGCGACCGGCGCGCTCGCAGCCTTGGCGCTGGCGCTGACCTTTGCCCTGGAAAAGGGCTGGCTCACGATCGCACTGGCGCTGATGTCGTTGGGCACCGCGTGGATTTCGCTGCAGCGCCCGATACCGTTTCTGCGGTCGCTGGCCGCCATCCTGGCCGGCATCGTCGTCCTGCGCGTCGGCTACGAGCCGCGCATCGTCGGCGCCGACGTCGGCACCACCCCGATCTTCAACTGGCTGTTGTGGGGTTACGGCATTCCGGCGCTGTCGTTCTGGACCGCGAGCATCTTCCTGCGCCGTGGCGGCGACGACGCGCCGCTGCGCACGGTGGAATTGGCTGCGATCCTGTTCACGGTGCTGCTGGCATTCGCCGAGATCCGCCATGCCGTCAACGGCGGCGACATGTACCGGGTCACCACTTCGCTCACCGAGTTCGCGCTGCAGGTATGCGTCGCGCTCGCGATGGCGATCGGGCTGGAGCGCTTGCGAATCCGTACCCAAAGCGTCGTCCACAATGTCGGCGCCGTGCTGCTCACGGTCTATGCCGGGCTTGCCACCGTGCTGGTGCTGATGCTGCTGGAAACGCCGATCTTCTGGCCGACCGATGTCGGCGGCGTCTTCATCAACCTGCTGCTGCTCGCCTATGCCCTGCCCGCAGTGCTGGCGCTACTGCTGTCCTATGCGGTGGCCGGCCGGCGCCCGGTCAGCTACGCCAACACCATTGCCGCCGGCTCCCTGGTTCTGGCGCTGACCTATGTCACGTTCGAAATCCGTAGGCTGTATCATGGACCGGTGCTGACCAGCGGCCCGACCACGGGCGCCGAGCAATACACCTATTCGATCGCGTGGCTGGCGTTCGGCGTGGTGCTGCTCGGCATCGGAATCCTGTTCAACTCGCAACGCGCCCGGCTGGCTTCCGCCGCCGTGATCGCACTGACGATCCTCAAAGCCTTCGTGATCGACATGTCGACGCTGACAGGCGCCTACCGCGCGCTGTCGTTCATGTGCTTGGGCCTGGTGCTGGTGGCGATCGGCTGGCTCTATCAGCGGATCCTGTTCCGCAGGCAGGCCGCACCACCGGCACCGGTCGCGGCGCCTGAACCGGGCTAAGCCGGCGCGGTTTGCGATTTCTCCGGCGTCGCGTACATAGGGCAGATGGCAAGACCGCGCAGTTTCGATCCCGACGAGGCGCTGGACCTCGCGCGCGATGTGTTCTGGCAAAAAGGATTCCAGGGCACATCGCTCGACGACATCACCGCGGCCACCGGGCTCGCCAAGCCGAGCCTCTATGCTGCCTTCGGCGACAAGAACGCGTTATTCCTCAAGGTTCTGGAACGCTATCATGCGCGCATCGTCGCCCATGCCGAACGCGTCATCAATGACGGCCCGTCGGCCCGCGACGCGGTTCACCGCTGGCTGACGGGCTTTGTCCCGCTCTGCTCGGGCATCAAAGGCAAACGCGGATGCCTGTCGATCAATACATCGGCCGACGGCGCGGCCGAGCAAAAGGAAGTCCGCAAGCGGATCGATAGCTTCAACCGGAAGCTGGAGGAACTGCTGCGGGACCGGCTGCGCGCCGATCGCACGCAATTCGCCGACGGCTTCGATCCGGACGCCGCCGCGCATACGATCATGGCGATCTATACCGGACTGATGGTGCTGGCCAAAGACGCGCCGGACGCGGCGCGCGTTCGCGCCACGCTTGATCAGGTCTTGAAACTCCTTGCTTGATACCGTATCTCAGTTATGTACTCTATAGTACATAACCGGGAGAATAGTCATGAAAGCGATCCAGATCGAGGCGTTCGGCAATCCAGCCGACGTGATGAAGTTGGTCGACGTTCCCGATGTCGGGGCGCCTGGTCAGGGTGAAGTGGTGATCGCGCTGGAAGCCTCGCCCATCAACATGAGCGATCTCATGATGATCTCCGGGCGTTACGGGTACCGGCCGAAGCTACCCAGCATCGTGGGATCGGAAGGCGTCGGCCGTGTCGTCGCGGTCGGTGGCGGCGTCACGCATCTGAAAGAAGGCGACCGGACGCTCGTACCCTATCCGTCCCCCGCTTGGGCGGAACGGATCAAGGCGGACGGGAGCCGGCTGCGGCCGCTTGCCGGCGGCGACATCCATCAACTGGCGATGCTCGGCATCAATCCCGCGACGGCCTACCTGCTGCTGACCGAATACGTCGCGCTGCCATCAGGCGCCTGGGTGATCCACAACAGCGCCAACTCAGGTGTTGGTCGGGCGCTGATCGCGATCGCGAAATCGCTTGGCCTGAAAAC
This sequence comes from uncultured Alphaproteobacteria bacterium, assembly GCA_963836765.1. Lineage (GTDB taxonomy): Bacteria > Pseudomonadota > Alphaproteobacteria > Rhizobiales > Xanthobacteraceae > Bradyrhizobium. The sequence continues at coordinate 79,174 of CAWILG010000068.1, forward strand.
CGTCAATGTGGTCCGGCGCGAGGATGTTGCCGCCGAGATCAAGGCGATCGGCGGCGACGTCGTACTGGTCGATGGACCGGATCTCGCCAAGCGGGTTGCGACTGAAACCGGCAGCGCACCCATTGCGCTCGCCGTCGATGGCGTTGCCGATACCTCGACGATGAACCTGCTGGGTTGTCTGGCGGCAAAGGGTGTTCTGGTGTTCTACAGTGCGATCAGCGGCAAGCCGTTCGTCGGCCCCGCGCAACCCCTGATATACCGCGACGTATCGATGCGTGGATTCTGGCTGGCCAATTGGTTCGACGCCGCCACATCAGACAAGATCACCGCGATGTACGATCGCTTGACGCCGCTCGTCGCGTCGGGCGCGATCAGTTCACCGGTTGCCGGCACTTTCAGCTTCGGGCAAATCGTCGAGGCCGTGGCCCTGGCCTCCAAGAAACGTGGCAAGGCGCTTTTCACGCCCGGTTGAGACCGGCGGCCGCGAACAATCAGGCGGCGCGCACCGAGTTGAGGAACTTGCCGACCTCGAGCTTGAGCCGGTTGCTCTCGACCGAGAGCGACTGCGCCGCGGACAAGACCTGCGATGAGGCCGATCCGGTTTCGCTGGCGCCGCGCTGAACATTGGCGATGTTGGAGCTCACTTCCGACGTGCCGAGGGCCGCATGCTGGATGTTGCGGGAGATCTCCTGCGTCGCGGCGCCCTGCTCTTCCACCGCCGCCGCAATGGTCGATGATATCTCCGACATCCGGCCGATGGTGTCGCCGATTTCCTTGATCGCGCCGACCGAATCCTGCGTTGCGGACTGAATCCCGGAAATCTGCTGACTGATCTCGCCGGTTGCCTTCGCGGTCTGTTCGGCCAGTGCCTTTACTTCGGACGCCACCACCGCAAAGCCACGGCCGGCTTCGCCGGCGCGTGCCGCCTCGATCGTGGCGTTGAGCGCCAGGAGATTGGTCTGTCCGGCAATGGTGTTGATCAGCTCGACCACATCGCCGATCCGGGCTGCGGCCTTCGACAATTCGCCGACGCGGTCGTTGGTCTTCTGCGCCTGATCCACCGCTTCATTGGCAACCCGGGACGATTCCTGGACCTGGCGGCTGATCTCGTTGACTGAGGAGGTGAGCTCCTCGCTGGCGGAGGCCACCGATTGCACGTTGGTCGAGGCTTCCTCGGACGCCGACGCGACGGTGGTCGCGAGTACCTGCGAGCGTTCGGCGATGGTCGTCAGTCCATTCGCGGAGGCTTCCAGCTCGGTCGCGGCCGACGACACCGTGTCGACGATCTCGCCGACCGCGCTCTCGAACGAATCGGCGAGCTTGTGCATGTCGGCCTTGCGCAGTTCGGCCACCGCCCTGTCCTGCCTGATCTTGGCTTCGGCTTCGTCGCGCGCCTTTTTCTCGGCATTGACCTTGAAGGTTTCGACGGCCTCGCCGATCTCGCCGATCTCGTCGGCGCGGCCCAATCCCGGCAGCACGATCGCGAAGTTGCCGTTGGCCAGCTCGATCATCGCCGCCCGCATGGCCGACAATGGTTTGGAAACCGACCTGCCGATGAAGAGTCCCGCCCCCATCACCGCGAATCCGATCAGCAGGATGGCGATTTCCATCTGCCGCTGGGTGCTGTCGCGCATCGCCGTATCCGATTGCACGGTCTCGACCCTGATGTCGTTGACGGACTTCGAGACGGCGTCGATCACCGGTTCGACCGCCGAAAACGACTCCGAAGTTGCCTTCAATTCGCTGGCAAGCTTCAAGGCAGAATCCATCCAGGCGAAAAGTCGCGCTGGTAATCGGCAAGTTTCTGCTTGAGCTCGACCTTTGCGGGCCCCGGAATGTCGGCCTTGTCGACTTCGGCCGTGAACTCCGCGGCTCGTTTCTTCATCTCGTCGCCGTATTTGGCGTCGCGCCGAAGCATGAAGTCCTTCTCGTGCCGGCGATCATCAGCATGGAGACAAGCAGCGGCAATTCATGCAGCTGATCGACCCGCGCTTCGATATCGTGGACGGAATTGCGCAAGCGGCCTTCGAGACCGGACTTCTCATCCAGCCCGATACGAACTTTCTCTTCGACGACGGAGCTAAAATGCGCCTGGTATTGCGTCAGCGAGCCGCTCATCGCTTCGACCTGACGCGCCAGATCGGGCTTGCCGGCGGCCATGATCTTTCCGTGAAGCACATCGATATCGGCAACGGCGGATTTGCCGATCTCAACCTGGCTGTCGGCCCTCTTCTGATCGTTGCGGAGCAGAAAGTCCTTTTCCGCCCGGCGGCCTTCCAGCAATTCGATGCCGATCTTGCTGTTCAGCTCGGACAGGGTGCGGGCATTGTCGGCCGCATCGCGATAGACCGCGATGGCGGATTCGCCGTACATGTGCATGCCGCCGACCAGGACCACACCGGCGACGCCGATGATGCCGATGGCCGTAATTTTGTGGGTCAGTCGCAAAGAGAAGCCGCTCATGAATTTGTCCCGCCGCATCGAGACATGCGCTGAATCGCGCGCATGCCTAACAAGGGGTAAGCGGCATTTATCTACACTTGCGTAATTTTGGGGTCCGTCAAAATACGGACAGCAATCGGGACCATCTAAGGATTGACTAGCCGACGGATTCCGCGACGAGGCGGATCCTGAACACCGGATTCCTGGCTTCGTCCAGCAGTTCCATCTGCCATTCGGCATTCTGTTTCAGGCTGCGCGAAATGCTGCCGAGAAGATTGCCGCAGACCTTGGTCATTTCGGCCCAGGCCGCCTCGCGGCTCTCGAATTCAGATCCCTGGTCGGACGCGCCTGCGTAGCGACCGGAGCTGATCCGGAAAAAATACATTGGCATGTTAGCCCTCGGGTGTTGGGCCGCCTCCCGGCCTTTTGTTGGCCGTCAAATTGGATCGGGATTCGCTACCAGGCGATAAAGATGGCCACCCGTATGACTACGGCGTGACGACCATCAGGCCATGCGATTTGAGCAGCCGCGATGCAAAACTCAATCGGTCGAGCGGCGCAATTCCGGAGCGCTCTCCGGCTTCGCCGGCTCGGCCTTGGTCTCGGATTTGACCGGCTCGAGTTTGGCGCTCTCGACAGGCGGCGTCTCCACCCGTGCCGATATTTCGGTATGGGAGGCGTCCGCCGAGCGTGTCGGCTCCGAGGGATGCAGCGAGCGTGGCCGGGCCACGGCGCGCGCCATTAGCATCTGAGCCGCACCCTGGTGATGGAATTCGCAATAGGCGAAGCCCATGCCTGAAACCGATCCACGGAAGGTGCTCTCGTCGCGCTTGTCGAGATTGAAGCACGGCTCGAACGGAAGACCCTTGAGCGAGGCACACACGCTCTGGCCGCGGACCTGGAGCGTATTGCCGGGCAGCCGCACATGGCGCATCGGGCCGGAGCCCGAGAACTGGATCGAGCCGGCAGCCCCCATGTCGTCGAGGATGCGGCCGGCGCCGCGGGTACCATCGAAGCAGGTGAAGGCGAACACCTTGCCGGACACAAACCTGCGCGCCTCATCGGCATTCATCATTCCGGCCAGCGCCGGCACAACCATCGCCCCGGCCGTGACGGCCCCCAACACCATACGCGCAAGCATGCAGTTACTCCAACTTTACCCAGCGCGGGTACCCCGAGGTTCTTTACCCGCTGCTTACCATACCAACCGTGGCAACATTGGAGCACGTTCGTTGGTAAAGTCTGAACGCCGTTAGAGAATTTTTACCACGATTCGACCGCGGACCTGGCCGGCGAGAATTTGGGCACCGGCGTCAATGACCTGGTCCAAGCCGATTTCATGAGTAATATCAGCTAGTTTCGTCCGATCCAGATCGACGGCCAGGCGGCTCCAGGCGAGCTTGCGCTGCGGCAGCGGGCACATCACGGAATCGATACCGAGAAGGCACACCCCGCGCAAAATAAACGGTGCCACCGAGGACGGCAGGTCCATCCCGGAGGCCAGGCCGCAAGCGGCGATGGCGCCGCCATACTTGGTCATCGACAGCAGGTTGGCGAGCGTGTTGGAGCCGACGCTGTCGATGCCGCCCGCCCAGCGCTCCTTCGCCAGCGCCTTTGCCGGGGCTGAAAGCTCGTTGCGATCGATGACCTCGGCCGCACCGAGGCCTTTCAAATAGTCGGCTTCCGACGGTCGCCCGGTGGACGCGATGACGTGATAGCCGAGTTTTGACAGCACCGCGGTCGCAACCGAGCCGACGCCACCGGCCGCGCCGGTCACCACGACCGGACCGCCGTTCGGGGTCAGGCCGTGCTTCTCCAGCGCCAGCACCGACAGCATCGCGGTATAGCCGGCGGTGCCGATCGCCATTGCATCGCGGGTCGAGATGTTCTCGGGCAACCGCACCAGCCAGTCACCCTTGACGCGTGCCTTCTCGGCATAGGCACCGAGATGGGTTTCGCCCATGCCCCAGCCGTTGCAGACGACCCTGTCGCCGGCCTTCCACTGCGGATGGCTGGATTGTTCGACGGTGCCCGCAAAATCGATGCCGGCGATCATCGGGAAGCGCCGTACCACCGGGGCCTTGCCGGTGACCGCGAGACCGTCCTTGTAGTTCAGCGTCGACCACTCGACCCTCACGGTGACGTCGCCGTCCATCAATTCGGTTTCGTCGAACTGCGTGAGTGCGGCGGTGGTACCCTTTTCCGCCTTGTCGATCCTGATCGCCTTGAACGTTGTCACGATAAACTCTCCCCGGGATTTTGCTGGGGGATGTTTATCTGATCAGGCGGGTTGCGCAACCGGGCGAGGCACCGGCGCCTCGACGATAGGCAGGTTGATCAGCGCCGACAGCAGCCCGAACAGCACCGACAGCCACCAGATCGGCGTGTAGGAGCCGAATTTCTCGAACACGATTCCGCCGAGCAACACCCCGAGGAAACCGCCGACCTGATGGCTGACGAAGGCAAAACCATACAGTGTCGAGAACCAGCGGGTGCCGAACATCAGCGCCACCAGCGCCGAAGTCGGTGGCACCGTCGACAGCCAGGTCAGGCCCGAGATCGCGCCGAACGCAATCGAGGTGAAGGTCGTGATCGGAAACGAGATGAAGGCGATGATCGACAGCGCCCGCGTGAAATAAATCGCCGACAGGATGTAGCGTTTCGGAAAGATGTTCTGCAGCCAGCCGACGCTGAGCGAACCGATAATGTTGAACAGGCCGATCGCCGCGATCACCCAGCCGCCGGTTTGCGCGGGCACGCCGCGATCGGACAGATAGGCCGGCAGATGCACCGTGATGAAGGCAAGTTGAAAGCCGCAGGTGAAGAAGCCGAGCACCAGCAGCACGTAGGAGCGATGGCCGAACGCTTCCGCAAGCGCGGTCTTGAACGACTGCCGGTCGGCGGCAGGCACATTGGCCGATGTCTGGGCGGGCGTTGCAAGTGCGAGCGCCAGCGGCACGATCAGCAGCATCAGGGCGGCAAATACCGTCAGCGCCGCCTGCCAGCCGAAATTGTCGATCATCGCCACGCCGAACGGCGCGAACAAGAATTGTCCGAACGAGCCCGCCGCGGTTCCGGCGCCGAGCGCGATGCCGCGCCGCTCCGGCGGCAACAGCTTGCTGAACGCCGATAGCACCAGGTTGAACGAACAGCCCGATAATCCAAAACCGATCAGGACGCCGGCGCCCAGATCGAGCGACAGCGGCGTCGCCGCATAGCGCATCGTCAGCAGGCCGCCGGCATAGAGCAGCGCGCCGACGAGGATGACGCGCAAGGAGCCGAAACGGTCGGCGATGGCTCCCGCGATCGGCTGGCCCAATCCCCACAACAGGTTTTGCAGCGCCAGCGCGAGGCCAAACACGTCACGGCCCCAGCCAAGCTCCCGGCCCATCGGCTGAATGAAAAAGCCGAAGCTCGACCGCGGCCCGAAGCTCAGAAGAGCAATCGCGCAGCCACAGACGATGATGACCAGCGGCGTCCGCCAGGTGGTACCGGAGGCTGGACGAACGTCGTCTGCGATTGCGGCCATCTATTTCCCCTGCGTGGATGAGCACCCGGAGTTCCCCGAGCTGCAACATTACGGGGAGTTAATGCATCTGCATGGAAAGCCCAAGGGGTGGGTTGGAAAAATTGTCCCCGCAGGGCAGCCTTGCAAAATCGGCGAGAGCAATTGTGGACGGCGAGAGCAATTTTCTGATTGTCGTCCCGGCCTTGAGCCGGAACCCATACGCCGTGACGGCGCGATCTGAGGAAGGGCCCGTCGTTCGATCTCGTTTCAACTATTGCGGCCTGTGGTTATGGGTCCCGGCTCAAGGCCGGGACGACGACCACTGAAGAAACTTCACCGCCTGGCGCTGGCCTGCTCGGCCGAGCTTTGCGCGGCTTCCGCGAGCTCCGCGGAAATCTCCGCGGTCTGCGCGGCATTGCCCCAGCTCGGCGCGTCGCTGCCGTCGCCCCAGGCGCGCGGCCGGTAGAAGGTGTGGACGCCGAACTTGTACATCTTCTTCATTTCACTGACCCAGGACGGCCGCACCCAATAGGCGTGGTAGTGCGTCGACTTGTCGACCTCGGGCAGCCAGAGCTGGCCATCGAGCATCGCTTTGGCGATCTTCTGGGCGCGGTCCCACATGTCGGGTTCGCGAATGACGTCGGGAGTGTTGTCGCAGGCGAAGGTGAACTGGCAGGCAAAGTGACGGTGCTTGTTCTGGTAGACCACGCCGCACACCGTGTCGGGATATTTGCCGGAAAAGGCGCGGTTCATCACCACCTGGGCGACCGCGATCTGGCCGCGCACGGCCTCGCCGCGGGCTTCGAAATAGACCGCTTCAGCCAGGCACTTCTCCGACTTGGCGCGCGATTTCTCGTCGAACAGGCCGAGGCGCTCGGCCGGCGTCTTGGCGCGCTGGTTGTCGGAATTGACCTCGCCCTTCGGCGCGATGCTCTCGCCCATTTCGCCGGCCTTGACCGGCTCGTCGGCATCGACCGGCAACGACGCCATGATCTTCATATCCGGATCGGGAAGCGCGTCGGGCATCATGACGACGGGTTCTTCGCCGGGCCGCCAGCGTTCGATGCTTTCGGGCGAACCGAGCGAGCTGCCGAAGAACAGGCTGGACGTCTTGAACGCGAAATTGTCGCGCGGCGGCGCGGCGCTGGGCGCTGCGGCCGCGGCATCGGGCGCGGGCTTGAGGTCGTCGAGCGGATTGGCCTCCAGCGACATCGACACATCATATTGCGGCAGCGGCGGCGCGGAGAGGGCTGCCTGCAGTTCCGGATCGAGCGGCGCGCGTTCGGCCGCCGGCGCTGCGGCCGCGGTCTTGGCGCCCTTCACCAACGCGTTGGAGGTCGAGGGATCCTCGTTCGCAGGTGCTGCCTCGGCGGGTGCCGCCGTTTCCGCCGGCTGCGGCAGTGCTACGACAAGACGATCGCCCTTCAGCGTGCGATCGACCTTGGGAAAATCCGACGCCTGGTAGCGCGGCGGCGGTGACGCCAGCGGGTTGCGCGTCACGGCCCCGGTGATGTCGATGCCCTGATTATCGAGGCTCGCCAGCCGATAGGTCGCGGTTTCCGGCGAGGACGTTCCGATCGGGCGGCCGAAGCTGAACGTGGCAACCTGGATGCTGTTGGCGGCGGCGAACACGCGGTTCTGCCAGCGCTCTGCGACGCCCGGCTGCCGGGCCAGCAGTGACGCGATATCCTGATATCCGATCTCGGTCGGCATCAATGCGAAGACGCAAAGACCGAGACCGAAGGACGCAAACCGTGCGCCCCTCGGCTGGTTACGCAACATAGACATCGATACGCTCACGCAACGCTTACACTGATCGAACTTCAGTACATCCGTGCAATTCGACCTTTTTTGTTGGTATCGAATTTAGGTTGCCGGGGAGTTAATCGGCGTTGCACGCGCGCTACACTCAAGGATTGACGGCGATTCCGCGCGTTCGATCGAAAGCGTTGGTAAACGGGCGCTCGATGAAACTGGTAAATATCCGGTCAACGAACGGGATGAAGAAATTTCCCAAGTTCCCGTGTGATTACGGGGCGAGCGTTGAGAGTTCCACGTCATTGCGAGCGAAGCGAAGCATCCATCTAACCGCCCGCTGGGACATGGATTGCTTCGCTGCGCTCGCAATGACGTCCAAAAACGTGGATGCCCGGGACAAGCCCGGGCATGACGCGTCTTCGTTGGTTATCAGCGCGGAGCGGAACTACGCCTGGCTGGCGACTGTCTTGCCGAGGGCTGCTTGCGCCGCGGCGAGGCGGGCGATCGGCACGCGATAGGGCGAACACGAGACATAGTCGAGCCCGATCTCGTGGCAGAACGCGACGGAGGCGGGATCGCCGCCATGCTCGCCGCAGATGCCGACCTTGAGATTGGGCCGCGTCTTGCGGCCGCGCGTGACGCCGATTTTGACGAGTTCACCGACGCCGTCGCGATCGACCGAGATGAAGGGATCGATCTCCAAAATTCCCTTCGCGACATAGGTGCCGAGGAAGCTCGCGGCGTCGTCGCGGCTGATGCCGTAGGTGGTCTGCGTCAAATCGTTGGTGCCGAACGAGAAGAACTCGGCGGTCTGCGCGATGTCGCCGGCCATCAGGCACGCGCGCGGCAGCTCGATCATCGTCCCAACCTGATAGTTGAGCTTCTTGCCGGTTTCCTTCATTACCGCCTGCGCGGTGGCGTCGATCCGCGCCTTGACCAGATCGAACTCGGCCTTGGTCGCGATCAGCGGCACCATCACCTCGAGGCCGACGGCCTTGTTGGTGCGCTTCTCCGCCTCGATCGCCGCCTCGAAGATCGCGCGAGCCTGCATCTCGGCGATCTCCGGATAGGCGATTGCAAGACGGCAGCCGCGGAAGCCGAGCATCGGGTTGAATTCGGCGAGATCGCGGGCGCGATCGGCGAGTTTTCGCGGGTCGGTGTTCATCGCGCGCGCGACTTCCTCGATCTCCGCTTGCGTGTGCGGCAGGAACTCATGCAAGGGCGGATCGAGCAGGCGAATGGTGACCGGCAGGCCCTTCATGATCTCGAACAGCTCGACGAAATCCGCGCGCTGCATCGGCAGCAACTTCGACAGCGCCGCGCGGCGCGACTGTTCGTCCTCGGAAAGGATCATCTCGCGCACGGTGCGGATGCGGGTTTCCTCGAAGAACATGTGTTCGGTACGACAAAGGCCGATGCCTTCGGCGCCGAACTTGACCGCGGTGCGCGCGTCATCGGGCGTGTCGCCGTTGACGCGGACGCCGAGCTTGCGGACGGCATCGGCCCAGCCCATCAGGGTGCCGAACTCGCCGGACAATTCCGGCTCGATCATCGGCATCCGCCCGGACAGCACCTGGCCGACCGAGCCGTCGATGGTGATGACGTCGCCGGTCTTGAAGGTGCGCGAGCCGATGCTCATGGTGCCGCGGCCGTAATCGACGCGGATGGTGCCGCAGCCGGAGACGCAGGGCTTGCCCATGCCGCGGGCGACTACCGCCGCATGCGAGGTCATGCCGCCGCGCGTGGTCAAGATGCCTTCGGCGGCGTGCATGCCGTGAATGTCTTCCGGGCTGGTCTCGATGCGCACCAGAATGACCTTGCGCCCGTCGGCCTGCAGCTTGGCGGCCTCATCGGAGGAGAACACGATTTCGCCCGATGCCGCGCCCGGCGAGGCCGGCAGGCCGGTGGCGATGACGTCGCGCTTCGCCTCGGGATCGATGGTCGGGTGCAGCAATTGATCCAGCGAAGCCGGATCGATCCGCATCACCGCGTCCTTCTTGGAGATCAGGCCTTCATTGGCGAGCTCGACGGCGATGCGCAAGGCAGCCTTCGCCGTGCGCTTGCCGCCGCGGGTCTGCAGCATCCACAATTTGCCCTGCTCGACCGTGAACTCCATGTCCTGCATGTCGCGGTAGTGCTTTTCGAGCAGCGTGTAGATCCGCGTCAGTTCCTTGAACGCCTCCGGCATCGCGCTTTCCATCGACGCCTTGTCGGAGCCGGATTCCTTGCGCGCCTCTTCGGTGATGTCCTGCGGTGTGCGGATGCCCGCCACCACGTCCTCGCCCTGCGCGTTGATCAGGAATTCGCCGTACAGCTTGCTCTCGCCGGTCGAGGGATTGCGCGTGAACGCAACGCCGGTCGCGGAGGTCTCGCCCATATTGCCGAACACCATGGCCTGCACGTTGACCGCGGTGCCCCAGGACTCCGGGATATCGTGCAGCCGCCGATAGGTCACCGCGCGCGCGTTCATCCAGGACGAAAACACCGCGCCGATCGCGCCCCATAATTGCGCGTGCGGATCCTGCGGGAAATCGTGGCCGGTCTCGCGCGCCACCGCATCCTTGTACTGGCCGACCAGTCGGACCCAGTCGTCGCCGGTGAGGTCGGTGTCGAGCGCGTAGCCCTGGCTGTCCTTGAAGGTGTCGAGGATGTCTTCGAAATGATGATGCTCGAAGCCGAGCACGACGTCCGAATACATGGTGATGAAGCGGCGATAGCTGTCATAGGCGAAGCGGCGGTCGCCGGACAATTCGGCGAGCGCTTCGACAGTCTCGTCGTTGAGGCCGAGGTTGAGCACGGTATCCATCATGCCCGGCATCGAGGCGCGGCCGCCGGAGCGGACCGATACCAACAGCGGATTTTTGGTGTCGCCGAAGGCCTTGCCGGTGAGCTTGCCGACATGATCGAGCGCCTTCTCGACCTGCGCCTTCAATTCTCTCGGATAGGATTTGTCGTGCGCGTAGAAGTAGGTGCAGACCGAGGTCGGAATGGTGAAGCCGGGAGGCACCGGAAGGCCGAGATTGGCCATTTCGGCGAGGTTGGCGCCCTTGCCGCCGAGCAGATCGCGTAAAGTAGCCTGCCCTTCGGCCTTGCCGTCGCCGAAGGTGTAGACCCATTTTCCGGCCTTTACCGCCGATACCGCGGGCTTGCCGGCGGGGGCCTTCACAGGGGCCTTGGCGACCGGCTTGACGGCCGGCTTCGGGGCCACTTTGGGCGCCGGCTTGACCGGGCCCTTTTTCAGCGCCTTGCGGGCCGGCAAAGCGGCCTTGGCTCGCGCAGATGGCTTTGATTTCGCTGCGATTTTCTCGACCTTTTTCTCGACGTTTTTCTTGGACTTCGCGACGGCTTTGGCCATGGCAGACAACAATCCGAAAAGAGGGGGAGAAGATGCGCGCCTTACACCACTTTGAGGGGGTCCGCGCAAGCCGCGAAACCCGCCTTTCCAGCCCTACAGGTGAAACATCTTGAGTATGCCGAGACCAACCAAACCGACGAAGATCAGATAGATAGCGACGATGAAATTGAGCAGCCGCGGCATCAGCAAGATCAAGATACCCGCGATCAGGGCGACGATGGCGGGAACGTGCGCAGCGGTGATGGTCATTCAAATGCCTCCGGCAGATCTGGTGGAAAATCGAATCGAGGGCGGCAACTTACCCGCTGGCGCGGTTCCGGAATAGGAGACGCCTGTGGCCCAACGGGTTCCGGCCTCAAGAAAAATTGCCAAACAACCTGCCCCGAAAAATGCCCGAAATTGCCGCGTATGCGGCCGCGCTTTTCCGGAACAATGCCGCGCGCGATGAATTGGGTCGCCTGGAGCGTTTTCGAGCGAAGTGGGTACCGGTTCGCGTAAAGAAAACGCGTAAAAAAATCCCCGCGAAGGAGTTCAGCATGCGGAACAGAATACTTGCCATTGCAGCGATCGCAGCCGCGATCAGTACACCGATCGCCGCGCAGGCCCAGAGCACCGTGGGCGTCGTTCGCGGCGGCACGGTTGTCATCGACGACAACGAAGGCATCGCCGTCGATCAGCGGCCTGCGTTCCGCGAATACATCGTGCGCGAACGGGTGCCGAACTACACCATTCCGGATCGCGTGATCGTCGGCGGCGTGCTGCCGGAAACCGGCGTCACCTATTACGACGTGCCGCAGACCTTTGGCGTCACGCCCTATCGCTACACCGTGGTGAACGGCCAGACCGTGCTGGTCGAACCGCGTTCGCGTCGCATCGTTCAGGTGGTCGAGTAGTAAGACCAGCCCCGCGATCGCCTGAACGATTGGTCCGGGCGCCGCGCAAGCGGATGTGCGCGTGTACGACTGGACAAAAGGCCCCGCCCGGCTCCCCCTCCGGGCGGGGCTTTTCATCAATCGCGGTTCTGCAAGCCCGGCTTCTGCACCACGAGGCGGTGGATTTTCTTCCCCGACGAAGCGCTGACGACCTCTTCATCGAGGAACGGCGTGCCATCGGGCAGTTCGGCGCGCACCAGCGCGGTGTCGAACGCGGCGTAGAGCCGGCCATTGTCGTCGCGAATGTCGCACTCATCGGTGACGCGCCAGCTTAAGTAGAGGATGCCGCTGGGTTTGACGATGTCGAGCAGGCGGCGAACGGCGGGGCCGATCTGCGCGCAACCAAGATGCATGATCACGGTTTCGCAGAGCACATTGTCATAGGCATCAGCGGCGATGCCCTTCAGCTTCGGCAATTCCGAGTGCTCAAACTTCAAACCCGGATAACGCGAACGCGCCTCCGCCAGCAGCCCATCCGAGGCGTCGAAGCCGACGGCCGGAAAACCGCTGGCGTTGAGCCAGGCGACCTCACGCCCTGAACCGCAGCCGATATCGGCGGTGCACCCGCCCCGGATGAAAAACCGCGTGACGGTTTCCTGCAGATCGACGGGCGCCGGCTGCGCGTGCCAGTCTTTCGCGAACGTTGCCGCGTCATGATCGTAGGCGGCAAGCGTCTGGCGATCCATGGCTCAACCTTCGATCTTGGAAAAATCCGCTACCGCGCGGGTCGCAGCCCGGATCTCATTGAGCAGCTTTAGCCGATTCTCGCGCACTTTGGCGTCGTCATCGTTAACCTTGACCTTGTCAAAGAACGCATCGACCGCCGGCCGCAGCTTGGCCATCGCGCTCATCGCGGCGGCAAAATCTTCCCTGGCCACGGCAGCACCAGCTTCACTCTTCACCTGATCGATCGCCTTCGCCAGCGCCTTCTCTTCATCGAGCATGTAGAGCGACACATCCGGTGCGCCATCGAAGGTACGCTTATCCTTCTTCTCCTCGAACCCGAGGATATTGTTTGCGCGCTTCGTCCCCGCGAGCAGGTTCTTGCCGTCGTCGGTATCGAGGAATTTTGCGAGGGCTTCGACGCGGCGGACCACCATCAGGAGATCGTCCTGGCCACCCAGTGCGAAGACCGCGTCGACGAGATCGTGGCGGGCGCCTTGATCGCGGAGTTGGACTTTCAACCGATCTGCAAAGAATGCAAGAAGGTCGCTCGGAAGCCTCTCAGTGTCGCCCTTGGCCGCCAACCCGAGAATTGCAGACTTGGCGGCCTTCAAGATCGGCAGTCGCAATGTGTTCTCGACGATCAGCCTGATAACACCCAGCGCCGCACGCCGTAGCGCATACGGATCCTTGCTTCCCGTCGGCTTCTCGTCGATGGCCCAGAAACCGACCAGCGTATCGATCTTGTCCGCCAGCGCCACAGCAACACTCACCGGATCGGTCGGCACGCGATCGGCAGGCCCCTGCGGCTTGTAATGCTCCTCGCTTGCGGCGGCGACGGAAGCATCCTCGCCCTGCGCCAGCGCGTAGTATTTGCCCATCAAGCCCTGCAACTCGGGGAATTCGCCGACGACTTCCGTGAGCAGGTCGGCCTTCGCGAGATGTGCCGCACGCCTGGTCATTTCAACATCGGCGCCGACCAGCGGCGCGATCTCGGCTGCCAGCCGCTCGATCCGCTTGATGCGCTCGCCCTGCGTCCCCAGCTTCTCGTGAAACACGATGTTGTCGAATTTCGGCAGCCGGTCTTCCAGCTTCGTCTTGAGATCCGTCTCATAGAAAAACTTCGCGTCGCTCAGACGCGGGCGGATCACGCGCTCGTTGCCGGCCACAATCGCCTTGCCGCCGTCAGAGGCCTCGATATTGGCGGTAAGGACGAATTTGTTGGTCAGCTTCCCCGTCGCGGGGTCCTTGACCACAAAGCATTTCTGATTGGTGCGGATGGTGGCGCGGATCACCTCGTCCGGGATCGCCAGAAATTCCTTCTCGAACGATCCCATCATCACGACGGGCCACTCGACGAGGCCGGCGACCTCATCGAGCAGCGCCTGATCCTCGACCAGTTCGAAATTTTGCGCCTGCGCCGCGGTCCTGGCGTCGGCCAAAATGATATCCTTGCGCACCTGCGGATCGAGCACGACTTTTGCGGCCTTCAGCTTCGTTTCGTAGTCCTCGAAGCGGCGCACGGTGATCGCGGCCGGCGCCATGAAGCGGTGGCCATAGGTGGTCTGACCCGCTTCGATGCCGGCGACATCGAATTTCACCACGTCGGGCTCTTCGGTCTCGATGCCGAAGGTCGCGACGATGGTGTGCAGCGGCCGCACCCAGCTCAGCGAACCCGATTTCGCCGAGCGTTCACCCCAGCGCATCGATTTCGGCCACGGGAAGCTGCGCACGATCACCGGCAAAATCTCGGCCAGCACATCGAGCGTCGGACGGCCGGGCTTTTCGATCAGCGCTATGTAGAAATCGCCCTTCTTGGGATCGCGCTGGATTTTCGCCTCGTCGAGCGATTTGAGGCCGGTTGATTTGAGAAAACCCTGCACGGCCGCATCGGGCGCGCCGATCTTCGGCCCACGGCGTTCGTCCTTCAGGTCCGGCTGCCGCGCCGGAATGCCATGCACGGTCAGCGTCAGCCGCCGCGGCGTAACGAATGCCTTGGCGCCTTCATAGACCAGCCCCTCGGCGACGAGCTTGTCGGTGACCATGCGGCGCAGATCGTCCGCCGCCTTCGCCTGCATGCGCGCGGGGATTTCTTCGGAAAACAGCTCTAACAGAAGTTCAGGCATCAGACCGCCCTGCCCGCTTCGGTGTGAATCCAGGCTTCGCCGCAGGCCTTTGCAAGGTCGCGCACGCGCCCGATGTAGCTTTGCCGTTCGGTCACCGAGATCACGCCGCGCGCATCGAGCAAATTGAAGACATGGCTCGCCTTGATGCACTGGTCATAGGCCGGCAGCGCCATCAGATGCTCTTTTTGATTGCTTCCTTCGCGCCACCCGGCAGCGAGATACTTTTTGCAGGCCTCTTCGGCCATCCTGAACTGCTCGAACAGCATCGTAGTGTCGGCAACCTCGAAATTGTGCCGCGAATATTCCTGCTCGGCCTGCAGGAACACGTCGCCATAGGTCACCTTGTCGGCGCCCTCGCGGCCGTTGAAATTCAAATCATAGACGCGGTCGACGCCCTGCACATACATCGCGAGCCGCTCGAGCCCGTAGGTGAGTTCGCCCGCGACCGGGGCGCATTCGACGCCCGCGACCTGCTGAAAGTAGGTGAACTGCGACACTTCCATGCCGTCGCACCAGCACTCCCAGCCCAATCCCCACGCACCAAGCGTCGGGCTTTCCCAGTCGTCCTCGACAAAGCGGAGGTCGTGCAGCGCGGAGTCGATGCCGATCGCGGCCAGCGACTTCAGGTAAAGCTCCTGAAGGTTCGGCGGCGATGGTTTGATGATCACCTGGAACTGGTAGTAGTGCTGCAGGCGATTGGGGTTTTCGCCGTAACGGCCATCCTTCGGCCGGCGCGACGGCTGCACATAGGCGGCCTTCCACGGCTTTGGCCCCAGCGCGCGCAGCGTCGTCGCGGGATGAAAGGTGCCCGCGCCCATTTCCATGTCGTAAGGCTGCAGGATCACGCAGCCCTGATCGGCCCAGAACCGCTGCAGAGCCAGAATAAAACC
The DNA here is from genome assembly GCA_963836765.1 of uncultured Alphaproteobacteria bacterium. Taxonomy (GTDB): domain Bacteria; phylum Pseudomonadota; class Alphaproteobacteria; order Rhizobiales; family Xanthobacteraceae; genus Bradyrhizobium. Next base: position 94,848 of record CAWILG010000068.1, read on the forward strand.
CTGGAACGAGCGTTCCGGGCGCATATGAGCGGGTATGGCGTCCATCGTCAGAATCGGTCTCGCGAGGGGTTTTGAAGCGCGCGGGACCGTATCGGCGGGGGGACGGGGAATCAAGGCGATGCCGGGCTTGCCTTACCTCTCCCGCTTGCGGGGGAGCCATAGGCCACCCTTGGCGGCCGTCTCTTGAAGGACGCCGAAGCGCAGCTTCGGCTATGTCGCATCGAAAGATGCGATGCGGGTGGGGAAACTCTCTCAACACGGGGACTCGCGGTGAGACCGCCACCCCTGCCCTCCCCCGCAAGCGGGAGAGGGAGCACAGACTTGCGTGGCGAGAGCTCGTTTCTCGGAAAACTACCCCGGCCGATAGGCTCCGGTGACGGGGTCGCGCCGCAGCGTCGGGATATCGCCCGAACGGGCGGCTTCGGCGACGCGGGCCAAACGGGCTTCTTCCAGTTCCTTGTTGATCTTGAGGGCGGTCTTGTAGGCCCAGCGGACCACGGCCAGTCCACCCAGGGCGCCGGCAAATGCGACAAACGGCGGCATCGGTCGATCCTTGTCGTTCACGTCGGTAGCGCCCCCATGACCACATTCTTGCGCAAGCCGGCCCGCGCCGCAATTGGCGTTTTGGGACTAAATGGCGCGGGGCGCCGGCCCCTCAAAACCCGAATTTCGCCCAAATCGCCCGGGTTTCGAGCGCTGAAATCAGCTCGTCCGGCAGGCCCGAAAACCCGTCCAGCGAGGCCAGCGTTCCCGCACCTGCGGATTTGCGGCCGAGCAGCCCGGCCAGCATCCCGCTGGCGGGTGCGATCACCGGCGTCAGCACCTTGTCGCCGTAACGGGCGCGCAACGTCGAGCGCAGGTCACCGATGGCGTCCGCCAGGCCCATCGTAACCGAGGTTTCACCCGCCCAATATTCGCCGGTGAACAGGGTCTCGTCGGCGGCCTTGAGGCGGCTGCCCCGGCTACCCTTCACCAGCGCGATGAAGATGGCGTGGATCTCCTGCTGAAGCGCTTTGACGCGCGCCACGTCGTCGGGATTCTCGGGGAGGAACGGATCGAGCATCGCCTTGTGGGCGCCTGCCGTATAGAGCCGCCGCTCGACGCCGATCCGCTTGATCAGTTCCTGAAATCCAAAGCTGCCGCCGACCACGCCGATCGAACCCAGGATCGAGGACGGATCGCAGAAAATGTCGTCGCCGGCGCAGGCGATCATGTAGCCGCCGGATGCCGCAACGTCCTCGACGAACACCAGCACCGGCAAGTTCTTTTCCGCGGCGAGTTGCCTGATCCGCAAATAGATCTGGCGCGATTGCACCGGCGAGCCGCCGGGCGAGTTGATCACCAGCGCTACCGCCTTGGCATTCCGGATTCCGAAAGCACGCTCGAGCGTCTTGGCGACGCCCGCCAGCGACATGCCCGGCCGCAACGGCGTGACCGCGCCGATCACGCCGGACAGCCGCACCACCGGCACCACCGCGGCGTCGCGCCGGAATTTCGCTGGAACCAGCTCCATCAGCTTTTCGACAGGCCCGCCATCACGCCGCGATCACGTGTTTGTTCACTCATGCCGTTACCTCGAATTAACCATTTTTTATCACCCCAATGTCATTGGGAGAGCTGGAACGCCTTTTGCATCGCTACGGTCAAGGCTGCAATGGCGCAGCGGAGAGTGACATGAAAATCTATCTGCTGATAATGCTGATCGGCACGATTTTGGCAGCGGTTCACTACACTTCGGCGCCGGAACGGCAGTCAGAAACACTCCCGCAGTAGTTGCCGGCCCAAACCTTGGGCGTTTCCGCCGTCCTCACGGCGTCGCCAGCAGCAATGCTCGCTTTCCAACCAGAACCTCCTGTACCTCTTTATTGGGCACGCCTGACTCATCATTGAGCATCAGGGCTGCCTGGATTTGCGTCGGCGCACGCCCGCCCTTGGTGGCGCGAATTAAAATGCGGATAGCCGGCGTCGTCACGTCAGCGTGAACGGGCAATAGAAGCAGGCTGCCAAACCCCCGCTCGAGCGCAGCCAGCGCCTCGGCGATGCGGTCGGCCCGCCAGATCAGCGTCAGAATACCCTTGGGTTTGAGCAGGCGCCGCGCTGCGTGGATCCAGTTGTCGAGTGTGGTCGCGGTCGCCACATGCGCGGTTTCGCGGGCTTTGTCCGGTGAAACGCGGTGCCGCGCGGGATCGTTGAACGGCGGATTCATCAGCACGGCATCGACGCTGTCGGGCGGAAGTCCGGCTGCGGCGAATGCCCCGGCCGCCGATTCGACATCGAGCTCGATCACCTCGGCCGCGATCGCATTAGCGGCCGCGTTCTCGCGCGCCAGAGACGCCAGCGTCGCATCGATCTCGACCAGCACGAGATCGACATCAGCCACGCGCCTGGCAACCGCAAGTCCGGCAGCGCCGACGCCGGCGCCGAAATCGGCCACGCGATCGCCTGGACGCACCGGCGTCGCCGCCGCCAGCAGCATGGCGTCGTGACCGGCGCGATGGCCCGATTTCAGTTGCCGCAGGCGCAATTGTCCGCCGAGAAATGCATCCTCGGTAACATGGTCTGTCTCACTCATCGGCCCGCAATTCGTGGGCGAGGCCCGCATCGGCCAGAATCTGGCGCGCCGCGCGGTTGTCATCCTCGTGGACCAGGATGCGGCGCGGCAGCACCCCCAGCGAGCCCTCGATGATGCTCATATTCTGGTCCAGCACCAAATGATGGATATTGGCGCCGTCGAGCAGCGCGCCGACGGCGGAAACCAGCACGATATCGTTGGTCCGAACCAATTCCCGCAATTTACGTTCTCCTTGTACCGGCCCGGTGCAGGGGCCCTGCGCGCCATGTCAACCGCTTCGAGCCCTTGCCGCTTTGGTGCGCAGTTTCTATTGTTATACCTAAGGATAGTGCCGATTGGGCAAATGTGGAGACCAGCGTGGCGGTTATTGTACCCTTCGAAAGCCCATCGAACGCCTCAATAGATGCGCTGGTCAGCCTTGTCGCCGCCGACATGGAGCGCGTCAACGCCACCATCCTGTCGCGGACCGGGTCCGAGGTCACCATGATTCCCGAGGTCGCCAACCACCTGATTTCCTCAGGGGGAAAGCGCCTGCGCCCGATGCTGACCTTGGCGATGGCCAACCTCACCGGCTATTCCGGCGACGGCCATATCAAGCTCGCTGCCTCCGTCGAATTCATGCACACCGCCACCCTGCTGCATGACGACGTGGTCGACGAAAGCGAACTGCGCCGCGGCAAATTGTCGGCGCGGATGCTGTGGGGCAATGAGGCCAGCGTGCTGGTCGGCGACTTCCTGCTCGGCCAGGCCTTTCGCATGATGGTCGAGGTCGGCTCGCTGCGCGCGCTCGACATCCTGTCTTCCGCCGCCGCCACCATCGCCGAAGGCGAAGTGATGCAGCTTGCCGCCGCCAAGAACACCGCGACCACCGAAGACGAATATCTCGCCGTGATCCGCGGCAAGACCGCCGAGCTGTTCGCCGCGGCCTGCGAGGTCGGCCCTGTGATCGCCAACCGGCCCAAGGCCGAGCAGACCGCCTGCCGCTCGGTCGGGATGAATCTCGGCATCGCGTTCCAGCTCGTCGACGACGTGCTCGACTATGGCGGCAAGGCCGCCAAACTCGGCAAGAACATCGGCGACGATTTCCGCGAGGGCAAGATCACGCTGCCGGTGGTGCTGGCGTTCCGCCGCGGCAACGACACGGAGCGCAAGTTCTGGATCAAGGCGCTGGAGCGCGGCGAGATCGGAGGTGGCGATCTCGACCACGCCATCGGGCTGATGACCAAGCACCGCGCGCTGGAAGATACGATCAGCCGCGCCCAGCATTACGGCGCGATGGCCGTCGACGCGCTGGCGCTGTTTCCGGCATCGGCGATGAAGACCGCGCTGGAGCAGGTGGTGGCGTTCTGTTTGGCAAGATCGCATTGATTTGAATGTAGAATCTAGGATGAGTTGAGCGCAGCGAAACCCATCGTCTTGACTCGCCGACGGAGGTTGATGGGTTTCGCTTCGCTCTACCCATCCTACGAAACTGCGAAGGCGCTGCATGATCGGAACGCAATTTTCCCTGTTTCTTCTCGCCGCGCTGGTCATCGCCGCCGTGCCCGGCCCCGGCATTTTTTATGTCGCCGCCCGCACGTTGTCGGGCGGCAAGAAGGCCGGCATCGCATCCACCTTCGGCACGGCGATTGGCGGACTTGTCCACGTTGTCGCCGGCGGCCTTGGCGTCTCGGCGATCATCCTTGCCAGCGCGCAGCTCTTTACCGGATTAAAGCTGATTGGCGCGCTCTATCTGGTCTGGCTTGGCATCAGGACCTTCCGTGAAGCCCATCGTTGGTCGCCAGACCAGGCAGCCCCCGCCGGCGTCGAGCGCGCATTTCGCGAAGGCATCGTGGTCGAAGCCTTGAACCCCAAGACCGCGGCGTTCTTTCTGGCGTTCATCCCGCAATTCCTCGACTCGTCGGCCGGCCACCCAGCGCTCCAGTTCATGACGCTGGGACTGATCTCAGTGGCGCTCAACACGTTCGCCGACGTCATCGTGGTGATGATGGCCTCGAAGGCCCGCTCAAGCTTCACGCGCAGGCCACATCTGCTGCAACGCTTGCGGCAGGGCTCGGGGTTGTTCATTGCCGGGCTCGGCGTCTCGCTCGCGCTCGCGCGGCGGCCCGCGGCGAGCTAGCTGGTGATGAGATTAGGTTGAATTGGAACGGCCGCAGGAGTTTCACCTCTCCCGTAGGGAGAGGTCGGATCACATCGTAAGATGCGATCCGGGTGAGGGGTTACGCTCTATGATAAGAGCAAAGCGCCTTCACCCGGATTGCTTCGCAATCCGACCTCTCCCCGGAGGGGAGAGGTGAAGAGAGCTCGCGAACAACTCGATTCAACCAAAGTTCATCCTGCTTTAGCTCAACGTCCCCGCATGCACCCACCAGCCTGGGTGATCGCGCCGGATCTTCTCCGCGGCGCGGCCGGCGTCGGCGGTGTTCTCGTAGATCGCAAAGCAAGTTGCGCCCGAGCCCGACATCCGCGCCAGCCAGGCCCCGTTTGTGGCCGACAGCGCCGAGATCACTTCGCCGATCACCGGCTGGGTGCGCGTCGCCGGCTCTTCCAGATCGTTGGAACTGGCCGCGAGCACTTCGACCCAGTCCTCGACCGATGCGCCGGCTTCCGGCCACGCGGTGCCGCGGAACACGTCGGTGGCCCCGACCAGAAGCTCGCCATTGCGCAAGCCCAGCGCATTGAACACGTCCCTGGTCGCCACCGGGACGCGCGGATTGACCATCACGCATGGCATGATCGGCAGGCTGAGCGGCAGCAGGTTCTCGCCGACGCCGGTCATGTCGCAGGCGCGCGAGGCGAGACAGACCGGCACATCGGCGCCGGTCAGCAGCGCGACCTCGACCAATCGTTGGTCGTCGAGCGACAGCCCGTTCAATTGCGCCAGCAACCGCAGCGCCGCGGCGGCATCGGCCGAGCCGCCGCCAATTCCGGCCGCGACCGGCAGCACCTTGTCGAGGGTGAACTGGCCGACCTTCATGTCCGGCACGCGCTCACCGAGCAGGCGCGCGGCCTTGAGCACCAGATTGTCGGATGTTGCGCCGCAGGCTTCGGCCAGTGGACCCGACATTTGGAGAACGAGTTCGGAGCCGGGCGAAAGCGTCAGGCGATCGGCGCAGTCGGCGAAGGCCACCACGCTTTCGAGGTCGTGATAGCCATCGACACGGCGCCCGACCACCCGCAGGGTCAGGTTGACCTTGGCACGCCCATCCGCAACTAACGCCGGCATCGGCGACCGCCCCTAGCCGTTCAATCAGCCGCCCTTGCCGTCTTCTTTTTTCTTGTCGGCGGACGCGGCCGACGAGGTGTCCTCCGGCAGGCCGTTCTCGATCTTGGCTTCGATCTTCGGCAGCTCTTCCGGCTCGGGCTTGAGGTCGCGGGCATGGGCCCACTGGAATTTGGCCTCCAGCGTGCGGCCGATCCGCCAATAGGCGTCGCCGAGATGGTCGTTGATGGTGGGATCTTCGGGCTTGAGATCGATCGCGCGCTCGAGATTCTTCACCGCGTCCTCGTAATTGCCGATGCGGTAATAGGCCCAGCCGAGCGAGTCGACGATGTAGCCGTCGTCAGGACGCTGATCGACGGCACGCTTGATCATCTTCATGCCTTCGTCGAGATTGATGCCCTGGTCGATCCAGGAATAGCCGAGATAGTTCAGCACATGCGGCTGTTCGGGCTGCATGTCGAGCGCCTTGCGCATATCGGCTTCCGCCTTGCTCCATTGCTTGGAGCGCTCCTCGCAGATGCCGCGATAATAATAGGTCACCCAGCTGTTCTTGTCGCCGCTCGCCGGCATCACGTCGATCGCCCGGGAATAGGTCGTGGCGCAATCGGAGAACTTCTTGCGACCGCGCTCGATATTGCCGAGCGCCATGATGGCTTCGATGTCCTTGGAATCTTCGGTGGTGACTTCCTTGAGGATCTTGATCGCCTCGTCGCTGCGGTCGGCGGCGTCGAGGTTGGTCGCGAGCTGGATCTGCGCATTGCGCTTCAGTGGCGAATTCGCCGGCATGCGCTCATAGACCTTGATCGCCATCTGCGGCTTCTTCACCGACTCATAGAGATCGGCGAGCGACAGCAGCGCCAGCGGATGATTGGGCTGCAGGTACAGCGCGAGCTGCAGATAGACCAGCGCCAGATCCTCGCCGCCGCGGCGGGTCAGCGTGGCGCCGATGCCGTACAGCGCCTCGGCGGCGCCGGCTTGCGCCGAATCGATCAGCGGCTGCAGTTTCTTGCCGGCCTTGACCTCGCGCATGCCTTCCAGCACCAGCGGATGCCGCGGCAGCTTCTTGTCGAACGCCTCATAAATTCCGGTTGCCGCCGCCGCATCCTTGTTGCGCGTCAGCCAGCGGGCATATTCGTCGGACACGCGCAGCATGGAATCGTCGAGCTTGTAGGCGCGCTCGAACCGCGTGCCGGCGTCCTTTTCCTTGCCCGAGAGTTCGAGGATCATGCCGGCGTGCAGATCCTTGAAGATCGGATACCATTCCGGACCGGTCAGCTTGTCGATATTGGCGACCGCCGCCTTGGCGTCGCCGGCACCGTAGCTGGCCCAGCCCGACAACAGCGTCGCGACCAGATCGGTGATCGGTCCGCGGATCGACTGGTTGATGTTGATCTGCGCGGTCGAATATTTCTTCAGCTTGAGATCGCGGACGCCGACCACCAGCCGGGCGACGCGATTGGATTTGTCCAGCGTCAGGATGCGGTCGGCGAGCTTGACCGCCTCGTCGATGTCGCCGTCGGCGAGCGAGGAGATGAAGGCGCGGTCGAGCAGCTCGTTGTTCTTCGGATCGGTGCGAAGCGCCGAGCGGTAGAACGCCGCCGCCGAATTGGCGTCGCGTTCGACGCTGGCGTGACGGGCGGCCAGATAGCTGCCGGAGGTGGTCAGCCCCTTCAGGTCGGTCCGGCTCGGGAACTGTGCCGAGTTGTCGCCGGTATGCTCCGGCGTCTGCGCCAAAAGCGAGCCCGGGACGGCCAGGGCTGCGACGGTAAGGGCGGCGATCATCCAGCGATTGAAACGAGTGGAAATCATCACGGTTCGCCTAGCTCCAGGATTTTACGGATCTTCTCGAATGCGAACCCAAGCGGCGGCATCAAGGTCCGCGACAATGCCGCTTTTGGCGTTGAACCGCAAGGATTCGGGTGGCGAATTGATTGGCAGATACCGCCTTCAGGCCGCCGATTTTGCCAGCACCACCCGGAAACGCTTTCACTGTGGCGGTATCGTGACCGTGCCGTCAGAACCCTGTTCCGGCACTTGTTTTGGCGCGTTTTCCGCATGCGAATCAGTATCGCCGCGCTTGGAAACGGAATGTTACACCGCCGCCGGCTCACGCAATCGTGGTCACATGGCCTCGTAATTGGGGCCGCCGCCGCCTTCCGGTGGAACCCAGGTGATGTTGCCGTTCGGATCCTTCACGTCGCAGGTTTTGCAGTGGACGCAGTTTTGGGCGTTGATCTGGAAACGCGGACCGGACGCCTCCTCGACCCATTCATAGACGCCGGCCGGGCAATAGCGGTTGGACGGACCGGCATAGACGTCATGTTCGGACGTCTTCTGCAGGTTCATGTCGGCGACCTTGAGATGAACCGGCTGGTCCTCTTCGTGGTTGGTGTTGGACATGAACACGGACGAAAGCTTGTCGAACGATATCTTGCCGTCCGGCTTCGGGTAGGCGATCGGCGCATGCGTCTTGGCCGCATCCAGCGTCTTGCGGTCGGGTTTGGCGTGCGACAGGGTCCCGAACAGCGAGAACCCCAGCGTGTTGCACCACATGTCGAAGCCGGAGAGCACCATGCCGAACAGGGTGCCGAACTTCGACAGCATCGGCTTGGCATTGCGGACCCTGTACAGATCCTTGCCCACCGCGGAATCGCGCCAGGCGTTCTCGTATTCGGCCAGTTCATCATTGGCGCGACCGGCGCCCAGCGCTGCGGCAACATACTCGGCGGCGAGCATACCGGTGCCCATCGCGTTGTGGACGCCCTTGATGCGCGGCACGTTGACAAACCCGGCCGCGCAGCCGACCAGCGCGCCGCCGGGGAAGGTCAGCCGCGGCACCGACTGATAGCCGCCTTCGGTGATGGCGCGCGCGCCATAGGCAAGCCGCTTGCCGCCCTCGAACACGGTGCGGATCGAGGGATGGGTCTTGAAGCGCTGGAATTCATCGAACGGCGACAGATACGGATCGTCGTAATTGAGATGCACGACGAAGCCGACCGCGACCTTGTTGTCGTCGTAGTGATAGAGGAACGAGCCGCCGCCGGTCGCATCGTTCAGTGGCCAGCCCAGGGTGTGCTGGACCAGGCCCTTCTGGTGTTTTGCCGGATCGATCTCCCAGACTTCCTTCAATCCGATGCCGAATTTCGGCGGTTGGCTGTTCGCATCGAGCGAGAATTTGGCGATCAGCTGCTTGCTGAGGCTGCCCCGCGCGCCCTCAGCGAACAGCGTGTATTTACCCAGCAGTTCCATGCCGCGGGTAAACGAATCCTTGTGGCTGCCGTCCTTGGCGATGCCCATGTCGCCGGTCGCAATGCCGCGCACCGCGCCCTTGTCGTCGTAGAGCACTTCAGTCGCCGCAAAACCCGGATAGATTTCGACGCCGAGCGCTTCGGCCTTCGGCGCCAGCCAGCGGCAGACATTGCCGAGCGAGCCGATATAGCAGTGATGATTGTTCATCAGCGGCGGCATCATGAAATTCGGCAACCGGAAAGCGCCTGCCGCCGTCGCCCAATAGAAACGGTCATCCTTGACCTGGGTCTTCAGCGGGCAGTCGGCATCCTCGCGCCAGTCCGGAATCAGCTTGTCGAGCGAGACCGGATCGATCACCGCGCCCGACAGAATATGAGCGCCGACTTCGGAACCCTTTTCCACTACCACAATGTTGAGATCGGCATTGAGCTGCTTCAGCCGGATCGCGGCCGACAGGCCTGACGGCCCGGCGCCGACGATCACGACGTCGAATTCCATGGACTCACGTGGCGGTAGTTCTTCGGTGCTCATGATCTGGTCTCAGCCCGGTTGAGAACGGCTCTAAGGTTTGTTTCTTTCCGATTTTTGCGGGGAGGACAACCATGGAAATGCAAAGTGAGGCGTTTCGCGGCGGGTCGATCCAGCCTAGATTGGTATAATGAACCCCACGCCTGAACCCGCCCCTACGTTGAAGCAATTGCTGGCCTATTATCTCGAGGCCGGGGTCGATTGCGCGTTGACGGACGAGCCGGTCGACCGGCTGGCCGAGCCCGACGCTGTTCCGGTCGCAGCGCCGCGCGAGACGGCGGCACCGCGCGTGGTCAGGGAAATCCCGGCCGCAGCCTCGCCAGTTCCGCGCAGCGAAACGGCGGTCGCGCCGGAAGCGGCAATCGCCTCCGCCAGGGAGGCGGCGCGAACCGCGCCGACGCTGGAAGCGCTGCGGGCGCTGTTGGAAAATTTCGACGGTTGCGCGCTGAAGCACACCGCAACGCGGCTGGTGTTCGCCGACGGCAACCCGCAGGCGCGCATCATGTTCGTCGGCGAGGCGCCCGGACGCGACGAGGATATCGAGGGCCTGCCGTTTGTCGGGCGTTCCGGCAAATTGCTGGACCGCATGATCGCGGCGATCGGACTGGATCGCAGCAAGGCCTATATCGCCAATGTGATCCCGTGGCGGCCGCCCGGCAACCGCACGCCGACGCCGCAGGAAACGCAGATCTGCCTGCCCTTCATCCAGCGGCAGATCGAACTGGTCAATCCGGACGTGCTGGTGACGCTCGGCAATCCCTCGACGCAAACGCTGCTGCAGACCCGTGAGGGCATCATGCGCACGCGCGGAAAATGGTTCGACTACGACACGGGAACACGCACCATCCGCGCCATCGCCACGTTTCACCCGGCCTATCTGTTGCGGTCGCCATCCTACAAGCGGATGTCGTGGCAGGATTTGCGCGCGGTTGCGAAGGCGTTGGAAAACTCTTCCAACAATTGAGCCAACGCTATTGCGGCAACGAAAGTGCGCTCCCTCTCCCATGGGGAGAGGTAAAAAAATCGAGCACATCCGGCGTGTCGATCGCCTACGGCGTCTTCGGCCGCACGATGGCCCAGCCGATCCGCAGCAGCGGTTGCCTTCCGTTCACCATCCATTCGAACGCGCGCGGCACTTCCGGCACGAGGCCCGGAAACCGCTGCGCGATATCGGCGGGCGGCGTGCCTGAGGTGTCGGAGGCGCGCCAGACCACGACGCCGCCGGTTTCATTGAATTTCGCGGCGTTAAGCCACGGCGTCCGCTCCGGCGCGGCATCGAGCAGCAGATGCGGACGTCCGGTGTCCATCGCGACCAGGGCCGCGAGTTGCCAATCGCCCGTCACCGCGCGCAGCCGCTGGTTGGTGCGCCGCTCAAAGCTGTCGCCGAAGAAATGCGCGATCGCGGTTGCCGGCAGCGAGGTCGGCACGTCACTGGTTCCGGTCCAGGGCAGGAACATCGTCGCCGCCCCCGCCAGCAAAGCGGGCGCTGCCAGCGCTGCCGCCCAGACCGAGCGCAACAGACGCTGGCGCCGCAAATGGATCAGATCGCCGGTCGCAACGACCACGGCCAGGCCCGACATCAGCAGGGCAACGCCCGCACCGCCCACGACGCGGTCCAGATTGAACAAGCCCGCGATCAGGCTGCCGAGCAACGCCGGCGCTATCGCAAAGAAATAGACGAACTGGCGCGCCAATTGATCGACCGGCGGCCGGTAGATGATCGGCGTTTCCTCCGCATGACGGGCGAACCAGCCCGAATTGAGGATCACCAGCAGCGCAATGCCGGACATCGCCAGAATAAGCCCGCCGAGCAGGCTGCCCCAATGCAGCGCCCTTGCGCCGAGATCGCCGATCGCGGGTAACGGCGGCATCACCAGAATATCCGACCGCAACAGCCAGATCAGATAGGGCAGCGCCAATACGACGACCACCAGCAGCGAATAAAGCGGATCCAGCGACATCAGCGTGCGCCGCCCGCGTGGGGTGGCGAGCGCAAATCCGACGACGAGCAGCAACAGCCCGATCGCGGCCGGTGTCGTCAGCAGTAACAGACCGGCCTCGATCGACCAGGCGAACCACGCATTATGCCGGTTCTGGCCCATCAGCCGCCATGAATGCAAAAGCAGCAGCGCCCAGAGCGGGCGCGCCAGCACCAATGGTCCGAATTCGACGCCGGGCGAGCTGAAGACCACCACCGTCAAGGTCAGGAGCACCGCGAGCACCGCCTGCTGGCCGCCGACAATGGCGCGGGCGAGCTGGTAGAGGGTTAGGAAGGTCACGATTGTGCACAGCTGCGCCAATAGATAGACGCCGAACATGTGATTGCCGGCGGCGCGGAACGCGATATCGGCGAGCCAGAACGCCAGCGGCGGGCCCAAGTCAGTCCCGACCTGATATTCCCGGCCGAAGGCCAGCACCGTGGCGAGGTCGCCGGGCGGGCTGCGATAGAGCAATAGCGGCAGCAACAGCCAAAGCCCGGCCTGAAACAGCACCACGAGCCAGACCACCAGCCGCGGGCGGGCGCGGATCAGTTCGACAACCAAGGAGGTGAAGCGCATGAAACGTCCGAAATGCCCAGGCAAACGTACCGACCAGGCGTTCAACCCGGCGCTGTCCGATCCGCATGTGTGATAAAGGCCGCGGGCTGCCGAAGCAACTGGCGTTAGATTGCGGCCGAAACCTCGGGCGCAATCGGCGTTTCCACCGTGAACAGGTCCGATTCGACGGTGGCCGGCTGGTGCTTTTCCCGCGCGGCGACGACGGGGGCAAAGAAGCGGCGGTGATGGACGCTCGGTCCGAGCCGGTCGAGGGCCTCGCGATGTTCCGGCACGGCATAGCCCTTGTGGGTTTCGAAACCGTAGCCCGGACAATCCAGCGCCAGCGCGCACATCAGGCGGTCACGCGTGACTTTGGCGATGATCGAGGCGGCTGCGATCGACATCACGATGCCGTCGCCGCCGATCACGGCGTCGCAGTCGCACGCCGCATCGATGCGGTCGCGGCCGTCGACGAACACATGTTTTGGCGCTTCGGGCAGCGCGTGCACCGCGCGCGCCAGCGCCCACAGCGAGGCGCGCAATATATTGTCGCGATCGATTCGCGCCGGCGAGGCAAAGGCGACCGCAAACGACGCGGTCGCGCAAATCTCCTCGAACAGTTCCTCGCGGCGTTCGGCGGACAATCGCTTGGAATCGTCGATACCCCTGGGGATTCGCCTGGGGTCGAGCACGACGGCCGCGGCCACGACCGGCCCTGCCAGCGGCCCGCGTCCGGCCTCGTCGCAGCCAGCCACCGGCCAGACCCCGCGCTTGATCAGCGCGCGCTCGCGCCGAAAGCTCGGCGGCGAAACCGCGATCACGCCCTTCGGCGGCTTGGTCGGCTCTTTCGTGGATTTGTCCCGAATCATGCCGGGATGGTGCGCAAGCGGGACCTGTGGCGCAACCGGGAACCGCGACCAATTCCCGCTATTCAATCCGGCAACAGGGGTACGAACTTAGGCAGTCTTTCCTCCGTCATTGCGAGCGAAGCGACTTGTCCGCCGTAGCTCAACGAGCGAAGGCGGAAGCAATCCATCGCGCCGCGGAGAGAAAGGCGGAAGGAAAAAAAGAATGGATTGCTTCGTCGGGGCTGTAAGTATTTCGCCTGTGGCGGCGAACTGCAATGGGATTGGACGGGATGTGCGGCTCGTGCGGCATGTGATGGGAGGTGGATCAGGCCGTCTTCAGCGCGCGGCGGCAGCTAATGGCCCACATAAGGTTGTGGGTCACGGCATGAAGCCAACATGCGATGCGGACTTTGGCCAAGCCACGCAGGGCCATGCGCTCAAAGCCGCGGTTCTTCAGGCGGGCATGGGCGTGTTCGGTGTTGCTGCGCCGTTTGTAGACCGCTTGGCCTTCTTCACTGTCCATGCGGGCGCGCCACTCCCTCAGGCATTGCGGTTTGGCTGCGCGGTTGCGTTCGTATCGCGCCTTGCTTGCTGGTTTGGAGGACGTCTTGCAGGCCGGTGGCGGACTGAACACCTGCATGGAGGGGTGAGTTTGCGCAAGCGTCGCGATGTCGGCGGCGGTCATCGCGCCGGTGTCGGCCAGCAGGCGGGTCGGCAGCTTGCCACAACGCTGTTGGACCTGCGCCACACTGCCGGCGCAAGACCTCGATCATTACGCCGCTGGACCGGCTCGATCGCGACCACGAAGCCGCAGGCGCTCGCCACTTGCACGTTATAGGCGACCCGCACGGCACCGTCCGCCATCCGCATCAATGGCGCGTCCGGATCAGTCGTCGAGACACGCTCTTCCTTGGGTTTCTTGCCGCTCTTGCCGCCGCCGGCCAGCGGGGGATCGCCCCCCTCGTTCTGGTCTTTCTCGTCCTTCGGCGTTGCTGCAGGATGTTTCGCCAACGCTGCCGCAACACGACGGGCGCGGTCTTCGGCTGCAGAGAGGCGACGCTTCGACAGCCGCCGCTCGCCCGCCGCAGCATCGGCCTCCAGTTCCTGCTTCAACTCGGCAACCCTGATCCGGGCCTTTTCTTCCAATTCCACCAGGGTTTGCCTTCGCCGCATCGACGAGCGGCTTGCCGCGGCCCTGACCTTGGTACCGTCGGTGATGACCTCGTCCAGTGTGATCAGGCCTTCCTTCATCAAAGCCGCCAGACTGCTCGTCAGAAGGCGATCGAGGAACTCGCCGCTCTCCAGACGGAACTCCGACAGCATCGTGTGGTTCACCCCGACCCCGCCGCAGATCCAGCGATAGATCGTATGATGCTCGCACAGCCGCGCCAGCGCGCGGGCCGACCCAATCCCGTCGGCTGTCGCATACAGCCAAAGCGCAAGCAGAATGCGCGGGTCGGTCGCAGGCCGACCAGGTATCTCGCCACGCGCCTTGATGCGATCGTAGAACGACTGAAGGTCCAAGCCTTCCACGAAGGACCACACCGCTCGTACCGAGTGGTCGTCAACCACCAGGCTCTCAAGATCGACCAGCTCAAAACCAGCCTGCCGACGTTCCGCTTGCCGAATACGAATGTCCATCACGTGCTCCGAATCGATCCACGCAATGAATCACGCCGCAGCACCAAAAAAATGACGGGCCCGTCGCTTCGCTCCTCGCAATGACGGCTGCTGGAATCCTGCCGCCCTAGAACAAACTCAGCTGCTGTCCGCTTCGCTTCGGCCTTGCAAAATGGTCGGTGGTCAGCTTGGAGCGCCGCTTGTTGAGGCCGAGCTTTTCGCAGGCGATTTCGAAGCGGCGGCCGATCATCCAGGCCATCGGGCCGGTGCCCTTCATCCGCGAGCCCCATTGCGAGTCATAGTCGCGTCCGCCGCGCATATCGCGGATCAGGGTGAAGACGTGGCGATAACGGTCGGGATAGTTCGCCATCAGCCATTCGCGGAACAGGTCGCGGACTTCCAGCGGCAGCCGCAGCAGCACGTAGCTCGCTTCCCTGGCGCCGGCATGGGCCGCAGCATCGAGAATGCGCTCGATCTCGGAGTTGTTCAGCGCGGGAATGACGGGTGCTACCATCACCGTTGCCGGAATGCCGGCCTGCGCCAGTTGACGGATCGCCTCCAGCCGCTTTGGCGGCGTCGAGGCCCGCGGCTCCATGGTGCGCGCCAGTTTCGGATCGAGCGTCGTCACCGACAGCGCGACCTTGACCAGATTGCGCTTGGCCATCCGTGCGAGAATGTCGATGTCGCGGGTCACCAGCGCGGATTTGGTCACGATGCCCACGGGATGGCCTGATCGTTCCAGCACTTCGAGAATGCCGCGCATGATTTTGTATTCGCGCTCGATCGGCTGATACGGATCGGTGTTGGTACCGATCGCGATCATGCGCGGTTCGTAACCTGGTGCCGCCAGTTCCTTCTCCAGCAAGTCAGGCGCGTCCGCCTTGGCGAGCAGCTTCGATTCGAAATCCAGCCCCGGCGACAGGCCGAGATAGGCATGGGTCGGCCGCGCGAAGCAGTAGACGCAGCCATGCTCGCAGCCCCGATAGGGGTTGATGGAACGGTCGAAGCCGATATCGGGCGAGTCGTTGCGCGCGATCACCTTGCGCGAGGTGTCGATCGCAACCGTGGTCTTGAATGCCGGCAGTTCGTCCAGGCTCTGCCAGCCGTCGTCGAAGGCGACCCGGGCCTCGGCCTCGAAGCGGCCGCTGTCGTTGGACTGGGCGCCGCGGCCGCGCCGCCGTTCGCGATCGATCGCGACCGCGAGTTCCGGAAAAGGAGTCGCACCCGCCGGTTCGGAGGGCGCCGTGACCGGCGGGTGCTTGAGGGCATGAGAGGATGCTCGGCTCATGGGTCAGTACATAGCACGCCTTGAGAACAAATCAAGAACAACAATGACGACAATGCACAGCGTGAAAACAAAAAACCGGATTGGCGTCGCGGCTAGCTGCCGCAAAAAACTGCAGCCGGACAGCTGTTTTGATTGTGACAAGATGCTAACAGTGCGGCGTTTTTCACTCTTTGAGCCATCGAAGCCTCAATGCTGAGCGTGATTATTCCGACCGAAGGGGTCGAACAGCCTACCGTCGCGACGCTGGCGGCATTGGTGCCGGGCGCTGCGGCCGGCTTGGTGCGCGAGGTGGTGCTGGTCGACCGTGCCGGAACAGGTGTGATCGAAAGGGTCGCCGACGTCGCCGGCTGCCGCTTTCTGCCATTCGAGGGAACACACGCCGCGGCATTGGCGGCCGGCGCGCGCCAGGCGCGTTCGCCCTGGCTGATGTTCCTGCATGCCGGCGCCGTGCTCGATTCCAGCTGGATCGAGGAGACCGCGCAATTCATCCAGGGCGTCGCAAACAGCGGCCGGCCGCGGGCCGGGATCTTTCGCTATGCCCGCTCGCCTTATTCCGACACCGGACTGCGCGACGGCCTCAAATTCGTGGCCCGCATGCTGACTGGGCCCACGGCCGAACAGGGGCTCCTGATCGCGCGCGACCATTACGACCGGCTCGGCGGTTATCGGCCGGATTCCCGCCGATCCGAGGCCAGGCTGCTGCGCCAGCTCGGCCGCCGCTCCCGCACCATGCTGCGCAGCCGGATCGTCATGGTCTGATAAATTTTGACGCGTTTTCTTGACGCGAACCGGTATCCACTTCGCTCGAAAACGCCATGTAGATACTTGCCAAAGTCAAATAATTATTTGACAATGGCAATTATCGAGGTGTGCGTGCCATGACATTACCGAATTCGGCTTCCCAGGATTCCGACGACCAGATCGCGGCGGTTCGCGCTTTCAACCGCTTCTACACCCGCAAACTCGGCGTGCTCGACCAGCATCTGATGAAAAGCCCGTTCTCGCTGAGCGAGGCGCGGGTGTTGTACGAACTGGCGCACCGGGACGATTTGTCCGCCAAGGAGATCGGAGCCGAACTCGGCCTCGATGCCGGCTATCTCAGCCGGATCGTGCAGAATTTCGACGATAGCGGGCTGATCACCCGCAAGCCGCTGGCCGCCGACCGCCGGCAATACCGGCTCGGGCTGACGGCCAAGGGGCGCCAGGCGTTTGCAAAACTCGATCGCAGTTCGCACGACGAGGTCGGAGCGATGCTGGCCGCGCTGCCGCGCGGCGCCGGGGGGCGGCTGACCGGCGCGATGGGAGCCATCGAACGTCTGCTCGGCGATTCACCGTCGCCGTCGCGGCCGGCGATCCTGCGCGAACCACGCCCGGGCGACATGGGATGGGTGGTGCAGAGCCACGGCGCGCTTTACGCCAGCGAATACGGTTTCGATGCGTCATTCGAAGGCCTGGTCGCCGAGATCACGGCAAAGTTCCTCGCTTCGTTCGACGCCTCGCGCGAGCGCTGCTGGATCGCCGACATCGACGGCGTCCAGGTCGGCTCGGTATTTCTGGTCAGACATAGCGACGAGGTCGCAAAATTGCGGTTGCTGCTGGTCGATCCGGCAGGCCGCGGCCAGGGGCTGGGCCAGCGGCTGGTCGCCGAATGCATCGGCTTTGCCAGGGCTTGCGGCTATCGCAAGATCACGCTGTGGACCCAGAGCATCCTGGTCGCCGCGCGGAAGATTTATCAGGACGCCGGATTCGTGCTGGTCGCGACCGAGCCACACCGCAGCTTCGGCCAAAGCCTGATCGGCGAGACCTGGGAGCTAAATTTGTAGGATGGGTAGAGCGAAGCGAAACCCATCATGGACATCGCGCACGCGACGATGGGTTTCGCTTCGCTCTACCCATCCTACGACTACACCGACGCGCCCTGCGCCTTCGGGCGGCGCAGATGCTCGTCGAGCCGCGGCATGATCTCGACGAAATTGCAGGGCCGCGTGCGGTAATCGAGCTGGGGGCCAAGGATGCCGTCCCAGCCGTCGCGGCAGGCGCCGGGCGAACCCGGCAGGCAGAAGATGAAGGTCGCGCCCGCGACGCCGGCGGTCGCGCGGCTCTGGACCGTCGACGTCCCTATCTTGGCGTGGCTCAGCATGTGGAAGGCGATCGAAAACCCATCCATCCGCTTTTCGAACAATGGCTCGATCGCCTCCGGCGTCACGTCGCGGCCGGTAAAGCCGGTGCCGCCGGTGGTGATGATGGCATCGACGCCAGCGTCGGCGATCCATCGTTTGATGATGGCGCGGATCGCATCGACGTCGTCGACGACGATCTCGCGCGCCGCGAGATGGTGACCGGCTGCAACAAGCCGCTCCGCCAGCGTCGTGCCGGATTTGTCATCGGCGAGCGAACGGGTGTCGGAAATCGTCAGCACCGCGATGTTGAGCGGGATGAATTGTTTGGTTTGGTCGATGGAGGACATTTGATCGGTAACTCGCTACGCTCTTCGCTCATACTCCGCCGTCATCCTGAGGTGCGCGCCCTTGCGCGCCTCGAAGGATGGGCCACGGGGAATTTCTCATCCTTCGAGGCTCGCCCAAGCGGGCTCGCACCTCAGGATGACGAACACACTACTCATCCCCCACCCGAACCGAACGTGTTGCAGGCCTGCACCGTTCCCTGCTGGTAGCCGGTCATGAACCATTGCTTGCGCTGCGCGGCGGAGCCGTGGGTGAAGGAGTCGGGCACCACCCTGCCCGTGGCCTGCCGCTGCAGCGTGTCGTCGCCGATGGCGGACGCCGTCGTCAGCGCGGCGTCGATATCGCCGGCCTCGAGGAAGCCGGGCCGCTTCTTCTCCTCGCGATTGACCCAGACGCCGGACAGGCAATCCGCCTGCAGCTCGACCTTGACCTGCAGCGCGTTGGATTCGGCCTTGCTGCCGGCCTGCTGCTGCAGCCGCGTCACGCGCGGCAGGATGCCGAGCAGGTTCTGGATGTGGTGGCCCGCTTCATGGGCGATGATATAGGCCGCGGTGAATTTGCAGGCATTGCCCGAGCAGCCGTGAAACCGGGTCTCGACCTCGCGGAAGAAACCGGTGTCGAGGAAGATCTGCTGATCCGGCGGACAGTAGAACGGCCCCATCGCCGCCTGCGCCATGCCGCAGCGTCCGCCATTGGTCGAGTTGCGGAACAGCACGATGCGCGGCCCCTTGTAGGTCTGTCCGCTGGCCTGGAAAATCTCGCTCCAGCGATCGTCGATCTCGCCGAGGATGCCGGAGATCATGCTGCCCATCTCGTCTTTCGGCGCGCCGGTCTTGGCCGGACCCGACCGGCGATCGGTTTGAACGGTCGGCGCCTGGTTGCCGCCGGTAAGGATTTCCGCGCCGCCGATCAGGATGCGCGGATCGATGCCGAAAGCGTAGCCGACCAGGCCAAGCACGATGATGGTGCCGATGCCGAGCCCGCCGCCGCCCATCGGAAGACCAAGGCCGCCTCCGCCACCACCGCCGCTGTCGTCGCGGCGGTCATCGATGTCGTCGCTGCGGCGAAAATCATCGTAACGCATGGCGGTAATTCCTCATTCCCGGCTGATGGCTCTCAGATACGCAACGCGGCACAACGTAAAATTTCCATTCCATTAATCAATAACCCGCCCGGCAATTATTGCCTAGTGCGCATAACCGGCAAATCTTCCTCGGCAATCTCTTCCGGCGGCAAAATCAATTAAGTCGATTTTTACTTTGCCCGGTCAATGTATCGCCAGTCGGTTGTTTAGTCCCGCGTCGCCGACAGCGTCGCCTGAGTCAGAGTAATTGAGTCATGGTTGTGTCGCGTCGCGGGGCGTCTGCAAGGGCGCCCCGCACTAAATTCGAGTCCGATTTCGAAGTTCGTGTCGTCGTAGGCGATTGCGTCGCCGAGATGTCGAAGCTTCCGGCGGGTTCCGTCGATCTGGTGTTCGCAGATCCCCCGTATAATTTGCAGTTGAAGGGCGATCTGAAGCGCCCCGACGAATCCCACGTCGATGCCGTCAACAACGACTGGGACAAGTTCGCATCGTTTTCCGCTTACGACGATTTCACCCGCGCCTGGCTGCTGGCCTGCCGCCGCGTCATGAAGCCGTCGGCGACGCTGTGGGTGATCGGCTCCTATCACAACATTTTCCGCGTCGGCGCGATCATGCAGGACCTCGGCTTCTGGGTCCTCAACGACATCGTGTGGCGCAAGACCAATCCGATGCCGAATTTCCGCGGCCGCCGCTTCACCAACGCGCACGAAACCATGATCTGGGCGGCGCGCGACGAAAAGGCCAAGGGCTATACCTTCAACTACGAAGCGCTGAAGGCCGCCAACGAGGACGTGCAGGCGCGTTCCGACTGGCTGATTCCGCTCTGCACCGGCGACGAGCGCCTTAAAGGTTCCGACGGCAAGAAAGTGCATCCGACCCAGAAGCCCGAGGGCCTGCTGGCGCGCGTGCTGCTGTCGTCGTCGAAACCCGGCGATCTCGTGATTGATCCCTTCAACGGCACCGGCACCACGGGCGCTGTGGCAAAACGCCTCGGCCGCCGCTACATCGGTTTCGAGCGCGACAAGACCTATGCCGCCGCCGCCGAAGAGCGCATCGCGGCCATCGAGCCGCTGCCGGAGGCAAGCCTCGCCCCCTTCATGACCGCGCGCGAGGCGCCGCGCGTCGCGTTCTCCGAACTGATCGAGCGCGGCATGATCCTGCCCGGCACCAAACTGGTCGATTCCAAGAAGCGCCACGGCGCTTTGGTTCGCGCCGACGGCGCCATCATGCTCGGCGACAAGGTCGGCTCGATCCACCGCATCGGCGCGGTGGCGCAAGGCTCGCCCGCCTGCAACGGCTGGACCTTTTGGCACGTCGAGACCAAAAAAGGCCTGCGCCTGATCGACGAACTCCGCGCCGAAATCCGCTCCGAAATGGCGGCGGGCTGAGGCTTTCAGGTCGAATATTTCATCTCTCCGTCATTCCGGGACGCGCCCGCTTGGCGCGGGCCCGGAATCGATACTCACGATCGAGAGTATGGATTCCGGGCTCTCGCTTCGCGAGCCCCGGAATGACGTCGATAGGGCTTACCCCTTCACAAACTCGTCGCTTGCGCTTTTCCCAAAAGTTTGAGCATGAAAATCCCGCCCGCGGCAGTGCCGCCGCGTTCCGATTTTTGTCGGCAACAAAAGCAAGGGAGTTTTCTCAATGCTCAAATTCTACTTCAACGGCGCGCCGAACCCGAACAAGGTCGCGCTGTTCCTGGAAGAAACCGGCCTGCCCTGCGAACTGATCCCGGTCGACACCCGCAAGGGCGAGCAGTTCAAGCCGGAATTCCTTAAAGTGAATCCGAACGGCAAGGTGCCAGCGATCGACGACGACGGGGTGTTCGTGTTCGACTCCAACGCGATCCTGCTCTACCTCGCCGAAAAAACCGGCAAATTCCTGGCCCCCAATACGCCTGCCAACCGCGCGCAGACGCTGTCATGGCTGATGTTCATCGCCACCGGCCTCGGCCCCTATTCAGGACAGGCCGTGCATTTCAAGCATGCGGCTCCAAAGGATCTGGAATACGCCCATAACCGCTACCAGTACGAAGCGCATCGCCATTACAAAATCCTCGACGATCATCTCGCCAAGAGCCGCTACATGGTGGGCGATACCTACACCATCGTGGACATGGCTTTCTGGGGCTGGGCGCGGATGGCGCCGTTCGTGCTCGGCGACGACGTGTTTACAAAATATCCCAACGTCAAGCGCTTGCTCGACGAAGTCTCGGCGCGCCCGGCCGCGGCGCGGGCGGTAGCTCTGAAGGACAAGTTCACCTTCAAGACCGACATGGACGACGAGGCCAAGCACATCATGTTCGGCCATCTCAAGACCAAAGCGGCGTGAACCATCTGACGTCATTCCGGGACACGCGCTTAGCGCGTGGACCCGGAATCCAGAGGTTGTCTCACGAGATTCCGGGTTCGCGCTACCGCGCCGCGGAATGACGATTACGCGTCGATCGCCGCCACCGCCTCGATCTCGATCATCCAGCCCGGCCGCATCAGGCGGCTCACAACGACGAACGTGCTCGCCGGCGGGTTCTCGACATTGATGTAACGGTCGCGTATCGGGCGCAACTTCGGCACGATGGCCTGGTCCACCTCGGCGACGAGGTAGTAGTTCAGCTTGACGATATCGGCCATGGTGCCGCCGGCCGCCTCGACCGCGATCTTGAGATTGTGGAAGACCTGCTCGACCTGCGCCTCGAAATCGCCTTCGCCGATCAGCTTGCCCGACGCGTCGCTCGGGACCTGCCCCGACAGGTAGACGATCGTCCCGCGGTTGACCTTGGCGACGTGCGAATAGCCCGCCGGCCCCGGCGGTATCAGGGCTTTTGGGTTGAGGAATTCCTTGGTCATATCGGTCTCCTTTTCAGATCAGCCATCATGCTCGGTATCGGCCGCGAGATGGAGCGCGACAAGCGGAGGGGCGCGTAGGTGTCGGGCTCTATCCACGTCATTGCGAGCGTAGCGAAGCAATCCATCTCTCCACACGCACGGAAATATGGATTGCTTCGTCGCTTCGCTCCTCGCAATGACGCCTTGGTAGACCAGACCCAAGGCCGGGACGACGCCGCGTTTGTATTCAGCTCTTCTCCTCGGCCAGCACCTTTTGCACGGCCGGCCGCTGCTCCATGCGCTTGCGATGGTCGGCGACCTTCGGCAGGGTCGCCAGATCGACGCTGTCGCCCTCGAGCCAACCCGCCAGCGTGTACAGGTAGCCATCGCAAACCGTGTACTGCTCGCCCATCACCCACGGCCCTTTCAGCATGTCGCGCTCGATCAGGGCAAAGCAGGCGGCCATGGATTTCGGCACCATGCGCTTCAAGTCGGCAAAGGTGGTTTCCTCGGTCGCCCAGCGATAGCCGCGCCCCTTGTGGGCGTGCGCGACATGCACGGTGGAACACAGATAGCTGTTGAAGGCCTGCATTTTGGCGAATGCGAAGGCGTCGTCGAGCGGCGCCAGTTTTGCCAGCGGAAAGCTCTGGGCGATGTACGCCAGCATCGCCGGCGTCTCGGTCAGAACACCCTGATCGGTCACCAGCGACGGCACCCGTCCCTTCGGGTTGATGGCCAGATATTCCGGGCTGTTCTGCTGGTTGGTTTTGAAATCGAGCCTGGCGGTCGTGTAGGGAGCGCCGGCCTCCGCGAGCGCGATATGCGAAGCGAGCGCGCAGGTGCCGGGAACGTAATAGAGCTTGTACATGGCCGGTCCTCGTTGAGAAGGCCGCAAGTTAACGGCGCGCCCTCGCGCCGTCCATCCCCGGGGGCGATATCGGCCTTTCGCGGTTGCCCACGGCGGCGCTCCCATGCCATGACCATGCCGGAGATCGAGGGCGTATCATGACTGTTCTTATCGCGGGCGGCGGCATCGGCGGGCTGACGCTGGCGCTCAGCCTGCACCAGATCGGCGTTCCCGCGCGCGTGTTCGAGAGCGTGTCCGAGCTAAAACCGCTCGGCGTCGGCATCAACGTGCTGCCGCATGCGGGGCGCGAATTGATCGAGCTCGGCCTGCACGACCGGCTCGACGCCTCCGCCGTGCGCACCAGGGAGCTCGCCTATTTCTCCAAGCACGGCAAGCCGATCTGGAGCGAGCCGCGCGGCATCGAGGCCGGCTACAAATGGCCGCAATTCTCGATCCATCGCGGCACGTTGCAGCAGATCCTGCTCGATGCCGCGATCGAGCGGCTGGGCCGCGAGAACATCCTCACCAGCCATCATCTGTCCGGCTGGACCGAGACCGCGGACGGCGTGCGCGCCGAATTCATCGACAAGGCCACCGGCAAATCCGCCGGAAGTCACGACGGCACGCTGCTGATCGCCGCCGATGGCATCCACTCGGCGGTGCGCGAAAAGCTCTATCCGCAGGAGGGCCCGCCGATCTGGAACGGGCGCATCCTGTGGCGCGGCATTACCGCCGGCGACGCTTTCCTGTCCGGCCGCACCATGATCATGGCCGGCCACGAGATTTTGAAATTCGTCTGCTATTCGATCTCGAAGCAGGCGGACGCCAACGGCAAATACCAGATCAACTGGGTCGCCGAACGGCACATGCCGCCAACCTATCAATGGCGGCGCGAGGATTACAACCGGACGGCAAAACTCGAAGAGTTCTTGCCATGGTTCGAGAACTGGAAATTCGACTGGCTCGACGTTCCCGGCTTGATCCGCAACTGCCCGCACGCTTACGAATATCCGCTGGTCGATCGCGATCCGATCCCGCAATGGACGTTCGGCCGCGTCACCTTGATGGGCGATGCTGCGCACCCGATGTATCCAATCGGCTCCAACGGCGCGTCACAAGCGATTCTGGACGCCCGCGTCCTCACCCGCGAAATCCTCGCGCATGGCCCGACCAATGCCGCGCTGTCGGCCTATGAGGCCGAACGGCGGCCCGCCACCACCGATCTCGTGATGCTCAACCGGCGCAACGGGCCGGAGCAGGTCATGCAGATGGTCGAAGAGCGCGCGCCCGACGGTTTTGACGTCGTCACCGACGTGCTGTCGCTGCAGGAGCTGGAAGACATCGCAGCCAACTACAAGCGCGTCGCTGGTTTTCAGGTCGAAGGCCTCAACGCCAAGCCGCCGATCGTGCAGACCGGACGCGCCGGCGCGGCCTAGGTCGTGAACCCATGAATTCAGACCGGTCAGCCGATGTCTGCTTTGAAGCGGATATTGTTGCAAAAGTCGAAAATCGAACAACCCTAAAAATCTCGCGAAAGTCGATCTTTAGACTTCTCCGCTGCTGCGTCGCTTTTCAATGCCACTACGGAGGTCCGTGATCGATTTTGGATGAAGCGATATGGTCCCTCACGTTGCCGCGCGCTAGGCGCTGCAGCGGCTCTAAGAATTTTCGGTCGCCAGCCCGAAGAGACTCTTTCAACAATATCAAGCGCACTACGGACTCAAGCCGGACAATTCGCCATGTCCGAAAAGTGCCATGAGCGGAAGTCGCCGCCAGAATAGCTGCGAGACGGCGCGTCGTGCTCATTCCGGCATTCCGGCTAAGCGATAGGCTTTCTGTAACTTCGCTAGGTCTTGATCCCTCCTGAACGGAGCCCCTTCTCGCATCTTGGACACGCGATCAGATGGAGAGAGCAGAGCAGTTTGCTCCCAGAGCCGTCGGGCAGCTTCTATGTTGCCCGACAGTGCATGACAGGCCATTGTTATGCGCTGAGCTGCCACAAAGTCGGGATGATGACGCAACGCATCGGCTGCGCATTTGAGCCCTTCCTCATAGTTCCCAAGAAAGAAGTGGGCGAAAGCCAACCCGCCATGTGCAAAGAAAATGCCGGGAGCCAGCGGGCTTAGCCTCAATGCGCGGTGAAAGTAGTCAATCGCTGTTCGGTGGTCGCCCAGGTACAATTTCGCCCATCCACCCCCCAGCCATCCGAGCATTCCGTTTGGATTAAGGCGAATTGCTTCCTCCAAAAGACTGTCGGCCAATTCGACTTCATAGCCGATAGCGGCGAGAACTATCGCAGATTGCGCCAATACCAACGGGTCTTGTCTCCCTAGGCGTAAAGCGCTTTTCGCGTAGGCTATCGCTCGAGATGCGTCCTCTGCTGGATTGGTGCTCCACCGCCAAATTTTGCGCTGTTGGAACATCGCCGCCAATAGTGCGTAAGCCAGTGCAAACTGCGGGTCCAGCGCGATAGCCTGCTCGTAGAGATCAATTGCCTGATCCGTGGCGTCCCTTGTACGTTCCCAATGTGCCGCCTGCGCGCGCAGATAGTAGTCGTACGCATCGAGACTGCTGGTGGGCTTTCGCTTGGCACGTTCGATTTCAGCTTGGCTCACGCTGGGGGCAATTGCGCCAACCACGCTGGCAGCTACCTGATCCTGCAGCTCAAAGACGTCCTCAAGGGCTCCGTCATATCGGTCTGCCCACAGATGCGCGCCGGAAGCTGCATCAATCAACTGACCCGCGATCCGGATGCGATTGCCGGATTTCCGGACGCTCCCCTCGAGAACATACCGGACCCCTAATTCCCGAGCCACTTGCTTGACATCGACAGCTCTGCCCTTGAACGTGAAGCTGGAGTTCCGAGCGATTAAGAAAAGCTGTTTGTTTCGAGAGAGCGCCGTGATGATTTCTTCGACCATTCCGTCTGCAAAGTATTCCTGCTCGGGATCGCCGCTCATGTTCTGGAACGGCAGCACCGCGATGGACGGTTTGTCGGGGGGCGGAAGAGCGGGTTTCGGCTCTTCTTCTAGATTGCCGGTGACTGTCGCGCCTGCAGGTCCCTGCGCTTCCCGCACTTGTCCAACGAAACGAAAGCCCTTGCGCGGCAAGGTCTTGATGAGGCGCTGTTCCTCGCCGGAATCGCCGATTGCAGTCCGGGCGGCATTCAGGCGCGTTGTCAGCGCCGCATCGGACACGATACGGCCGTTCCAAATGGCGTTGATGAGGTCGTCTTTACTGACGACGCGCTCCCTGTTGCGGATCAGGTAGTCGAGCAGGTCGAATGCCTGTGGCGCGACTGAGACGACGTCCGCCCCGCGATGCAGCTCGCGCCGGTCAGTGTCGATTGCGTACTCCTCGAAGAGATAGCGCAAGCTGCCAATCCCTCAGGCGGCCTCCGATCTTCGGGGGCTCCAGTGCCGGTTGCGGCGCAAAGAATAAGCCGTCGGTAAGGAAAATGTAAGCCGAATGTCAAGCGCGCTCGCTCATGTCTTGGCACCCTCCTCTGGGTAGAAACAACACCCAGGAGATGATGCGATGAGCACGACCTATGGTGCAACAGGGTTGGGACAGATGGCCGTTTCGACCCGGCGCGTCTCCAGCTTTTTCAAGAGATATTGGGATGCGTTTCAGGAACGGCGCAAACGCCAGAGGTTACGAGCCACCTTGTACGACCTAAGTGACAGGGAGCTAACTGATATCGGCACTACGCGCGGCGAGATCGACTTTGTCGCCTCGAAATGCGGTATCGACCCACGAGGCATCCGATCCATCCCGCCGATGAATATCTGATATCCGACGCCGATTGATGACCGGAAATGGGCCATGCCCAGACGCACCATTCGCGGGGCGGACTTCCGCTTTGGGTCTCACTTGAGGACCTGATGATTGGCCTCGTCTGAATGCAAGGGAGAGTGCCATGCCAGCCGACTATTCGCATCGCTTTCCGAGAGACCTCGACCTCCCGATGCGCTTCCTTCAAGTCGATAGTTCCTGGTATGAAAACTATTGGCTTGAGGAGCGCAAGCCGCCACCGGCCGGCATCGTCGCTCGAAATCTTCCGACGATAGTGTCCTGCCTTCGCCTGGCTTGTGATCGCATGGCGTCAGTCCGGCGGGCGGTGTTAACGATTGTCCTTCGACCAAAAACTCATCCTGAAATATAGTACAGCAGTCGTGAATCTGAATTTCTCTCCCTAGAGCGGATGGCAACATCAACGGACGCGCGGAAGGTCCATTCGGGATGCGGAATAGCATCCCTGAAATCATAGTCGCGACCGGTTCGGTCGGGTAGGATCGAGGCGCGGACCGGGCTTCGAATGATGCCGACGTTTCCTCGATCCCCCCTATCATTCCGTACGGCGAGTTTTCCCCAGTACGGCTGCAAGGCTGGCAATCCAAGCGGTGCCTTCCTGGGTGGTCGTTGGCTTAAGCCTGCTCCCGGCATCCGCCGCCTGCCATCCAGTTTGCATCCCCCCTTCGTGCATTTCGTGGTCGCTACAGTGGTCCGCACTGAGTCGGGCCTTAGGACTCGATCATGCACCGCCATGCGGTGGAATACTCCACCTACCCCAGGGGCCCTCGCTCGGGTCCGGGTTGTAGTGTCCCGGTCCGTCGTCACTTAATCGGCCCCATCCGCCCCACTCGCGGGCACATCGCGATTTCACCGCACGGCGGCTTATTCGCGATGCCTTCGCTGTGCGGGAGCGCCTAGGCGACCCGCGAGTGGTTCCGAGCTTTCACTGCACATTCCTTCCTGGCATGCCGTCCTCTCCGACCCCGAGGAGTCCAACATCGATATGTTCCAGAACTTCGATGCCGACATGGCCTTCGCCGTTTGACCACCGGCTCGGCACTCCCAACATTCCCGCAATCCGTTCCACGCGGGCGGCAGCATTTCGTGGCTTCACTGGTTCGCTTCCGCTACGGCCTGCCAGGTTGCTTGCCCCCCTGTACGGATCAGACTGGATCACCAGCCCTCGGGGACTTTTACTTCCAGGCTTTCAACGGATCAGTCGCCCTTTCCGTTGCTGGATATAACTACAACAGTGGCTGGATCTCCTTCTGTTGGCGGGACTTGCACCCGCTGGAATGGCAGCTAGCTTCGCTGCACGGTCAAAAGCTGCCATGACGGCCCCGAAACGCGACTTCTGGTCTACCCCAAAACCGGACATCACCGATCAGGCTGGCCATGTCGGTTTCGTGCCAGGAGCGGTCGGAGCCTACTCGATCAAATCGCGAGTGCCGCGAGACCGGAATATCCGAGGCGAGAACGGCTGAGAGACGGCGCGTCACTCTGGAAGCCCTGCTTTGCGAAGACCCTTGGCGAAACTGGCGAGGTCCTCCGCTCGGCGAAATGGTGCTAAATCTCTCAGATTGGAGGCGCGCAAATCGGGATTACATTCGAGCGCCCGTGCCATGGCTTTCTGTGCTGGCTCAAGCCGGCCAGCAAGCGCGTTGCTGGCTGCGGATATGCAGATTGCCAGCAGGAAGGCCGGATTGTCGCGCATCGACTTTTCGGCGAATGACGACGCCATGTCATAGCGGCTCGCGAGGAAATGGGCATAGGCCATGGCTCCGTGCATGGTGGGCATGGACGGATCGAGCGGGCTCAGGCGCATGGCATGCGCAATGTGATCAAGTGCGAGGTCCGGCTCACCTCTCCAAACTCTCACCCAGGCACTAAGATTCCAGGCTTGCGCCAAGTTCGGATTGACCGCCAGTCCACGGTCCACGAAAGCCGTAGCGTCGTCGAACTCATGGGCTACAAAGGCGAGTGCATATCCACCCATACACAGCGCTACCGGGTCATTTCCACCGAGATGGACTGCTTTCCTGGCCAGCTGCGTAGCTTCGGCACTCTCCTGCACATGCTCGATCATCCAGCCACGCCCCTTGCGCTGCGTGTAGCACCACGCGGCCATGCCATAGGCGCAGGCCAGACCTGGGTCGAGCTCGATCGCCTTGCGAAAGAGCTGGAGAGTCTCGCTGTTAGCGTCCTTGGTCCACCGACGGGCGCTCGCCAGCCCACGCAGGTAATAGTCGTATGCATCGAGATTTTCGGTTGGTTTGTGCTTGGCTCGCTTCATCTCCGCATACAGAAGCTTCGGGGCGATTGCACCCACGACGCCGGAAGTCACTTGGTCCTGCAGATCGAACATGTCTTCGAGCGCACCATCAAAACGGTCTGCCCAGAGATGTGCTCCGGTTTCAGCATCGATAAGCTGACCGGCGATACGAATACGGTTTCCGGCCTTGCGCACGCTACCTTCGAGCACGTAGCGCACCCCGAGCTCGCGGCCGACCTGCTTTACGTCCACGGCCCGGCCCTTGTAAGTAAAACTTGAATTACGTGCGATTACAAACAGCCAGTGAAAACGTGACAGCGCCATCGTGATATCCTCCACGACGCCATCTGCGAAATACTCCTGCTCTGGATTTGAGCTCAGGTTGGCGAAGGGGAGGACGGCGATCGAGGGTTTATTGGGGAGTGTGAGGGTGGGTCTCCGCGGCTCCACCGGACTATCGGCGACCTCTACACCTGTGGGACCCTGCGCTTCCCGCACTGTAGCGACGAAACGGAAGCCCTTGCGCGGCAGGGTTTTGATGAGGCGCTGTTCCTCGCCGGAATCGCCGATTGCACTCCGGGCGACATTGAGGCGTGTGGTCAGCGCTGCATCGGACACGCTGCGCCCGTTCCAAATGGCGTTGATGAGGTCGTCTTTGCTGACGACGCGCTCCCTGTTGCGGATCAGGTAATCGAGCAGGTCGAATACTTGTGGCGCGACAGTGACGACGTCGGCCCCGCGATGCAGCTCGCGCCGGTCAGTGTCGAATGCGTAGTTCTCGAAGATGTAGCGCAAGTTGCCATTCCCTCAGGTGGCCATGGATCGTCGAGCCTCTAGCATCGGTTGCAACGCAAAGAATAAGCCGCCGGTGAGGAAAATGTAAGCCGGATGTCAAGCGCGCTCCCTCATGCCTTGGCATCCTCATCTGGGTAGAAAAACATCCAGGAGATGCCGCGATGAGCACGACCTATGGTGCAACACGGTTGGGACAGGCGGCCGCCAAGCGGCAGGTCTACTACAGCCCTCTTGAGAAATATTGGGATGCGTTTCTGGAGTGGCGCAAACGCCAGCGGTTACGAGCCACCTTGTGCGACCTTAATGACAGGGAGCTAATGGACATCGGTACTACGCGCGGCGAGATCGACTACGTCGCCTCGAACCGAGGTATCGACCCACGAGGCGTCGGATCCACCGAATGGCTGCGATACTTGCCAACGGTAGACGGCCAAATTGTACACTTCTAGACGCGCCACTCCGGGGGCCGACTTCCGCGGTGGGTCAATCGCGTCGATTTTGGCGCATCCGCAGCATGTCCGGCTAGCGGATGATCTCGGAAGTGCCGGCGTCCGGGTTTGCCGGTTGCAGGCATCGGCTTGGACGTGATTCAAGCGCAAAGAATCACGCGGCATGAACTGACTGTCGTGACCCGATACGACAAACTCGCGGCCAACTACCTAGCCTTCATCAAGCTCGCATCAATCCGCATTTGGCTGCGCTAATGAGCTATCGAATGGCCTTGGCGGTCTCGACCAGCCGCGCGCTGGCGGTGGCGGTGGCGAGGACCGCGCCATTCGCGGCCATTAGCCGGCCCTCGACGAAAGCAATCGTCTTGCCAAGCTGGGTGACGTTGGCCTCGCCGGTGATCGGTCCCGGCTTTGCCGGGCTGAGAAAATTCACGGTCATGGTGATGGTCGCGGTGTAGAGTTTTCCGTCGGTCATGACGAACACCGCCGGCCCCATGGTGTCGTCGAGCATCGCGGAGAGAATGCCACCCTGCACGAAGCCGGCCGGATTGCAGAATTCCTGTTTGCCGTCGAAGCCGATCCGGACCCAGCCGTCCCTGGGCCGCGCATCGAGCAGATGCCAGCCGAGCAGCTTTGAGGATGGCGGCGCAGTGAGATGGTCGAGCGCGGTTGCGATCATGGGAGCCTCCGTTTGACTCCGTCGTAGCGCAGCCCTACTGCCAGCATGGTGTCAGCAGCTAGAGGCCAAGCCCGTGCGCGATCGCCTTGCGCATGACGTTGGGCAGCGCCTCGTCGGCAAGCGTCGCAATCGGCACCCAGCGCATGCCCGCCGGTGGCCGCGTGCGTGTGGCGACCTTTGCGGTGTAGACCACAAGCTCCAGCGGAAAATGGGTGAAGACGTGGGTGACGACGCCCGCCTTGCGGTGCCAGCGCGCGATGCCCTTATGCACAGGCGCCTGCTGCAGCGCCGCCTTGTCCTCCTGTCCGGCCAGCCATTCCGAGCCCGGCACTTCGGTCATGCCACCAAGCAGCCCCTTTTCGGGCCGGGTGCGGACCAGGAGTTCGTCGCCGCGCGTGACGATAAAGGCAGCCCCCCGGCGCAGCGCGCCTGATTTCTTCGGCGCCTTGCGCGGAAATGTCTCCTGATCGCCGCGCAAGCGAGCGGCGCAGCCTTCGTTCAGGGGACACAGCGCGCAAGCCGGTTTTTTCGGCGTGCAGATCGACGAGCCGAGATCCATCAATGCCTGCGCGCTATCGCCGGCGCGAGATTTCTGGTCGCCGACGCTGATATCTGCAAGCAGAGTTGCGGCAAACTGTCGGATCAAGGGCTTCGCCTGCGGCAGCGGCTCCTCGACCGCATACAGCCGCGACACCACGCGCTCGATATTGCCGTCGACCGGCATGGTTCTGATGTCGAAGGCGATCGCCGCGATTGCCGACGCGGTGTAGGGCCCGATCCCGGGCAGCGCCTGCAGGCCCTGTTCGGTGTCGGGAAACACCCCGCCATGATCGCGCAGCACCGCAACCGCGCAGGCATGCAAATTGCGCGCGCGCGAGTAATAGCCGAGCCCGGCCCACATCCGCAGCACGTCGTCCTGCGACGCGTGACCCAGCGCCCCGACATCGGGCCAGCGCCCCAAGAATTTCTCGAAATAGGGTCCAACTGTTTTGACCCCGGTCTGCTGCAGCATGATTTCCGACAGCCAGACCCGGTAGGGATCAGCGCGCTCGCCCGCCGGCGGCCGCCACGGCAACCGGCGGCGATGGCGGTCGTACCAATCGAGCAGCAGCGCGGGACGGGTGGGCGCACCGACGTCTTTGGGCTTGGTTTTTGCGACGGCACGGGAATTCATGGAAACACTCTAACGTCCGAAGACCGATCTCTCCACGTCATGCCCGCGCTTGTCGCGGGCATCCACGTCTTTCTTCTTCGTGAGGGGTTGTAGACGTGGATGGCCGGGCATAGGCGAGCGGAAGCGACGCCGCCCGTTGGACGGCTATGCCCGGCCATGACGGCTGAGATGGTTCCGTCCCCATTGAGCAAAGTGTTATAAGCCCCCATGGCAAAACCCGGCCCGATCAGCGCAAAGCCACTTTCCGTCCTGCTCAGCGACGTGTTTTCCGACGCGTACGCAAAGCAGGGGTTTGCCGCGCGCGAGCTGGTGACCCGCTGGTCGGAAATCGCCGGCGCCGAGATCGCGGCCCATTCCGAGCCGCTGAAGATGCAGTGGCCGCGGCCCGTGGAGGGCCAGCCGCAGGAACCGGCGACGCTGGTGCTGCGGGTGGAGGGGCCGATCGCGCTGGAAATCCAGCACTCCTCGGATGTCATTCTGCAGCGGGTCAACCGCTTCTTCGGCTGGAGTGCGGTGGGGCGGCTGGCGCTGCGCCAGGCGCCGTTATCGCGACGGGACCGGCCTGCTCCGCCCCGGGCGCCGGACCCGAAATCGGTGGCGAAGGTGGCAGAAACCCTGTCCGCGGTCGAGGATGAGGAATTACGCGCCGCACTGGCGCGGCTGGGCGCCTCGATCAAGCGAAATTGAGGCTGGCGCGCCGACCGACTGCCGCAACCTGCCATTGCCACAATTATGGTTTCAAGCTAGCCAGAGCTTCCTTTTAGAACACTTCTTTTGAAGACCTCTTCAGGCGTGAACGCGCCAATCCCGGGAGCAGACCTTGATCATCACCCGCCGCGCCTTCACCGCCGCCCTGTCACTGACCGGGCTTGCCGCCCTCGCCGGGTTCTCGCCGCTGCGGCTGATCGGCCAGGCCATGGCGCAAAGCGCCGCTGACGTCGCCAAGCCGCAATCCTTGCCCGACATGGGCCTTGGTCCGGCCAACGCCACCGTGACCATCACCGAATACGCCTCGATGACCTGCCCGCATTGCGCGAACTTCAGCGAGACGGTTTTTCCGAAGATCAAGTCGGAATATATCGACAGCGGCAAGATCCGCTACGTGTTCCGCGAGTTCCCGCTCGACCTCAAGGCGGCGGCCGGTTCGATGCTGGCGCGCTGTATCGCCAAGGACGACGCGCCGAAATATTTTGCCGTCATCGACCTGCTGTTCAAGCAGCAGAGCGACTGGGTGATGAAGAACACCACGGAGACGCTGACCCGGATCGGCAAGCAGGCGGGCCTCACCCAGCAGGCGGTCGAGGATTGCCTGAAGGATCAGGCGCTGCTCGACAAGATCGCTGCCGACCAGAAATTCGCCAATGAGGTGCTGAAGGTCAATTCGACGCCGACCTTCTTCATCAACGGCGAGATGGTCAAGGGCGAAACCTCGTTCGAGGAATTCGACAAGAAGATCAAGGCGCTCTTGAAGAGCTGATCCATCATTTGAGGAGCAGGCCATGCTCGTCAGCCGCCGCGCCTTCACCGCCGCCCTGTCGCTGACCGGGCTTGCCGCGCTGGCGGGTTTGTCGCCACTGCGCCTGATCGGGCGAGCCATGGCGGCAGGTGCTGCCGACGTCACCCGGCCGCAATCGCTGCCCGACATGGCGCTCGGTCCCGCCGATGCAGCCGTGACCATCGTCGAATATGGCGCGCCGACCTGCCCGCATTGCGCCCGGTTCAACAAGGACGTGTTTCCGAAACTCAAATCGGAATATATCGACACCGGCAAGGTCCGTTACGTGTTCCGCAATTTCCCGCTGAACATCAAGGATCTGGCGTGCGAGATGCTGGCGCGCAATGTCGCCAAAGACGATGCGGCAAAATACTTCGCCGTCGTCGACATCATGTTCCAGCAGCAGAACCAGCTGATCGAGAAGACCGGCGACACGCTGAAGCTGATCGGGCGGCAGGCCGGGCTCAGCGTTCAGGCGGTCGAGGATTGCCTGAAGGACCAGGCGATGCAGGACAGGATCGCCGCCGTCCAGAAATACGCCGAGGATGTGTTGAAGGTTGATGGCACGCCGACCTTTTTCATCAATGGTCAGGTGATCGTCGGCGAAACCAGCTTCGAGGAATTCGACAAGCGGATAAAATCGCTGTTGAAAACCTGATTCGCAGGGCCGCATTTTTACGGTGCCCAAGGCAGCAAAAACCTCTGCAAATCCACGATAAAACCCTTGGGAAAAGCCCTTGGCGCTGGTTGCCCTTCGGCCCCGGCCTCGCCATTGTCCCCGGCCATAAGAGCCGCATCGCGCAACTCGTCCACACCGACATTGCCTTCTATGGTATTGTCACGGCAGGGAGATTCGCGTCCTGCCAACAGAGATCTGTGTTCATGAAACTCACGCGCCTTCGCCTTCACGGTTTCAAGTCGTTCGTCGAGCCCACCGATTTCATGATCGAACCGGGTTTGACCGGCGTGGTCGGGCCAAACGGCTGCGGTAAATCGAACCTGGTCGAGGCGCTGCGCTGGGCGATGGGCGAGACCTCGCACAAATCGCTGCGCGCCGCCGACATGGATGCGGTGATCTTCGCTGGTTCCGGCAACCGTCCGGCGCGCAACCACGCCGAAGTCGTGATGACGATCGACAATGCCGATCGCTCGGCGCCGGCGGCGGTGAACGACCGCGAGATTCTGGAAATCTCGCGCCGCATCGAGCGCGAGGCAGGCTCGGTCTATCGCATCAACGGCCGCGACGTGCGCGCCCGTGACGTCCAGATCCTGTTCGCGGACGCGGCCACCGGCGCGCGTTCGCCGGCGCTGGTTCACCAGGGCAAGATCGGCGAAATCATTCAGGCCAAGCCGGAACAGCGCCGCCGCGTGCTGGAAGACGCCGCCGGCGTCGCCGGTCTGCACGCCCGCCGTCACGAGGCTGAACTCCGCCTCAAGGCCGCCGAAACCAATCTCACCCGCGTCGAGGACGTGATCGGCCAGCTCGCCGGCCAGATCGACGGGTTGAAGAAGCAGGCGCGGCAGGCAATTCGCTTCCGCGAAGTCGCCGCAAAAGTTCGCAAGGCCGAAGCCATGCTGTTCCATCTGCGCTGGATCGAGGCCAATGCCGACGTCGCCGAAGCCGCCCGCACCCATGACCTCAATGTGCGCGAGATGGCCGAGCGCACCCGCGAGCAGGCCGAAGCGGCCCGTATCCAGGCGATCCGCGCCTCCGAACTGCCGGCGCTGCGCGAGGGCGAGGCGCGCGCTGCGGCAGGGCTGCAGCGGCTCACCAACGCGCGCGAGCAACTCGACCGCGAGGAAGAGCGTGCGAAAGAGCGCGTCGCCGAGCTCGATCGGCGGCTGACGCAGTTCTCGGCCGACATCGCCCGCGAACAGCAGCAGACCTCGGACGCCGAAGTCGCCTTGCTGCGGCTCGACACCGAAGATTCCGAGCTGAAGGAAGAGATCAAGTCGCGCGTCGAAAAACGTTCCGGCGTCGATGAACGGGTGTCCGAGGCCGAGGCGACGCTGGCCGCCGCCGAACGCATGTTCGGCGAACTGACCACCGTGCTCGCCGACCTGACCGCCAAGCGCAACCAGTTCGAGGCCGGCGTGCGCACCCATCGCGACCGGCTGGCACGGCTCGATCAGGAACTCGCCAACGTCCAGGCCGACGAGCAGAAGCTGGCGCAGGAAACCGGCAATCTCGGCGACCTCGATGCGCTCGCCGGCGCCATGGAAACCGCGCAGGAACATCTGGCGCAGTCCGAAGCCATGGCGCAGGAGAGCGAAGCCGGTCACGTCGCCGCGCGCGCGCGGCTGGAAGCTTCCCGCAGCCCGCTCGCCGAAGCCGACAAGCGCGTGCAGCGGCTGGAGACCGAAGCCCGCACGATTTCAAAGATCGTCAACGGCGAAACCAAGAACCTGTGGCCGCCGATCATTGACGGCATCACGGTGGCCAAGGGCTATGAAAAGGCGATCGGCGCCGCACTCGGCGACGATCTCGACGCGCCGGTCGACCCCTCCGCGCCGATGCGCTGGACCAATGCGGGAGCTACGGTTGAGGATCCGTCGCTGCCGGAAGGCGTCGAATGCCTTGCCAACCACGTCCAGGCGCCGACCGAACTGGCGCGCCGTTTGGCGCAGATCGGCGTCGTCGCCAAGGATCGTGGCGCCGAACTGGTCTCGCAGCTCAAGACCGGCCAGCGGCTGGTGTCGCTGGAAGGCGATGTCTGGCGCTGGGACGGTTTTGTCACCGCCGCCCACGCGCCGACCGGCGCGGCGCGGCGCCTCGCCGAGCGCGCCCGGCTGGTCGATATCGAGCACGAACTCGAGCAGGCCCGCACCGACGCCACCAACAAGCGTCAGGCGCTGGAAACCGCCGAAGCCGAGTTGAAGATTGCGTCGGCCGCCGAGTCCGCCGCCCGCGAGGCGTGGCGCGCCGCCCAGCGCGAGGCCGACGCCGCGCGCGAGCGCCATGCCGCCACCGAGCGCGAGATCAACCGCCACGCCGCCCGCAGATCGGCGCTGACCGAAGCCCATACCCGCCTCGCCGCCGATCGCGGCGAAGCCGAGGGCGCGCACGTGAACGCTACCGCAGCACTGGCGGACCTGCCGCCGAGCGCCGATACCGAGACCAGGCTCGCCGCGGTCCGCAGCGACATCGAGGGCCATCGTCGGCTCGCAGCCCAGGTGCGCGCCGAAGCGCAGGCGCTGGCGCGCGAGGCCGAATTGGCCGACCGCCGCGTGCAGGCGATCCTCGCCGAGCGCACCGAATGGCAGAACCGCAAGCAGGGCGCGGCTTCACAGGTCGCCACCATCGAAGCCCGCGTCACCGAGGTCACCGCCGAGCGCGCCGGGCTCGAGGATGCGCCGGCCCTGTTCGCGCAAAAGCGCCGTGCGCTGATCAACGAGATCGAAACCGCCGAAAGCGCCCGCCGCGTCGCCGCCGACGCGCTGGCCGCCGCCGAAAGCGTGATGGCGGAAACCGACCGCGAGGCCAAAATCTCGCTGGAAGCGCTGTCCAGCGCGCGCGAAGCCTGCGCCCGCGCCGAAGAGCGGATGGAGGGAACAAAGCGCCGGCTCGCCGATATGGAGCGCGAGATCCACGACATGCTGGAGGTGGAACCGCATGCGGTGGCCGCGCTGGCCGAGATCGAGCCGGGCGCGGAACTGCCGCCGCTCGCCGAGATCGAGGAAAACCTCGAAAAGCTGCGCCGCGACCGCGAGCGGCTCGGCGCCGTCAATTTGCGCGCCGAGGAAGAGCTGCGCGAGGTCGAGACCCAGCACACCGGGCTCACCACCGAGCGCGACGATTTGGTCGAAGCCATCAAGCGGCTTCGCCAGGGCATCCAGAGCCTCAACCGCGAGGCGCGCGAGCGGCTGTTGACCTCGTTCGAGACCGTCAACGAGCACTTCAAGCGGCTGTTCACGGAGCTGTTCGGCGGCGGCGAGGCCGCCCTGCATCTGATCGAGAGCGACGATCCGCTCGAGGCCGGCCTCGAGATCATCGCAAAGCCGCCCGGCAAGAAGCCGCAGACGCTGTCGCTGCTGTCCGGCGGCGAGCAGGCCTTGACCGCGCTGGCGCTGATCTTTGCGGTGTTCCTCACCAACCCGTCGCCGATCTGCGTGCTGGACGAAGTCGACGCGCCGCTCGACGACCACAACGTTGAACGGTTCTGCAATTTGCTGCACGAGATGACGTCGTCGACCGATACGCGCTTCATCATCATCACCCACAATCCGATCACGATGGCGCGGATGAACCGGCTGTACGGCGTCACCATGGCCGAACGCGGCGTCTCGCAACTGGTCTCGGTCGGCCTCGACGACGCGGTGAAGATCCTCGATCAGGACGTGGCGTGATCTTTCCCGCCCCGTCGCATTGATGTCATTATCCGCGAAAGCCGCGCGCAGCCACGGCCGCACCGGGAGGGCAAGTTCCGCCTCCGGCTAGCCCGGCGCGGGCCACCCTTCCGCCAGCGCGGGCTGTCGTATATGAGAGAATGTCGCTGCAACGTGCCTATGGTTCCAGGGAGCGAATCGGCGACGTAAAGTGCGGACAGGCATTTCGACCGGGGCATGGCATGGTGAAGCGAATGACAACGGCGCGATCCACGGTGGCGAAGCGGCGTTGGGTTCCTCCTGCCCTTGTGACGATTGCGGCGATGGCCGCGCTGACGGCGCTGATCGTGCCGTCGCCCGCCGATGCGGCGAAGCGCCCCGCGCCCCCGACCGAGGCTGTGGCGCCGCGCGAGGCGAGCGAGCCGATCATGGCGATCGTGTCGATCAAGAGCCAGCAGGTCACCTTCTACGACACCGACGGCTGGATCCTGCGCGCGCCGGTGTCGACCGGAACTACGGGACGCGAGACGCCGGCCGGCGTCTTCGCCCTGATCGAGAAGGACAAGGACCACCATTCGAGCCTCTATGACGATGCCTGGATGCCGAACATGCAGCGCATCACCTGGAACGGCATCGCGCTGCACGGCGGGCCGCTGCCCGGCTATGCGGCCTCGCACGGCTGCGTGCGGATGCCCTTCGGCTTTGCCGAAAAACTGTTCGACAAGACGAACATCGGAATGCGGGTGATCATCTCGCCCATCGACGCCGAGCCGGTCGAGTTCTCCCATCCGGCGCTGTTCGTGCCGAAGGCGGAGGCCCTCGCGGCGGCGCCCGCCAAGGCCGAGGCGCTCCCCCGCGAGGCGGCCGAGGCGATCAAGACCGCCGACGAGGCCAAGAAAGCCGCAACGTCTGCGGCGCGCGAGGCCGCATCGCTCCCGGCGTCGCTGCGCAAGCTGGAACAACTGAAGGCCCGCGCCGACGCCGAGTTGGCATTCGCCGACAAGTCGCTCGCGGCCGCAAAGACCGATCAGGCCCGGACCAAAGCTGAAGAGCTGAAGCAGAAGGCCGCCACAAAGGCTGCGGATGCGGCGACACAGCTCGACACCGCCCGGGCCGACGCGCAGCCGAAGCGCGACGCCGTCGCTGCCACAAAGGAGGCGGCCAAGGCGGCGGCGGCCAAGAAGGCCGACGCCGTCAAGGCCGCGATGGATGCGAAGCTCGCGCTCGAGCCGGTCTCGGTCTACATCAGCCGGGCGGCGCGGAAGCTTTACGTGCGGCGCAACACGCATAAGCCGGCGCCGGACGGGGGCGGCGAGGTGTTCGATACCAGCATCGAGGTTCCGGTCACGATCCGCGATCCCGACCAGCCGATCGGCACGCACGTGTTCACGGCGATGGCGAAGAGCGATGCGGGCCTGCGCTGGAGCGTGGTCACGATCGACAACGGCGACGACGCCAAGGACGCGCTCGACCGCATCACGATCCCGCAGGAGGTGCTCGATCGCATCGCGCCGACCGCCGTGCCGCGATCCTCGATCATCGTCTCCGACGAGCCGCTGAGCAGCGAGACCAACTATCGCACCGAGTTCGTCGCGGTGTTGAACAACCAGCCGCAGGGCGGCTTCATCACGCGCAGACCCACGCCGCCCGATGTCGTCGTCGCGGACCGCAACGAAGGAGGATTCGGCTTCGGCTTCTTCAATTTCCAGCCGAGCCCCCAACCTGCGATCCCGCGCCAGCGCGGCGGCCAGTACGGCGGCCAGTACTATCGTCAGAGGCAACCGGGCTGGTGGTAAGACGCGGCACGCCGCGCCGCGGCGACGTGGTCGTTCGGGGACATTTTCGGACCTCAACGCCGGCGTTATTGAGGTCCGCTTGACCCTGATGACCGGACCTCGTCGTTGAGGCCGGCAATGTCCGAAAAAAGTCCACAGCGGCCGCGCGGTGCAGCAAAAGGGCCTCGACGTCAATCGCTTCTCACCCCAGAACATTGGTTTGAACCGGATAATCCTGTACGTTCGGCCCATACGATGGGTCACCTGGACGTGTGCCGTCGGTGTTTGGGTCCGAATGAACAAGGACGCCCCAGGAGAATTAGCTCACGATGAGGGCACAGAGATTCCTGCCCTGATCGCGAGCATTTTGGCCAGCGCGCAACAGCGCAGGGCGGCGTTCGGCGTGGTCATCCTCCTATCGGTCGTGTTCGCTATCGTTATGCCGTTCGCGCATATTCGCGTCGCACGTCTCGACGTTTTTATTCCGGTTGTCCAATCCGTCATTTTCGTTGCCGATCTCATCACGGCGGTTCTTCTGTTTGCTCAATATTCGATCCAACCTCAGAGGGCCCTTCTCGCCCTCGCAAGCGGCTACATATTCAGCGGCCTGTTCGCATTTTTGCAAACGCTCGACTTTCCGGGTGCCTATAGCGCGACCGGTCTTCTCGGCGGCGGACTGAGCGGTGCGGCGTGGCTGTTTTCCTTCTGGCATATATTGTTCCCGCTCGCCGTTATCGCCTATGTGCTCCTGAAGGATGGGGATGAAATCTCCAGCCGGCTCGTAGCGCCTGATCCGCTCCGAGCCATCGCTATCACTATCGCTTGCGTGCTCGCGGCGACCGCCGCACTGACGTGGCTCGGCACCGCCGGTGCAGAATATCTGCCAAGTCTGTTCGTCGATCAAACAAGAGAGACTCCCTTTCTTCAGTACCTGGCCGGGGCGATGTGGCTAATCAACGCCACAGCACTCGTGCTGCTGTTGGCACGTATGCGGACGATCCTCGATGTATGGCTCGTCGTGACGCTCTTTGCGTCGTTACCTGACCTCTCGCTGTCGTTCTTCTATGCCGTGGTCCGCTACTCCGTCGGCTGGTACACGGCGCGCAGCTATGCCCTGATCGCCAGTTGCACGGTGCTGGTTGTTTTGCTCGTGGAAACGACGATGCTCTACACACGACTTGCCAGCGCGATGATCCTGCAGCGGCGCGAGCGTGTCCATCGGCTCTTGAGCGTGGACGAAGCGACGGCGGCAATAGCACATGAAATCAATCAGCCACTGGCTGCAATGTCACTAAACTGCGACGCAGCGTTGGCGTGTCTCAAGGCAACGCCCCTTGACCTCGAAGAACTGCGTTCCTGTCTGACGGACGTGAAGAACGACAACAACCGCGCGAATGAAGTAGTTGCAGCTATTCGCGGGTTGTTTAAAACGACCACCCGTCAAAAGACGATCGTTGAAATCAATCGTCTCGTTCGGGAAGTGCTGAGGATGGTCGAGAACGACCTGCATGCTCACGGTGTAATTTTTTCAACCGAATTTCAAGAAGACGTTCCGCAAATAATGGCCGATCCGATCCAGCTACAACAAGTGATCCTGAATTTGGTCAAGAACGCGATTGACGCAATCGCAATTGGTCCTGCAACCACGCAGGCTATTCGACTGATAACGACCTATAACGGAAACTCGGTCGTCTCGCTTTATGTCCAGGACTCCGGACCCGGCATCACGACCGAAAATGAAACCCAGCTATTTGATCCGTTTTTTACGACGAAACCTTCCGGGATGGGATTGGGACTTTCCATTTCCCGGAGGATCATCGAGGATCATGGCGGTAATCTTCGGCTCGCCGAAACAAGTTCAAAAGGCTGTACTTTTGAAATCGTTCTGCCGGCCGTGGCGACGAGTGACAGCTTTAAGCGGGCAACCGCCGCTGCCAGGAGTTGAAGGGGTCGTCAGAGGAACCTGCAGCCCGGTTGTAAGATGCGGCACGTCGCGCGTTTGGCCGTGTGGTCGCTCGGGGTCAAAGTCGGAAGTCCAGGCGCGCAACCGGGAACGCCGGCTTCGGCCATATCCCTGCGCCGATGTGCTTGATCTCGCTCGCTTCGACTCTCAGCAAGCGAGGATCCGTCTGGTTCCACGTCCAGACCATTTCCGACGCCAGCAGCGCTTTTCGCAGTCGTTATCAAGCCTTGGCCAACATCATGCCGCCAGTGTGTCGCCCGGTGGAGGTCTCGTCCGGCGAACATCTTTGGTTGTGTCACGCAATCGGAAAATGAGTGTCATCGTCGCGGAATAAGAACGAGCCCGTTCCGGTCACTTTCAACATCCAACAGGAGAATGCTATGCTGAAAACAGCGCTTGCGCGCAGGTTTGGGCTGCTCGGCGTTTCCATGGCGGCCCTTGCGCTTTCGCAAGGTGTTCGCGCAGAGGATGCGAACGATCCCATCAAGACCGCGTCGCCGATCAAGCATGTCATCATTATCGTCGGCGAAAATCGAAGCTTTGACCACCTGTTTGCGACCTACGTGCCGAAGTCGGACGAGGAAAGGGTGTTGAACCTGCTGTCCGAGCACATCGTCAAGGCCGACGGCACGCCTGACGAAAAATTCGACAGGGCGCATCAGTTTCAGATCACGTCGGCGCCGAATGGCGCAAGTTACTTCGTCAGCGCAGGATCCTCCAGAAAGTCATTGTATTCAGTGCTGCCTGCACCTGACCTCGCCGGCGTGCAAAACCCCCCGGCAGCCGCCATTCTCGGCCTGCCCGGCGGCGATCCAGGTCTCCCCGCGGCCGACCAGTTCCTGTTCGGAACCGGTGGCACGGGCCTGCCGAACAACGTCGGCCCGGATACTCGCATCACGAACGTCAACAGCCTGCCGCCCGGGCCATTCCAGTTGACCGGCCCGACCATGCCCTATGACGCCTATACCGGCGACACCATCCACCAGTTCTTCCAGATGTACCAGCAGATGGATTGCGCGATCGACAAGGAGCACGTCTCCCGGCGCAATCCGACCGGTTGTCTGCACGACCTGCAATCCTTCGTCACCACAACCTACTCGACCCCGCCTGGTGGCACACCACACGATACCGGCCAGACCATGGCGTTTTTCAACATGCAGAAGAACGACGTGCCCTATCTGAAATTCCTCGCCGACGAATACACCATGAGCGACAATTATCATCAGCCGGTGATGGGCGGGACCGGGCCTGACAGCGTGCCGCTGGGCTTTGCCGATCAGGTCTTTTTTGGCGACGGCCGGGGCAATGCCGCGACGCCGCCTTCGAGCACCTTCTACAATCCCAACCCGCTCTCCAATACGCTCAACCAGTACACGGCGCGCAAGCAGTGGTTCAATTGTTCCGATGCGACGCAGCCAGGGGTGAAGGCCATCCTGGATTACCTCGGCAAGCTGCCCTACCCGGTGCAGACGAAATGCGATCCCGGCCACTATTACAACGCGGTGAACATCAACCCGGCCTGGACGCCGCAAGGCACGCCGAGTTCCTGCTGGTGCCATTCCGCCGGTCACCATGACGAGCATCGGCGATCTCTTGAGCGCAAAACACATCCCGTGGAAGTATTATGGCGGCAGTTACAATGTTTCCGGGACCGGCACTCCGCTCGACGGAATCTATTGCAACATCTGCAACCCGTTTGAATATCAGGTGAATTACCCGGCGATGCGCGCCGACCATATGCGTGACGTTACCGATCTCTTCCAGGATCTCAAGAACGGCACCTTGCCGGCGGTATCATACGTCAAGCCGGACGGCGCCATGGACGGCCATCCGGCATCATCGAAGTTCAATCTGTTCGAGGAGTTCACCAAGAACATCATCGGACTTGCCCAGGGCAACAAGGAGCAATGGGAAAGTACGGCGATTTTTGTCACCGTCGATGAGGGAGGCGGATACTATGACTTCGGCTTCATCCAACCGGTCGATTTCTTCGGCACCGGACCGCGGATTCCGATGATTGCGGTTTCGCCGTTCTCGCGGGGCGGTCACATCACCCACGTCTATGGCGAACATTCGTCCTTCGTGAAATTCGTCGAGCGGAATTGGTATCTCGGCAAGCTCAGCGAGCGCAGCCGCGATAACCTGCCCAATCCGCGCGCCGACGATGACAATCCCTATGTTCCCGTCAACATGCCGGCCATCGGAGACCTGTTCGATATGTTCGATTTCGACCGGGATCACCATCACGATCGAGGCGACGACCGGCATTCCAGGTAGTCGATCGACGCGAACAGGCCAAACAGGATTGGGGCCGGCACGCTCGCCGGCCCCATTTCTTTGATCGGGACCAATGCCGACCTCGCCTTGATACCCGGTCTGGGAGCGTTCTCGAAAATGGCGGTCGTCC
This sequence comes from uncultured Alphaproteobacteria bacterium, assembly GCA_963836765.1. Taxonomy (GTDB): domain Bacteria; phylum Pseudomonadota; class Alphaproteobacteria; order Rhizobiales; family Xanthobacteraceae; genus Bradyrhizobium. The sequence continues at coordinate 139,067 of CAWILG010000068.1, forward strand.
TGGCTTGGGCACGGCACAAGCGCGCCTCCGCCCATCCTGACACGCCGTGGCTGCGGCAAATTAACGCGACGGGCAAAATTTCGCTTAACCTGTCGGGCAAATCAGGGCTACCAGCTCGCCCCGTCCTTTCCCGGCAAGAGGGGCGTTTCGCGATCGTCATGAACGCGGGAGGGGATGCGGTGGACGCGGCAGCGTCGGCGTGTGTGTGTTCGCAGGGCGGGTTCTCTCGTGAGCGGATAACAGCGCGCAGGACGAACGGCGCCAAATCCGCCTTCGCTAAGGCTTCGGCGGACGAGTATCAAGCTCGTCGAGGCCTTTTGCGTTGGCGGGCTGCGTACGGCAAAAGCGTGTGGTTCCGGCACCCGTTGCTGGTGTCAAGCTGCCGGTGGCGAGATCGATCCGACCGGATCGAAGAGCCATCAAGCCGGCAGCGACGGTGACAAGACGAATTCGTCGCCGAGGAGAGCGCGCCATAAGCCGTAAAACCATTGCGCGGGGAATGCCGGAGTGTCTCCGCTGAACCTGTATGCTCGTGTGCGTTTCTTCGCACAACCTTTGCACACGAGACCGCGGGTGCAGCGCGCACCCGGCATCCCCTGCGCCCTCTGTCTCTTTAGGGCGAAAGTTTTCTCTCACGACCCGCGCGCTTCGCGCCGCGGGAATGCGGAGGTGTGTTTGGCTGTCATTGCGAGCGCAGCGAAGCAATCCACCTCGCCGCGAAGAAAGTATGGATTGCTTCGCTGCGCTCGCAATGACGTGGATAGGTCGGGCGATCCAGTATTCCAGAGACTTCCATGATAGAACCGAGAAACCACGGCTTACCGGACGCCCCGCTTTCGCGGAGCATGACAAAGACGAGATGACCTCACCCGATCTCCCCGCCGAACTCAAGACCGCGCTCGACGCGAAACTGGAAGGCCTGTCGCGCAACACCGCGGCCGGCCGCGCGGCTTCGATGTCGCGAACCTACCGCGACGGTGGCGGCTCCGGCGCGATCAAATCCGAGACCGATGCGCTGGCCTACGCGCTGGCGCGGATGCCCGCGACGTATGCGGCCGTTGTCGCCAGCCTGAACGCGCTCTCCGAAATCAGGCCGGATTTTGCGCCGGCCAGCCTGCTTGATATCGGCGCCGGGCCAGGGACGGCGACCTGGGCCGCGACAGAAGTATTTCCGTCGTTGCAGCATCATACCCTGCTCGACGCCAACGACGCCTTGCGCTCGCTGGCGCTGGACCTCACCCGCAAGAGCGCGCGCCTGCGCGGCATGACCTACGAGCCGGGGCAGGCCCGCAGTCTGCTCGCCCACACCGATGCCGCGGATCTCGTGATTGCCAGCTACATGATCGGCGAGATCGGCGATGCCGAGCAAAAAGCGCTTGCCGACCTAATGTGGGAAAAGACCCGCGACACGCTGTTGATAGTCGAACCCGGCACGCCCGCCGGCTATGCGCGAATACTGGCGCTGCGGGAGCGATCGATCGCCTTGGGCGCCCGTGTCGCGGCGCCCTGCCCGCATGACGGCAAATGCCCGCTTGCTGCGCCGGACTGGTGCCATTTCACCCAGCGCCTGTCCCGCTCGCGCGCACATATGCAGGTCAAGGGGGTCGAACTTCCCTTCGAGGACGAAAAGTTCGCTTACGTCGCGCTGACCCGCGTGCCGGTTGCTGCGCGCCACGCCCGCGTGCTGGCGCAGCCCGATGTCAGCAAGGTCGAGGTGACGGCAAAGCTTTGCACCCCTGAAGGTCTCGATATCGCAAAAGTGCCCCGCCGCGCCAAGGCGGACTATGCCCGCGCCCGGCGCTGGCGGTGGGGCGATGCGGTGGTCGACCATGGCTAGATGCCCCTTGAACTTATCCCGCCTTGCGGACGACCAACGCTATGCCCACTTCGCGGCGGGCTGCCGCGTGCGCGGTTTTTCGTCTAGGCTGCCCGCATTGTTTGTCCCATCAGGAGTTGTTTGCCATGTCGACCGGCTGGATCGTTCTCGGCGTCATCGTCATTCTCGTGCTGTTCGCGTTCGGCGCGTATAACCGGCTGGTCGCGCTCGGCCAGCGCGTCAGCCAGGCCTTTGCCGACATCGACGTGCAGCTCAAGCAGCGCCATGATCTGATCCCGAACCTGGTCGAGACCGTGAAGGGTTATGCTGCGCATGAGCGCGGCACGCTGGACGACGTGGTGAAGGCCCGGGGTGCTGCGATGTCGGCGCAGGGGCCGGCGCAGGTGTCGGCTGCGGAAAACCAGTTGAGCGGCGCGCTCGGCCGCCTGATCGCGCTGTCGGAGGCCTATCCGGACCTCAAGGCCAACAGCAATTTCCAGCAGCTCGCCTCTGAGCTGTCCGACCTCGAAAACAAGATCGCCGCCAGCCGCCGCTTTTTCAACAACGCGGTCCAGGAATACAACACCGGCATCCAGCAGATGCCGGCCGCGCTGTTCGCCGGCATGTTCGGCTTCACCCGCAAGGAATTCTTCGACCTCGGCGCCAGCCGCACCGAAGTCGAGGCGGCGCCGACGGTAAAGTTCTAGGCGCCAAGGCATCCCGGCGAGAAGCAGCGCATCATGGCCGCGTACGGTCTCTACACGCACATCGCATCGAACAAGTTTCGTTCGATGGTGCTGCTCGCCGGTCTGTTCGTCCTGATCTATGTGCTGGTCTATGCCGGCGCGCTGATCGCCGAAGTCCTGACCAACGGCGATGCGTCGGTCAATTACTATCTGATCGCCGCCTTGCGCGACCTGCTGACCGCGTTTCCCTATGCGACCGGCGCTGCGGCGCTGTGGATCGTGATCGCCTATTTCTTTCACCAAAACATGATCGACGCCGTCACCGGCGGCGAGGACGTGACGCGCAAGCAGCAGCCGCGGCTCTATAATTTGCTGGAAAACCTCTGCATCTCGCGCGGCATTCCGATGCCGAAGCTGAAGGTGATGGAAAGCCCGGCGCTGAACGCGTTCGCGACCGGGCTCAACCGGCGGCAATATGCCGTCACCGTCACCACGAGGCTCTTGAAGGCGCTGAACGATCAGGAGATCGAGTCGGTGCTGGGCCACGAACTCACTCACATACGCAACGGCGACGTGCAGCTGATGGTGGTCGCGGTGATCATCGCCGGCGTGGTCGGCTTTTTCGGCGAACTGTTCTTCCGCAGCTTCACCAGTCTGTCGTGGAGTTCCGGCGGCAGCGGCTGGTCGTCCTCATCCTCGTCGCGATCATCGTCGTCCTCTTCATCGGACAGCAACAGCAAGGGCTCCGGCGGCGGCGCGATCATCGTGGTGATCATCGCGGTCGCCCTGATCGTGGTGGCGTGGCTGATGTCGCAAATTGTAAAACTGGCGCTGTCGCGGTCGCGCGAGCTGTTGGCCGACGCCGGCTCGGTCGAACTGACGAAGAACCCCGATGCCATGATCTCGGCGCTGCGCAAGATCGAGAATCGTGGCGAGCTTCCCGGCGCGACCTCGGCGGTCATGGAACTCTGCATCGACAATCCGCGCGAGGGGTTTGCCGACCTGTTCGCGACCCACCCGTCGGTGCAATCCCGGGTCGACGCGCTGGTGAAATTCGCCGGTGGCCACGACCCCGGGCCGCTGGCGCTGCCTTCGGAGGCCGCCGATACGCCGGACGACGACCAGCCCGAACAGCCGGCCCCGGATCAGCTCCCGCCCCCGCTGCCCCGCGGCCCTTGGAACAATGCCGGCGCTCCGCCAGGCGCGCCGCAGGGGGCGCCGCAGGGACCTTGGGGACCGCACGGCTGAAGGGATTTGTGCCCATAGCGTTTTCGAGCGAAGTGGATACCGGTTCGCGGGAGGAAAACGCGTCAAAACAAAGAGGAGAGCCCCTTCAAACCATTAACGAAATCGGTATGAATAACCCCGCTTAGGCCTTAAGGAATTGAATATTCCCTTGTTTCTGCCATGTTCGCGCCCAAAGCAGGTACGGGGACTTGCCGATCGCTCCCGCGATCGGGACGCTTAAGGGAATTCCATGGCAAAGCCGGTCGTGATTGTGGTGGGCGCGGACAAGGGCGGGGTCGGCAAGACCACGGTGTCGCGTACGCTGCTGGACTATTTCAGCGCCAACAACGTCCCCACAAGGGCGTTCGATACCGAGTCGCCGCGCGGCACCTTGATGCGTTTCCATCCCGACATCACCCAGATCGTCGACATGACGACGACGTCGGACCAGATGAAGATCTTCGATACGCTGAATGCCGCCAGCCCGTCGGTGACCGTGATCGACGTCCGCGCCGGACTGTTGTCGCCGGCGCTGGCCTCGCTGCGCGACATCGGCTTTCTCGACGCCGCCAAATCCGGCCAGATCACCTTTGCCGTGTTCCATATACTGGGACCCTCGATCGCCTCGCTGGACGAGATCGCCGAGACCGCCAATTTCATGCAGGGCGCCAAATATTTCCTGGTCAAGAACTTCATCAACGACACCCAGTTCTTCCAGTGGGACCAGGCGACCTACAATTCCTATTTCCACCGCATCAAGGATGCCACCGAACTCACCATTCCGAAGCTCAATGAAATGGCCTATGAGCAGGTCGAGGTCTCCTCGGTGCCGTTCCTCAAATTCGTCGCCAACAAGGGTACCAACGACGAGGCCGCCAACTATTCCTTCGTGCTGCGCGGCTATGTCCGGCACTGGCTCGCGAACGTCTGGAGCGAGTTTGACCGCATCAAGCTGACCGACCTGGTCGGCGCCGGCAAATCGGGCGCGCGCGGCGGCGGCGAAAAATAATCGTTCGACGGCCCGGAATGGGGCTGGATTGGGCGAAAATTTCGCCTGATATAGCGGGGCGATGTCATCCACGCCCGTCTACATCATCTGCTCGCCCCGCCCGCTCGTCGGCAAGACGCTGATCGCGCGGCTGCTCAGCGAATTCCTGCTGTTGAAGAACGGCACGGTGACGGCGTTCGACATCAACCTCAAAGAGCCGTCGCTGCTCGAATACCTCCCGAAAATCACCGAGACCGCCGACGTCATCGACACCTACGGCAAGATGCAGCTGATGGACCGCCTGATCGTCAATGACGGGGTCGCCAAGGTGATCGACCTCGGCTTCCACGCCTTCGACGAGTTTTTCAAGATGACCGACGAGATCGGCTTCATGAAGGAAGCGGCCCGCCGCAGCGTCGCCCCGGTGATCCTGTTCGTGGCCGACACCGACCGCGTCTCGGCGCGCGGCTATCCGATTCTGCAGCAGCAGATTCCGCCGAACGCCCTGATCACGATCGACAACGAGCACGTGGTACGCGGCGAACTGCCGCCGGCCATGGCCCGCGGCCGCGTGCTGCCGATCTCGGCGCTGCCGGTGTTCCTGAAGACCTATATCGACCGGCTGAGCTTCTCGTTCACGGGTTACCTGCGCACCGAAAAGGATTCATCGACCGAACTGCACCAATGGATCCGCCGCAATTATTCGGCGTTTCGCGACCTGGAACTGCGCGTGATGCTGCAGGGGTCGTGAGTTCTGTCGTCCCGGCGGATCGAGCCTCAATGCCCGTCGAACGCCATCAGCGTTCGCACTGGCACCCCCATCGCCCGCAGTTTCGCAGCGCCCCCGAGATCGGGCAGATCGATGATGAAACAGGCCGCGACCACGTTGGCGCCGATCTGGCGCAGCAGCTTCACCGCGCCCTCCGCGGTGCCGCCGGTGGCGATGAGGTCGTCGACCAGGATGACGCGCTCACCGGGAAGAACAGCATCGGCGTGCATCTCCATCTCATCGAGGCCGTATTCCAGGGAGTAGGCGATCCGCACCGTGGTGTGCGGCAGTTTGCCTTTTTTCCGGATCGGCACGAAGCCGGCCGACACCTGATGCGCCACCGCGCCGCCGAGAATAAAGCCGCGCGCCTCGATGCCGGCGACCTTGTCGATCTTGTTGCCGGCCCATGGCTGCACCAGCTCATCGACCGAGCGGCGAAACGCCCGCGCATCCGCCAGCAGCGTGGTGATGTCGCGAAACAGGATGCCCGGCTTCGGGTAATCCGGAATGGTGCGGACGGTGGCCTTCAGATCGTGATCAAACGTCATTGGTTTCTCGCAATCCTCAGTTAACGGGTACGCCGAGCCGGAACGCGTTCTCGACGATGCGCAGCCCCACCTCGCCGCCGAGCGACATCAGCGATTCCGGATGAAACTGCACGCCGCCGACCGGCAGGGTCTTGTGTTCGATCGCCATCGCGACGCCGTCCTCGGTGGTCGCGGTTACCGACAGCACGTCGGGCACGCTGTCGCGCTCGACGAACAGCGAGTGATAGCGGCCGATCACGATTTCATTGGGCAGGTTCTGCATCAGCCGTCCGCCGCGCACCTGGACCCGCGACGGCCGGCCGTGGGCGGGCTTGCCGAGCTGGCCCAATTGCCCGCCGAAATACTCGCCGATCGCCTGCACACCGAGGCAGACGCCGAAGATCGGCAGCTTCTGGTCGAGCGCGGTCCCGATCGTCTTCGAGATCCCGAAATCCTCCGGCCGGCCCGGACCGGGCGACAGCACGAGCAGATCGTAAGTATTCTGCTTCAGCATATCCTGCGCATGGATGTGCCGAACCACGGTGACGCTGGCGCCGACCTGGCGGAAATAATCCGCCAGCATGTGCACAAAGCTGTCGTCGTGGTCGATCAGTAGCACCCTTTTGCCCGAGCCGGTGGCATCGGGCGCAAACGCCGACAGCCGCTTCGGCGGATCGCCGCGCAGCGCCTGGAACAGCGCCGCCGCCTTGACCTGGCATTCGCGGTCCTCCGCGGCCGGATCGGAATCGAACAGGCAGGTGGCGCCGACCCGCACTTCGGCGAGGCCGTCCTTCATCCGGATGGTGCGGATGGTCAGCCCGGTGTTGATGCTGCCGTCGAAATTTACAGCACCAATCGCGCCGGCATACCAGCGCCGCGACGACCGCTCATTGTCCTCGACGAACTGCATCGCCCACAACTTCGGCGCGCCGGTCACCGTCACCGCCCAGGCGTGGGTCAGGAATGCATCGAGCGAGTTCAAACCCCGGCCGCAGCATGCCTTCGACATGGTCGACGGTGTGGAACAGTTTTGAATAGGTCTCGATCTGGCGGCGCGCCAGCACCTTGATCGTCCCGGGAATACAAACCCGCGCCTTGTCGTTGCGGTCGACGTCGGTGCACATGTTGAGTTCGAATTCGTCTTTTTCCGAATTCAGCAATTGCCGGATCTGCTCGGCATCGCCGATCGCATCGACACCTCGCGCGATCGTGCCCGAGATCGGGCAGGTCTCGACCCGCCGCCCGTCGGAGCGCACGAACATTTCCGGTGAGGCGGAAACCAGGAATTCGCCGTCGCCGAGATTCATCAGCGCGCCATAGGGCGAGGGATTGATCCGGCACAGCCGCACGAACACTTCGGCCGGCGAACGCTCGCAGGGCTCGGCGAACAATTGCCCCGGCACCGCCTCGAACAGATCGCCGCGCGCGAAGGCTGCGCGCGCGGTCTCCACCGTGGCCTGATATTCGCCGGGGGCGTGATCCGCGTATCCCTGGCGCGGCGTTTTCGCGTAGATACTTTCCGCGGTCTCGCGCGGCAGGCCTTCGGTCGATTTTCCCTTCCAGGCAAAGTCGTAGTTCAGCACCACGCCGCGGCCGGTGGCGCGATCATAGGCCAGCAGGCGATCCGGCACGTAGAGCACGATGTCGCGCTGGTCGCTTTCGCGGGCCCGTTTCTGCACGAGGTCCTCGATCTGGAACACGAGATCGTAGGCGAAGGCGCCGAACAGGCCGAGCATCGGATCGTCATTGGCCGTGAATGCCGCCACGATATCGCGGACCAGCGACATCACGCTGGCGCGCCTGGTACGCTGGTCTTCCTCGACCGGCGCCGGGCCACGGATGATATGACCGGCGAGACGCGAAGCGCTCTTCTCGGTGATGACCACACAGGGCTCGCGCAGCACGTCGCCGAGGAAAGCAACCAAAACCTCGCCGCGCTGGTTCAGCGCCGAGAGCGAGAAATTGGCGCCTGTCGTCTCCAGACACAGCGGCGGATCGGCAAAACCGAGATCGAAGCTTTCATAGCGGCCGGGCACCGTGGTGCCCGACGACAGCACGACGCCAGGGCGGCGATCGAGCAGGTCGATCAAGTCATCGAGCCGGTCGGCACCACCGGTAAATTGCTCGACCACCCGCGATATCGCGAGCCCGCCAAAGGTGCGGTATTCGCTCTTTGCCGGCAGGGAGAAGGCTGTCCTGTTCATGTGATCCTCTTACGAAACTTAGCGAGGGAGCGCCACACAGGACAAACGAAGGGACCGTCGCACTGCGATGGCGACCTTCGATTTTTGAAAATGAAATCGCACCGGCCACCTCTTAGGAGGTGCGCCACCAAAGACGGGATGGGCGGAAAACGGTGTTCATGGAGGCTAAACACCATCCGCCGGGAGCGATGTCAAGGGAGGCGACTGCGTCCCGAGCCGGGCTGGGGCCCATCTTTGGGGTTTGAAAGGGCGAAAATATGCGTCAGATTCGACCCAAGCAGCGGCGAACGAAACGCCGGCAACAAATGGAGGCGCAGGATGGCAATACAGGGTCTGGGATATGCCGGCTTTGGGTCGGATGCGCTCGACGACTGGCGGCAGTTCGGCACCTCCCTGGTCGGCCTGCAGGCCGTCGAGCGTGGCAATTCGCTGCTGGCGTTCCGGATGGACGACCGCAAACAGCGCATCGTCATCGACCGCGCGATGCCCGAAGGGACGCGCTTCTTCGGCTGGGAAGTGGCCGACGCCGCAGCGCTGGACGAGTTGGCGGCGCGGCTGGAAAAGGCCGGCGTCAAGGTCACGGCGGAACCGCAGGCCTTGGCCGACGCACGGCGCGTGCGGGGCCTGATTTCATTCCGCGATCCCGCCGGCAACCGCCTCGAGGCGTTTTACGGCGCCGAGATCGACGACACGCCGTTCAGGCCCGGCCGCTCGATCTCGGGCTTTCGCACCGGTCCGCAAGGCCTCGGGCATGCCGTGCTGACCGTCGAAAACATCGCCCCGGTGATGGCGTTCTATGTCGATGTGCTCGGCTTCGGGCTTTCCGACTACATCGAAAAGCCGTTTCGCGCCTATTTCTTCCACGTCAACGCCCGGCATCACAGCCTGGCCCTGATCGAGACCGGCACGAACGGCATGCATCATCTGATGGTGGAGTTGTTTTCGCTCGACGACGTCGGCCAGTGCTACGACATCGCGCTGACCCAGACCGACCGCATCGGCGTCACGCTCGGCCGTCACACCAACGATTTCATGACGTCGTTCTACGCCAGGACGCCGTCATCCTTCATGATCGAATGCGGCTGGGGCGGCCGCGAGATCGAACCGTCGACCTGGCAGCCGGTCGAGATGCACGATGGCCCCAGCCTGTGGGGCCATGATCGCGTCTGGCTGTCGCCGGCGGACCGCGAAGTCGCCCGCGAGATGCGAATGCACGCCGCGGCCTCGGGGATGCGCGCACCGGTTCAGGTGATGGAGGGCAATTACAAGCTGACGTCGGGCACCTGCGCGTGGTGGGACGGAGTGAGCGGCAAGGGCTGACAGGGCGACACTGTGCCCCTTCTTCCGTCATTGCGAGCGAAGCGAAGCAATCCATCTTGCCACGGAAAGAAAGAATGGATTGCTTCGTCGCTTTGCTCCTCGCAATGACGACGGTTTTCCCTCACCCCAGATGCTTCCTGAAAAAATCCGTGGCGCGGCTCCAGGCAAGTTCAGCGCAATGCCGGTCGTGCACCGTCACGCGCTGCTCGTTGCCGAAACCGTGCTCGGCGTCGTAGCGGAACAGTTCCAGCGATTTGCCCGCAGCCTTCATGCCCTTTTCGAAGCCATCGACCAGTTGCGGCGTGCACCAGTCGTCCTTGGTGGCAAAATGGCCCTGCAGTGGAATTTTCACGTCGGCCGGTTTGGCCGCCTGCTCCGGCGGAATGCCGTAGAACACCACGCCCGCCGTCAGCTCCGGGATCTTGGTGGCGCCGATGATGGTCACCGCGCCGCCGAGGCAGAAGCCGGTCAAGCCGACCTTGGCGCCGTTCCTGGAGAGATATTGGACGGCCCCGCGCACGGTCTGTGTGGTGGCGTCCATGAAGTCCAGTGAGTTCATCTCTTTGCCGGCTGCATCCGTGTCGTGATAGGGCACCACCGTGCCGTTGTAGAGATCCGGCGCCAGCGCATCGAAGCCGGCCAGCGCGAAACGGTCGCAGATTCCCTTGATCTGGCCCTGCAGCCCCCACCATTCCTGGATCACGACCACGCCGGGCGCATTGCCCTGCGCGGCGTTGGCGAGATAGCCGAAGGCGTCCTTGCCGTCCGGGCGACTGAAGCCGATGCTGGTACCCATGGTTCCTCCGGGAGTTTTCTTTGGGGGGCAGTTGGCGGCCATTTTGTCCGCAGTGCGGTCAGGAAGCAATCGTCAGCTAGGCACGCATACGGCAACAAAAAAGCCCCCGCAGGGGCTTTTTCCGAATTCACATGGCCGACCGAAGCGCTCAGTGCGCGTCGGCCCAGACCTTTTTCTTGGTGAAATACAGCAGGCCCGTGAGCAGGATCAGGAACACGAAGACCTGCAGGCCGAGCCGCTTGCGCGCTTCCATATGCGGCTCCGCAGCCCACATCAGGAACGTGGTGACGTCGTGGGCGTATTGCGCCACCGTCGCCGGCGATCCGTCGTCGAAGGTGACCTGGCCGTCGCTCAGCGGCTTCGGCATCTTGATGGCGTGGCCGGGGAAGTATTTGTTGTAGTAGGAGCCGTCAGGGATCGTCACGCCAGCCGGCGGCTTGTCTTCAAAGCCCTGCAGGATCGCGCTGACGTAGTTCGGGCCCTGCTCCTGGAACTGGGAGAAGAAGTCGAAGATGAACTGCGGAAAGCCGCGCTCGTAGGAACGTGCCTTGGTGATCAGCGACAGGTCCGGGGGAGCGGCGCCGCCATTGGCGGCGCGCGCGGCCTGCTCGTTCGCGAACGGCGCGGGGAAGTAGTCCGCCGGCCGGCCGGGCCGCTCGAACATCTCGCCTTGATCGTTCGGGCCGTCCTTGATCTTGTACTCGGAGGCCAAAGCTGCCGCCTGCGCCGTCGAATAACCGGGACCGCCGGGATCGGCGAGATTGCGGAACGCGATGTAGTTCAGGCTGTGACAGGCCGAGCAGACTTCCTTGTAAACCTTCAGGCCGCGCTGCAGCGAGCCGCGATCAAACTTGCCTATCGGGCCCGAGAACGACCACTTCGCCGACGGCGGCGATTCCTGTCCTTCGGCACGCGCATTTTGCACGCTGCCGGCGAACAGACCGCCCGCCACCAGGAGCGCGATCACCGCCGATGCCACGGCCGACTTGCCGGATTTCGCCAGCACGTCGTCGGCGATCGAATTCGGCACCGTACGCGGCTTCTCGATCCGGCTCAGCAACGGCAGCAGGACCAGGAAATAGGCGAAGTAGCAGAAGGTCAGGATACGGCCGGCGATCACATAGATGCCTTCCGGCGGCTGCGCGCCGAGATAGCCGAGCAGGATGCAGACCACGACGAAGATCCAGAAGAACTGCTTGGCCAGCGGGCGATACTTCGACGACCGGGTTTTCGCGCTGTCGAGCCAGGGCAGGAACGCCAGCACGATGATCGCCGAGAACATCGCGATGACGCCGGCGAGCTTGTTCGGGATCGAACGCAGGATCGCGTAGAACGGCAGGTAATACCATTCCGGCACGATGTGCGCCGGCGTCACGCCGGGATTGGCGGGAATGTAGTTGTCGGCGTCGCCGAGATAGTTCGGCATGTAGAAGATGAACCAGGCGAAGAACAGCATGAAGCAGGCGACACCGAACGCATCCTTGATGGTCGCGTAAGGCGTGAACGGCACGGTGTCCTTTTCGGTCTTCGCCTCGACGCCGGCCGGATTGTTCTGACCCGCGACGTGCAGTGCCCAGATGTGCAGCACGACGACACCCGCGATCACGAAGGGCAGCAGGTAGTGCAGCGAGAAGAAGCGGTTCAGCGTCGGATTGCCGACGGAGAAGCCGCCCCACAGCAGCGTCACGATGCTCTCGCCGAAATACGGAATGGCCGAGAACAGATTGGTGATGACGGTGGCGCCCCAGAAGCTCATCTGGCCCCACGGCAGCACATAGCCCATGAAGCCCGTCGCCATCATCAGGAGGTAGATGATGACACCGAGGATCCAGAGCACTTCACGCGGCTCCTTGTATGACCCGTAGTACAGGCCGCGGAACATGTGGATGTAGACGGCGAGAAAGAACATCGACGCGCCGCTGGCGTGCGCGTTGCGCAGCAGCCAGCCGTAGTTCACGTCACGGACAATGCTTTCGACCGACTTGAAGGCCATGGTGGCCTCCGGCGTGTAGTGCATCGCCAGGATCACGCCGGTCAGGATCTGCAACCCGAGCATCATCGAAAGGATGGCGCCGAAGGTCCACCAGTAGTTCAGGTTACGCGGCGTCGGATAGGCCACGAACGAGGAGTGGACCAGGCCCATGATCGGGAGGCGCCGTTCGATCCACTTCAAGGCGGGGTTGGTCGGCTGAAAATCGGATGGTCCGCTCATTGATGCGATCCTGAGAAGAAAAACGGCGCGATGGGTCCAAATCCAGGTCCAAATCTCGGGAGGCCGAGACTTAGCCAATCTGGATTTTGGTATCGGAAACGAAGGTGTAGGGCGGCACCACCAGATTGGCGGGGGCGGGTCCCTGACGGATACGGCCCGAAGAGTCGTATTGCGAGCCGTGGCAGGGGCAGAAGAAGCCGTCGTAATTGCCCTCATGGGCGATCGGGATACAGCCGAGATGGGTGCAGATGCCGATCACGACCAGCCACTGGTCATGGCCTTCCTTGACCCGGGATTGATCGCTCGCCGGATCCGGCAGGCTGGCGACCGGAACCGCGCGCGCCTCCTCGATCTGTTTCTTGGTGCGGTGGCTGATGTAGATCGGCTTGCCGCGCCAGAACACCTTGATGTCCTGCCCATCGGCAATCGGGGCCAGATCGACTTCGATCGGCGCACCGGCCGCGATCGTCGAGGCATCCGGGTTCATCTGGGAAACCAGCGGCCACACGGTGGCAGCTGCGCCAACCGCGGCGACGGCTCCCGTTGCAACAAAAAGGAAATCACGGCGTGTCGGATGGTCCGCCGAAGACGCTGTCGTCACGATTCCAAGCCCTTTCTCATCTGCAGCCAGCGGAACCGCCCCGGAGACGCTCAAAAAGCGCCCGGAAGAGGCTGCCGGCGCCCGCGGCCCCCGCGGCGGCAGAAAGACCACTTTTCCCGGCCAATCCGGCGGAACAAGCAGTCCAGAATCGTTCTATTGGCACCCTTGCCGTAAGAGCGCAAGCCCGCTATCGGCTCGCAAGCGTGCAATGCACTAAATCCGCGCCAAGCAGCGATGCATTCAAAGATTTTCATCGAGACTTCACAAGCCGCCCTATTATGCAGATTGCGCTTTTCCAGCCCGACATCCCCCAGAACACGGGAACGATTCTGCGTCTGTGCGCGTGCCTGGATGTGGCGGCCCACATTATCGAGCCTGCGGGGTTTCCAGTCTCTGACCGGCATTTCCGCCGGGCCGGCATGGACTATCTCGACCAGGTCAGCATTACCCGCCACGACTCATGGTCAAAATTCGAGCAATGGCGTAACGAAGGCGGTTTCCGGCTGATCCTGTTCACGACCAAGGCGGCCGGTTCCTATCTGGATTTCCGCTATGGGGCGCACGATGTCCTGCTGTTCGGTCGGGAATCCGCCGGGGTCCCCGAAACGGTCGCAGCCAGCGCCGATGCCCGGCTGTTGATCCCGATCAAGCCGGGCCTGCGCTCGCTCAATGTTGCCATGGCTGCGGCGATGGCCTTGGGCGAGGCGCTCAGGCAAACCGGTTCCCAGGTTTAAGGAGGCGTGGTGAGTTACGCGGTCAAAGAAATTTTTCTGACCCTGCAGGGCGAAGGCGCCCATGCCGGCCGGGCGGCGGTGTTTTGCCGGTTCTCGGGCTGCAACCTCTGGAGCGGCCGCGAACAGGACCGCGCCAGCGCAATTTGCCGGTTTTGTGACACCGACTTTGTCGGGACCGACGGCACATTGGGCGGCCGCTATGGCTCGGCAGATCAACTCGCCGACACCGTCGCCGCGCAATGGACGGGCGCGAACGCCAACCGCTATGTCGTCCTGACCGGCGGCGAACCGCTGCTGCAGGTCGACAAGCTGCTGATCGACGCGCTGCATGCCCGCGGCTTCGAGATCGGCGTCGAGACCAATGGAACCATCACCCCGCCCGAGGGCATGGACTGGATTTGCGTCAGCCCGAAAGCCGGCGCCGACCTCGTGGTACGCCGCGGTCAGGAATTGAAGCTGGTCTATCCGCAGGAAAATTTGGCGCCGGAGGACTATCTCGGTCTTTCCTTTGAGCGCTTCTCGCTGCAGCCGATGGACGGCCCTGACGTTACGGAAAATACCGCGCGCGCGGTCGACTACTGCCTGCGCCATCCACAATGGCGGCTCAGCGTGCAGACGCACAAGACGCTCGGCATCAGATAAAGATCAGATTGGCATCAGACAGGATTTGAGTTTCAGGATGTGGGAATTGACGAAATCGTTCCGCTTCGAGGCGGCGCATTCGCTGCCGGGAACGACGTTTGGCGCGGCCAGCGAGGAAATCCATGGGCATTCCTTCCGTGCTGAAGTGAGCGTGCGGGGGACGCCCGACCCCTCAACCGGGATGCTGCTCGATCTGGGCCTGCTCGAACGCAGCATGGCGGAGGTGCAGAAGACGCTCGATCACAAGCTCCTGAACAATGTCGTGGCGCTGGGAGCGCCGACGCTGGAAAACCTGTCGCGCTTCATCTGGGAGCGGGTTCAGCACGCCGGAAAGATCACGCGCGTCAGCGTTCACCGCGACAGTTGCAACGAGAGCTGCACATATTTCGGGCCACAGGGTTAGACGCAGATGGACATGTCCGTGATCGAAGACCGCAAGGCCCGCGCCAGACGCTGGTTCGAAGCGCTGCGCAACGACATTTGCTCAGCCTTCGAACGGCTGGAAGACGACGCCCCGGCATCGCTCTACCCCGGCGGTGCGGGACGCTTCGTGCGGACGCCGTGGGACCGCAACGACCACACCGGCAAGCCGGGCGGCGGCGGCGTGATGTCGATGATGTACGGGCGGCTGTTCGAAAAAGTCGGCGTGCATTGCTCGACCGTGCATGGCGAATTCAGCTCCGAATTCCGCGCGCAAATTCCGGGCGCCACCGATGATCCCCGGTTCTGGGCATCCGGCGTTTCGGTGATCGCGCATATGCGCAATCCGCACGTCCCTGCCGTGCATATGAACACACGCTTTGTGATGACGACCAAGGCTTGGTTCGGCGGCGGCTCGGACCTGACGCCGGTTCTGGACCGGCGGCGGACCCAGCAGGACCCCGACACGATTGCCTTTCATCAGGCGATGGAGAGCGCCTGCGGCGGCCACAACGGGGTAGCGGACTACGCGCGATACAGGAAATGGTGCGACGATTATTTCTACCTGCCGCATCGCAAGGAAGCCCGCGGCATCGGCGGCATCTTTTACGACCATCACGATTCCGGCGATTGGGATGCCGACTTCGCCTTCACGCAGGACGTCGGCCGCGCGTTCGTCAAAATCTATCCCGATCTGGTGCGACGGAATTTTGCCACGCCGTGGACAGCGGAGGACCGTGACGAGCAACTGATGCGTCGCGGCCGCTATGTCGAATTCAACCTGCTGTACGACCGCGGCACCACCTTCGGGCTGAAGACCGGCGGCAACGTCGATTCAATCCTGTCGTCGATGCCTCCAGAAGTGAAATGGCCTTGATATCATGACGCAACTCCCCCGCGCGATGCTGATCGACATGGATGAGACCATCCTGTCGGCCTACGGCCGCCCCGATATCGCCTGGAACAACGTCGCGCGCGAATTTGCGGGCGAGTTTGCGCCGCTGTCATCGCAACAGGTGGCCGCGGCGATCGTGGAGGCCGGTCGAAAATTCTGGGCGGCAGCCGGGGCGGAGTGGCGGCTGAAACTCGGCGAAGCCCGCCACATTGTCGTCAGGGATGGATTTGCCGCGCTTGCCGCAGCTCACCGGACCAGTCTCTCAACCGACCTTGCGACCCGGCTCGCCGACCGGTTCACCGCCTATCGCGAAGAGGAGATGTTCGTCTTCCCGGGCGCGCATGACGCCATCGATGCCTTGAAGGCGTGTGGCGTGAAACTGGCGCTGGTCACCAACGGAGCCGCCGAACCGCAGCGCGCAAAGGTCGAGCGCTTTGCATTGGCACACCGGTTCGATCACATCCAGATCGAAGGCGAGCATGGTTTCGGTAAACCGGACGACCGCGCCTATCTGCACGCCATGCAGGTGCTCGGCGTCACCGCACCCGAGACCTGGATGATCGGCGACAACCTGGAATGGGAAGTCGAAGCGCCACAGCGCCTCGGCATCTATGCGATCTGGATCGACGTCCACGGCCAAGGCCTGCCCGCGGATTCCGCCATCAAGCCCGATCGCATCATCCGCTCGCTGACCGAGTTGCTGCCGGGCGGGCGCGGGTAACCTTGCTTATCGCTCCAGCGCCCAGCGGCGCTACACCGCGCGGAAAGTAAAA
Organism: uncultured Alphaproteobacteria bacterium; assembly: GCA_963836765.1. Taxonomy (GTDB): domain Bacteria; phylum Pseudomonadota; class Alphaproteobacteria; order Rhizobiales; family Xanthobacteraceae; genus Bradyrhizobium. The sequence goes on from CAWILG010000068.1 coordinate 155,677, forward strand.
CGCCTTCGCGCAATGGGCTGGCCGTGATCGGCTTGTCATGACTGATCGATAGCCTGCGAGTCGCGTCAATCAGCGCGGAGGAAAGAGATCATGGAATTGAAACCAGGCGATGTTGTCATTCTGAAATCCGGCGGTCACCCGGTTACCGTGGCGGAAGTCCACGACGACACGGCGGAGTGCCTGTGGATGGGCAGCGAGGGCGATCTGTTTCGCGAAACGCTGCCAAAAGTCGTGCTCGAATTTGCCGAAATGGACGATCCTGAGGACGAAGAGGATCAAGACGAAACCGAAGACGACGACGAAGAGAATGAGGACGACGGCCACAAGAAAAGTAAGGTGGCGTGAGAGTTCCCTGTAAGGCCGCCGGGTCCAGATACCTGGCGGCACCAGGATTTTTCTAGAGCAAGGATCGCGCAGCCGTTGAGATCATCACCACGCCGCCAGTGATGACGGCGGCGTCGAGGATTGCGGTGTGGATATGCACCGGCATCCGCTCGACGAAAGCCCTGGCGAGAAAAGCTCCGGGTATCGCGATGATTCCGATCAGCAGCGCAAAGGCGAGCACCTGCGCGGTGACGACACCGGCGAGACCGAACACCGAGATCTTGATGACGCTGGTGGCAACCGAGATCACCGCATCGGTAGCGATCACGGCCGCGCCTTCGAGGCCGGCGGCCATCAACAGCGACAGCAAGATCACCCCCGAGCCCGAGGTGCCCCCAACCACGACGCCGTAACCGACCGCGCTGGCGGCAAGCCCGCTGTCGCCGATCCTGACCTCGCGGCGCTTGGCGAGCCGGCGCAGCGGCACGCTCGAGATCAGCATGGTGCCGATCACCAGCGCAGCACCGGCATTGGTCAGCCGCGTATAGCCGTAAGCGCCGAGCGCCGTCGTGAGCGCCGCGGCCGCGACGACGATCAGCGCGCGGCGCCGGTCGATATAGCGGAAATAGGCGGTGAAGCGGCTGATATTGGTGAAGACGGCCGAGATCGCGATGATCGGCACCACGGGCTCGGCGCCGACCAGCGGCACCAGCACCAGCGGCATCAGCGCGCCGGTGCCATAGCCGGCAAGGCCGCCGATCAGCGAAGCGAACAGCGCGATGGCGGCTACCAGCAAGAGCTGGCCGAGCGAGATATCGGCAAAGCCGGCCAGAATGCTCACAGCCGATGGTCTCGCTTGAAACGCGCCATGGTCTGATCGGCGATCGCCGCCAGCGGGGATGGATCGTCGGGAAAATCCGCAGCCAGCCAGGCGTCCTCCGCCAGCGTCAGCACGTGACCCAGCGCCGGTCCCTCGGCAATTCCGCGCGCAACAAAGTCGGCCGCCTTGAGCGGAAATTTCGGAGCGCGCCAGCGCTGCGGCAAAGTTGCCAGTTCGCGCCAATAGGCGGTGTCGTGAAGCGCACCGGCCCGCGCCCATGCCAGCATCAGGCGGTCGCGATAGGGCTCCTCGCCGAGCCGGTAGAGACGCCGCCGCGCCGTCGCCTCGTCCATGCCGTGCAGCCGCCACCAGCGATGGCCCATCGAATCCAGCGCCTTGGTCTCGGCGTTGGAAAGACGTAAGCGTGCTGCGACGCGCTTGGCATCCTCGGTCACGGCCACAGTGAGCGCGCCGAGCCTTCGAACCGCACTGGCTTCAAGTCCAAGCAGATGTTCCACCGATATCATTGCCGCAAACGGCCCGGTATAGGCGACGCCGCCGAAGATCGGCAGCAGCAGACCGCCGTCAGCCATCGCGGTGACCGCGATCTCGGCTCCGCTGGCGACCACGAGCTTGAGCATCTCCATGCGAATGCGTTCCGCCGAGAGATTCGCCAATCCCGCGCGCCCGCCAATGCAGGCGAGATAGCCGGCGCGATCGGGATCACCGACCGCATAAGCGGCGTGAAAGCGGAAGAACCGGAGGATGCGCAAATAATCCTCGGCGATCCGCGCGCCGGGGTCGCCGATGAAACGCACGCGTCTGGCGGCAATATCCGCAAGCCCGCCGACATGATCGTGCACGACGCCATCGGCATCGACCGAAAGACCATTGATGGTGAAGTCGCGCCGCTCCGCGTCGCGGACCCAGTCGCGGCCGAACGCGACCCTGGCCTTGCGGCCGTAGGTCTCGGTATCCTCGCGCAGCGTCGTCACCTCGAACGGATGGCCATCGATCACCAGCGTCACGGTGCCATGCTCGATGCCGGTCGGCACGCTCTTGATGCCGGCCGCCCTGGCGCGGCGGACGACTTCCTCAGGGACCGCCGTGGTCGCGATATCGATGTCGGCCGTCGGGATCTTCATCAGCGCGTTGCGGACCGCGCCGCCGACGACGCGGGCTTGCTCGTTCCCGCCATTGAGCAAAGCGAGCACGCGGGCCGCCGGACCGGATCTCAGCCACGGCGCATCCGACAGCACCGGCACCTCGCTCATTTTTCAACTCCGGGAACGAACTTGCCGTTCTCCATGTGGGCGGGAACGTAGGTCGAATTGGGCGGCGCGCCGGAGAAATGCGCGAGCAGGACAAAGCTGATCACCACCAGCAGCAGCGACCCCAGCACCAGTTTTGCGACCCGGCTCGCCGGCCAGGAGGATTGCACCATCAATCCGGAACGGGTGCCAATCAGGAACAGGGCATAGACCGCGAACGGGATCAGGAAGATTCCGACTTCGGTCAATGCCGGACGGATCATGGCAGATAGATCCGCTCATACAGCACGCGCAGGATTCCCGCCGTCGCGCCCCAGATATAACGCTCGGCATACGGCATGGCGTAGTAGGAGCGCTCCATGCCGCGGAATTCCTTGCTGTGGATCTGGTGGTTCGCCGGATTCATCAGAAACGCCAGCGGCACCTCGAAGGCGTCATCCACTTCGCCTTCGTTGATCCTGAGCTTGAAACCGGGCTTGACCCGCGCCACCGTCGGCAGGATGCGAAATCCAAAACCGGTACCGTAGAGATCGAGATAGCCGATCGGCTCGATGAACTCGCGCTTGAGGCCGACTTCCTCATCGGCCTCGCGCAAGGCGGCATCGAGCGGCGAGGCGTCGGTGACATCGATCTTGCCGCCGGGAAAGGCGATCTGGCCGGCATGTTCGTTGAGATGCGCCGAGCGCTGCGTCAACAGCACCGTCGGCTCCGGATGCTCCACCACCGGGATCAATACCGCGGCCGGCCGCACCGGCTGTTCGCGCGCGATGATCTCCAGCATGCGATCGGTGCCCTGATCGCCGCTTTTCGGAATGATATTGGGGTCGACCAGTCCCGGCGGAACGTCGAAATTGAGCCGCGCCCGGGTTCGCTCGAAGAATTCCGCCGCACTGGTGGCGGCCGGTTCCATCTTCAGCATGGTGCCGTTCAAAGCGCGTCCCTCACCTGCTTCGCGTCCGCCATTGCGAAGAATTCGCCGCCGGATTCGATCCCGAACATGTTTTGGCCATCGACCACCCGCTCCTCGCCCATGTCAACCAGATCGTAGTAGATCGCGCGGGTAACCTTGGCCCACAAGTCAGCGCGGACGTGGAGATAGGGCGTCAGCCCGCCGTCGGCGGCCATCTCGAATCGCAGGCGGTGTCCGCCATCGCAGCCGACCCAGTCATCGACATTGGTGCGAAAACGCAGCAGCCGGCCGCGTTCGTCCGCCTCGGTCTGCATCTCGACCGCAAGGAACGGCGCATCGTCGACGCGGATGCCGACCTTCTCCACCGGGGTCACGAGAAAGTGCTTGCCGTCCTCGCGCTTGAGGATGGTCGAAAACAGCCGGACCAGCGCCGGTCGGCCGATTGGCGTCCCCATGTAGAACCAGGTCCCGTCGCAGGCAATTCGCATGTCGAGATCGCCGCAGAACGGCGGATTCCACAGGTGCACGGGAGGCAACCCCCTTGTGCCGGCAGGGTTGGCTTTCGCCGCATCGCTGGCCGCGGCGGTGAGGCCCTCGAGACCCTTGCTTTCAAGGCCCGTGGTTTCACGGTGCTGGTTGGTCTGCCCTTCGTTCGCCATTGTTTGCCTTAAGATTTAGTCGCCTCAATCTGGCACGATTGGTGCACGTACTCGAAGATGTGAGCGGGACATCATTCTCGCCACTTCGTGATGCCGTTCATACCCCTAAATGCCGATAATGTGGGGATAGTCCAATTCAACGAATACATGGCCTTTGCATCGGTTTAGCATGAGGTTCATGGCATGACGACGCTGATATCGAGCGGTCTCATTTTGAAATCTGGCAAGGAGAACGAAATGCCTGGCGCAGACAGTGTCGAGAAACTGGAAGACGGAATCGTCCGTTCGGCCGAACAGGTCTCCGGTCAAATCCGTGCTGCGAAGGAGGCGATCTCCACCGTCATCTTCGGACAGGATCGGGTGATCGAAAACACCCTGGTGACGATCCTGTCCGGCGGTCACGCCTTGCTGATCGGGGTTCCCGGTCTGGCCAAGACCAAGCTGGTCGAAACGCTCGGCATCACGCTCGGCCTCGACGCCAAGCGCATCCAGTTCACGCCGGACCTGATGCCGTCGGATATTCTCGGCGCCGAGGTGCTGGACGAAAGCAATTCCGGCAAGCGGTCGTTCCGCTTCATCTCGGGCCCGGTGTTTGCGCAGCTCCTGATGGCCGACGAAATCAACCGCGCCAGCCCACGCACCCAGTCGGCGCTGCTGCAGGCGATGCAGGAGCAGCACATCACGGTGGCCGGCGCGCGCCACGATCTGCCAAAGCCGTTCCACGTGCTCGCGACCCAAAACCCGCTGGAGCAGGAAGGCACCTATCCGCTGCCGGAAGCGCAGCTCGATCGCTTCCTGATGGAAATCGACGTCGATTATCCCGATCGCGACGCCGAACGGCGCATCCTGTTCGAGACCACCGGCGCCGATGAGACGCTGGCGAAAGCCTCGATGAACGCGGAGATCCTGATTGCCGCGCAGCGGCTGGTGCGGCGCCTGCCGGTCGGCGACAGCGTCGTCGAGGCCATCCTTTCGCTGGTACGCGCCGCGCGGCCCAATCCCGACGGCGAGAAGCTGATCGCCTGGGGCCCGGGCCCGCGCGCCAGCCAGTCGCTGATGCTGGCGGTCCGCGCCCGCGCGCTGCTCGATGGCCGCCTTGCGCCCTCGATCGACGACGTGCTCGATCTCGCCGAACCCATTCTCAAGCACCGCATGGCGCTGACATTCTCGGCGCGCGCCGAGGGCCGCACCATTCCCGACGTGATCAAGCAATTGAAGATGCGGATTGGTTGATGGCCGCAGAAACCAGGCACCTGAGCGAGGAGATCACAGCAATCCGACGTGCCGATGGCGAAAGCCGAACGCTCGCCGCATCGCTGCCCCGTCTTGTGCTTGAAGCGCGCCGCATCGCTGCCAACGTCATTCACGGTCTGCATGGCCGGCGGCGCGCCGGCGCCGGTGAGAGTTTCTGGCAATACCGCCGCTTCGTCTCGGGCGAGCCGTCGCAGAACGTCGACTGGCGCCGCTCGGCGCGCGACGATCATCTCTATGTCCGCGAGCAGGAATGGGAGGCCGCGCACACCGTGTGGTTGTGGCCGGACCGTTCGCCGTCGATGGCGTTTGCCTCGAGGGGGGCGCGCGACAGCAAGCTCGAACGCGGACTGATCGTCACCTTCGCGCTGGCCGAGCTTCTGGTCTCGGGCGGCGAACGTGTCGGCGTCCCCGGCCTGATGAGCCCGACCTCGAGCCGCAACGTGATCGACAAGATGGCGCAGGCGATGCTGCACGACGATGCGACGCGCTTGAGTTTGCCTCCGTCGTTCGTTCCGTCGGCGCTGGCTGAAATCGTGGTGCTGTCGGATTTCTGGTCCACGATGCCCGAAATCAGGAACATGCTGGCCGGATTGTCCGCCTCTGGCGCGCATGGCACGCTGGTCCAGATCGTCGATCCCGCCGAAGAATCCTTCCCCTATTCCGGCCGGGTCGAATTCGTCGAACCGGAAGACGGCAGCGTCATCACCGCGGGCCGCGCCGAGAGCTGGGCGCGCGACTACACCGCGCGCGTCGCGCTGCATCGCGACGAGATCCGCAGCGAGACCAACAAACTCGACTGGCTGTTCTCGACCCACACCACCAGCCGCTCCGCCGCCGAACTGCTGCTGTTCCTGCATTCCGGTATGATGGTGAGCAAGGGTGGTGTGCGCTCGAGCGTCAAAGTGGGGCGCGGCGCATGATCGCAGGTCTCCCCCTCTCCTTTGCCGAACCGCTGCTGCTGCTGGGCCTGTTGAGCCTGCCGGTGCTGTGGTGGCTGCTGCGGGTGATGCCACCGCGGCCGAAGCGGATCGAGTTCCCGCCGACGCGGCTGTTGTTCGATATCGCACCGAAGGAAGAAACCCCGTCGCGCACGCCGTGGTGGCTGACCTTGTTGCGCCTGACCGCTGCGGCGCTCGTCATCCTCGCCGCCGCCGGCCCGATCTGGAATCCGCAGACCGCGCTTGGCGGCAGCAAGGCGCCGCTGGTGATCCTGCTTGACGACGGCTGGACCGCGGCGTCGAGCTGGGACATCCGGATCAAGGCCGCCGATGAACTGATCGCCAATGCCGACAACGACCGGCGCGGCGTCGCCTTGGTGCCGCTGTCGGAGCCTGCGCGCGACATCACGTTGATGCCGGGCGGCACGGCGCGGGTGGCGCTGCGCCAGCTTTCGCCAAAACCCTATTCGGTCGAGCGCGTCGAAACGCTGCCGGCCCTGGACCGTTTCCTCAAAGCCACCGGCGACGCCGAAATCGCATGGCTGGCCGACGGCGTCGACACCGGACGCGGCGCGGAGTTTCTGGAAAATCTCGGCAAGACCATCGGCGACCGTACGTTGACGCTGTTCGAGGGCGGCGCGCCCCCGGCGCTCGCATTGGTCGCTGCCGAAAACGCCGCCGCGAAAATGACCGTAAAAGTGTTGCGCACCGAGGGCGGCCTTGCCGCCGGCATCGTACGGGCCATCGACGCCAAGGGCTCGCCGATCGGCGAAGCCCGTTACAATTTTGGGCCGCAGGAACGCGACACCGAAGCGGCGTTCGATCTTCCGGTCGAGCTGCGCAACGACATCGCGCGGCTCGAAATCTCGGGCGAGCGCTCCGCCGGCGCGGTCCAGTTGCTCGACAAGCGCTGGCGACGGCGCGCCATCGGCGTCGTCAGCGGCTCCAGCACCGATACCGCGCAGCCGCTATTGGCATCGACCTTCTATCTCACCCGCGCGCTGTCGCCGTTCGCCGATGTGCGGCTTGGCGATCGCGGCGCGCCGCAACAGGTGATCGCGCAATTTCTGGATCAGCGGCTGCCGATGATCGTGCTGGCCGACGTCGGCACGCTGTCGCCGGAAATCCGCGAGCGCCTCAACGCATGGATCGAGCAAGGCGGCGTTCTGGTGCGCTTCGCGGGCCCGCGGCTGGCGCAGGCCGATGACGATCTGGTGCCGGTGAAATTGCGCCGCGGCGGCCGCAGCCTGGGCGGCAGCCTGACCTGGGAAAAGCCGCAGCATATGGCCTCATTTGCCACCGACGGTCCGTTCGCGGGCCTTGCGGTACCGAAGGACGTCACCATCAGCCGGCAGGTTTTGGCCGAACCGGATGCGGTGCTGGCGACCAAGAGCTGGGCGTCGCTGGAAGACGGCACCCCGCTGGTGACCGGCGAACATCGCGGCAAGGGCGTGGTCAGCCTGTTCCATGTTGGCGCCGACATGCGCTGGTCGGACCTGCCGATGTCCGGCAGTTTTGTCGAGATGCTGCGGCGGCTGGTCGACATGTCCGGTTACACGTCGAAACCAGGGGCCGGCGTCGCCAGCGAAGCCAACGTGGAGACGGTGGCGCCGCTGCGTACGCTCGATGGTTTTGGCGCATTCGGCCCGCCGCCCTCGACCGCCAAGCCGATGCCGGCGGATTATCGCGATCGCGCCACCGCGGATCATCCGCCGGGGTTCTATGGTTCGGCGGAAGGGCCGATTGCCGTCAACACCCTGGCGGCGGCCGATCGCATCGCGCCGCTGGATACTTCCAGCCTGCGCGCACGGCGCGCCAGCTACACCAACGCCGAACCGCGCGACCTGCGCGGGATATTGCTGTCGTCATCGCTGGCGCTGTTCCTGATCGATGCGATCGTGGTCGCCATGCTTGGCGCCGGCCTTGCCGCGCTGTTGCGGCGGCGCGCGGCGCCGGCCGCACTTGCCATCGCATTCGTGCTGGCTGCGATGAGCCCGTCGCCGACCCGCGCCGACAACAATGACGATTTCGCCATCAAGGCGGTCTCGCAGACCCGTCTCGCCTATGTCGTCACCGGCAATGCCGACGTCAATTCGATCGTCAAGGCCGGCATGACCGGGCTGACCTTGTTCCTGGCCCAGCGTACGGCGCTGGAAGCCGGCGATCCCGTCGGCGTCGATCCCGCGCACGACGAGCTGGCGTTCTTCCCGCTGATCTACTGGCCGGTGATACCGGGCGCACCAAAACCGCCGCAGGACACCATCAACCGCATCGATGCCTATATGAAGCAGGGCGGCACGGTCGTGTTCGACACCCGCGATGCCGTCGAGGCGCCGCCGGGCGACAACGGTGCGGCGCAGACGCCAGGTATGCAGACGCTGCGCGAAATTCTTTCCTCGCTCGACGTTCCCGAACTCGAGCCGGTGCCACGCGAACACGTGCTGACCAAGACGTTTTATCTGCTGCGCGATTTCCCCGGCCGCTTCAATTCGGGCCAGACCTGGGTCGAGACCTTGCCGCGCGAGGATGATGACGAGGCCGCACAGCGTCCGGCGCACGGCGGCGACGGCGTCTCGCCGATCATCATCACCTCGAATGATCTCGCCGGCGCCTGGGCGATCCGCCCGGACGGCCAGCCGATGCTGCCGCTGACGCCGGGCGATCCGCGGCAGCGCGAATTCGCCTTCCGCGCCGGCGTCAACATCGTGATGTACACCCTGACCGGCAACTACAAGGCCGACCTGGTCCACGCGCCGGCGCTGATCGAACGGTTGGGACAATAGCGGCATGCAATACGGCATCGCATTCACCCCCCTCGTTCCGACCCTGGTGCTGTGGCTCGCGCTGGCGGCGATCCTTGTTATCTCCGCGCTGTTGCTGCTCAGCCGCGCGCGCGGCGCCGCGATGCGTGTGACGGCGCTGGCTCTGATATTACTGGCGCTCGCCAATCCCTCCTTCACCCGCGAAGACCGCGAGCCGCTGTCATCGGTCGCCGCCGTCGTGATCGACAAGAGCCCGAGCCAGAACTTTGGCACGCGCAACCAGGAGACCGCAAAGGCGCAGGAAGCCCTGGTCGACAGCCTCAAGAAAATCAAGGGGCTGGAAGTCCGCGTCGTCGAGGCAGGACAAGCCGACGGCGAGACCGACGGCACCAAACTGTTCGGCGCGCTGTCGTCGGCGCTGTCGGACGTTCCCGTCGAGCGCGTCGCCGGCGCGTTCCTGATCACCGATGGCCGCGTGCACGATATTCCCGCCAATGCCACGGCACTCGGCTTCCAGGCGCCGGTGCATGCCCTGATTACAGGGCGCAAGGACGAGCGCGACCGGCGCATTGCGATCTCCGCCGCGCCGCGTTTCGGCATCGTCGGGCAGGCCCAGACCATCACTTACCGGCTCGACGATCAGGGCGTCACCGGCGAGCGCGCCAAGATCGTGGTGCGCCGCGACGGCGAGGTGATCAACGAGCGCACGCTTTCGAGCGGCCAGACCGCCAATATCGAGATCGACATCAAGCATGCCGGTCCCAACATCGTCGAGATCGAGGCCTCGCCGCTCGAGAACGAACTGACGCTTGTCAACAACCGCGCCGTGGTCGCGATCGACGGCGTGCGCGACAAATTGCGGGTGCTACTGGTCTCGGGCGAGCCGCATTCCGGCGAGCGCACCTGGCGAAATTTGTTGAAGTCGGACGCCAGCATCGACCTCGTTCATTTCACTATTCTGCGGCCGCCGGAAAAACAGGACGGCACGCCAATCAACGAGCTGTCGCTGATCGCGTTTCCGACCCGCGAACTGTTCCAGCAGCACATCAACGAATTCCAGTTGATCATCTTCGACCGCTACGCCCGCCAGGGCGTGCTGCCGATCCCCTATTTCGAGAATATCGCGCGCTATGTGCGCGCCGGCGGGGCCGTGCTGGTATCGGCCGGTCCCGACTATGCCTCGACAACCAGCATCTGGCGTACGCCGCTGGATTCGGTGTTGCCGGCCGAGCCGGTCGGCGTCTCCGAGAAGCCGTTTTATGCGCATCTGAGCGATGCCGGCAAACGTCACCCCGTCACGCGCGGGCTCGAAGGCTCCGCGGTCGAACCGCCGCATTGGAGCCGGTTCTTCCGCACCGTGGAGACGCGCAACTCCGTCATCCCGCCAGTCATGACCGGCGCCGACGGCAAGCCGTTGCTGTTGCTGTCGCGCTCCGGCGAAGGCCGCGTCGCGCTGCTGCTGACGGATCACATCTGGCTGTGGGCACGCGGCTATGAAGGTGGCGGGCCGCATCTCGACCTGCTGCGGCGGATGACGCACTGGCTGGTGAAGCAGCCGGATCTCGACGAAGAAGCCCTGCGCATGAAGATCCAGGGCCACGATCTCATCGTTGAGCGCCAAACCATGGCGGACAGTGTCACGCCGGTGACGGTGACGTCGCCGAGCGGCGCAACACGCGAATTGACGCTGAGCGCCGGCGAACCGGGAACCTGGACCTCCACAATCCCCGCCAACGAACTCGGCCTGTGGCAGGCGACCGACGGCACGCTGAAGGCGCTGATCAATGTCGGCCCGACCAATCCAAAGGAATTTTCCGAAGTCACCTCCACGGTCGAGATGCTCAAACCGCTGGCGCAGGCGACCAGCGGCGATGCGCGCCGCGTGGTGGATGGTTCGAGCATTGACCTGCCCCGCATCGTGCCGGTGCGGGCCTCCAGCATCTTTCGCGGCGATGGCTGGATGGGCGTAAAGATGCGCGACGCCAGCGTCGTCAAGGGCGTCGGCGTGCTGCCGATGTTCGCCGGCCTGATCGGCCTGCTGCTGCTGCTCGGCGCTTTTGCCGCGACCTGGCTGCGCGAAGGGCGTTGAGCCCGGCGAACGACCTCGTAGCCCGGGTGCTCAGCCGTTGCTTCAAACACACAGCGCTTAGGGATTTCACCGAAGCCGGCATGGCTACGGTTGACACGGCCAGCGCCTTCCGATGTTATAATATAACATCGGGACGTCGAGTCCCTCAGGCGGGCCTCACGCGGCATGAACTGGTTCCGAAACAACATCAAAACCGGCTCGCGGTTGGCGCTGTTCGCGCTCGCGATCCAGTTTGCGTTGTCGTTCGGGCATTTCCACGGGATCGCCGCACAGGCCGCGCCTGCAATTCAAGCCGGCCTGTCGCAGGCCGATCTGGCCCATGTCGGCGCCCTCGCCGCGCCCGATGCGTCCAGTGAAGCGGCGCAGAAGCAGCTGCCCTCCACCCCCGACAGCGACCAGCAACCGGCCGATGCCTGCGCAATCTGCGCTGTCATCGCGCTTGCCGGCAATCTGGTGTTTCCGAAGCCGCCGGCGTTGCCGCTGCCGCAGGCGGTCGAACTTGCCTACCGCACGACCGACGCCGGGTTCATCCATCTGGACTCGGTGCATCCGGCGTTCCAGTCCCGCGCGCCACCCGTCTCCTGACTCCGATTGATGCGCCTGAGGGGATCGCCGCGCCATGCGTGGCCGATCAAACTCACGATAAATCGAAATCGATCCGTCGCTCTGCCGACGGGATCAGGACCCGGACCAATGACATTCCAAAAAAGACGAGCGTTCCACATCGGTGGTGCCAGCTGGCTATTGCTATGGGTTGCCGGTAACGGCGCCATGGCCGAGGACGCGGCGGCGCCGTCGTCCGCAACGCAACTGCCTGAAATCTCCGTGACCGCGCCGCGCGTATCGCAAGTGCCGCGCCGCCCCAAAAAGCGCGTGTTGACAGGGGAGCGCCGAGAGACGCCGGTCGCGGCACCGCAGACTGGAGCACAGATTGTTGCGGGCAAGAATGAAAAATTCGACGAAGCCCGTCGGACCATCGATGCGCCGATCGGCGCCACCTCGTATCAAATCAACCACCAGAACATCGAAGCGCTGCCGCAGGGTCCCAACGCGACGCTGGACAAAGTGTTGTTGCAGTTTCCTGGCGTAACGCAGGACTCGGCCGCCAGCGGCGAACTGCATGTGCGCAACGAGCACGCTAATGTGCAGTACCGCATCAACGGCATCATGCTCCCCGACGGCGTCGGCGCCTTCGGGCAGATCCTCGATACCGGCATCGTCGGAAGCCTTGCGCTGCTGACCGGCGCACTGCCCGCGCAGTACGGCCTGCGCACCGCGGGTGTCCTCGACATCCAGACCAAGACCGACGCTTTCAACAATTCCGGCAGCGTCAGCGTCTATGGCGGCAGCCACGGAACCATCACGCCAAGTTTCGAATATGGCGGCACGGCCGGGCAAACCCAGTATTTTGTGTCCGGACGCTTTCTCCAGAATAATCTTGGAATCGAAAATCCGACGCCCGCGAATGAAGCCATTCACGACCGCACGTCACAGGAAAAGGGATTTCTTTATCTTTCGACGGTGCTCGATCCCACCAGCCGCCTGACCTTCATGAGCGGCGTGTCCAACGGCACATATCAGATCCCCAACAATCCCGGGCAGACGCCGAACTTTAACGTCAATGGGGTGACCAGCTTCAATTCGGCGTTGCTCAACGAACACCAGAACGAGTTCAACCAGTTCAACGTCCTTGCCTACCAGAAATCGGTAGAGGATATCGACTTCCAGGTCTCCTATTTCAACCGCTACAGCCAGCTGCACTTCTATCCCGATCCGATCGGAGATATGGTCTTCAACGGCGTGTCGTCGGACGTCTACCGTCAGAGCGTCGTCAATGGCATTCAGGAAGACACCGCCTGGCGCGTCGGCTTTGCCCATACCCTCCGTTTTGGATTTTCCGCGAGCGCTGAGCGCTCTCTGGTCAACAATATATCCACCGTGCTGCCAGTCGATCCCGCAACCGGCAATCAGGTCGATCCCATCACCGGCAATCCATTCGGTCCACCATTCTCCGTATTTGATTCAAGCTCCAAGACCGGCTGGCTGATCGGCACCTATCTTCAGGATGAGTGGAAGATCAACAACCAGTTGACCCTGAACGCCGGCTTGCGGTTCGACCAGATGTATCAATATGTCGACGCCAACCAGCTCAGCCCGCGCGTCAGCCTGACCTGGAAGCCGTATGACGGAACCACGTTCCACGCCGGCTATGCGCGCAACTTCACGCCGCCACAGCAGGTGATCGCGGCCCCAACCAATCTCGCGCTGGTCACACCCCCCACTGCCCCCGCCAACACGCAAACTCCCGAGGTGCCGGTCAACAGTCCGGTTCTGCCGGAGCGGTCGCACGTGTTCGATGTCGGCGTCGTCCAGAAGATCTATCCGATTCCCGGTCTCGAAGTCGGTGTCGACAGCTACTACAAGATCGCCCGCGATCTGCTCGACGACGGCCAGTTCGGCGCGGCCTATGTGCTGAACGGCTTCAACTACGAGCGCGGGCAGAATGTGGGCGTCGAACTCAAAGCGAACTACACCAACGGCAATTTCCGCGCCTATGGAAACATCGCCTGGGCCAAACAGATCGCCACCAACATCGTATCGAACCAGTTTCTGTTCGGTCAGGACGAGATAGACTACATCGCCACGCATTATGTCTATACCGACCACGCCCAGGTCCTGACTGGCTCGGCCGGCGCTTCCTATTTGTGGAACGGCACGCGGTTCAGCGCGTCGATGATCTACGGCAGCGGGCTTCGCTCCGGTTTCGCGAACACCGATCATCTGCCGTCGTATACCCAGGTCAATGTCGGGTTGTCGCACGATTTCAACATTGTCGCGCCGAACAAGCCGACCACGGTGCGGTTCGATGTCGTCAACCTCTTCGACAAGATCTACGAGATCAGGGATGGCTCCGGCATCGGCGTGTTCGCGCCGCAGTTCGGACCGCGCCGTGGCTTATTTGTCGGCATTTCGCAAAAGCTGTGAAGCTCCTTCGCAGGGAGGCGGTCATGTCGATCAAATGGGTGCTGGAGATATACGATGGCCGGCGCAAAGCCGCGTTGATCTCGGCGCACGAGTTCGATGACTTCGCTTCCCTGCGAACGAAGATCGTGGAAAATCCGGCTTGCAAGTTTCTCATCGACCCGTCTGACCGGGCCACGCCAAACGAGTTCCAATGTCTCCTCGACCTGCGCTCCGACGGTTTCAAGCTTGAACGCAAGTAATGGCGGGCACGGCATGTGCCTTTGCCCGCCCGACACGCTCTACCGTGCCTTGCTCCAGTCCGGCCGGATGTCTCCGGAGACGTCGGCGAAAGCACCATCGACCAGTTCGGCTACCAGCAGGCGGCTGTAATCGACGGGGCCCGGCATGATCGCCCGTCCCTTCGGCACGGGCTTGAAACCGACGCGGCTGTAATAGGGCGCGTCGCCGACCAGGATCACGAGGCGATGCCCCCTGGCTTTCGCATCGTTCAGCGAGCGATCGAGCAGCGCGCGGCCGACGCCGCGGCTGCGGAACGGCGGCTCGACGGTCAGCGGCCCGAGCAACAGGGCCGGCGTGTCGCCGATACAGATCGGCAATTGCCGCACCGAGCCGACCAGTAGCGTGCCGATCCATGCCGTAAACGACAGGTCGAGCAGATGATCGACATGCTCGCGCAGGCGATAGGCGCTCAGCACGAAGCGACCGGGCCCGAACGTGCGTTCGTGCAAGCGCTCGATCGCGTGCGCGTCGTTCGGGGTTTCGGCCAATATTGTCAGGGAGAGATCGTTCATGGTGACGCGCGAGATAGCATCTGGCGGAGCCGTGGTCCATCGCCCGGCGCGGTCAAATCCCAATTCACTTCATTTCACGCCCGTGGCCGGCTGGGACAAATAGGCCAGCAGCTTCATCTCGCGGCGGCCGCGCGTCACGGTATCGAGCACCAGGCCGGAAGATACCGACAGGATCGCCACGATCATCAGACCCATCGACAAGACCGCGGTCGGCAGCCGCGGAACGAGGCCGGTCTCGAGATAGGTGATAATGACGGGGATCGCGAGGCCGACCGAAAGCAGCGCGAGGATGATGCCGATGGCCGTGAAAAACCGTAGCGGCTTTTCCGAGCGGTACAATTTCACGATGGTGCCGAGAATCCGGAAACCGTCGCGCCAGGTATTCAGCTTGCTGACCGATCCCTCCGGCCGGGCATAATACGGCGTCTCGATCTCCGCTACCGGCAGCGCCAGTTCGAGCGCATGCACGCTGAGCTCGGTCTCGATCTCAAAGCCGTCCGACAGCACCGGGAAGGATTTGACGAAGCGGCGCGAGAACACGCGATAGCCGGAAAGGATATCCTTGAAGGCCTGGCCGAACACCGCGGACAGAAAGCTGGTCAGCAGCCAGTTGCCGGTGCGGTGGCCGGGCCGGTAGGCCGCGACCGACTGATCGACGCGAAAGCCCACCACCATGTCGAGGTGGTCGTTGACCAGCGTATCGATCATGCGCGGGGCGCTCGCCGCGTCATAGGTCGCGTCGCCATCGACCAGGACATAGATGTCGGCGTCGATATCGGCGAACATCCGCCGCACCACATGGCCCTTGCCCTGGCGGCGCTCGCTGCGTACCGCGGCGCCGGCGGCGCGTGCGACCTCGGCCGTGCGATCCGTCGAGTTGTTGTCGTAAACGAAGATTTCGGCAGCCGGCAGGATTTTACGAAAATCGGCGACCACGGTCGCGACGGCGGCTTCCTCGTTGAAGCATGGCACCAGAACCGCTACCCGCAACGCTGGTGTCGTCATCCCCGGCCCGCCGAATCAGGTCTTCTCATGGTTCGCTTATACCGTAGTCAGGCGTTTGCCGGTTGCGGGAAGGCTGGGTTATCCGCCGCACGCTCGCCGCGTAGGTCAAGCGTCGCAAACAGCAGGGTCCAGAGCGAGAGCATGTCGATCGGGACAATATAGTAAGGCGTGAAGACCGGATGGGACATGAAGAAGATCAGGTTCACGACGAGATTTCCGCCGACCGCGAGCGCGACCTGTTTTGCGCTGCCGCGATTGCCACGCCATAACCAGATGGTCCATGCGGCGGCGATGGCCAGCAGGGTGAACTGCACGTCCACGAAATAGCGCCAGAGGATGCCTGAATTCAGTTCGGGCGCCACGACATCGACGCCGCCATAGGTCGTCGAAAACGGACTTCCGGCGTTGATTGCATTGGCGATCAGCGTCGGCGCGATCCCGATCAGGAAAGCCACGCCA
This sequence comes from uncultured Alphaproteobacteria bacterium, assembly GCA_963836765.1. Lineage (GTDB taxonomy): Bacteria > Pseudomonadota > Alphaproteobacteria > Rhizobiales > Xanthobacteraceae > Bradyrhizobium. The sequence continues at coordinate 171,944 of CAWILG010000068.1, forward strand.
AAGGCGACGCCCTGCAGGAACGTTTCCTGGTTTCGCGCCCTGAGGAACGAACCGGCGAGGAACAGCAGGTAACCCGCCGACAGGAACAGGTTCGGCAGGCGGAAATTGACGGAGAGCCCGATCAGGAGACCGACCAGCACGGTGAGGACAAGCCGTTGCCGCCCTCCGGCATCAAAAAGCCTTGCCGTGAGATAACCCGCCGCCGCGCAGACCATCATGGTCGGCGCCATCGAATAGCTCGCCTTGGTCGGGTTGATCATCAGATAGAGCGCAGCAAAGCCGAACAAGGCGGCCAGCGCGAGCGAGGCCGGTTCACGCGCCCGGAACAGTCCAAGCAGCGCAAAGCCGAAGATGGTGACGTTGGCCAGCGCGTAAAGCGGGATGACCTGAAAGCCCGCGGGAAACAGCGCCAGCGCAAATCCGGTCCCGGGCGGGTATTGCATGACGTATTTGTCGGCTTTCTCGATCCAGGTGTGACAAGGGATTCGCTTCACGTCGTTCCATTCCGCAAAGCCGATCGCCTTCAGCCGGTCGACGAGATAATGATCCTCGTCGCGCGCGATGTTGGTATCGAGCCCGCCGGCTCCGAACTTCTGGAACAGATGCGCCTGCCTGAGATAGCAGACGTCGTCATAGACCCCGCGGCTCTCGTTCCAGCGCGATATCGTCCAGATGTTGCTCGCCAGCACCAGCAAAAAGCCGATGCAGCAAACGAGCCTGAAGGATTTCAGCTTACGCATGTCGAACCGGTCAATGCCCTGATTTCTCCGCTTCTAGGCGCTGCGATAGCGGGACGCAACCAAGCCGCCTGCTCGCAGACCTCACCGCCAGGTCGCGATCGGCGCCTTGCCGCCGAGCACTTCCGCGATCCGGTTATGGGTACCGGGCGTCGTGTCATCAGGCAGCGCGTCCAAATCGAAAAATCCGCATTCGACAATCTCGCGATTGGGCTCCGGCAGCCGGTCCTGCCGAAACTGCCTGACGACATAGACCGCGACGTGATCGCGGCGCGAAACATGGCTGTTGAGGAACACGCCGTGCAGGACCGGTTCATCGGTCAACTCGATCCGCCCCTCCTCCATGAGTTCACGCCGCAACAACTCCAGAAAGGTCTCGCCGACCTCGACACCCCCGCCCGGCAGATACCACCCGCTGACATAGCTGTGCCTGACCAGGAACACCCGGTTGTCGCCGTCGAGGACGACGGCGCGGACGCCGAGCGTCATGCCGCGGGCCAGGCGCCAATAGAGATGAAATGCCCGCCGCAGATGCGGCTCGAAGCGTTTTCGCAGATCCTGCAGGGTCGTCACTGAAACCTCGGATGGACGGACATGGCGTTTGACCCCGGACGTTTGATGCTTGCGCGGGCGCGGCCGGCTTGCCAATACATTGGCGGGATCTTGGGATATCGAGAGATGATCGTGCCACGGCTCTATATCACAGGCCATCCGGCAGGACGAAGGTGATGGCCGCGTTCACGCTGGCGCATCTGTCCGACCCGCACCTGCCGCCGCTGCCATCGGCGCGGCTGCGTGATCTCGCGGGCAAACGCGCGCTCGGCTATCTCAACTGGACCCGCAATCGGCACAAATATCACCGCCGCGACGTGCTCGACGCGTTGGTCGCCGACATCCAGGCGCAGCGGCCGGACCACATCGCGGTCACCGGCGATCTCGTCAATCTCGCGCTGGAGACCGAGTTCGCGCCGGCGGCGGCCTGGCTCGAAAGCGTCGGCGCGCCGCAGCAGGTGACGGTCATCCCCGGCAATCACGACGCCTATGTCCGCGCCACCAGGCACCGCTTTGCCGGGACATTCGCCGACTATTTGCGCGGCGATACCGGGGCTGGCGCGACGTCCTATCCGTTTGTGCGCCGGCGCGGCCCGCTGGCGCTGATCGGCGTTTCCTCGGCGGTGCCGACACTGCCCTTGATGGCGACGGGCCGGCTCGGCCGCGCGCAGCTCGATGCGCTCGACCGCATCCTGGCGCAGCTTTCGGCTGAGCCGGCGTTTCGGGTGCTGCTGGTGCATCATCCCCTGCATTCGAATTCGCGCATCAAGCGGCTGACCAACTCGCGGCAATTGCGCGCGGTGCTGCAACGGCGCGGCGTCGAGCTGGTGCTGCACGGTCATGACCATATTCATTCGACGATGTGGTTCGACGGCCCGAACGGCAAAATACCGGCGATCGGCGTGCCGTCGGCGTCGGCGCTGGCGCACCGGCATTATCCGTCCGCCGCCTACAATCTGTTTTCGATCGAGCGCAACGGCGACGCCTGGCGCTGCGAACAGACGGTCCGAAGCCTCGGTAAGGACTTGCGTATAGAGCAATTGAGCGAAACGCGGCTGATCTAGAGATTGCGCAAGCTCGCAAACAGCGCCAGCCCGAACAGCGCGGCAGCGCCGAGCAGGAAGCCGAGTGCGAAGGTCCAAAATCCGCCGCGCCGCGGCTTTTCTGGCGCGGCCGGCTCGACGATCGGCGTAGCCACCATCGCGTGTTCGCGCTCGATCATGCGGCGCGCGACATAGTCGGTGACGGCATCGACGATGACGGGGACATCATGCGATTCGGCGAGCACAATGCGGCCGAAGCGGGTGTCCTGCACGAAGCGGTAGATGCGCTTGTCGCGGCCCATCAGGATATGCGCGACCACGTCGATCCACAGCCTTGGCGTTTCGCCCTGGCTGACGCCGCGATCGAACAGATCGACCTGCTCGGGGACCTGCGCAAACAAGGGATCGAGCGCCTCGTTGAGGATTTCGAGGCGCGCGACTTCCGCGTCGCGCAACTCGACGACGACGCCGATGCGATCGGCCGCCTCGATCCGCGCCTGGCGCAGCGCATCGCGCAACCGCGTCGGTCGCGGGTCGCTGGCGGCTTGGCCGGTATTCTGCGCGTCTGACATCCTGGGGCGCCTTTGTCCTGATCGGTCGAGACTAACCTATCAGTAACCACGTTTCGCGCAAAGGCCGTTTATTCTCAATGGCTTACGCCTTTGGTCGGCGCAGAACCTGGTTACACCAGGCTCTGGCTTTTCATTTTGACGCGTTTTCTTCACGCGAACCGGTACCCACTTCGCTCGAAAACGCTATGCAAATCAGACGGCCCCACCCGGAAATCCGGATTGGGCCGCCCGACTTCGATGTTTTCCTTGGACGTTTCTTCTAACCAGTCAGACAGCCGTCCGGTCAGGCCGAGACCCGCGAGGGCTCTTCGACGATCGAAAAGCGCACGCCGGCCTTGTGGCGGTTCTCTTCCGATACGACGCGCCAGGCGTCCTCGGCTTCCTTGCGGGTCTTGAACGGACCCTGCACCTGAGCCGAGCCTTCCACGAGCTTGTGGAAGTTCATCGAACCGAACTCGCCGCCAATCACCCAGAAATTGCTGCCTTTGGTCATATCAGTCTCCTGCGTTAGCCGAACTGGTTCATCGTATTGTGGGCGCCGCCCGCCTTCAGAGCGGCCTCGCCGGCGAAATATTCCTTGTGATCATCGCCGATGTCGGAGCCGGCCATGTTCTGATGCTTGGCACAGGCAATGCCCTGACGGATTTCCTGACGTTGAACGTTCTTCACGTATCCAAGCATACCCTGCTCGCCGAAATACTCCTTCGCGAGATTGTCGGTCGACAGAGCCATCGTGTGATAGGTCGGCAACGTGATCAGATGGTGGAAGATGCCGGCGCGCTTGGCTGAATCGGCCTGGAAGGTGCGGATGCGTTCGTCGGCTTCGATCGCCAGCGGCGTGCCGTCGTACTCCGCCTTCATCAGCTCGGCGCGATTGTACTTGCTGACATCCTTGCCGGCTTCCTTCATCGCGTCGTAGACCTGCCAACGGAAGTTGAGCGTCCAGTTGAACGACGGCGAGTTGTTGTAAGCCAGCTTCGCGTTCGGGATCACCTCGCGAACACGGTCGACCATCTTGGCGATCTGCTCGATATGCGGCTTCTCGGTCTCGATCCACAGCAGGTCGGCGCCGTTCTGCAGCGAGGTGATGCAGTCGAGCACGCAGCGATCTTCGCCGGTGCCGGCACGGAACTGATAGAGGTTGCTGGCAAGCCGCTTCGGACGCATCATCTTGCCGTCGCGGTTGATGATGACATCGCCGTTCCTGGCGTTGGCGGCCGTCACTTCCTCGCAGTCCAGGAAGCTGTTGTACTGATCACCGATGTCGCCCGGCTTGTGGCTCACGGCGATCTGCTGCGTGAGGCCGGCGCCGAGCGAGTCGGTGCGGGTCACGATGATGCCGTCTTCGACGCCGAGTTCGAGGAAGGCGTGGCGGCAGGCGCGAATTTTCGCCAGGAACACCTCGTGCGGGACCGTCACCTTGCCGTCCTGGTGGCCGCACTGCTTTTCGTCGGAGACCTGATTTTCGATCTGCAGGGCGCACGCGCCTGCCTCGATCATCTTCTTGGCGAGCAGATAGGTCGCCTCCGCATTGCCGAAGCCGGCATCGATGTCGGCGATCACGGGCACGACATGGGTCTGGAAGGTGTCGATCTTTTCGATCAGCGCCTTTTCCTTCGCCGTGTCGCCGGCCTTGCGGGCCGCGTCGAGGCCACGGAAAATGTCGTTGAGTTCACGGGAGTCCGCCTGACGCAGGAAGGTGTAGAGCTCTTCGATCAGTGCCGGCACGGAGGTCTTCTCGTGCATCGACTGATCGGGAAGCGGCCCGAACTCGGAGCGCAGTGCTGCGATCATCCAGCCGGAGAGATACAGATAGCAGCGATCGGTCGTGCCGAAATGCTTCTTCACCGAAATCAGCTTCTGCTGGGCGATGAAGCCGTGCCAGCAACCGAGCGACTGGGTGTATTTCGTGGTGTCCGCATCGTAAGCGGCCATGTCGCTGCGCATCAGGGCCGCGGTGTACCGGGCGACGTCCAGGCCGGTCTTGAAGCGGTTCTGCAGGCGCATGCGCGCCACGGCTTCGGCGTTCACGCCGTTCCAGGTGTCCTTGGTCTTGAGGAGCGCTTCGGCGGCGTCAATCGCGCTCTGATAGGAAGCGGGGCCCTGGATGGCCAGATCGCTCATCCCGCGTGGCTGGTAGTTCATATCCGTGATCCTTTCGGTGACGACAAATCTGCCGCGTTTGTCTTCGCCATTCTTCTCAATCGACATTCGTGACAGTGCATTGCGAAATGCGTGTCAGGAGCTAAACGCGAGATTCCTATTTTCGTATAGATGGCTTGTATTCGAATGGTGATGTCATGTAACATATGAACTTGTCACAGATGTCATTTTGTAAAGTTTGTCACAATTCGACGAGGCTGCCATGGCAGGGGATTCCGGAAAGAAGCTGTTCGTCGGGCCGAGGTTCCGGCGGATCCGCCAGCAACTCGGCCTGTCGCAGACCCAGATCGCCGAGGGGCTGGGCATTTCTCCGAGCTATATCAACCTGATAGAGCGAAACCAGCGGCCGGTGACAGCCCAGATCCTGCTCCGCCTGGCCGAGACCTACGATCTCGATCTGCGCGACCTCGCCACCGCCGACGAGGACCGCTTCTTCGCCGAACTGAACGAGATTTTTTCCGATCCCTTGTTCCGCCAGATCGACCTGCCGAAACAGGAACTGCGCGATCTCGCCGAATTGTGCCCCGGCGTGACGCATTCCCTGCAACGGCTGTACGCCGCCTACACCGAAGCCCGCCGCGGCGAGACCCTGGTCGCAGCGCAAATGGCTGACCGCGACGAGGGCACGCGCTTCGAGGCCAATCCGATCGAGCGCGTCCGCGACCTGATCGAGGCCAACCGCAACTATTTCCCGGAGCTGGAAACCGCGGCGGAAAATCTGCGCGACGAACTGAACGTGCCAGCCGAGCAATTGTTTGCGGCACTCGCCACAAGGCTGCGCGAAAAACATTCAATCGTCACCCGCATCATGCCGGTCGACGTGATGCGCGAGACACTGCGGCGGTTCGACCGGCATCGCCGGCAGCTGCTCGTCTCCGAACTGGTCGACGGCCCCAGCCGCGCCTTCCAGCTCGCGTTCCAGATTGGCCTTGCCGAATGCAGCACGAGTTTCGAGACCATCATCAACCGCGCCGGCCCGCTCGACGACACGCCGCGACGGCTGTACCGGATCACGCTGGCGAATTACTTCGCCGCCGCCGCCATGATGCCCTATCAGGCCTTCCATAGCGCGGCGGAAGCGCTGAATTACGACGTCAACGTGCTGGCGCAGCGTTTCAATTCCGGCTTCGAGCAAATCTGCCACCGCCTGACCACGCTGCAGCGGCCGAACGCGCGCGGCGTGCCGTTCTTCATGCTGCGCGTCGACAATGCCGGCAACGTCTCCAAGCGGTTTTCCTCCGGCACCTTTCCATTCTCGAAATTCGGCGGCACCTGCCCGCTGTGGAACGTGCATTCGACGTTCGACACCCCCGACCGCCTGCTCAGCCAGGTGATCGAACTGCCCGACGGCACCCGCTATTTCTCGATCGCGCAAATGGTGCGCCGGCCGGTGGCGCCGCACCCGCAGCCGCAGCCGCGCTTCGCCATCGGCCTCGGCTGCGAAATCCGTCACGCCTCGAAGCTGGTCTACGCCACCGGCATGGACCTGGAAAAAGCCGAGGGCACCCCGATCGGCGTCAATTGCCGGCTGTGCGAACGCGAAAACTGCAGCCAGCGCGCCGAACCGCCGATCACGCGGACGCTGATCCTGGACGAGAACACGCGGCGGGTGTCGTCGTTTGCGTTTTCGAATGCGCGGGAATTGTGAGGGCCGCAAGGCGAAGCTTTCGATCGAGATCGTCATTGCGAGCGAAGCGAAGCAATCCATTCTTTCTTTCCGCGGAGAGGTGGATTGCTTCGTCGGGGCTGTAAGTATTTCGCCTGTGGCGGCGAACTGCAATGGGATTGGACGGGATGTGCGGCTCGTGCGGCATGTGATGGGAGGTGGATCAGGCCGTCTTCAGCGCGCGGCGGCAGCTAATGGCCCACATAAGGTTGTGGGTCACGGCATGAAGCCAACATGCGATGCGGACTTTGGCCAAGCCACGCAGGGCCATGCGCTCAAAGCCGCGGTTCTTCAGGCGGGCATGGGCGTGTTCGGTGTTGCTGCGCCGTTTGTAGACCGCTTGGCCTTCTTCACTGTCCATGCGGGCGCGCCACTCCCTCAGGCATTGCGGTTCGGCTGCGCGGTTGCGTTCGTATCGCGCCTTGCTTGCTGGTTTGGAGGACGTCTTGCAGGCCGGTGGCGGACTGAACACCTGCATGGAGGGGTGAGTTTGCGCAAGCGTCGCGATGTCGGCGGCGGTCATCGCGCCGGTGTCGGCCAGCAGGCGGGTCGGCAGCTTGCCACAACGCTGTTGGACCTGCGCCACCACTGCCGGCGCAAGACCTCGATCATTACGCCGCTGGACCGGCTCGATCGCGACCACGAAGCCGCAGGCGCTCGCCACTTGCACGTTATAGGCGACCCGCACGGCACCGTCCGCCATCCGCATCAATGGCGCGTCCGGATCAGTCGTCGAGACACGCTCTTCCTTGGGTTTCTTGCCGCTCTTGCCGCCGCCGGCCAGCGGGGGATCGCCCCCCTCGTTCTGGTCTTTCTCGTCCTTCGGCGTTGCTGCAGGATGTTTCGCCAACGCTGCCGCAACACGACGGGCGCGGTCTTCGGCTGCAGAGAGGCGACGCTTCGACAGCCGCCGCTCGCCCGCCGCAGAATCGGCCTCCAATTCCTGCTTCAACTCGGCAACCCTGATCCGGGCCTTTTCTTCCAATTCCACCAGGGTTTGCCTTCGCCGCATCGACGAGCGGCTTGCCGCGGCCCTGACCTTGGTACCGTCGGTGATGACCTCGTCCAGTGTGATCAGGCCTTCCTTCATCAAAGCCGCCAGACTGCTCGTCAGAAGGCGATCGAGGAACTCGCCGCTCTCCAGACGGAACTCCGACAGCATCGTGTGGTTCACCCCGACCCCGCCGCAGATCCAGCGATAGATCGTATGATGCTCGCACAGCCGCGCCAGCGCGCGGGCCGACCCAATCCCGTCGGCTGTCGCATACAGCCAAAGCGCAAGCAGAATGCGCGGGTCGGTCGCAGGCCGACCAGGTATCTCGCCACGCGCCTTGATGCGATCGTAGAACGACTGAAGGTCCAAGCCTTCCACGAAGGACCACACCGCTCGTACCGAGTGGTCGTCAACCACCAGGCTCTCAAGATCGACCAGCTCAAAACCAGCCTGCCGACGTTCCGCTTGCCGAATACGAATGTCCATCACGTGCTCCGAATCGATCCACGCAATGAATCACGCCGCAGCACCAAAAAAATGACGGGCCCGACGCTTCGCTCCTCGCAATGACGGCATTCTCTTAATCCGCCATCGCAAACGCCTTGCACCAGCCGTCCTGGCTGATCTCGCCTTCGACCACCTTGCACGCGTTCGGCCGCTCGAACAGCGTGCACATGCCGCAGCTGTAGATGCCGTTCGGTGTGTCCCGATATTCGGCCTGCTGCCGCGTCATTTTGTCGGATGCCTTGTCATCGGATGCCCTGTCATCGGATGCGCTGGCTCGCGAGACGCGAAACAACAGCGCCGCCGGGGTCGCCTTCACGATCGCGCGCATTAATGTTCGCCGCGACCTGTCCATTCGTTGTTCGACCACGGATTCTTTTCTTTCCTGGAACTGCAAGGGTGGCACAACGCGCGCATTGCCCACCCTGCTGATCGATCTCCTCACGCCAGCGTATGCACGATCACCGGGCCGGCAACCGCGGTAGCTGGTCCGACCAGCAGCGGCGCAAGGTCTTTTTCGATCCAGGCGAGCGCGCGCCGGTTGGCCTCCTCGGCGCCGGCGTGGTTGTTGAAGAGGCTGATCGCGGTCACGGTGTCGTCGGGCGCATAGACCACGTAGTAGGCCATGAAACCTTCGACATCGCTGATGATCGGAATAGCGCCTTCCTTGATCCGGCGCGCCAGTTCCTCGGCCGTGCCGGTCTTTGCCTTGCCCTGACGGATGGCGGCGTACATGAATTCCTCCTCCCGGCTGCATTAAAAACGCGGGCGAGTTGCCCGCTCGCAATTTGCCACTCTACGCCCTTGGCAACGACTCCCCGAATTCAATTTTCGAAGAGCCGGCCCCACACACCTCCGCCTTCCCGCGGCGGGTTTTGCCCGGGCTTTGCAAATCGCTTCGCCCTTGAAATGGAGGGCGCAGGGAACGCCGGGTGCTTGCTGCACCCGCGGTCTCGCGTGCAAATTGTGCATAAGAACACGCACACGAGCATACAGGTACAGTCGGAGCATTCCGGCGTCCCTGCGCAATGGCTTTACGGCTTATGCCGCGCGCTCCTCGGCGACGAATTCGTCTTGTCACCGTCATCGGCGGATTAGAAGGTCTTGTCGCGCCCGGTTGGGCCGACATCGCCTCCGCCGACTTGACACCAGCAACGGGTGCCGGGACCACGCGGTTTTGCCGTACGCTTCAGCGCCGTTCGTCTGTCGCGCCGTTGCTCGCTCACGGGAGAACCCGCCCTGCGATCCACATGCGCGCCCGACGCTGCCGCGTCCACCGCATCCCATCCAACGTTCGTGACGATGGCCAACGCCCCTCTCTCAGGACGGGATGGCGGAATTCTAAGACCTGATTTGGGTCAGGCGAAAAGAGGAATATTTTCGCAGAAGGGGCTAGACAAGGCAAATCACGTTGAATCGGCTCAGTAAATTCGCGCGGCCTAACCCGGCAATATCGCCCCTCCAACGCCGCCGATCACGCCAAAATCACCGCTCCGGCAACCCGGGAGCGTTTCAGCGCTGAATGATCTCTGCCGGAAACGGCCGAACCGGACGGCCCGAGCAAAAATTGTCGCGCGCCGTCACCGCCTCGCGGTGGCGTTGTTCGAACTCGTTCAGAGAAACCTCGGAAACGTCGCACGCTTCCCGATGGTCATTGGCGTATTGAGCGATCGCGGCCCATGCCATGGCAATGCGTACATACGTTTCGCAGTGCTGCGATGGCGGGACGAGAGCGGTCCACCTTTTTGCGGCCTGCGCAGCCTCGCCGCGCAGCCGGGTCAATTCCGGGCACTGCGCCTGCGCGTTGGCCTGACTGCAAAGTCCGGCCAGCGCGATCGCCGCAAGGGCTGGCATGTGCTTCCGCATCATGGATGGTCCTCCCATCATTTGTCACCGTCGCCATTGCAGCGCTCAAACCGGGCTGATTTGCGGCTGGCGAAGCCACCTGCGATTGTTGGCATTCGCAGGTGCGGCACCTATAGTTTGCCCCGGCCAAGGCGTTTGGGAACGGGGTCCGTTGCGCGTTTCAATCATCACCGGCGGCGGGTCCGGGATCGGCGCTGCGGTCGCGCGCCGGCTGGCAGGGCCGGACCAGTGCCTGATGCTGCACGGACAAGGCGCCGATGCCGCAGGGCTCGATCGATTGAAGGCGGTCGTGACGGAGTGTCAGCGCGCCGGCGCCAATGCCGCGTTCTGTACCGGCGACCTCGCCAACGCAGGCACCGCGTCGGAGCTTGTCCAAGCGGCCCGCGCCGCGTTCGGACCGGTCGATGCGATCGTCCATGCCGCGGGCTTTGCCGACCGGCGCGGTTTTGCGCAGTTGCCGCGCGCGGGGCTGGAGCGGGCATTCGCTGTCATGGCAGCGGCGTTCCACGAACTGGCGGCGGCGGCGTTGCCGGATCTGACGCGCGGATCGCAGGGACGCGTCGTCGCCGTCAGCAGTTTTGCCGCGCATCGGTTCACGCCGGAGCCGACCTATCCGGGGTCCGGCGCGGCCAAGGCCGCCCTCGAGGTCATGGTCCGATGTCTTGCGATCGAACTCGCCCCTTCGGGCGCAACCGCCAATGTCGTGGTGCCCGGCTATACCCGCAAGGATGCCGGATTATTCGGGGCGCTGGACGCAAAGGCCTGGCAATCGGCCGCCCTGGCCAATCCGCAAGCCCGTTTGGCCGAGCCCGATGACGTAGCGGCAACGGTAGCCTTCCTGTTGTCGCCGGGGGCCGGACACGTGACGGGAGTCCTGTTGCCGGTCGATGGCGGCCTGACGCTGATGTGAGAATTTTCGGGGGGGGGATCGATGGCGGACCATTTTCGGGCAGGCAAGCGGACGTCGTCGTACTCGGTGCGGGCATCGTCGGCGTGTCCGCCGCCTATGCGGCGCGGCAGCGCGGCCTGTCGGTCATCCTGGTCGACCGGCGCGAGCCGGGCAGCGAAACCTCGTATGGCAATGCCGGCATTCTCTCCAGCGGGTCGATCTCGCCGCTCAACAATCCGTCGCTGTGGAACGCGCTGCCGAAATATTTGACCAACCGGCACGCGGCGCTGCGCTGGAATCCAGGCTGGGCGATCCGGAACCCGGATTGGGTGATCCGGTTCCTGGCCAACGCGACGGCATCGCGTCTCCGGCCGCGGGCGACCGCGCTGCACGGATTGATCGGCGCATCGCTAAAACTGCATCGGGAATGGATCGTGCAGGCGGGAGCAGCCAAGCGCATCCGCGAGACCGGCTGGCTGAAAGCCTGGCGCAGCGACGCGGTCGCCGCGGCAACACAAGAGCAGGCGCTTCTGACCGAATATGGCATCAAAAGCCGGCTGCTCGACCGCCAGGCGATCTCCGCGCTCGAGCCGAGCATTTTGCCGGTTTACAAGGTTGGGCTCCTGCACACGCAAACCGCCTCGGTCGACTCGCCGGGCGCTGTGGTCAAGGCCTATGCGCGGATGTTCCAGAACTCCGGCGGCGAGATCCGTCAGATCGGATATCAAGGCGATCGTGCCGGATGGCGAAGGCTGGCGCGTGGTCCTCGCCGACGGCGAAATCCGCGCGCGCCATGTCGTGGTCGCACTGGGACCCTGGTCCCCCGACCTGCTGCGGCCACTCGGCTATCGTGTCCCGCTGGCGTACGAGCGCGGCTACCACAGGGAATTCAAGCCTAACCCGGCACGCTCGTTGCAGCGTCCGATCCATGATGCGGAAGGCAGCTTTCTGATGACGCCGATGGAGAACGGGATTCGCGTCACCAGCGGCGTCGAGCTGACCGACCGCGATGCGCCCTCCTCGTTCGCCCAGATCGATCAGGTGGTTCCGCTGGCGCGCGGCGTGGTCGAATTCGGTGACGCCGTCGGCGAAACCTGGCGCGGGGCGCGGCCGACGCTGCCGGACAGTTTGCCGATGATCGGACCGGCGCCGCAGCACGCCGGCCTGTGGCTCGCTTTCGGCAACCAGCACATCGGCTTCACGACCGGACCGGCGACGGGGGCTGCGATCGCCGCCATGATCGGCGGCGCAGCGCCACCCTTCGATGCCACGGCGTTTGCGCCGGGCCGTTACCTCTGATGGTTGACGAACCGCAAGCAGGAGCTTTGCTGTAACCGGGGGCCGGCATGCACTACGTTTGGGATTTTGCGATCCTCGGAAAATACAGCCATCTGTTCTGGCTCGGGCTCGGCTGGACCATCGCCTATACGATCGGCACCATGCTGCTCGGAACGATGATCGGCCTGATCGTCGGCATCCTTCGGCTGCAGCGCTTGCCCGTGATCGACTGGCTGCTGCTCGCCTATATCGAACTGTTTCGCTGCACGCCGCTCCTGGTCCAGATCATCTGGTTCTACTACGCGCTCCCGGTCGTGCTCGGCGTCAATATCCCGGCGCATATCGCCGCCGTCAGCGTGCTCTCGCTCTATGGCGGCGCGTTCTATGCCGAGATCGTCCGCGGCAGCATCGAGAGCGTGCATGTCGGACAATGGGACGCGGCGCGGGCGCTGGGGCTGCGGGCCCGGCACATGCTGCGGCTGGTGATCCTGCCGCAGGCGCTCAAACCGATGCTGGCGCCTTACGTCAACCAGTCGGTGACGCAGCTGAAGAACACCTCGCTGGTTTCGGTCATTGCCGTGCCCGACCTCGTCTACAACGCAACCCTGATCAACGCCGACACCTATCGGCCGCTGGAAGTCTATACGATCGTGGCGCTGATCTATTTTGCGATCCTGTTCCCGGCCACGCTGGTCGCGCGACGGTTCGAGCGCGGCCTGAGCTACGACAAGGCGTGAGCGGTTTTCAGCCGCTTTTCCATGAAGACACTGGTCGCGAAGGCTTCCGGCCGCATTGCCAGATAGTCGCCGAAGGCCGCGCAAGGCCTGAAGCCGGCGCGGGCATAAAACTTCAGTGCCGCCGCCTGGCGTTCTCCGGTTTCCAGTCGCAAGACGGCACATCCGGCGGCGCGTGCCTCGGTTTCGATGCGCGTCAACAAGGCCTGCGCGACGCCGCGCCCGCGTGCCGGCTCGCGCACATACATGCGCTTCACTTCGGCGAAATCGCCAAACAGGGCGACGCCACCGCAGCCGACGGCGGCGCCGTTCAGCCGCGCCACGAAGAAGCGAATATGCGGCTGGAACAGCGCCGCCAGCGCCAGCCCGTGCCGCTGTTCGGGCAAGTATTCGGCCGCCAGTACCTGGTCGAGTTCGCCGATCAGCGCCCGCAAATCATCGGTTGCTGTCGCGACCGGTTCAATGTCGGCTTCCGCGCCCAAAGGCCGCTCAGATATTGAGCTCGACCGGCACGTCTTCCGGCTTGACGCCGCTCAGCGCCAGACCCTTGACGAACCATTCGCGCATCTGTCCGATGCCGCGGTTGTAGTCGACCCACACCGAGAGGAAATCGCGCCAGCGCTTGTCGGACTCGCGCCGCACCGCCATGCTCGAGGGTATCGCGACCGACGGGCTTTGCAAGATCTTGTAGGTGCCGAGATTGGGGTTCTTGGCGATCGCGGTCAGGCCCAGCACCAACGCATTGACCACGCAATCGACCCGGCCCGAGGACATTTCGAGCATGACCTCGTCGCGCGACTTCAGCGACTTGATCGTCGCATTCGGCGCGAAACGGCGCGCCACGGCCTCGTTGGCGGAGCCGACGTCGACCGCGATGTTGACCTCGGGCTTGTTGATGTCGGCCCAGGTCTTGGCGTCCAGCCCCTTCTTCAGCATGGCGCCGAACGGATGCGGGAATACAGTGGCGGTAAAATCGACCACCAGCGCCCGCTGCGGGGTCGGATTGAGGGCAAAGCCGAGGTCGATCTTGTTCGACTGCAGATCGAGGATCGAATTGCCGTAGGTCGACTCGGTATATTCGAGTTTGACGTCGAGCAGCTTTGCGATGTCGTTGGCCATTTCGATAGAGAAGCCGGACCAGTTGCCGCTGGCGAGATCCTTGTTGAAATACGGCAATTCTCCCGGCAGCACCGCGATGCGCAGCACCTTGTTGGCGCGAACGCGATCGAGCGTGTTGTCCGCCGCCGTCTGCGCCGATGCCGGGCTTGCGACGGCGGCGGCGAGTGCCGCGCCGCTGCCGATCGCAAGCGCATAGCGCAGCGCCTCGCGGCGATCTTCGGAAATTCTGCTGTCGTCCGATGTGGTCACGCGAACCTCCTGCCGAAATTCGGCCGAGCCTAGCGCGCGCCTCGCGACGCAGCAATAGCATGCGGGTCGTGCCGGTCACCGATCAAGCGATCGCTGGTGAGCGGGATGGGTCAGAGCGACGGCGTGCCAAAAAATTGGAAGAATTCGCCGTTCGGATACGAAGCCGGCAACGACGAATAGGTGACGTTGCTGTTTTCCACCGTATCGAGGCCCGAGTCATGCGCTGTTGCCGTATTCGTCGCAGCCAAATTGTTGGTCGCGGCAACGATGAAGATGCCGCGCCCTGAGGCAAAATTCGTGGTGTTTCCCGCGTTTTCCCCGACCAGGACGGGCATGAAACTGTCGATCTTCGCCTCGTTGCCCGCGCTGGGAACGGAGCCTGCGCTCGATATGAGACTGGTCAACGCAAGCGTCGGCGTCGCTATCAGCGTCGCGTTATGATTATCGATCACGGTGAAGGATACTCCGGTGACGTGTCCGCTCGTTGCGTCCGTCGCCAGGCTGACCGTAATTTGCCAGCCCTTCGGCAGGGTGTTGTTTGTCAAGGGCCAGCTGGATTTGGGCGGGTAGCGCGAATCCCAATTGATCAGCGTGTCATTATTGCTGTCGAAGGCGTTGACCCAGAAAAACAGCAGATTGCTGGCGACGCGGAAGCCGAACTGTTGAACGGCGTAGCTTTTGGACGGAGCCGGCGGAGGCGACGGCGTCCAGCAATTCAACTGCAATGAATAATTTTCGTATTGCGTCGCACCTCCTGATTGGGTGGAGGACGGGACGATATCCGCAGCGACCAGCAGCGTCACCGCGGCGTGGTCAAGTGCTTTCCGGTGAGTCCGCTGTCGACGAACCAATAATTGGCTGACCCGGGCAAGCCCTTGCGTAGGCCAGGCAACGGGATCGGGGTCGTGTTGGTGTCCGGTCCGGTATTCCCGGGGATCGCGGCGCTCCAGCCCTGCCAGGCATTGTTGACGAATTCGGCCGTGTACAGGCTGGTGTCCGTATCCTTGCCCTTGGCCATCGCATAGAGATTGCCACCGAATTCGGCGATCGCAGCGCCGATGCTGCTGGCGGCTCCGGAAATCTGGGTCTGGCCGGACCACGTCCCGTCGTAATGAGCATACCAGAGGCTTTGATCACTGCCCTCGCCCTTCCAGACGGCGTAGAGCTTGCCGCCGACGTTGGCCAGGGACGCTCCGACGCTGGAGCCCACGCCGGGGATCTGGGTCTGGCGGGACCCCGCGGTCTCGCCCGCCCATTTCGTTCCGTCGAAATGGGCGTACCACAAGCTTTGATCGTTGCCTTCGCCTTTCCAGACCGCATACACCTTGCCGCCATAGGTCGCCAGCGACGGGCCTACACTGCTGGCCGTGCCAGGCATTGGCGACGGCGGCGTCGTCCAATGCGCGCCGTCGTAGATGGCATAGTAAAGACTCTGGTCGATGGTCTTCCATGCCACGACCAACTGGCTATTGCTGAACGCACACAGCGCCGGTCCCACATCGCTGTAGGCATTGGGAATGGAGCGTACTGAATTTCGACGAGATCCTGTTTGGAACTCGCCGCGGTTTTTGTCCTCGCCTTGATCTTCGGCCGCATGCGGCGGCGCGGCCTCGACATTGCGAGCCAGACCAAACCGGCAGTGCTGGCCGTCGGCAGCCCCTATGACGAAGCCTGGCAAGTCCTTCATCATCTCGGCGGCATGAGCAATCCGCTGGCGATCAACACGAATTTCTTCGCTTATTTGTTTTCGTCGCTGCGCTCGACGATTTCGCAAGGCAGGACCGTGGCCCGAATCCACGGCGCACGATCGTTTGGCGACCTCGGAATCCTGGCAAAGCTGGCGCTGATTTCGATCTACCTGTTGAGCCTCGGTGCCGCTTTCACTGCTTTCCTGCTGCATTCCTGGGTACCCGGCCTTTCGACGCCCTTTGCCCTGCTTCTGTTCCTGCTGGTACTGGCTTCGACTTCGTTCTTCGGAGAGACGTTCTTCTCGGCGTTCTGGTCGCCGTTTCGCTGGTGTCTCCGCCGCGGCGGGTCGCTGGCCAGCATCTTTCCGTCGATGGCGACCTACGGGGTGCGCGCGGCGGGCTGGCCGGTGCTGCTGAAGATGATCATGGGACTGGAAAGCTACCGGTTCAAAATTCCTCAGGTCGAGCAGCAACCCGATTATGTCACCTATGAAAACATGCCTGCTGGAGCCGAGCTGCGCGCCCTCGACAAGCGCAACGCCTGGATTGCCGGGCATCTTGGCGACATTTCCCAGACTTTTTCGAAGCTCGCGGTCACCGCCGCCGATGTCACGTCATTGCTGAAATCGGTCGAAAGGGACGAAACACTCGTCCATGCGGCCTATTACACCGACGACGAATGCATCGCGCGGATCGCGGACTGGATTGCCAGCGAGGCATGATCTGCCGATGGCCGTGGTGACGACCGCTCCAGGTAAATCGGCCGCGGGGCGATCAGATTTCTCCGCGACCTCAGTTCGCCAGCGGGTCGGGCCGAAACTGGATGTGCACGGCGCGGGGCATTGAGCCCTTGCTGCCTTCCTTGAGCCAGGGCGTGCGGTCGCCGTTCGTGCTCCACAACCCGCGGCCCTTCCAACCGGCGTTGGGATCGTCGATACGCCCGTCAAGACCCTTGGCATAGAAGCTGAGCGGATAGGGAATCCGGATCATGATCATCTTGCCGTCCTTCAACGCCGCGAAACCGTCCCCGAGATTGGCGGTGGATATCGGGATGTTCTCGCCCAGTCCGGACGTGTTGTGCTGGTCGACCCAGGTGTAATAGCTCGAACTCGGCGCTGTTCTCGCCGATGCCGTCGAAGCCAGGGCCGGGATATTGATAGACGGTCCAGCCCTCGGGGCAATGATTGCCGGTAGCGGTCGGCCCGTTGAGCGGACCTTTGCACTTGCGCCGGTCGAAGCTGCCGAGGTGGCCGCTCGTCATCGACGCCCAGACCACGCCGTTGCTGTCGATATCGCCGCCGCGGATTCCGAACGCCTGCGCGGGAACATTGAACACTTCCGACAATCCGGTCGCCGGGTCGAATCGCAGGATCCCCGGCGGTCCGCCGAAGATGCCGACCGTGTACCAGATCGAGCCGTCGACCGGCGACGGCATCACCGCGTAAGGTCCCGAACCCGGGACGATCCGCTTGTCCTTGGCTGGATCGAGCGGGGCGTTGGGCTCGACATAATCGTCGCGCTTGCCGTTGCCGTTGGTGTCGAGCACGAACGGCGACCAGCCTTGCGACTTGGCGGCATCGCCGGTTTCGTCGAACATCTTGGTGTCGACCCAGCCGGCAACCGGGCCGGTGCCGCTGAGCCACAGCGTGTCGTTGGCGTCGTAGCCGAACTGCAGGTGATGGGTGGCAAAGCAGGTGTTGATGAAACTGTACTTCATCGTTTTGGGATCGAGCATCGCCACCTGGCGGGCCGACTTCTCCAGCGGGAACAGTTTTGCCGACGGGTGATCGGAACCTGGTTTGCAGAATGCGGGGTTATCGATGCCGCGCACGGTTGCGGAAAGCCAGAGCCGGCCCTTCTCATCGAACATGGAGTTGTGGTTGTTGGCGCGCGTATCCCAGAGTTTTTGTTCGCCCCAATAGGCCGACGGCTCCAGCGGCTTGATGCTGGCGGCATGTCCTGGACCCAGCGATTCCGGCATCTCGGGGTCTGCGACCGGCATCTTGAAGAACGACACTTTATTCGTCTTCGGATCCAGGATCGGCATGTTGTCGGTCGAATATTCCGGCGAGCCGTACAGCGGCCCATAGGCATTGACCGTCGGATTGCGCCGGTCGGACGAAATCAGATCGTGCAGATATTTGTCCGGCGTCGACCACTCCCATGAAGTGATCACGATATTGCGTTCGACGCCTTGTGGACGCGGCGGCTTGCTGTTGGGCAGTTCGCCCTTGGCGACGCGGTCGGTCCAGTCTCCGAGATATTTGAAGGGGACGCCGCCGAAATTGCCGGCAAGATAGTTGGTCATCTGCTCGCCCGACTGCCCCGATTGAACGCGCCGCATCCAGGCAGCTGCGCCGGAATCGAACTTGCCGAACGCTTCGGGGATCGTGCGGGTCGCTTCCTGGCCGAGCTGATGACAACCGATGCAGCTGATGTTCTTCATCAGCTTCAGCCAGTCATGCTGCGTCAGCTTCTCGGGAATGTCGGTCTTGCCGCCGAAATCGCCGACAGGCGGAATTTTCATCATCGCATACCAGTAGATCGCCGGGTAATAATGCGCCGCCGCCGCTTCGTTCGGCGCCGGCACCGCCGTGTGATTGAGAAGCTGGCCCGGCTTTGCGGTGAGCTTGGTCGAATCCACCAGCCCGTAGCCGCGCACCCAGACGCTGTAATTCGCGGCCGGCAGATCGGGGATCAGGTAGCGGCCGGAATCGTCGGTGACGACGATGCGCGCGAACTTCGTCGGCAGCTCGGTGGTCTCGGCGATCACCCAGACCCCGGCTTCAGGGCCCGCCGCGCCGGCAACAGTGCCGCCAATATCGGTGGCGCCGACCGTCACGGTCTGCTGCGCATACACTGCGGTGGAGATTGGCTGGCAACGCCATCAAGCCGGCACATATCGTCAACCGCGCAAACGCTTGGGTCACGAACATAGTCGCCTCCCGGCATGGAACCGGCTCTGCGGCCGGCTTCTCATTATCGCCGTTTTAGCAAAAACGGCCGGCAGCGTCCAATGGCTTGAATGAACCTTTTACTGACGTCCACGGATGGCACGGGCTGACGCGCGCGCTTCGTCTGACGTCCGCTTCGCGCGCCAGAAGCGGCCGCTCCCCGAACTCCGTTTTTGTGAAGGTTTGCGGATGGCGGCCCATGAAGGTGGCGCGGTGGTCACGGGGGCCGGCGTACGCAAACCTCCAGGGGAGATGCTATGGGGGGGCGTCGGCGAGGATATTGCATCCGTCGACGTTGATGGGAACCGATGGAGAGCAACCCCATGCAGAAGTTGAACGACCTGAGCCGATCCCTCACGCCTCTCAAACCGGATGGCACGCTGATCGCCGTGATCGAGATGAGCCTTTCGAGCTGGCTCGTTGCGGGGATTGTGCCTGGCATCGAGCGCCAGCCATTGAAGAAGCTCGAGGTCGACGAGAGCACCTTGCTGAAGCTGCTCAATCGCTGGCGAGAAGAGGCGCAGAAGTCAGGACACAGGATCGAACGCATCGCGGTCGCCTTCGAGGCCGGCCGTGATGGCTTCTGGCTGGCGCGTTGGCTCAGGGCGCGCGACATCGAGGCCCACATCATCCACGCATCGAGCGTAGCCGTATCGCGCGAGCACCGGCGCGCCAAGACCGATCGTCTCGACACCGAGTTGCTCAAACGCGCCTTTCTCGGCTGGTTGCGGGGCGAGCGTGATCACTGCAAGATGGTCGCGATCCCGACAATCAAGGACGAAGATGCCAAACGACCCAACCGTGAGCGCGAGAGCCTTGTCGGAGAGCAAAGTCGGATCGTCAACCGAATGAAAGCAGCGTTGGTTCGGCTCGGCATCCGCGGCTTCAATCCCAAGTTAAAGAAGGCCGTCGAACGCCTTGACGGCCTGCGCACACCCGAGGGCGAGCCAATCCCGCCCAACACGCTGGCTGAACTGCGTCGCGACATGGCGCGCCGACGGCTCGTCAGTGATCAGATACGGCAGATCGAGGATACTCGCCTGGAACGTCTCGAACAGGCGCCCAGTGATGGACCACACGCAATGGTGCGCTTGTTGGCGCGGGTGATCGGGGTCGGTATCGAGACGGCCGACATGCTGGTGCAGGAGGTACTGTCACGAAACATGCGCGACCGACGGGCCATAGCGCGTTATGCCGGCCTCACGGGCTCGCCCGACGAGAGCGGCAGAAAACGCCGGGAGAAAGGGCTGGCCCGTTCCGGCAACGCTCGGGTTCGACGAGGCATGATCCAATTGGCGTGGCGATTTCTCCTGTTCCAGAAGGACAGCACCTTGGCGCGGTGGTTTCGAGCCCGCACCGAGAGCGCCCGCGGCACTCGCAAGACCATGATCGTGGCCTTGGCGCGCAAGCTACTGATCGCCCTGTGGCGTCTCGTGCGGGAGGGCGTGGTGCCGGACGGCGTCGTTCTGCGGCCGGCATAATGAACGGAGGTCACTGAAGGGCACCCAACAGTTTCGGCCCGGTCCGTCCGCTGGTCACGGGTCGCTGATGACGGTTCGAGGTGGCGGAGTCCCGACGTGTTTCCTTGGCTTTCAATGCCGAAAGGGAGAATGGGTCCGCCGCCTCGGAGCTTCGCTGCCGATGCGCATGACTGCATCATGGTTCGGGTCCTTGGACCCACCGGATACAAGGTTGTGGCGCGACTGATCCGCGCCCGAAAGCGGGCTCCCCTCTAATCGTCATCCCGATCGCACCAAGCGTGCCGTCGTGCTCGAAGCTGTCAAGGTGTGGCCTGGCAACGGCGGAGCTTGTCGGAAAGGGTTGGTGCGACGGCCAACCTTGACAGCTCCTGCGCGCGACGACGTCAGCGAACCGCGGGTCGGGACGAAAAAACGGGCTTTGAGATCGAACAAAGAAACTGACAAAGAAACTGACGAAGGACAAAAGATTTGACGCTCTGGCAAACTCCTTGACAAAAAAAGCCCCATACAAGGAAACCGCGGAAGATGTGATGAGGTGGTGCGTCAGGCGCTATGGGGATTTAGCTGCTGCCGGTCTTTTGCCGAGGTGGGTTGTTCAGCGCGACCACCTCGGACACGCGCAATCCGGCTCCATAGGCTACACTCAATGCCGCCTTGTATTTGAGCTCCGGTGCCGCATCGAGAAAGCGGGCGACCTCTTCCGGGCTCAGGACCACCGGCAGCTTGCGGGGCACGTGGATAAACTGGGTGTGGTTCACGATGTCGGCGCGCCCGAGCGTGATCTTGAAAAAGAACCGCAGTGTCGAGACGCTTTGGTTGAGGGTCGGAACGCCGGCGCCACTTTCTGCTAGATGAAGCTGATAGCGGCGCACGTCTTCGAAGCTCGCGGTATCGGGCGAGCGGCGGAGGAAAGCAGCGAAGTGCTTGACCCTCTGCACGTAGTCATGTTGGGTCTTCGGCGCGAACTTGCGGATCGTCATGTCTTCGATCATGCGCTGCCGCAGCGGGCTTATGGCCCTATCGGTCATGGGGGATGCTCCTGTTTTGAGTGAAGGTTGCGAACCCCTCATCTCAAGACAGGACGCCCTATGGCGCTATCCTATTCGCCGGGCCGCCAACCACGGCGCCCTACCGCGCGAGCGGTTTCGTCCTTTGACCTGGAACGGGCCTCACGCCGATTAACATTCAATGTCGCAACTAATTCAAACCCGCACGACGAAACCCTTCCAGATAGTGTTCGCGATCGGCGTCGTATCGGATCGGCATATGGCTGGCGAGCCAGGCGAGGGAAATGTTGGACTGCGCCCGTTCGAGCTCGCGCAAGGCGGCTTTGGCCAAATCATCGCGGCCCGCCATGCCGGCGGCAGCAGTCAAAACCCGATGACCGCCAACGAAGTCGCTGCGTTGCCGGATGGCCTCGCTTGCGAGGCGCATCGCCTCGTCATAATTGCGCCCGACAAAGTGCGAATAGGCGGCGATGCCGCAAAAAATTGCCGCGAAGGGGTCGCGAGGGCTCAGTCGTAACGCCCGTTGCGCCGCCACGCAGGCCTCTTGCCAGCGACCGCAGTACGACAGGGTCAGTCCGTAGTAACCCTGAGCAAGCGAAAAATTCGGATTGAGATTTAACGCCAACTCGAACGCGCCCAGCGAGTCTTCGAAGCGCCGCTTGAACAACGACACGCTGCCAAGCGCGTGATGCGCCCAAGGGTCCTCGCTGTCGGCCTGGATTGACGCCAGCGCAGCGCGTTCGGCGATCGGCACGACAGTTGCCATGTCCGCCCACCCCATGTGCGCGCTGAAAGTATAGCTGGTGGCGAGCACGCCAAGAGCCTGGCCGTAATTCGGATCGATCGTGATCGCCTTCTCCAGCAGCGCTTGTGCGACAACATTATCCTGTCGCGTCACCCGCCAATAATGCGACAACGCCCGCATTACCAGGTCCCACGCATCCATGCTTTCCGGCGGCTTGCGCCGGGCACGAAAATTCTCTGCGGCATAGAGTTGAGGTTTGATCGCAGCGACAATGGCCTCGGTAATTTCATCCTGCACCGCGAACACGTCCGCCATGCTGCGGTCGTACTTTTCCGCCCAAAGATGACTTCCCGTTGCCACATCGTTGAGCTGCGCCGTAATGCGCACGCGGTCGCCGCCCTTGCGGACGCTGCCCTCGACAACGTAGCCGACGCCGAGTTCCTCGGCGACCTGCTTCAGGTGAACGGCTTTGCCCTTGTAGGTAAACGACGAGTTGCGCGCGATCACGAAGAACCAGCGCAACTTGGACAGAGCAGTGATGATATCCTCGCTGATGCCGTCGGAAAAATACTCCTGCTCGGGATCGCCGCTCATGTTGGTGAAGGGAAGCACGGCGATGGCGGGCCGGTCGGGCAGCGGCA
Source organism: uncultured Alphaproteobacteria bacterium (assembly GCA_963836765.1). Lineage (GTDB taxonomy): Bacteria > Pseudomonadota > Alphaproteobacteria > Rhizobiales > Xanthobacteraceae > Bradyrhizobium. The sequence goes on from CAWILG010000068.1 coordinate 194,826, forward strand.
TCGCCGGGCGCGGCTGCTCGTGGATTCCGTCTGGAGCTGCCGCGTGAGACGGCTCGGCACCCGTTGACCTGGTATCGACGACACCAACAAAACGCACGCCCTTGCGGGCAACGGTGCGTATCAGCTTCTGGTCTCCCCCGCTGTCGCCGACCGCCTTGCGCGCGGCGTTGATACGGCTGGTCAGCGTCAAGTCCGACACCACGCGGCCGCCCCACACCGAAGCGAACAGGTCATCCTTGCTGACGACACGATCGCGGTTCTGCAGCAGGTAGATCAGGAGGTCGAACACCTGCGGCTCGAGACCGATGCGCTCGGAACCCCTGTGCAACTCGCGCCGCTCGGTATCAAGCCTATGATCGGAAAAGATAAATTGCAAACCGCCGCGCTCCCAAACCTCAAAGCGTCTCAGGAATTAATCAGGCCCTTCTCAAGCGAAAATCGGACGCTGGGCAAAGTCATTCGATCTCAATTCCTGCATCTTCGTCTTTTCCGATGCAGTCCGATCCGAGGAGAAAGATCATGACCCAAATTCAAGCCATAGGCGAGGAAATCAAGGGCGGCCCGGTCGGCAAATTCCTTGCTTTCATCTACGGATTTGCCTCCTACGCCATATTCTTTGCGACATTCCTCTACGCCATCGCCTTCGTATCGACCCTGGCGGTGCCCAGGACCATCGACACCGGTCCGGTGGCGCCGATGCCGGAGGCGCTTCTCATCAATCTTCTGCTGATGTCCGTTTTCGCCGTTCAGCACAGCGTCATGGCGCGCAAGCAGTTCAAGCAATGGTGGACCCAGTTCGTGCCGAAGCCGGTCGAGCGCAGCACCTATGTGTTGTTCGCGAGCCTCGCGCTTGTCCTGTTGTTCTGGCGGTGGCGTCCGATCCCTGCCGTGGTCTGGCAAATCAGCGATCCGCGGATCGCCATGGCGATTCTGGGCCTGTCGCTGCTCGGTTGGCTGATCGTTCTGACGAGCACGTTCCTGATCAACCACTTCGAACTGTTTGGGCTGCATCAGGTCACGAGCAACCTGACTGGCCATCCGATACCGGAACCGCGCTTCCGCACGCCGCTCTACTACAAGTTCGTGCGGCACCCGATTTATCTTGGTTTCATCATCGCATTCTGGGCCGCAGCCACGATGACCATCGGGCACCTGCTGTTCGCGGCGGTAACGACGGCCTACATCTTCGTGGGCATCCTGCTGGAAGAACGCGATCTGGTCGATCTCTTCGGCGACGACTATCGCCGTTACAAGGACCGTGTTTCGATGTTGCTGCCCTGGCGCAAATCCATTCGATAGATGACTGCCGGCGGCAAGGACCGTTCGCCACGATCGACGAAGCGCAGGGCCGTACCGATTACGATGAATGGGGACCGTGCCTGCAGTCGTGCTTCTGCCCGGGTCCTGCAGCACCGAAGCGGCGTGGCGGCCTGTCATCGCCGCGTGAGGTGACCGGTTTCGAAGCGTTACCACCAGTCTGCTCGGGCATGGCGGGACCAGCGAACGACGTACCGTCGGCGGTCCCTCCAATTCACGCAACGCCGAAGCAAATGGAGTCGGTTAGCCGACATCTCCATTTTGCCGAATGTCCGCTTCGCGCCAACGGCCGCCGTCCGACGCCACGCCCGTCCTCGAAACGTCCTCACGCGATCGCGGGCATCCTGCCGAACACGCGATCGAGCACGGCGCGCAACACTTCCGCCGGACTGGATCCGCCGGAACGGCTGCGCCACGCGACATGGCCGTCGGGGCGAACCAGCACGGCGCCGTCGGCGTCGACACCGTAAACGTCGTGCCAGTTGCCGTCGGGATCGATGAGGTCGCCGTCGCTGCCGATGGTGAAGGCTATCAGCGGCGGCAATGACGTGGCTAGCCCTTGCGCGGCCCGTCGCCAAGCGCCGCCGTCGCGGCCGGCCAGCAGCACAAAATACGGGCCGAACAAATCGATGGTCGAGATCTGCTCGTTGCGGCGCCTGAGCCAGACATGGGGCGCGCGGCTGCCGGGCCGCGCGGAAGGCGCATAGTCGGTGACGGGATCGTCGACCGCGACCGGCGGCGTGCCGTCCGGCACCACCGCCATCGAGGCATAATTGGCGCCGAAGATCAGCCCCTGCTCGTTCAAGAATTCGCGCCGCGGCAGCACGTTGCTTTGCCTGACATGGCGGCCCATGGACAAGGCGTTGGCCAGCGCATTCTCGGTAATGACCCGGCCCAATGGCTGGCGCTCGGCGTGATAGCTGTCGAGCAACTTCTCGTCGGCCTTGCCGCGCAACACGGCGGCGATTTTCCAGGCCAGATTGTGCACGTCCTGCACCCCGGTGTTGAGGCCAAAACCTCCGGTCGGCGGCATCTCGTGCGCGGCGTCGCCGGCCAGGAAGACGTCGCCGACGCGATATTGGTCAGCAACAATCGCGGAGGCTTCCCACGGGCTGACGCCGAGCACCGATACCTCGAGGTCCGGCACGCCGACGGCTTTGCGGATCAGCTCGGCGCAAAACTCCGGCGTAAAATCCTTGGGCTGCCAGCCATATTGCTTGACGCTGTGGATCAGAAAGCCCCAGCGATCCCGGCCATTGATGGTGAGGAAGGTGCCGCGCAGATCCGGCTGTTCGACAAAGTAAAGCGCGGCAGGCCGGTGCTCGACCCATTGGGTGAGGTCGGCATGGAACAGGATATTGACGCTGTCGTAGACCTTCTCCTCGCCGATCATGTTCACGGCGAGCGCGCGGCGCACCCGGCTTTGCGCGCCCTCGGCCGCGATCAGATAGCGCGCGGTGAACGGTGTCTCCGCGCCGGTGGTGCGATCGGTCAACAGGCCCGTGACCGCGCCGGGCTTTTGGCTGAACGAAGTCAGCTCGGTATTGAAGCGCAGCGTTGCGGGTTCGGCGGCTTCGGCAAACCGGCGAATGACCGGCTCGAGGTCATCCTGGGCGCAGAGACAATTTTTCACCGGCGTCGCGGCCATGTTCTTTTCGGTGGCGCGACCGGGCACGCGGCGCTCGATCTCCTTGCCCGCCAGGGTTTCGGTCCAGACGATCAGCCCGATGCCGCCCTTCCTGCAGTCCGGCGTCCCTGACCGCGGTGTCGATGCCGCACTGCCGGAACACTTCCATGGTGCGGGCATTGATGCCGCGCGCCTTCGGCGTCAGCGCCGTACTCGGGTGACGTTCGACCAGAAGCGAGCGCACGCCGTGCTGGGAGAGCAGCAGCGAGGCGGTGAGGCCGACCGGGCCGCCGCCGGAAATCAGAACCGGGATGTCGAGCATCTCTTCTCCTGTCTGGATTCGCGCACCTGAATTATCCGATCTCCATCGGCTTGCCGTGCGGCTCCCGGCGATAGGCGAAGATCGCGATCAGCGCTGCGAACTCACATGCCGCCAGGAACAGGAAGGCCGGCGCGATCGCATCCGCGGTGGCCTTCGGCGAGACCACGTCGCTGCTTCCCGCGATCAGCGCCATGCAAACCGGGCCCAGGATTTTGCCGACGCCGTTGGCGGCCTGCGCCAACCCGAACGCGCGGGCGCCGAGCGAAACCGGAAACACTTCGACCACATAGGGCGACATGTTGGCGAACGAGCCGCTGTAAAAGGCCGCGCCAAAAATCACCAGCAGTGCAAACACCGACCAGCCCGCGACGAACTCGCGATGGAAAGCCGACAATCGCCAGCATGACCAAGACCGAGATCAAGGTTCCGACCAGCGCCGAGCTGCGGCGCCCGATATAAAGCGGCAGCACCGAAAACAGCACGCGGCCGAGAAACGAGGCGATGCTGGCATAGACGAAGTAATGCGCGGCCTCGTGCGCGGTGATCTTCAGAAGCTGGGACAGGATGGTGGGCCCCCACAGGATCACGCCATAGGTGCCGGTCGAAATCCCGGTCCAGATCACGACCACCCACCAGAACCGCTTCTGGTCCTGGAATAGCTCCGAAAACGACCCCGGCTTCCTGATCGGCGCAATCACGTTCGGCAGCGTGATGCTGGCCTCGGGAACGCCGAGCAGCTTTGCGGCCTCGCGCCGTGCGTCGGCGTTGCGGCCGCGCGACAGCAGCCAGCGCACCGACTCCGGCGCAATCAGCGCGAATAGCAAGCGATGTCACGATCGGCAGCGCGCCGGTAGCAGCGACGCCGCGCCAGCCGATCACCGGCAGCAGGCTCGCCGAAATCATCGCGGCGAACATGGTGCCGAGTGCGACCGGCGCCACCATCATGCTGGAAATGAACGTGCGGTGTCGGGTCGGCGTCATTTCGACGATCAGGGGACCTTGGGCACTCACTGCCGCGATCGAGCCGAAGCCGACGACGAAGCGCAGAACCGAGAACAGCATCCAGGAGCCGTCCGGGATCAGCGCACATCCGGCGGCGCCGAGCGAAAAGATCAGGCCGCCGCCCCAGACCATCTTCTTGCGCCCGACCATATCGGCGAGTCTGGCCGCCAACCAGCGAGCCTGCGATGGCGCCGACGCCGGACGACAGCAGCATCATTGCACTCTGGCCGTAAGTGAGATGCCAGCCCGGCGCCAGCACCGAGACGAGGTAGCCGACCAGGAAGAAATCGTAGAACTCGAACATCTCCTGCAGCACCAGGAGAGCGATGGTCAGATAATAGCGCGGCGTGAGATTGGATTGCTCGATGCCGCTGATCCAGTCCTGCGCATTGCCTATGCTGCGATCCTGGGCCGGCTGCCGGATTCCGCCTGCAATGCCGCCAGCAACGGCGCCTTGAGCGTCGAGCGAAACATCGGCCATTTCTCTCCCCGGACGCCCGACTGCCCGCCGTCATCCGCGGCGGTTTGAAATGGCCGGGGCGATCCGCCAGAAAATTAGCATCCGGCTCTTGATTGCGATAATGTTGAATTGTCATCAGATTGATCGAAAATCGGCATCACCATAAAATGGACCTGCGCCAGTTCCGCTATTTCATCCAGGCCGCGCGGCGGGAGAATTTTCGCAAGGCCAGCGACGATCTGAGCGTCGCACAGTCGGCGCTGACGCGGCAGATCCAGCAGCTCGAGCGCGAGCTGGGCTTTCTGCTGTTCGATCGTGTGCAGGCGCGGCGTGCGGCTCACCGCGGCGGGCCAGCGGCTATTGGAGCGCTCGCAGTATATTCTGGGCGAAGTCGACCGGCTGAAGGAGAGCCTGCAGATCGAGGCGCATGTGCCGAGCGGACCCGCATCGCTGGCGGCGCCGCCCTCGATCGGGCGGCTATTGTTCAGCAAGCTCGCGCTGACGTTCCTCAAATCCTATCCGAAGGTAACGCTGAGCCTGCTGGAGGGCTGGACATCGAACGTGCTCGGCCAGCTCCGGCGCGGCGAACTCAGCCTTGCCATCGTGACCGATCCGCCGCCCGACCCGCTGCTCGAATACACCCGCCTGTTCACCGAATCGCTCTACCTCGTCGGCCGCCCCGACGACCCGCGCCTGAAGAAGCGCAGCCTCGACATCAGCAGCCTCGGCGGGCTGCCGCTGGTGATGATCAACAAGCATAATCGGCCGCGCCAGTTGATCGAGAACGCCGCGGTCAAGGAAGGCACAAAACTCGATATTCGGCTCGAACTGGAAAACCCGGAAACGCTGAGGCAATTGCTGCTGGGCGGCCGCATCTACGGACTGCTGCCCTACTCATCGATTTTCGGCGATGCCCAGGCGCGGCGGCTCGGCGCCGTGCCGATCAGGGGACAGACCATGACGCGGTATCTGGCCAAGAGCCGCAACGAGGCGAATTCCGTCGCGCGCGAAACCCTTGAGAAATGCACGATGGCGGAGATGTTCGGACTGGCGAAGCGGATCGGAATTCGCGAACCATGAATTCTTTCCAAGAAGTCTTTCGAAGGCTCGCGAACATTCGCGCGTGTCGTCGTTAATCCGGCCCCCGCTTCACTTGTTCGCCGACACTCCGTCAGGCGGCAACGAAGCGGCGTAGGCCGCGAGCGCGACCATGTCTTCCAGCGTCATTTTTTCCACGACGGGTTTCATCAACTCGCTGCCGCTGCCGGCGCGCGCGCCGGACTTGAAATCATATAATTGGCGGACCGCGTAACTCGGCGAGCGCCCGGCGATGGCGGGGATGTTGCCGACGCCGCCAAGGCCCGGGCCATGACAGCCCGCGCATTGCGTGCCGCCGCCACCGACGCCTTTTGCGACGAGCTCCTTGCCCTTCTGGATGCTGCCGGCCGGCACATAGGCGATGAAGTGCGAACGCGCGTCGCGGTTTTCGAATTGCGCAAGATCCTCCGGAATCTCGATGATGCGGTTGCCGATCGGTTCGCGCTCGCCGGTTTTGGCGTCGGCCAGGAACCAGCCGGCGACATAGGTTTTCGGGACGGTGTCGGTCTCGACCACCTTGATCGTCGCCCGCGGTTTCAGCGCGGCGAAATATTCCGCCGAGACGCGAACCTCCTGATCGGTCGCAGCCTTCGCGAGCGCGATCATCGATTGCGGCGGTCCGCGCTCCGGAACCGAGGTCTTGCGCACGCCATTTTTGAAATCCGCCATCTGCTGCTTGATGTAATCGGCGGAAAGGCCGGCGAGACTGGCATTCTCCGGACCGCCGGGGCCGTCCGCCCGATGACAAAAGCCGCAGGCGAATACATCGGGCTTCCGGCCCGTTACCACGATCGCCGGCATCGGACGATGATCGGCGGGGTGCCAGTCGGGCGCGAAAAATCGGTCGCGGGTCTGGGCCACGCTATAGCTCAGCGAACTATCCGGCACATGCCGCGGCTTGCCGTCATCGGGCGACAGTTTGAAATCGGGCGGATTGACCGGATAGGCCCAATCCGGCGCACGGTCCTCGGCCCGGACATGGCCCGCGACCAGCAGCAACACAGAGGAAAAACCCAGTAAAAGAATTGATCGCATGAATAAAATTCCTTAACCCGCCGACATTAAATGATACTTCCCGGCAAGAGTCGATCTGCAAGCCGGCCGCCAATTTGCTACCGCCGGGCGCAGACTGCGCTTTGCGAATCCGCCGCACGCGTTCCCTGTTGCTTCGCTGGAAAAAAATCACCATGCCTGAAATCATCGATCTTGGTTCGCTGCGGCTGAAATTCCTGCAGAGCAAGGAGGACACCGCCGGCAGCCTCGATATGTTCGAGATGACGCTGCAGCCGAACGCGCGGATGCCGATTCCGCATTACCACGACCGCTGGGATGAAACGATCTACGGGCTGGCGGGCATCTCGACCTGGCGGATCGACGGCAAGGATATCGATCTGGCGCCCGGCGAGACCGTCTTCATCAAGCGCGGCGTCGTGCATGGGTTCACCAACCGCTCGGCTGCGCCTGCCACCTGCCTCTGCACCCTCAGCCCCGGCGTGCTCGGCCCGCAATATTTCAAGGATATGGCAGGCCTGCTGTCGGCCAGCGCCCCCGATCCGGCCAGGATGAAAGAGACGATGCTGCGCTACGGCCTGATCCCGGCGCAGCCGGGTTAATTATGCCCTGTGAATGACGACGTTGAACCCCTCGCCGGGTCCGGGGGGAACAAAGTAGGCGGTGAACTGATCGTATTCGGCGTCGCTGACCTGGAAGGCGTGTTCGCCACCTGCATTGCGCTGACGAAGCCGCTGCCGGCAGATCTCGTCGGGAATATCGAGGTGGTGGAGTTCGTGGGCGACATTGGCCTGCGCGATCAACGACCGCATCCAGTCGCGGTTGCGAACCGTGTTGGCCGGAAAATCCAGCACCACGGAAAGGCCCTGCCGCAAGATGTCGACGATGTGCGGCCCGATCGCGGCGCGAAGCCGCGCCGAATAGCGGCCGTAGTCCTCGATGGTCTTGAGATCATCGGCAAACAAGGTAGAGGTCCAGTGATCCTCGCTGATCAGCAGGGTCGCGGGGCGCGCGGCGAGGCGTCGCGCGAGCGTCGATTTACCCGCGGCGATCTTGCCGCAGAGAAGATACAGGGTTGGTGCGTGGGTCCCGTTCATGCGCCAGGAATATCACAAGACTGGACATGACGCCCGGTGCTGAGGATGCTACGACTGCTCAGTTTCCCGCGAACTAACCTCCAATCAGGCACAGCATGCGAACTCTCTCAGCGGCAAGACTTTTTCCTGCCGCCGTTCTGGTGACCATCTGGTCGGGACCACAGCCGGCATCAGCTCAGCCGGCGCCAACCCTGGTTCGACCCGCGTACCCGGCCAAACCGGCAGCGCCCAGACCACCCGGAACCCCAATGGCCACGGCCGCCTCGCCCCGCGCGGCGTCTTGCCACAACGGCATGGCGTTCGACCGCTTCCTCGCCGACCTGAAGCAGCAGGCCGTCGCCGCCGGTGTGTCGCAGCGGGCGCTTGCCGAAGCTGCGCCCTATCTCGTCTACGACCAGGGCATCGTCAACCGCGACCGCGGCCAGCGCGTGTTCGGCCAGGTGTTCACCGAATTCGCGCGGAACAGGGCGTCCGACGGCGCGGCCAGGAATGCGCAGGCCCGAACCCGGATGCATGCGGCGGCGTTCAACCGCGCCGAGAAGGAATATGGCGTGCCGCCGGCGGTGATCGCCGCGTTCTGGGGGCTGGAGAGCAGTTTTGGCGCCGAGTTGGGTAAACTGCATACGTTGCCGTCGCTGGTGTCGCTGGCCTATGATTGCCGCCGCTCCGAGATGTTCCAGAACGAAACCATCGCGGCGCTGAAGATCATCGACCGCGGCGATCTCACGGCGGACGAGATGATCGGCTCCTGGGCCGGCGAACTCGGCCAGACGCAATTTTTGCCGACGCATTATTTCAACTACGCCGTCGATTACGACGGCGATGGCCGTCGCAATCTCTTGAGCAGCGCGCCCGACGTGATCGGCTCGACCGCGAATTACATCGCCAACGGATTGAAATGGCGGCGCGGCGAGCCTTGGCTGCAGGAAGTGCGCGTGCCGCCAAATCTACCGTGGGATCAGGCCGACCTCACCATCAAACTGCCGCGGTCGAAATGGGCGCAGTTCGGCGTCACTTATCCCGACAGCAAGGCGCTGCCGAACGACGATATGCCGGCGTCGCTGCTGCTGCCGATGGGCCGCACCGGGCCGGCTTTTTTGGCGTACGCGAATTTCGCCGCCTACACCGAGTGGAATAATTCGCTGATCTATTCCACCACCGCCGGCTATCTCGCGACCCGCATCGCGGGTGCTGCCCCGATGCGCGCGCCGTCGGCGCCGGTGGTGCAACTGCCGTTGAACGAAATTCGCGAGCTGCAGCAACTGCTGGTGCGCGCGGGCTTCAATGTCGGCAAGGTCGACGGCGTGCTCGGCCAGCAGAGCCGGACGGCGGTGAAGACCATGCAGGTCAAATACGGCCTGCCGGCCGATTCCTGGCCGACCGCCGAACTGCTGGCGCGGATGCGCGGTGGGCCGCGTCAGGGCGCGATGAACTAGACCGTGACCCCATAAATCTACCCAAGGACGGCTTGGCCGGCCAGGTTCGCGGTAGGGACGCGAGTTACCTCGCGCCCCCCGCACAGATCCGTGCGAGCCCAATTCGGGCACACGGCTCCCACCTCGGGTTTGTAACGGCGCGTCGTGATATTCTCACGAAATGCCGTATGCGCTTCAGCGCCTGTGACACGGTTTCCCGGTACTGTGCCCGGCCCGTGCTTTGCTGACTCACATTCCCCTCGGCCCCCGCCCTTGGCTCCACCAACTCCGCAGCCGGTTGCCCAGCCTTGTTCGTCGGTTTCACAGCTACTATGGCGGGGTCAGACTTCTCATGATCGTACATCATCGGCTACGGCTCCTCGCCTTCCCGACACGGACCAGTGCAGCACGCATGCTGACGCTGGCCAACCATGAGATCTCCCGGTTCCCGAGCAAAGAGCTTCCGCACATGCCAGTGTCTACGACCACGCCGGGCCGTCTGGGCGCTCGCACTATCGCGCCCATCCGTGTTGCCTTCCGTCAGCGGAACGACGTCGGCACCCGGGATGAGGGTACTTTCGCGGCTCAATGGCTGGCCTATGCGCTCCCCTGTCAACGCTTCACCAATACCCTCACGGGTACTGGCGCATGACTCTGGGGTCGATGCGGTTCGCTACTCCTTCATCGTGATGGACTTGCACCATCTACTCCTTGCCGGTCTCCCGGCGCACTCCGCTATGCCCCGACAGCGGACCAAATTCCGTATCGCAGCGAAACGACGCTATTTGCCACCCTCGGACATGGATCGCTATCCCTCAGGGCATCTCGAAGCCCTTGGTATGCATTATCGCCTTTGCGGCGGGCGAGGCGACAAAAGCAAGCAGCGCCCTGGCATCTTCCTGATTTGCGCTGCTCGCCACAATCCCGGCGGCAAAGAGAGTGTAATGCTGTATTGCAGCCGGTAACGGCCCCAATAGGTCGATGCCTGAAGCAGCCGCGATTTCACTGATCTGGTTGAAGCCGATCTCGACGTCGCCTCTGGCTACGGCTTCAAACGCTCTGAACGCTGGTTGAAGGCTGTGGTCTTCTGCTTCATTTCGTTAGCAATTCCCATCCGCTCAAACACACCAAGCATATAGATGCTGACCGGCGCACCGGCCGCAGGGTCGTTCCAGCCAATCGACTTTGATGCCAGCATTGTGCGTTTGAATGCCTCGACCGAACTAATGTCGGGTTTAGACGCTCCTTTTCGCACAAATAATCCCACTCCTGTCTTGGCCAGATCGGTGCGGGTACCGGAGACAACCTTTCCCAATTTCTCGAGGCGTTCGATCTGCGGACCCGATGCAATTACCATGTCGGCCAGTTCGCCTTTTTGAACGCGGCCCGCCATTTCACCGACCGTGCCATAGACGACGCTCACTCTGTGGCCTGATGTCCGCTCGAATTGAGGAATAATTTCGTTCATTACGGGCTGTACGCCCGAGCCGGAAAGAACTCTGAGATCGGAAGAGATCGCAATGCTCGGTTCAGATGCTAAGAATAATAAAGCCAGACCGAGAAATTCTCGCCATCGCATGTCCCGCCCCCAGTGCTCTCGACCTAAGCGTAAGCAATTTTTCGGTACAGGTCCAAACCGTCAGATGTCCGAAGTGGGTCATTCGCTACAGGGGCGACCCAGCGGCAAGTCCCGCCATGTCCGCTGTGCCGCCGAAAGCGGAAGCAAATTTGGAGCACCAACGGCTTTGCGGCCGCAATCGCGGCTCGGCTACGCGCTAACGAGTCCACGCCCCAAAACTCCCTCTCCCCGCAAGCGGGGAGAGGGGAACGTTTTCGGGCGAGATAGAAGCCTACGACAGCGGGTTGTTGATCACGCTGCCGCCGAGCGACGCCCAGCCGGACCACGGCCCCGCATGCGGCGCCTGTTGCCAGATGTGCCAGACCGCGGTGTCGGTGCCGCGCGCGAACACTTCCAGCCGGCCGTCGGAATTGTCGATCGCGACGGGATCGCTGGTGATGACGCCGCCGAGCGAGGCCCAGCCCGACCACGGGCCGGCATGCGGCGCCTGCTGCCAGATGTGCCAGAGCGCGTTGTCGGTACCGCGGGCGAACACTTCCAGCCGGCCGTCGGAATTATCGACCACCGCCGGATCGCTGGTGATGAGGCCGCCAAGCGAGGCCCAGCCCGACCACGGACCGGCATGCGGCGCCGTCTGCCAGATATGCCAGAGCGCGTTGTCGGTGCCGCGGGCGAATACTTCGAGCCGTCCATCGGAGTTGACGAACACTTCGGGATCGCTGGTGATGATGCCGCCGAGGGAAGCCCATCCCGACCACGGCCCGGCATGCGGCGCGGTCCGCCAGTTGTGCCAGAGCGCGTTGTCGGTGCCGCGCACGAACACTTCGAGCCGTCCGTCGGAATTGACCGCCACCGCCGGATCGCTGGTGATGCCGCCCCCGAGCGAAGCCCAGGACGACCAGGGACCGGCATGCGGCACCGTCTGCCAGATGTGCCAGAGCGCGTTGTCGAGGCCGCGGGCGAACACTTCAAGCCGCCCGTCGGTATTGAGTGCTGCGACCGGATCGCTGGTGATGCCGCCGCCGAGCGAGGACCACGCCGACCACGGTCCGGCGTGCGGCGTCAACTGCCAGATGTGCCAGAGCGCGTTGTCGGTGCCGCGTACGAACACCTCGAGCCGTCCGTCCGAATTGTCGATCGCGGCGGGTTCGCTGGTGAGACCACCGCCGAGCGATGACCATGTCGACCATGGTCCCGCGTGTGGCGCCTCCTGCCAGATGTGCCAAAGCGCCCTGTTGGTACCGTCCCCGAAGACTTCGATGCGCCCGTCGGAGTTACGGGTGACGGCAACGGTGTGAGTCAATGCAGCAGCTTGATCGGTCATGAATGTTGTCCTTCTGGGTGCGTGAAAGTCTCCTCAACTCAGGATGGTAATTTTCTCACGCAATGATCCCTGCGGACTGTGAGAGGCTTCACATTGGAAGCGCGATGAACAACACGTGATCGGCTGGCGAATTCCGGAGCGGTCAGGTGAAACGGCGCGATGCCAACGGGCGAAGAAATTCGCCGCGGGAGAATATTTGACCCGGCCCGGCCGCTTCGAAGAGTTGCATTTCACCCATCGCCGCCCCACTTCGAGCAGCGCTACCCCTGTACCGAAATGAAATTCCACAACACGAAAAGAGCACCAGATGTCTTTCTACGACGCATCCGTTCCGGCCTTCCTCCAGATCCTCGGCAGCCTTTCCGGCCTGCTCACCAAGGCCGAAGCGCATTGCAAGGCCAAGAACATCCAGCCCGACGTGCTGTTCGGCGCACGGCTTTATCCGGACATGCTGCCGCTCAGCAAGCAGGTTCAGCTCGCCTGCGATTTCGCGGCCAAGGGCTGCGCCCGCCTCACCCACAGCGAGGTGCCGTCGACGCCCGATACCGAAAAGACCTTTGAGGAATTGAAGCAGCGGCTGGCGAAGACCATCGACTATGTAAAGTCGTTCAAGCCCGCGCAGTTCGACGGCGCCGATGCCAAGGACGTCACCTTCCCGGTCGGCGCCGATCGCTCCATCACGCTCAAGGGCCAGCAATTCCTCAATGCCTTCGCGTTCCCGAATTTCTACTTCCATGCCGTCACCACCCACGGCATTCTCCGGCACAGCGGCGTCGAGATCGGCAAGCGTGATTTTCTCGGCGTGAGCTGACAACTCCCCGTCATTGCGAGGAACTCCGCGACGAAGCAATCCATACTTTCTTTCTTCGGGCGGAGAGACGGATTGCTTCGTTTCGCTCGCAATGACGGAATACCGCATCTCCCGAGTGGCTGGGGGATTGCGCTATCAGCCGCAATGCACAAATCTCCCAGGTGAGTTCTCCAAAGGTCAGTCATTTTCCCCGGAAGGAAAACATGAGCCAACCGACCAAACTGTTCGAGCCCTACAAGCTTGGCCCGCTCACGCTGCCGAACCGCTTCGTGATGGCGCCCCTGACACGGAACCGTGCCGTGCCTCCCGGCATGGTGCCGAGCCCGTTGGCGGTGGACTATTACAGCCAGCGCGCCTCGGCAGGCCTCCTGATCACTGAAGCCAGCCAGGTGTCGCAGCAGGGCCAGGGCTATCAGGACACGCCCGGCATCTACTCCAGGGAACAGGTCGCGGGCTGGCGCAAGGTCACCGACCGCGTGCATGAGGGCAGCGGACGCATCTTCATCCAGCTCTGGCATGTCGGCCGCATCTCGCACGTAGCATTGCAGGAAAACGGCGGCGCGCCGGTCGCTCCGTCCGCCATCCGCGCCAAGGGCAAGACGTTCGTCAACGGCACCTTCGCGGACGTCTCGGAGCCGCGTGCACTCGAGTTGTCGGAAATCCCCGGAATCATCGAAGACTTCAAGCGCGGCACTGCGAATGCGCTTGCGGCAGGTTTTGACGGCGTCGAGATTCACGGCGCCAACGGCTATCTGCTCGACCAGTTCGCGAAGGACGGCACCAACAAGCGCACCGACGCCTATGGCGGCTCGATCGAGAACCGCGCCAGGCTGATGCTGGAAGTCTCGAAAGCCGTCGCGGCGGAAGCAGGAGCCGAACGGACCGGCATCCGGATTTCGCCGGTGACGCCGGCCAACGATGTCTCCGACTCCAATCCGCAGCCGCTGTTCGACCACATCGTCGATCGGCTCAACGCGCTGAAGCTGACCTATATCCACGTCATCGAAGGCGCCACCGGCGGCCCGCGCGACGTCGCGCCGTTCGACTATGGTTCGTTGCGCAAGCGCTTCAAGCAGGCCTATGTCGCCAACAACGGCTACGATTTTGAGCTGGCGACCAAGGTGCTGGCGGCGAACGAAGCCGATTTGATCGCGTTCGGAAAGCCGTTCATCTCGAATCCCGACCTGGTCGAGCGCCTGCAGAAGGGCGCGCCGCTGAACGCGTTCGACAAGGCGACGTTCTACGGCGGCGGTGCGAAGGGATATACGGATTACCCGACGCTGGAGGCGGCGGACGCCGCGGAGTAAGGGCTCTCGGCGTCATTGCGAGGAGCGTAGCGACGAAGCAATCCACTCTTCCTTGCGGCACGATGGATTGCTTCGCTTCGCTCGCAATGACGGAAGAGTAGAGGCCGGGATTCGCTCCCGGCCTCTTTCGCGATCTTGCAGCGGCGTTGCTTTGTCTTAATGTGCCGGACATGAGCAACCACACCACCGAGGAAGTCGTTCGCCGGGCTACGACGGCCTTCAATTCCGGCCGGCCCGGCGAGGCGCGCACGCTCTGTGAAGACGGTTTGCGCCGAAAGCCGCGCGATCCCATGCTCAATCACCTTCTGGCCGCGGTGCTGTTCTCAAGCGGCGAGATTCAGCCGGCCCGCGCGCATGTCGAGACCAGCCTGGCCCAGCAGCCGGGAAATGCGGCGGCGCATCTGCTCGCTGCCCGCATCGCGCGCGCCGTCGGGGATCTTGACGGCGCGCTGTCGCATCTGGATCGGGCCATCGCGCTCGCGCCGCAACGCGAAGCCTTCCTGGAAAAGGCCCGGACGCTCGACCAGGCCGGCTTGCGGCCGCAGGCGCGCGCCGCCTGGCGGGCTATCCTGGAAGCGATTCCAGCCAACATCGAGGCCGCGGCGCGGCTCGGACGATTGGCATGGGAGGATGGCGACCATGCCGCCGCCGCGACCCTGCTCGAACGCGCCGCGGAAAACGACGCGCCGGCGTCGGTCTGGTTCGATCTCGGCCTTGCGCGGCAGGATCTGCGCGACCCCGACGGCGCCGTCGCCGCCTACCGCAAGGCGCTGGACAAAAAGCCCGACCATGCCGAAGCCGCGCTCAATCTCGGCACCGTGCTGCAGGAGAAGGGCGATCTTGATGGCGCGATGCGCGCCTACGCACAAGCCTACCGCCTGCGCCCCCAGACGTTCGGCACCATCGCGATGGCGCTGACGTCGGCACCGCATGGGCGCCTGTGGCTCGACGAGGCGGCGCTGCGCCGCTCACTCGCGGGATAGGCGGCCCCGTTTCGCCCGAAAATGTTTGCGATAGACGTTGGGCGCAGCCAGCACGTCAGCAACGGTTTTCGAATAGGCTAGTCGGTGCGCCTCATCAAAACTCTCGAACACCAATTCGGCGGCCGCGCGGGGCACCGCGAAACATTGCGCCACCGGCGTGCCCCTGGGCAGCACGCCCGAGAAATCGGGCTGGGTCCAGATCGCGGGGAAATTGATGCCGCCGTCATGAAAGCGATCGGCATCGACAAGGCCCGAGATCAGGCGAAACGGCAGATCGTCGCGATTGACCGGATGGGTCGCGAACAGCGACCAGCCGGGCTCGAGCTCGATGGTCCAGAAACTGTTGAACTTGATCGCGGCCTGCGCGCCCTTTGCAAACGGCGCCTCCGCAAGCTGGGCTGCGACATGAAAGCTCAAGGGCGCGCGCGGATGCCCTGAGGTGGCGGGCTCCGGAATATTCCAATCCCAGGAGAACGCGCCACGGTCCACGGCGACGTCGCAGGGCAACGGGACCATGACCCCATAGGCCATGGCATCGACGAAGGGCGGGCATTGCTTGACGGTACGGATGTCGCGGCCGTGGATTTCCGAATGGGCCTTCGAAGGCATGGCGCGCAACCAGTCGGGCAGCACCGTGCGCGCCGGCACCGGCCGCGGCAGATGATCCGACAATGCCGGATCGCAGCGAAAAATCATGCGCATGGCAGGGCTCCCCGAGTCGAGGCCGACATGGTGCCGATGATACCAGTCATTGCAAAGAAAAAAGGCCGGGATCGCTGCATCGTCATTCCGGGATGCGCCTTCTTAGGCGCAGGCCCGGAATCCATACTCACGATCGTGGTTATGGATTCCGGGCTCGCGCTACGCGCGCCCCGGAATGACGACAAGAAAAAAGGCCGGGATTGCTCCCGGCCTTTCGTTTTCTCTACGCCTTGAGCCTTACTTCGCTTCGGCGCGCTTCGGCGGCGAGGCCGGCCACGACTTGATCAGCGTGTCGTAGTCGATGGTTTCGCCCTTCGGCTTTTCGTTGGCCAGCTTGCGCTGGGGCGCGATGTTGCCGTCCTTGGCCGACTTCGCGAACCAGTACTCAGCCGATTCCTTCTTGTTCATCTTCGGTCCGCAGGCGCCCTGGACGCCGGATTTCTCCAGACGTTCCATCACCGAGTTCCTGCGCTGCGGCCAGCGAGTCCATCGCGGCCTGCGGCGTCTTCGCACCGGACGATGCATCGCCGATGTTCTGCCACCACAATTGAGCAAGCTTCGGATAGTCGGGCACGTTGTTGCCGGTCGGGGTCCACTGCACGCGCGCGGGCGAGCGATAGAACTCGATCAGGCCGCCGAGCTTCGGCGCGCGCTCGGTGAACGACTTGTCCCAGATGTCGGACTCACGCGTGAACGTCAGACCGACATGGCTCTTCTTCAGCGTTACCGTCTTGGAGTTGATGAACTGCAGATAGAGCCAGGCCGCCTTGCGGCGGTCGACCGGGGTGGACTTCAGCAAGGTGGCCGAACCCACGTCCTGGTAGCCGAGCTTCATGCCCTCTTTCCAGTACGAGCCGTGCGGCGACGGAGCCATGCGCCACTTCGGCGTACCGTCCGCATTCATGACCGGCAGGCCGGGCTTCACCATGTCGGCGGTGAAGGCGGTGTACCAGAAGATCTGCTGGGCGATATTGCCTTGCGACGGCACCGGGCCGGATTCGGAGAAGGTCATGCCCTGCGCCTGCGGCGGGGCATATTTCTTCATCCAGTCGAGATATTTGACGATCGAATAGACCGCCGCCGGACCGTTGACGTCGCCGCCACGTTCGACCGATGAGCCGACCGGACGGCAGCCTTCCATGCGGATGCCCCATTCGTCGACCGGAAGACCGTTCGGGATGCCCTTGTCGCCGTTGCCGGCCATCGACAGCCACGCGTCGGTGAAGCGCCAGCCCAGCGAGGGATCCTTCTTGCCGTAGTCCATGTGGCCATAGACCCGGACGCCGTTGATCTCCTTGATGTCGTTGGTGAAGAACTCGGCGATATCTTCATAGGCCGACCAGTTCACAGGAACGCCGAGGTCGTAGCCATACTTGGCCTTGAACTTGGCCTTGTAGTCGGGATTGGAGAACCAGTCGTAGCGGAACCAATAGAGGTTCGCGAACTGCTGGTCGGGCAACTGATAGAGATGCCCGTTCGGCGCCGTGGTGAACGACTTGCCGATGAAGTCGTTGACGTCGAGCATCGGGTCGGTGACGTCCTTGGCTTCGCCGGCCATCCATTCCGTCAGGTCGACCGCCTGGCCGTAGCGGAAATGGGTTCCGATGAAGTCGGAGTCGTTGATCCAGCCGTCATAGACGTTCTTGCCGGACTGCATCTGGGTCTGGATCTTTTCGACGACGTCACCTTCCTGGATGATGTCGTGCTTGACCTTGATGCCGGTGATTTCCTCGAACGCCTTGGCCAGCGTCTTCGATTCATACTCGTGCACCGTCAGGGTTTCGGAGACGGCGTTGATTTCCATCCCCTTGAAGGGCGCGGCGGCCTTGATGAACCACTGCATTTCCTTCATCTGGTCGTCCTTGGACAACGTCGAAGGCTGGAACTCAGAGTTGATCCATTTCTTGGCGGCAGCTTCGTCCGCAAGCGCCGGCGAGGTGACCGCAGCCGAGGCTGCCATCAGCGCGACCGCGCTCGTCATCATCAAGACGCGGGTCCTGGTTATGGGCCCCTTACTTCTCTCAAAGCGTCGCATGTTGTTTCCTCCGTTGCAGCGACAAACATATTCAGGCCCGGGTTGACCCCGGATCTGCTCTTTTTCGCTGCTCAGACGGTGCGGAAAATCGCAACGGCCGAAACAAGCGAAATCACGCTAGCGAGCCACAGGCTCGACAATTCAATCCCCTCTCCGACCGGAATCGTCACGATCGTGTCGGTGCCGACCAATCCGATCCACAGCAGATGGATCACGGCGGTCATGATCAATGAGATGAACAACCGGTCGCCGCGCGTGGTCGGGATGCGCAGGATTCCGACGCGCTCGGCCTCGGGATAGGCAACCGCCAGCCACGTCATGACGCCGAGCGTCAGCGACAGCAGCACGAAGAAGATCGCGGTCGGGAGTGTCCAGGCCATCCATGCGATGTTTTCCATGGCTTATCTCCCACCACACGACGCGGTGCGCCCCCTCTCCACCCAACTCGGGTCTACCCGAGTTGGGCATCCGATATTGTCGAAGTCGGATAAATCCGACTTCGATCGGGAGAGGGTTGGGGTGAGGGAGTACAGTCTATCGATAGCGCGTAACCCCTCACCCGGATTTCTCGCTTGGCGACAAATCCGACCTCTCCCGATGGGAGAGGTGAAACTGAGCCCGGAGATGCGCTTTGATTCATTCATCATCGCACCTCATACCCGGCCGAGCGCAAAACCGCGCGCGATGTAATTGCGGACGAACCAGATCACCAGCGCGCCGGGGATGATGGTCAGGACGCCGGCCGCCGCCAGCAGGCCCCAGTCCATTCCGGCCGCGGAGACGGTGCGGGTCATGACCGCGGAAATCGGCTTGGCGGCGACCGAGGTCAGCGTGCGCGCCAGCAGCAATTCGACCCAGGAGAACATGAAGCAGAAGAACGCGGCGACGCCGATGCCGCTGGCGATCAGCGGCACCAGGATCTTGACGAAGAATTTCGGGAACGAATAGCCATCGAGGAACGCGGTCTCGTCGATCTCGCGCGGCACGCCGGAGACGAAACCCTCGAGGATCCAGACCGCGAGCGGCACGTTGAAAATGCAGTGCGCGAGCGCGACCGCCCAAGGCGTATCGAACAGGTTGATCGCCGAATAGAGGTTGAAGAACGGCAGCGCGTAGACCGCCGCCGGCGCCATCCGGTTCGACAACAGCCAGAAGAACAGGTGCTTGTCGCCGAGGAAGCGGTAGCGCGAGAACCCGTAGGCCGCCGGCAACGCCACCGAGATCGAGATCACGGTGTTGATCAGCACGTATTTCAGCGAATTGATGTAGCCGGAATACCAGCTCTCGTCGGTGAAGATGCGCACGTAGTGTTCGAGGGTCGGCTGGTGCGGCCACAGCGTCATGGTCGAGATGATTTCGCCGTTGGTCTTGAAGCTCATATTGACGAGCCAGTAGATCGGCAACAGCAGGAAGATCAGGAAGGCCGAGATGATGAGGCGGCGGCCGGGAATCGAATGCATCACGCGACTCCCTGTTTTTGCCGGCGCTCGGCGCCGGCGTTGGTCATGACGGTGTAGAAGATCCAGCACACGATCAGGATGATCAGATTGTAGACCAGCGAGAGCGCGGCGGCCTTGCCGAGGTCGAACTGCCCGAGCGCGATCTTCACCAGTTCGATCGACACGAACGTGGTCGAATTGCCGGGACCGCCGCCGGTCACCACGAACGGCTCGGTGTAGATCATGAATGAGTCCATGAAGCGCAGCAGCACCGCGATCAGGAGCACGCGGTTCATCTTCGGCAGCTGGATCGCGGTGAACACCGCCCAGCGCGAGGCGCCGTCGATCTGGGCTGCCTGATAATAGGCGTCGGGGATCGACTTCAGGCCGGCGTAGCACAACAGCGCCACCAGCGAGGTCCAGTGCCAGACGTCCATCACGATGACGGTGGCCCAGGCATCGAACTCGTTGGAAACGTAGTTGTAGTTGATGCCGATGCTGTTGAGCGTGTAGCCGAGCAGCCCGATGTCGGGACGTCCGAAGATCTGCCAGATGGTGCCGACCACGTTCCATGGAATCAAGAGCGGCAGCGCCAGGATCACGAGACAGGCTGCAACGCTCCAGCCCTCGCGCGGCATCGACAGCGCCACGACGATTCCGAGCGGCACTTCGATCGCGAGAATCACCGCCGAGAAAAACAGGTTACGGCCGAGCGACGCCAGGAACCGGCCGCCGAGATCGGTCGAGGGATCGAGCAATTCCTTGAACCAGCCGACGCCGTTCCAGAAGAACTGGTTGTTGCCGAAAGTGTCCTGCATCGAGTAGTTCACGACCGTCATCAGCGGCAGGATCGCCGAGAACGCCACCACCAGAAACACCGGCAGCACCAGGAACCAGGCCTTTTGGTTGACGGTCTTGTCCATCAGGCAACCCCCTCGACCAGAATGCTGTCGGCATAGACGTGAACGTGGCCGGGATCGAACACCAGTCCGGCGGTGTTGTCGGGGATCGAGAATCCCGGCGGCACGCGCGCGTTGAACTTGGCATCGCCGACACGCACGCGGGCGAAGCGGATGCGGCCGAGGTCGTCGATGCGCTCGATCGTGGCCGACAACAGACCCGATGCCGGGGCTGCGACATCGACGAATTCCGGCCGCACGCCGATCTCGATTTTGGCGCCGGCCGGCAGGACGCCGTAATTGCGATGCAGGCCGATGATGTGGCCATCGACCTTCGCCTCGCGGCCGCTGACTTCCGCCGGCACGATGTTCATGCCGGGTGAGCCGATGAAATAACCGACAAAGGTGTGCGCCGGCTTGTCGAACAGTTCCGCCGGCGTGCCGCTCTGCACCACGCGGCCGTCATGCATGACGACGACGGTGTCGGCAAAGGTCAGCGCCTCGGTCTGGTCGTGGGTGACATAGATCATGGTCAGATCGAGTTCGCGATGCAGCGCCTTCAGCTTCGAGCGCAACTGCCATTTCAATTCAGGATCGATCACGGTCAGCGGCTCGTCGAACAGGACGGCGGCGACGTCGGAGCGGACCAGGCCGCGGCCGAGCGAAATCTTCTGCTTGGCGTCCGCGGTCAGCCGCGTCGCCTTGCGGTTCAGATAGGGCGCCAGATCGAGCAGACCGGCGATCTGCTTGACCCGCGCATCGATGTCGGCTTTCGCCACACCACGGTTCTTCAAGGGGAAGGCGAGGTTCTGGCCGACCGTCATGGTGTCGTAGATCACCGGAAACTGGAACACTTGCGCGATATTGCGCTTCTGGGTTGACAGCAGCGTGATATCGGCGCCGTCGAACAGGATTTTTCCGCGCGACGGCGTCACGATCCCGGAGATCAGGTTCAACAGCGTGGTCTTGCCGCAGCCGGAGGGCCCGAGCAGCGCGTAGGCGCCGCCCTGCCGCCAGGTCATCGAGATCGGCTTCAGGGCGAATGATTCGGGCGGCGCGCCGTTGCCGCCGTAGGAATGCGCGAGATCGACGAGGTCAATGCGGGCCATGCGGCATCTCCCTCAGTTCGCCGGTGCCGCGACGAGGCGGTCGGCCTCGTCGAACACGAAGACATTGTCAGGATCGAGCACGGCATCGAGCACATAGCCGGGCTCGAATTCGTGAACGCCGTGCAGCACTGCAACCCAATTGGATTCATCACGATGCAGATGCACGAAACTCTCCGAACCCGTGATTTCGGTCACGGTGACGGTGGCCTGGAACGCGTGGCGGCCAGCCACGCCGTTCGCCACTTCCAACTGATGGGCGCGGAAACCGACGCGGTAGGGGCCATCGGCGAGACCGGCAAAGAGCCCGGAGGCCGGCGCCTCGACTCCGCCGGCATATTGCACCGTGCCGTTTTTCTTCTCGATACCGACGATGTTGAGCGGCGGATCGGAGAACACCTGTGCGACGCGCAGCGTGTCGGGGCGGCGATAGACCTTCGAGGTATCGCCGGCCTGCAGTATCTGACCCTCCCACATGCACACCGTGTCGCCGCCGAGCAGCAGCGCTTCCGAGGGCTCGGTGGTCGCATAGACGAAGATCGCGCCGGAGGCCTCGAAGATGCGGGGCAATTCGGTACGCAATTCCTCGCGCAGCTTGTAATCGAGGTTGGCGAGCGGCTCGTCCAGCAGCACCAGATCGGCGCCCTTGACCAGCGCGCGGGCGATCGCGGTGCGCTGCTGCTGGCCGCCGGAGAGCTGCAGCGGCGTGCGCTTCAGATACGGCTCGAGCCTCAGAAGGCTTGCCGCCTCCTGCACCCGCTCTTCGATTTCCTCGCGCGGCTTGCCCTGCACCCGCAGGGGCGAGGCGATGTTCTCATAAACCGTCAGCGAGGGATAATTGATGAACTGCTGATAGACCATCGCGACCGAGCGCTGCCGCACGTCGAAACCGGTGACGTCCTTGCCGTCGACCAGCACGCGGCCCGTGGTCGGCTTGTCCAGTCCGGCCAATAACCGCATGATCGAGGTCTTGCCCGACAATGTCGGCCCCAGCAGCACGCTCAGCGTGCCACGATCCAGCGTCAGCGAGACGTCGCGGATGGCCGGGATACCGTCCACGGTTCGCGTGACGTTTTCGAGCGTGACGCTCATGTCCGTCCTCCGGCTTCGCGCAAGGGACGTTCACCGGAAACGCGGTTGGCAGCGATCCATTCGTCGAGCGCGGCGATTTCCGCGGCCGACAGCCGCAGTCCGAGTTTGGATCGCCGCCATACGATGTCTTCGGTGATGCGCGCCCATTCGTTCGCCATCAGGTACCGGACTTCGCTTTCCGTCAAGGTTGCGCCGAACGACTGACCGAGATCGGCCATCGATTTCGCCGTGCCGAGCACCTTGCTGGCGCGGGTGCCGTAGGCATGCGCGAGCCGGTTGGCGTGCACGGTCGGAAGAAATGAATATTTGCGCACCAGTTCCGCCGCGAGGGCTGCGACCGCCGAGACGTCGATGTCGCCGCCCGGCAGCGGCGATTTGCCGGTCCAGCCCTCGCGCGCCTTGGCGCTGCGCAGATAAGGTGACAACCGCTCCAGCGCTTCTTCGGCAAGGCGGCGATAGGTCGTGATCTTGCCGCCATAGATCGACAGCAGCGGCGCGCCGCCGGGCGTATCGAGTTCGAATACATAGTCGCGGGTGGCGGCCTTGGCTTCGCTGGCGCCGTCGTCATAGAGCGGACGGACGCCGGAATAGGTCCAGACCACATCCTCCGGCTTGACCGGCTGGGCCAGATATTCGCTGGCGGAAGCGCAGAGATATTCGATCTCTTCGCTCGAGGCTTTGACCTTCGCCGGATCGCCATCGTAATCGCGATCGGTGGTGCCGATCAGCGTGAAATCGTCCTGATAGGGAATGACGAAGATGATGCGGCCGTCGGCGTTCTGGAACATGTAGGCGCGGTCGTGCGCGTAGAGTTTTCGCACCACGATGTGCGAGCCCTGCACCAACCGCACTTTGGCGCGCGCGTTGACGCCGGCGCCCGACGCCAGCACGTTTTCGACCCAGGGGCCGCCGGCATTGACGAGCGCCCGCGCCTGAATGGTCTTGCGCACACCGCTTGCGGTATCCTCGACCGTGACGTGCCAGATGCCGTCGGCCTGCCGGATCTCGACCGCGCGCGTGCGCGTGTGGATTTCGGCGCCGCGATCGGCGGCGTCCCGCGCGGTGAGCACGACCAGCCGTGCGTCGTCGACGAAGCAGTCGGAATATTCAAATCCTTTGACGTAGCGGTTCGGGATCAGCGGCTTGCCGACCTCGTCACGGGTGAGATCGACCGAGCGCGTCGGCGGCAGCAGATTGCGGCCGCCGATATGGTCGTACAGGAACAACCCCAGACGTAGCAGCCAGGCCGGACGCAATCCTGCATGGTGCGGCAAAACGAAACGCAGCGGGCGGATAATGTGGGGCGCGATCTGCCAGAGGATTTCGCGCTCGATCAGCGCCTCGCGGACCAGGCGGAATTCGTAATATTCGAGATAGCGCAGGCCGCCATGCACGAGCTTGGTCGACCAGGACGACGTTCCACTGGCCAAGTCATTCATTTCGCAAAGGAAAACAGAGTTGCCCCGGCCCGCCGCATCGCGCGCGATGCCGCAGCCATTGATGCCGCCTCCAACGATTGCGAGGTCGAAAACCCGATCCAAAAAACGCTTCCCCCGGCGATCGCCTCTTCACTTCGGCGATTTTACTTTCGGATTGGATTAAATCACAAACAAAAACGAAAGCAAGGCGAAAGCGGGATCTGAGGTGAGAATAGCTTTGGGTTTTCTTCGGAGACCATCTCTGATCGTCATCCTGAGCCTTGCGGTGCAGGGCACCGCTGGGCGAGCCTCGAAGGATGACCAGCACCGGCGGTCGCGGCCATCCTTCGAGGCACGCGAAGACGCGCGCACCTCAGGGTGACGACAGCACCCTACCGCAAGCGCGCAACGGCCGACGCCGGCTCAACCGCCGGCTCATCGATATCAGCCGCCGGCTTGTCCATGGCCTCGACCACCTCGATGCCGCGGGTGTGGCAGATGTTTGCCAGCGCCGCCGGCAGCGGCGAGTCGGTCACAAAAGTCTGGATCTGACTGATATGGGCGATGCGAACCGGCGCACTGCGCCGCAGTTTGGTCGCGTCCGCAACCAGCATGACGCTGCGCGCGTTGGCGATGATGGCCTGCGCCGCCTGCACTTCGCGATAGTCGAAATCCAGCAGCGCGCCCTCCTCGTCGATCGCGGATGCGCCGATAATGGCGTAATCGACCTTGAACTGGCCGATCAGGCTGGTCGCGGTCGAGCCGATCACCGCGCCGTCGGCGCGGCGAACGGCGCCGCCGGCGACGATCACCTCGATGCGCGGGTGGCGATACAGCAGCATCGCGACATTGAGGTTGTTGGTGATGACGAGCAGGTCCTCATGCGAGGTCAGCGCGGATGCTACTTCTTCCGTGGTGGTGCCGATGTTGATAAACAGCGAGCAGCCGTTCGGAATCCGCGCCGCCGCCGCGATGCCGATCGCCCGCTTCTCCTCGGCGGCGACAAAGCGGCGCGCCTCATAAGCGAGATTTTCGACGCCGGAGGCGATGATGGCGCCGCCGTGGATGCGCGTCAGCGAGCGCTGGTCGCAGAGATCGTTGAGGTCCTTGCGGATGGTTTGCGCCGAAACCTCGAAACGGCGCGAAAGATCCTCCACCATCACCCGGCCGAAGGCGCGCGCGATGTTGAGGATTTCAGTCTGGCGATGCGACAGTCCGGCCATGGCGGCACCTTGCGGCAGAGCAGGCCATATCGTGCGGCCGTTCTGCGATGGGGTCAACGAGGCAAATCGGCATCGCCGATCGGCCGGCCGCCGAAAGGCAAATCCTGGTTAAGACAACGAGGCCCCGCGAAAACATGCCGAAAAGCCCGTTGCCGCTATTGCGCCGGAGCAACGTGGGCACGAAAGTTGGGTCATCGGCCTGATTAACGCGCCCGAGCGACGGCCCGTCGCCGGCGCCTGCTGGACACGATGACCAATGATGTGGGGATCGATACTGACGGAATGGTCCAGCCTGATCCTGCGCTGGCTGCACGTGGTGGCCGGCATCGGATGGATCGGCAGTTCGTTCTATTTCATCCACCTCGACCTCAGCCTGAAGGCGCGCGCGGGGCTACCTGACGGCGTGCAGGGCGAGGCCTGGCAGGTCCATGGCGGCGGCTTCTACAGAATCGTCAAATACCTGGTGACGCCGAGCGAGATGCCGGACGAACTGACCTGGTTCAAATGGGAGGCCTACACCACCTGGCTGTCCGGCTTCGCGCTGATGGTGGTCGTCTACTATCTCGATGCCGAACTGTTCCTGGTCGACAAATCGGTGCTCGAACTGACGCCGCTGCAGGCCGGACTGTTCTCGTTCGGCAGCCTGGCGCTGGCGTGGCTGCTGTACGAAGGCGCCTGCCGATCGGGGCTGGCGCAATATGAGCTGCGCTTTGCGATCGGTGGCTATCTGTTCCTGGTCGCGCTGACCTACGCCTTCACCCATGTGCTGAGCGGACGCGGCGCGTTCAACCAGATCGGCGCGATCGTCGGCACCATCATGGTCGCCAACGTGTTCGCGCTGATCATTCCGAACCAGAAGAAGATCGTAGCCGCGTTGCTGGCCGGCCGGGCGCCGGATCCGAAATGGGGCAAGACCAGCAAGGAGCGGTCGGTCCACAACAATTACCTGACGCTGCCGGTCATCTTCCTGATGATCAGCAACCATTATCCGCTGCTGTTCGCCACCCGCTACAACTGGCTGATCGTGGCGATCGTGCTCGCGCTCGGCCCGATCATCCGGCATTTCTTCAACGCCCGCCACGCCGGCAAGGCATCGCCGTGGTGGGTGTGGGGCGTGGCGGCCTGCGGCATGATCGCGATCGCGCTATTGTCGGCGGCCGGGCCCCGCGACGCCAAAGTGGGAGCGGCGGTCGGATCGGCGCCAGCGCCGGCGACTTATGCCAATGTCGAAGAGATCGTTCTCTCACGATGTAGCATGTGTCACGGCGCCGAGCCGGTGTGGGCGTCGATCATCACGGCGCCGAAGGGCATTTTGCTGGACAATTCAGCGCATATCGGGCGCAATGCCCGGCTGATCGGGCGGAACGCGGCATGGGCGAATGCGATGCCGCCCGGCAATGTCACCGAGATGACGGGAGAAGAGCGGGCCGTGATCCGGGATTGGCTGTCGGCCGGCGCCCCGCAATGACGCGGGCGTGACGGACCGGACATCGCCCGATGCATGGGAGCATGCCGCTCAGGTCGGCCCCGGAGGCTGTTCCAACCGTGTTTGCCCGTGTAGGCTCCCGCAACTGCAGGCCGGAGACAAGGCCAGCGTCCATATGGGGCGGCAGAACAGGGAGATCACGGAAGACCATGACGGAACTCCGATATTTGGCGCCCAATTCGCTTGATGAAGCGATTGGCGCGTTCGCTGCCGCCGGAAGTGCTGCGCGCATCCTGGCCGGCGGAACAGACCTCCTGGTGCAGATGCGTTCCGGCGTTTTGAAGCCGGGCCTGATCGTCGACATCAAGAAAATCGCCGAGATGACCGCCATCGAGGAAACCGCCGATGGCGGCTTTCGCTTCGGCGCCGCCGCCTCGGGTATGGCGCTGGCCGAGCATGCGCGTTTCGGCAAGGTCTGGCCCGGCGTGCTGGAGGCCGTCAATCTGATCGGTTCCAAGCAGGTGCAGGGACGCGCGTCCGCGGGCGGCAATCTGTGCAACGGCTCTCCGGCCGGCGACAGCGTCCCGGCCATGGTCGCCGCAGGCGCCATCGTCACCGTGCAGGGGCCGAACGGCCGCCGGCAGTTGAAGGTCGAAGACGTGCCGGCCGGACCGGGCCGCACCCATCTGTTGCCGGGCGAGATCCTTGTCAGTTTTGCGCTGCCGCCGCGGCCGAAAGGTTCGAGCGATGCCTATTTGCGCATGATCCCGCGCACCGAAATGGACATCGCCGTGGTCGGCATCGGCGTCAGTCTCACGCTAAACGACGGCGTCTGCACCGCGGCCCGTATCGGGCTTGGCGCGGTGGCTCCGACCGTGCTGCTGGTTGAGGCCGCGGCGAAAGCGTTGATCGGCAGCAAGCTCGACGACGCCGCGCTGAATGCCGCAGCGAGCGCCTGCTCCGCCGCCTGCCGTCCGATCGACGACAAGCGCGGCACCATCGCCTACCGTACCAAAGTCGCCGGCGTGCTGCTGAAGCGCACGACCGCCATCGCCGCCACGCGCGCGCAAGACAATTAAGGTTGAGGAATTGAAGACCATGGCCAAGCTACATGTTTCCACCACCATCAACGGCGAGCCGGCGGAGTTTCTCTGCGAGCCGAGCGACACCATGCTCGACGCCTTGCGCGGCCCGCTTGGGCTGACCGGCTCGAAGGAAGGCTGCGCGTCGGGCGATTGCGGCGCCTGCAGCATCACCATCGACGACCGCCTGATCTGTTCCTGCCTGATGCTCGCGGCCGAAGCCGAGGGCCATGAGATCAGGACCATCGAGGGCATGGCCCATGGCGACCAGTTGCATCCGCTGCAGCAAAAATTCCTGGAAATGGCGGCGCTGCAGTGTGGCATCTGCACGTCGGGCATGCTGGTCGCCTCCGACGCGCTGTTGCGGAAGAATCCGCGGCCGAGCGAGGAGGAGGTCCGGTTCTGGCTCGCCGGCAATCTGTGCCGGTGCACCGGCTACGACAAGATCGTTCGCGCGGTTCTCGAGACCGCAGCCGATATGCAGGAGGCAGCCCAATGATGAACGTCGTCACCAACAACAAGTGGATCGGCCAGCGTACCATTCGCCCTGACGGCGTCGACAAGGTCACCGGCCGCGCGGCGTTCGCCGCCGACACCAATATGCCTGGCATGATCTGGGGCAAGATTTTGCGCAGCCCGCATCCGCATGCGCGCATCAAGGGGATCGACACCTCGAAAGCGGAGGCCCTGCCCGGCGTCAAGGCCGTGGTCACGGCGCGCGACATCGTCGATTTCACGATCGAGAAGGGCGCGGTGATGCTGGGCATCCAGGACATGCGCTGGATGTGCCGCAACGTGATGGCGCGCGAGAAGGCGCTATTCCCCGGCCACCCCGTCGCCGCTGTGGCTGCGACCACGGAGGCCATCGCTGCCAAAGCCTGTGAGCTGATCGAGGTCGACTACGAAGTACTGCCCTGGGCGGTCGAGATCGACGACGCGCTGAAGCCGGACGCGCCGATCCTGCACGAGTTCAACAAGTTCGAGGGCAAGCCGTCGAACATCGCAGGCCGACTGGAAGTGAAGAAGGGCGACGTCGCCGAGGGCTTCAAGCAGGCCGAGGTCGTCGTCGAACGCACCTTCACCACGCGCCCGGTGCATCAGGGCTATATCGAGCCGCACGCCTGCCTTGTCAGCGTCGCCGCCGACAACAAGACCACGATCTGGAGCTCGAGCCAGGGCCAGTTCATGGTGCGCGCGATGACGGCGTATCTGACCGGTTTTCCGCAGAGCGATATCCGCGCCATCCCGGCCGAAATCGGCGGCGGTTTTGGCGGCAAGACCATCGTCTATCTGGAGCCCCTGGCGACGCTGCTGGCGAAGAAATCCGGCCGTCCTGTGAAGATGGTGATGACCCGCGAGGAAGTGATGCGGGCAACGGGGCCGACGTCGGGATCCAAGAGCACGGTCAAGATCGGCGCCAAAAAGGACGGCACTATCGTCGCCGCCCAAGGCACCTTCTATCTGCAGGCCGGCGCCCTGCCCGGCTCGCCGATCCGCGGCGCGGTCGGCTGCAGCTTTTCGCCCTACGATATCCCGCACGTATTGTCGGTCGGGTTCGACGTGGTCTCCAACCGCTCAAAAGTTGCGGCCTATCGCGCGCCGGGCGCGCCGATCGGCGCCTACGCCGTCGAATGCGTGCTCGATGAACTGGCGCAAGCGCTCAAGATGGATCCGCTGGAGCTGCGGCTGAAGAACGCCGCCAAGCAGGGCACCAAGGCCGCACATGGCCCGGTGTTTCCGCGCATCGGCTATATCGAGACGCTGGAGGCTGCGAAAGCGCATCCGCATTACACTGCACCGCTCGGCAAGCTTCAGGGACGCGGCGTAGCGTCCGGCTTCTGGTTCAACGCCGGCGGCGAATCTTCAGCCCAGGTCAACATCACCGAGGACGGCAACGTCGTCGTCACCACGGGACATCCTGACATTGGCGGCTCGCGCGCGGCGATTGCCAATATCTGCGCCGAGCTGCTGGGCATCGACTATCGCCGCGTTTCGGTTTTGATCGGCGACACCGCGACCGTCGGCTTCTCGAACCTCACGGGAGGCAGCCGCGTGCTGTTTGCCTCCGCGATGGTGGTGACGCAATCGGCGGAGAAGATCATCACCACGTTGCGCGAGCGTGCGGCAAAGATCTGGGAGATCGATCCGGAAGCGGTGAAATGGGAAAACGGCGCCGCGCATCCGGCAAGCCCCAATGCCGGCGAGTTTCCGCCGCTGACGCTGGCCGATCTCGCCGCCAAGGCACCGTCGATGGGCGGGCCGATCGGCGCCGGCGTGCAGCTCAACACCGAAGGCGCCGAAGGCGGTTTCGGCACGCATATCTGCGACGTCGAGGTCGATATCGAACTCGGCATCGTCCGCGTGATCCGCTACACGGCCGTGCAGGATGTCGGCCGCGCCGTCCATCCGGGCTATGTCGAGGGGCAGATGCAGGGCGGCGTCGCCCAGGGCATCGGCTGGGCGCTCAACGAGGAGTACATCTACAACAAGCAAGGCAAGGTCGATAATCCCGGCTTCCTCGACTATCGCATGCCTGTTTGTTCGGACCTGCCGATGCTCGACACCGTAATGGTCGAAGTGCCGAACCCAAAGCATCCGCAAGGCGTCAAGGGCGTCGGCGAAGTGCCGCTGGTCCCTGTCATGGCCGCGGTCGCCAACGCCGTCCACAACGCGGTCGGCAAGCGCTTTTACGCGCTGCCGATGTCGCCGCCCAAGGTGTTGGAAGTGATCGAGGGGACGGGGTAACGCCACGTTGAGGTGCATTGAGGCGACACTCCCCAGAGCGCCGCCTCACACTTTCCACGCGGTGGTCGTTGCGACCCGACGAACTAGGCCGCTTTCTTGATGAGGCCGAGTTGGGTCAAGGCTGCGACGCCGTCGTCGAGGCCGATTTCCTCGACGATTTTGCCATCCTTGAGCTGCAGCACGGTCGTTCCCGTGAACGTCATCTTGCGGCCGCTGTTGGCCGGCAGGCCTCCGACCAGGAAGTCATCGAAAGCGGGACCGGTATGCGTGCCGCCACCGGCCCAACGAGCGACGACGTGGTCGCCTTCCGCGATCAGGTCGGCTACGCCCCAGAAATTGAGATCCGGGAACGCCTTCCGAAAGTCGGTCATGAAGGCCTTGATGTCGTCGCGGCCGCGGCGGGGTTCGTGCAGCGAATACTGCAACAGCATGTCGGGCGCCGCGAGTTCGTCCACGATATTCAGATTGCAGGTCTTGCCCCACAAATCCGTGAACCAGCGACCGACGATGGCCTTGTTGTCATCTTCCTTAGACATGTCTCAATCTCTCTGTTGTTGGCATTTGTCACCAAGAAGCATCAAGCTTCCGACGTAGACGCCAAACAAACGACATCGCCGCAGCGCTCCGTTTCGTAAAAGCGTCAGACCCTATCGATAGCGGAGTTCTCGGCGCCTTAACCACCCGCTTTCCGACTGAGACCGGCGTAACGATGTAACTCGTGAGGTGCAGGCGCTTTGGCTTGCCGAGAGTCCGGATGGCCGCAAGACGCATCGCGATCCCGCATATCTCTGCGTTCATGCGGGCTATTTTTTGCCGGCTTGACCGAATATGATGTCTCGTCCCGAGCCGGTGGGTGCGCGTATGAAAGATCGTCGCGCATTTCTGATCGTCGCGCTGCTCGTCGCCGCGGCGGCGCCGGCTCATGCCTTTGCCCCGGATGGCTGCGAGCAGCAGCGCAAGCAATATCCGGCCAATTGGGACGACACCTCGGCCGAGAAGGCGTTGTTCACCTGCGAGTCGCAGCAGGCCCGCTTCTATGTCAAAATCGGCTCGACCAACAAAGCCGGCCGGACCCTGATGAGCCTTGTGCCGTTTTCACGCACCAATGCCGATGTGAAGGTGGAGACCGGGCACGATGTCCTGCGCATCTGGCTGGACAAGGAGCAGACCCGCCGGCTGCGTGACGGCAAATATCTGGCGACCGTCGTACGCAAGGAAAACTCCTGCTGGATCCGTGGCAGCATCGATGAAGACGTCGTGTTTCTGATGGACAACGCCCATCCTCCCGCCGACGATCCTGACGCCGCGGGCTCTTTCTACAACAAGGCGCCGCGTTTGACCGTGCTCGGCGACGGCTCCACGAACTGCGAGCGGTTCAGATAAGGCCTCATATTTTGGGGCGGTTACAATTTCCCGTACGCCTTTTCCATGTCGTTAACTATTCTGCGACGCCTTGGTAGCCGTGGGCGGTTGTAGCCATTAGTCAACACCAACCGTTAGTTCTCTCTATGTGAGAGTTTTTTCATGCTCAGAGATGGCCGATATGCTGCCTGGTTCAGGACTTCGCGTGGCGAAGGCACCGGCATCGTGAAATCTTGCAAATGGCAGGATATCGGGCGGCGACAGCATCTTCACCTACAGCGGTTCATACGAAGTCGATGAAGATCAATTCACCGCAGCGCTCACGACCAGACGGCACGCGGCTGGCCCGCCCACTGTTTTCGGCGTCGACGAAGTCGAAGTCAGGCTGACCGGGAAAGTCAACGGCATGACGGCTTCGTGCTCGGGAACGGCCCAGCAGGCGCCGGACGTGACCTTCGAAGCCACGCTTTTCCTTGGCCAGGACCAGTCGACCGAGCCGAACCGGAAACGCGAAACGTTGAATTTCGACGCAAGCAAGCTGCCGAAGAACCCCGATAGCCGAAGCGTCAAGCGGAATCCCTTTGCACGTGGACCCTCCCGGATTTGATCCGGATCGGAAGCTGAACAGCTCCCGCCACCGGCAAACCTGCCCGCCTCGCGGGCGGTATCCGCATTGGCCAGATTGGGGCTGCCCCCTATATGATCAAGGAAAGGCCCGCCATCGCGGCGATGGCCTGGTTGGCGATGCCAACAATTCCCTTTCGTCTGCGGTACGGCCCATTGAAAAGGAAGAACCATGCAAAAGGTCCTGGTCGAGAATTACACCGACGGCACCACGCTGATCACGATCAACCGGGCGGAACGCCGCAACGCGATCTGCGCCGAGACGGCGCTGCTGCTGCAATCGGCATTTGTCGATTTCGAGCGCTCGCCGACGCAGAAGGCCGCGGTGGTCACCGGCGCCGGCAACGAAGCATTTTCCGGCGGCGCCGATACCGGCAATTTTCCGGAACTGTGGCGCTGCATCCCGACCGTCGGCTTTGAGACGTCAAAGCCGATTATATCCGCGGTCGGCGGCTGGTGCGTCGGGGGCGCGCTGGTGCTTTCGATGATGTGCGATCTCACCGTCGCTGCCGAGAACGCCAAATTCTCCTATCCCGAAGCGCGGCTGGGTTTTACCGGCGGCCTGATTGCGGGACTTGCGGGGCGTATTCCGCACAAGGTTGCGATGGAAATGATGCTGCTCTGCCGTGTCCTCGATGCGCAACGGGCGTTTAACGTCGGCCTCGTCAACGAGGTGGTACCGACCGGGCAGCAGGTCCCGGTGGCGCTGAAGATGGCGCGCGACATGGCCGACTTCTCGCCGCTGGTGCTGAAGACCTTGAAGCGCTTCGTCACCGAAGGCGTTCTGGCGCATGGCCCGTCCGAGCAATCCGGCCGGGCCCAGCGCGCGCTTCACGAGGTCAAGGAAAGCGAGGACGCCGAGGAAGCAAAATTGGCAGTCAAGGAAAAACGCAAGGCCGCCTTCAAGGGGCGGTAGGGCGTGACGAGTGCGAGTTGATCCCCTCGCCCTGCCCTTCGCGGCCCTTCGCGGGGAGAGGCGATCAAGCCCGCCTCACCCCACGCGATGCAGGGCGCAGAGCTTGTTGCCGTCGGGGTCACGCAAATAGGCGATGTAGAGTTTGACCCCGCCGCCTTCGCGGATGCCGGGCGGTTCTTCGCAGGTCGTGCCGCCATGGGCGAGGCCGGCGGCGTGGAACGCGTCGGCCGCTTCGGGCGAAGTCGGCGGCAAAACCGATAGTGCCGCCATTGGCAAAGGTCGCAGCCTTGCCGTCGATCGGCTTCGTCACCGAGAAGGTGCCGGTCTTGCTGCGGTAGAAAATCCGGTAGCGGTCCACCCTTCCCGGGGGAATGCCGAGCGTACCCAGCAACGCGTCATAGAACGACTTGGCTTTGTCCAAATCGTTGGTTCCGATCATCACGTGTGAAAACATCGCTGGATTTCCTTCCCTATATTCGCCGGACGATCGAAGCCGCCCGGCGCCTGACTTTTCGCGCGGCGAACCTAACAGCGCCGTGGAGGATACGGAAGTGCTTCGGCCGGGTTACGCCAGCGCTCGCAGAGCCGTGGCGGACCGATCGCTAAACCGTCCGCATAATCTTTCACTTCTTCGCGCCGGCTGATGCCAGAACCGCGGTCCATTTCTCGATATCGGCGCGGATGAAGTCGAAAAATTCCTGCGGCGTGCCGCCGACGGGGTCGGTACCCTGCAGCTTGAGCGCGGTGCGAACGTCTTCGGTCTTCAACGCCTCATTCGCCGCCGCCGACAGCTTTGCGATGATCGCCGGCGGCGTTCCGGCCGGCGCGAGCAGTCCGATCCAGATGCCGGCGTCATAGCCCGGCATTCCCGCCTCGCCGAGCGTCGGAACATCGGGCATGATCGACGCGCGTTTTGCCTGCGCCACGGCGAAAGCTTTCAGCTTGCCGACCTCGACATGCGGCGCCAGCGTCGCGGCGACGTTGAACATCAGCGTGATGCGGCCGGAGAGCAGGTCCGAGAGCGCCTGGTTGCTGCCGCCCTGATAGGGCACCATCACGATGTTGGTGCCGGCCCTGGCGTTGAACAGTTCGGCCGCCATGTAACTTGCCGTGGCATACCCGGAGGAGCCGAAGGTCAGGGTTTCGGGCTTGCTCTTGGCGAGCGCGATCAACTCCTGCAGATTATTGGCCGGCACCGAGGGATGCGCCACCAGCACGTTCGGAACGGTGCCGAGCAGCGCAATCGGCGCGAGATCCCGCCCGAGGTTGAAATTCGATTTGGTCTCCGCGGGATTGAGCGTGTTGGCGATCGTCGCCATGAACAGCGTATAGCCGTCGGCCGGCGCGCGCATCATCGCTTCCGCCGCGATCATGCTGCTGTTGCCGGGGCGGTTTTCGACCACGATCGGCTGACCGAGGCTGGTCTCCATCTGCTTGCCGACCAGCCGCGCCAGCACATCCGCAGCCGAGCCCGGACCAAATCCAATCAACACCTTGATCGGTTGCGCGGGATAGGTTTGCGCCGTCGCGGGGGACACGAATATCGTAGCCACCGCACAAAGTGCCAGCGCCTTAAGGCGAAGACCGAACATGTTTCCCCCGATGCGCAATCGTTGGCGCGACGAACCCGGCTTTATTGACGCTTGCCCATGCCGGCCCTACAGCATGGAGCATTCCGCGCGTGAGGCCAAGGCGGCCGCAATGCCACTTTAGGCGACCCGACAGACAGAGAAGGAAGCCACGATGCAATCAGACCCGGAGCGCCGCGCCCGCGGCGCACAAAAGCTCGGTGAAATCCTCGGGCAGGCACCGGAGCAGGTCGATCGATCGCTCGGCGATGTGGCGCCGCAGCTTGCGACCTATGTGCTGGAGACCATCTATGGCGAAATCTATCAAAACGAGGTGCTGGACTCGCGTACGCGCCAGATCGTCACCGTGGCGGCGCTGGCAACGCTCGGTACCGCGGCGCCGCAATTGCGAACCCATATCGGCGGCGCCATGCGTTGCGGCGTCACGCGAGAGCAACTGGTCGAGATCATGATGCAGCTCGTGCCCTATGTCGGCGTCGCCGCGGCGATCAACGGCGTGGCGGCCTGCAGGGAGGTGTTCGCGGCGGCCGACAAGAAGTAACCGGGTCACAGGCCGGGAAATGGTTTGACACAAAACCATGGACAGTGGCCCAACCATGGCCATAGGCCTTGACCTTTATAAAAGCTGTCCACTACACCGTGCTGCGGGTGTTTGATCCAGAAAATCGGTCCGGAGAATAGACATGATATCGAAATTTGCACTTACTGCGCTGGTTGCGCTTGGGCTTTGCGCACCTGTCGAACAGGCCGCGGCGCAAGACGCTGTCGGCGGCGCGATCGTCGGTGGCGTGCTCGGCGGCATCGTCGGGGGAGCGGTCGGTGGCGGCCGCGGTGCAGCGGTTGGCGCGATCGTCGGAGCCGGGACCGGAGCTGCAATTGGAGCCCAGGGCGAGCTGCGGCCCGGCGGCTACCGCTATTACCAGAACGGCTGCTACGTCCAGCAGCCCGACGGCTCGTGGATCGGCGTCGCGCCGCGTTATTGCGGCGTGCAGGCGGAGTACGCGCCCCCGCCGCCCCGCTATTATGACGACACCCCGCGCTGCATGCGTTCACCCTCCTATGACCCGCGCAGCGGCACCTTCGTCGCCCGCGACGGCTATCGCCATCGCTGCCCGTAGAGTCAGCCGACGCGCGCGGACATTCCACCATCGACGGGCAGCAGCACGCCGGTGATGAAATTGGCTTCGTCGGAGGCGAGAAACAGAGCGGCGTGGGCGGTGTCCCAGGCCGTTCCCATCTTGCCGCGCAGCGGGACGCGGGCGTTCCGCGTCTCGCGCACCGCTGACGTCGTCGAGCCGATCGCCGCGACGATCCCGGAAATCGCCATCGGCGTATCCATCAGGCCCGGCAGCACGGCGTTGCAGCGCACGCCGTGGCTGGCGTTGGCGTTGGCGACGCTGGTGGTGAGCCGGTTCATTCCCGCCTTGGAAACCTCGTACGCCACCTGATTGCCGCCGGCCAGCGAGGCCAGCGACGAGATGTTGATGATGGATCCGCCGCCCTGCTCGCGCATGACCGGAATGGCATGTTTGACGGTCATCCACGCCGATTTCAGATTGACGTTGAGGATGCGGTCAAACGCCTGCTCGTCGGCCCGATGCGCGGGACCGTCGCCGCCGCCGCCAATACCGACATTGTTGACCAGGATATCGATCCGTCCCCAGCGCGACTTGGCCTCGGCGATAACGGCTGCAACCGGCGTCGTGCGCAACGTCCGCCTGAAACGGCGCGGCACTGCCGCCTTCCCCGGCAATCATGGCAACCGTTTCGGCGGCACTCGCCAGATCACGGTCGACGCACAGAACCTGTGCGCCCTCGCGGGCGAACAGTACCGCCATCGCCCGGCCATTGCCGATGGTTTCGCCGGCGGATTGGCCCGCGCCGACAATGATGGCGATCTTGCCCTGCAGACGTCCGCTTCTCATGTCAAACCCCCTTCAGATCGGGATCCAGCACCTGACCTTCGTCGAGCTGAACGCCAAAGCTGTTGAGCATCATCGAGACCTGGGTGTACTGGCCGGCCGTGAACACCACGTCCATGCGCTGGCGTTCCTCGAAGTGGCGCGTCAGTTCCGCCCACACCGGCGCGGTGATGAACTGCTCCCGATGCAGATGGTCGATCGCCCGCAACAAGGCCCTATCAGGCTCGCTCCAGCCGGGCGCGTCGGCGCCGAGCTTGATCCGGGCGATCTCGTCATCGGTCAGGCCGGCGCGACGGCCGATCGGCACATGCTGGGTCCATTCATAGCCGGAGCGGCACAGGAAGCCGGTGCGGAGGATCACGATCTCGCGTTCGCGCGGCCGCAATGTGGACTTGCGGCTCAGGATATAGCCGCCCCAGACGAGGAAAGCCTTGGCCGCCAGGGGATGGTTGAGCAGCGTGCGGAAGATATTGAGACCGGACCGCGCGCCAGCATCGGCTCCACGATCGCGCGCTGTTCCTCGCTCCAGCTTTCGGCAGCGGCGGGCACGACGCGCGGGGCTGTCAGTCGCATATGGTTTTCTCCCAAATGATTTTTGTTGTCGCGGCGCGCCGGCTCTGCGGTCGCTTTCAGCGCCCAACTTAGAGACGTTGGCAGCATCCTTGGCAAGTCGGGCCAGCGCCAGCGCTCGGAATTGGCGCACGACTTTTCGCAGCAAGGAATATCTGGCGAAGCGATGACAGCGCAAGTTACGCCGAAATCGGCGCGCCGTCCGGCTGGATCGCCTGCGGGTGACCCTGCTCGTCGATCGACACGTAGGTGAAATTGCCGTCGGTCACCAGGATCGAGAGTTTCTCCTTGCGGCGCAGCACCCAGGCTTCGAGATGGACCGTGACCGAGGTCCGCCCGATCCGCACCAGATTGGCGTGGACGGAGACGAGATCGCCGACATAGACGGCTTTACGGAAATTCATCGCTTCGATCGCGACCGTCACGGTGCGGGATTTTGCAATCTTGGAGGCGAATACGCCGCCACCGATATCCATCTGGCTGAGCAGCCATCCGCCGAAGATATCGCCGTTGGCGTTGGTATCCGCCGGCATTGCCAGCGTTCGGATGCAGAGATCGCCGAGCGGTTCGGTCTCCGTGTTCAGGGGCGCGTGCGCGGCCGGCGTATCGTTCACTTGAAAGTCTCCCAGCCTGCATCCGGCGTGAAGCGCCCGCCGAACTTTTCGACCAGCGCGCGCAATGTGGAAACCACGTTCTCGGTGCCACGGCTTCGCGCGTAGTTCAGCGGGCCACCGCGGAACGGCGCATAGCCGGTACCGAAGATCATGGCACCATCGACCACGTCGGCATTGTCGACGATGCCTTCGCGCAAGGCCGCGACGCAAACATTCGACATCGGCAGTATCAGGCGGTCGATCATTTCAGGCGTCGGCTCCGTCGTGGAAGGCGACGCCGGCGTGGTGTCCGCCTTGCCATCCTTCCAAATATAGAAGCCTTTGCCGGTCTTGCGCCCGAGTTCGCCCTTTGCAACTTTTTCACGCAGCCAGGCCGGCGTCGGCGGCAGCGAGTCGCCGAATTTCGAACGCAGCATGTCGCCGACATCCAGGCAGATATCGAGGCCGACCTGATCGGCGAGTTCGATCGGACCCATCGGCATGCCGAACTTTTTCGCGGCGGCATCGATGACGGATTTATCGATCTTCTCGTCCAGCATCACCATCGCCTCCAGCATGTACGGCGTCAGTGCGCGGTTGACGAGGAAACCGGGCGAGCTCTTGACCGGCAGCGGCAGCCGGTCGATGGCGCCGACAAAGGCGAGCGCCTCTTTCAGCAGTTGCGGGTCGGTAGCGTCATGGCTGACGACTTCGACAAGCTGCAGCCGCGACACCGGATTGAAGAAATGCAATCCGAGCAGGCGTTCCGGCTTTTGCAGCGTGGTGCGCAAATCCTGCAGTGGAATGCTCGAGGTGTTGGTGGCGAGGATCGCGCCGGCTTTCATGCGCGGCTCCAGGCCGGCATAGACTTTTTGCTTCAGCTCCAGTTTCTCCGGCACCGCCTCGATGATGAGGTCGGCATTACGAACGCCCTCGCCGCCCATGTCCGGCATCAGCCTATCCAGCGCATCGCGGACATCGGTGCGCTTGCGCATGATCTTGTCGAACAGATCCGCGGCGCGCTTGATCGCACCCGCGATCGGCTCCGCCTTCATGTCGGCGAGCGTCACCCGCATATCCTGGCTGGCGCACCAGGCGGCGATGTCGCCGCCCATCGCGCCGGCGCCGATGACGTGGACATGGGCGATCTTGTTGCCGGATCCCGCGAGCTTCTTCATCTGCTCGCGCAGAAAAAACACCCGGATCAGGTTTTGCGCTGCCGGCGTCACCATCAAATTGGCGAACGAGGTCTTCTCGGCGCTCAACATCGCGGATTTGTCGCCGCCATGCTTTTCCCAGAGATCGATCAAAGCGTAGGGCGCGGGATAATGCTCCTGCGGAGCTGCCTTTTCGGCCTCGGCGCGCATGCGCGAGGCGAGCAGGCCTCTGATGGGCCCGAGATTCAAAATGCTCGCGAGAAGCCCGGGCCTGGCCCGCTTCAGCCTTCCGAACACGGCATCCTTGACGGCATTGCGGACATGGCGTTCCTGCGTTACCGCGTCGACCAGCCCGAGCGATTTTGCCTTGCGCGCGTCGATGGTCTTGCCGGTCAGCATCAGCGGCATCGCCTGCATTGGATTGACCAGACGCGTGAAGCGCACGGTGCCGCCGAGGCCGGGATGCAGGCCGAGCAGCACCTCAGGGAAACCGAACCGCGCATCGTCGATCGCAATCCGCATCTGGCAGGCCAGCGCCACTTCGAGGCCGCCGCCGAGGCAGAAGCCGTGGATCACGGCGACACTGGGAATGCGCAAGGCTTCAAGGCGATCGATCACCGCATGGGCCCGGCCGATTTGCGTCTCGACGGCGCCCGGATCGGTGACACCACGGAATTCGTTGACGTCGGCGCCGGCGATGAAGCCGGATTTTTTGGCGGAACGGATCACGAGCCCGGCGGGGCGCTGGCCTTCCAGCTCCGCCAGCACCTTGTCCAATTCTTCAATCAGGCCGGCCGACAGCGTGTTGGCGCTGGCGCCGTCGCGGTCGAACAACAGCCAGGCGATACCGTCGGCATCACGCGTCAGCTTGAAATTCTTGTACGGCCCGCTTGCGTCAGGCGTCGGCCCGAGTTCGAGCACGCGGTCGCCGAGAACGTCCATGATCCGAGAATCCATGATCACACCGTCTCTATCAACATCGCGCCGCCCTGCCCGCCGCCGATACATTCGGTGGCGATGCCGCGCCGGGTCCCAAGCCGCTTCATCGCATTGACGAGATGCAGCACGATGCGGTTGCCGCTGCAGCCGACGGGATGCCCGAGGCTGATGGCGCCGCCATCGACATTCAGTTTGGCCTGGTCGATCTGGCCTGCGGCACCCTCGAGGCCCAGAATCTCGCGGCAGAATTTGTCGTCGTTCCAGGCCGCCAGACATCCCAGCACCTGCGTGGCAAAAGCCTCGTTCAATTCCCAGGTCTCGATATCGCCAAGCGTCAATTCGTTGCGCTTCAACAGCGCGGTCGCCGACAACACCGGGCCGAGGCCCATGATGGTGGGATCGAGCGCCGACCACTGGCTGTCGAGAATAACCGCCTTCGGCGTCAGGCCGTGCTTTGCGACCGCCTCTTCCGAGGCAAGGATGACCCAGCACGCACCGTCGGTGATCTGCGAGGAATTACCGGCGGTGACCTGGCCCCACGGCCGCTCGAATACCGGTTTCAGTTTTGAAAGCGTCTCCGGCGAAGAGTCCGGCCGCACGCCGTCGTCATGGTCGTAGAACTTGCCGTCGCGCGCGAACGAAGTTTCGACCTCGCCCTTGAGAAAACCCTGTACTTGCGCGTTCGCCAGCCGCTTGTGGCTTTCGGCGGCATAGGCGTCCGACTGCCCGCGCGTAATGCCGAAGAGATGGCCGACGACTTCGGCGGTCTGGCCCATATTGAGTTCGGTGATGGGATCGGTGAGCCCGCGCTCCAGACCGATGATCGGCTTGAGATAGCTGGGCCGAAATCTTGAGTGCCGCCGCGAGCTTCGCGCCGATCCCCTTGGCGCCGGCAAGGCCGGCAAACCAGCGCACGCCCTGCGCCGGCCAGACCAGCGGCGCATGGCTGAGCGCCTCGGCGCCGCCGGCGAGGATCAGGTCCGAAACGCCCTCACGGATGTAGCGATATCCCGTATCGATCGACTGCATGCCGGAGCCGCAATTGATCTGCACGGTGAAGGCGACCATTTTTTCGCCCATGCCGAGCCGAAGGGCGGCGACGCGGGCCGGGTTCATCTCGTCGGCGATGACATTGACGCAGCCGAGGATGACCTGATCGAAGGCGGTGGGCGCAAAGGGCTGCCGCGCCAATAGCGGCCGGCCGCATTGCACGGCGAGATCGACCGGGGTGAAGGGACCCGGACCGGAACGCGCCTTCAGGAACGGCGTCCGGCTGCCGTCGATAATAAAAACCGGTCGCGCCATCAGCTCGCCGCCCTCGTCTCACCCAGTTCCTGGAAGAACTGATGCACCTCGGCGGGTTTTTTGTAAATCGGCGACATCGCTTCCGGCGCGAAATCGTCGACCTCGATCACTTTCGCGACCGCATCTTGCGCCGCCGCGAGCTTTTCGCCCTCGGCCTGGGTGATGACACCCTTCTTCACGGCTTCCTGCCAGTCGTGCAGGCGCGCGGCGTGCATTTGCTTTGCAATATCTTCGGCCCCGGTCACGAGCAGGAACGCCTTTTCCAGCCGCGCGACGCCGCGGTCGTCGTCGACATGCGACATATCTGGCGTCAACCGGTCGCGCGCCGCCGACGGCGCCAGCACAAGCTGCGCGCATTGGTGGACCACAAGGTCCGACGGCCCGAGCACCCGCGCGCCGAACGGCTGGATCAGGAATTTCAGGATCACGGCGACGAACCGGTTCGGCAGGCTCGCCAGTATTTCCGCAAAGCGGTTCTCGATGGTCTTGAAGCCCGAGGCCATGCACCATTCCAGCGCGGGCAAATCCGCCTGCTGACGCCCTTCGTCCTGCCAGCGCTTTAGCGCGGCCGAAAGCAGGTATAGCTCCGACAAAATATCACCGAACCGCGCCGACAGCATTTCCTTGCGTTTCAGCGCGCCGCCGAGCGTCAAGAGCGCCATGTCGGCGCATAGCGCAAACGCCGAGGAATAACGCGAGAGCTGGCGATAGAATTGTGTCGCCGCGCCCGCGTCGGGCGCGGGGGCAAACATGCCAAAGGTCCAGCTCCGGCCCCAGGCGCGGAACATGGTCGTAAAACTGTGACCGACATGTTTCCAGAACGCGGTATCGAAGGCGTCCAGCCCCTTGGCGCGATCGGAATCGCCGAGCGCATTCATCTCCGCGAGGAGATAAGGATGGGCGCGGATCGCGCCCTGCCCGAACACGATCAGGTTACGGGTCAGGATATTAGCGCCCTCGACGGTGATGCCGACTGGCACCGAGCGATAGAGGCTGCCCAAATAGTTTTGAGGGCCGTCGATCACCGCCTTGCCGCCATGGATATCCATGGCGTCGTCGATCACGATCCGCATCCGCTCGGTGGCGTGCAGCTTCATGATGCCGGAAATCACCGCGGGATGGCGGCCGTCGTTGAGCGCTGCACAGGTCAGCCGCCGCGCGGCGTCGAGCAGATAGGCCGTGCCGGCGATGCGCGCGAGCGGCTCCTCGATGCCTTCGAATTTGCCGATGGAGATGCCGAACTGCTCGCGGATGCGGGCATAGGCGCCGGTGGTGCGCGCGGCATAGGCGGCACCCGCGGCCGACAGCGACGGCAGCGAAATGCCGCGGCCGGCGGCCAGCGCCGTCATCAGCATCTTCCAGCCCTGGCCGAGCCGCTCTTGGC
This sequence comes from uncultured Alphaproteobacteria bacterium, assembly GCA_963836765.1. GTDB lineage: Bacteria > Pseudomonadota > Alphaproteobacteria > Rhizobiales > Xanthobacteraceae > Bradyrhizobium. The sequence goes on from CAWILG010000068.1 coordinate 237,707, forward strand.
CGCCGATGATATAGTCCATCGGGATGAAGACGTCCTTGCCCCAGTTCGGGCCGTTCTGAAACACCTGCATCGCCGGCAGATGGCGATGACCGATTTTGACGCCTGCCAGATGGGTCGGGATCAGCGCGACGGATATTCCGAGGTCTTCCTGCTGGCCTACGAGATGATCAGGATCGTAGGCCTTGAAGGCGAGGCCGAGCAGCGTCGCGACCGGCCCCAGCGTGATGTAGCGCTTATGCCAGTTAAGGCGGAGTCCCAGCACCTCGCGCCCCTCGAAAGTGCCCTTGCAGACGGTGCCGGTGTCGATCATCGACGCCGCATCGGAGCCGGCCTCAGGGCTGGTCAATCCGAAACAGGGAATATCGCGGCCATCGGCGAGCCGCGGCAGCCATTGCTGTTGCTGCTCCCTGGTGCCGAACCGCATCAGCAATTCGCCGGGCCCGAGCGAGTTCGGCACCATCACGGTGACGGCGGCGGCGAGCGAGCGCGAGGAGATTTTTCGCACCACTTCGGAATGCGCGTAGGGCGAGAAGCCGAGCCCGCCATATTCCTTGGGGATGATCATGCCGAAGAATTTGTGGCGCTTGATGAAGTCCCAGGCTTCCGGCGGCAGGTCGCGCCATTCCCAGTTGATCTTCCAGTCGTCGAGCATGGCGCAGAGTTCGTCGACCGGACCGTTGAGAAAGGCGCGTTCCTCATCCGTCAGCACGGCCGGCGCATTCGCCAGCAGTTTCGACCAATCCGGGTTGCCGGTGAAGAGGTCGGCGTCCCACCAGACGTCGCCGGCTTCCAGCGCCTCTCGCTCGGTGTCCGACATCGACGGCAACACGCCGTGCGCCCAGGAGAAGATCGGCTTGGTGATGAAATCGCGGCGGAAGCTCATGTCGGGGTCCTCATGAATCGGCGGCGCACAGGCTATTTTAGCGGAAAGTGCCTGACGGGTGTGAACACTTCGCTTTGAAAACAGGGAGAAATTGACGGGGGCGGGCGGCGATGGCTAACGCCTGTGGAGCCTGTCAGTTCCGGATTGTGGGGCTGCACGCCCTATCCCCCTGTGGATCCGACCCGAGCCTTCAGGGCACAGATGTGCATCGGCGTTCTCGCGGCACGATCTGCCCGAGATTTGCACGTAAGTTCTGCCCCTCGAAAAGAGAGGGCGCAGGGAATGCCGGATGCGCGCTGCACCCGCGGTCTCGTGTGCAATGTGCACAAAAAGATGCGCACACGAGCATACGGGGCAGCGGAGGCAATCCGACATCCCCTGCGCAATGGCTTTACGGCTTATAGCGCGCTCTCCCCGGTGATCGGCTTTCTTGTCACCGTCGCCCCCAAGAAGCTTGCTTCCCGAGAACTTGACGCCAGCATCGAGGCGTCGGAACCACACGACTTCGCCGTACGCATCCGCGCCGTTCGTCAAAGGCGCATCCGCGTCCACCGCTCCCTGCCCCACGTTCGTGACGATGGCCGACGCCCCTCTCCTCGGGACAGGATGGCAATGGATGTGCCCTTGATTTGCCTGGTGGCGGAAGCAAAATATTTTTGATTCTCTTCGATTCGTGGGCTTGACACTATTTCGGAAAATCAGAAATGATTTGCCCGGTGGGTCGATTTTGACGCGGGAAAGATCACGGATTTCGGCTAGGATGATTGCGCTGCGGTTGGCAAGGAGGGCATCGTACGCCTTGGCGGCGGGCGATGTTTCCCCAGACGTGCGGGTGGTTGATGCGTAGTGATGTCCGCTTGTCAGGGTATCTCGGACTACCGCCGCAGATCGCGCGAAGTCCGAAATGTGCCACTTCCAGACCCTTGCATTAAAGCAAATGCGTTCTCTACTCGATCACCCTATTGGCCTGAGCGATCAGTGCGGATGGTATCTGCAATCCAAGCAATTTCGCCGTTTTCAGGTTGATCGAAAGGATGAATTTAGTCGGTTGAGTGACGGGGATATCCGCCACCTTTGTGCCCTTGAGCACCTTGTCAATCATGTCCGCCCATTGCTCTGGCACGTCTGAATAATCGGGCGCGTAGGACAGAAGCCCGTGCCCCTCGGCGACAACGTCCTCTGACCAGCCGATGGACGGTAATCGATTTTCAGCGGCCATTTCAGCTATCAGTGCCCGGTGTCCGGAATTGGGTGGCAGCCCGTTGAAAACGAGCGCTTGCACCGAATGCTGAACCATCGTCTCGAATGCCTGTCGGTATTCCTCTTCCGCCGCCGAGATTTTCAGCGGTATGCCGACGATAGAAAGCCCCAATGCTTTGCCGGCATCCCTGATCGCATTCCCCCACGCCCCCTCCCAATCGTCGGAATTGGAGAGATAAGCCACGCGGGAGATGGAAGGCACCGCTTGCCGCAGAATATCAAGCTGCTTCCCTTGCATTTCGATCCCGGCGTCCAAGGCGACGCCGGTGATATTTCCCTCAGGGCGGGCCACATTGTGAACGAGTCCAGCAGCGACCGAGGGGATTAGCGCAACAACGGGTGTCGGGTACGCCTCCTTCGCAACCTCGGATATGAGCTGATGATCCAAGGCGAAGGCGATCACATCGGGCTTTGTTCGTACGATGCTCCTTGCCAACTCCGCATAGTCGGGCTGACCGTCGATGACGTATCTGTCCACGATCAGGTTTTTGCCTTCGATGTAACCACGTCGTTGCAGACGATCAAAAACAAGTGGTGAGAGCTTGGCCCCGCTTATGACGCTAAACGCCATCCGGTAGATCCTGTGGGCTCGGCCGCCCAAAGTGCGCTCGCTCCGGTAGTCGAGAGCAATCCTACAATAAAGTCCCGACGCCTCATGAGAGGAGACCTGGTTGATGCCATGTTTAATAATAGGCCCTGACGCGCCACAGAGAAAGCGCCTGTAAGGTTGATTCCCTCCGCTTTGAGCCAGTTTTGGGCAGAATTACGGTGACAGTGCTGGACTGCAATTACGGTGACAGTGCACTAAACTGCCGTGCGTCTTGGAGTTAAGTGCACTGTCACCGTAATTCGGCAAAGATCACCGACTTCGGCGAGGATGACTGCGCTGCGGTCGGCGGAAAGGCGGATTGCGGGTCATCGATGCAGCAGCGCCTGATGATGCAGACCTGCGGGCGGTCGACAAGCAGCGATGTCCGTTCATCGGGGTATCTCGGACCTGCGCCGCGGATGGCGCGAGGACCGAAAAGTGCCACAGGACTCTGATGTCCCTAGTCAAGCGCTGAGGGCGCAATTGGTCGCCCTCTTGCTGCCATTGTGGCTTGAGGGTCTGGGCGATAGATCGTGCAGGGGTGAGGGCGGGGACCTGAAGACGTCGGTGATCAAACTCTGAATTCGCGGGTTGGGTACCGCATTTCCGTTTGTTCGTCCGGGGCTGTCCCTGTCTAAACGCGGGCATCGATCTTGCGATCGGCCACATAGTCCAAGCGGGAGTTCCCCTGCCGTGGCCCCGCCCTCGCTGCTGCACGATTGATGTTCGATGATGCTCCGCTGTTATTAGGCCGTTGCTACGTGTCAGGGCGGAGGGGTTGTGGGCCGGTCGAGCCCTTCATAGCTCGAGCGGTCCATGACCCCGGTCTACTGGTTCGCCGTTGCATGAGATCCCGCGACTTCGCGGTTGATCGCCCAGATGAAGGCCGACAGCTCGCGGGCGATCGCAGTTACCACGATCGTCGGCCGCTTGCCCTTGCGCGCCAGTGTCCGGAAGCGGCCACAGAGCCGCATCTGCGCCTTCCAGGCAATCTCGCGGGCTGCTCGTGGCGCGGCCCCGATCCTGGCCTGCATGTCTTTGCTAACGCGTGGCGGGAATCGGTAGCTCCACGCGGCCTCGATGAGAAGCCGTCGTGCACGCGTGTTGCCGGCCTTGGTGATGCCACCGCGTTTGACGCTCTCCCCGGTCGATCTCTCTGACGGGGTGAGGCCAAGATAGGCCATCAACTGGCGGGGGTTCTCGAAGCGCGACAGATCGCCAAGCTCGGCCAGGAACGCGATCGCACCGACCATATCGATGCCACGCATGGCCTGCACTGCCTCGATGACCGGCGCCAGAGTCCAGTCCGCCACGGCCTCGCGCATGGCCTGCTCCAACCGCTCGATCCGTTCCCGGACCTGTCGTACAGCCAACAACATTTCCTCGAAGGCGATGCGCTGCTCGCGATGCTCAAGCTTGAGGCCGGTGAGCCAGTTGAGGTGCGTCCGCCCCCAGGTTTCTTGCCCGGATAGTGACGGCCGAGACGCAGCAGAAGCGAGGAGACGTTCTGGCGCTTGACTCTGTAGTCCTTGACCGCGGCGTCGCGAGCCCGCACGAGGTCCCGCATCGCCTCGTGACGCTCATCAGGCACCCAGACCGCCGTCAGCTCACCGGCCCTGAGCAGCTTCACGAGATTGACGGCATCGCGCCGATTGGTTTTGACCCGATCACCTGGCTTGGATGGGATCAGCGACGGTGCCACCACAATGCAGTCATGGCCGATGCTCTTGATCAAGCGGTAGAGACCGTAACCTGTCGGGCCAGCCTCGTAGCAGAACGTCAATCGAGCATGTTTGCTCGCAAGTTTTGCCACGAGCTTGCGTGTCTCGGCTTCAGTATTGTCGATCTCGCCGAGATATCGAATCTCACCGGCTCGACCGGCATCGGCAATCGCCACCGCATTGCGCAATTTCGCAGTGTCCAACGCCACGAACGCTTCGCTATGATGCTCCATGACTCGCCCCTTTGTGTGAGGCTCTACCCGGCCTATCCGGGCAACCCTCGTCATCACATCGAGGGCGAGTCGCCTTCACATGGAAAGGGACATACGGTCTAAACCGCTCGCGCGGTAGGGCACTGCGGCGGGCGTCAGGGCCATTGGGATAGCGCAACGGGGCGTCCTGTCTTGAGATCGAGGGGTTTCGACAACCTCACTCAAGACAGGAGCATCCCCATGACCGACGAGGCCATGAGCCCTTTGCGGCGGCGCATGATCGAAGACATGACGATCCGCAGGTTAGCGCCAAAGACCCAACAAGGCTACATCCGCACCATCAAGGATTTTGCTGCGTTCCTCGGCCGATCGCCGGACACGGCGAGCTTCGAGGACGTCCGACGCTTTCAGCTGCATCTAGCGGCGAACGGCGCGCACATCTCCATCCTTAATCACACTGTGGCTGCGTTGCGGTTCTTCTTCAGGGTCACGCTTAGGCGCTCCGACATCATCGAGCACACCACGTTCCTCCACAAGCCCCGCAAGCTTCCGGTCGTGCTCAGTCCGGAGGAAGTGGCGCGGCTGCTGGAGGCGGCGCCGGGGCTCAAATACAAGGCGGCGCTGAGTGTGGCTTACGGCGCGGGTTTGCGCGCCGCCGAGGGGATCTCGCTGAAGATCGGCGACATCGACAGCAAGCGCATGGTCATCCGCGTCGAGCAAGGCAAAGGCCGTAAAGACCGCTACGTGATGCTGTCTCCACATCTGCTCGAACTGCTGCGCGCCTGGTGGAGGGCGGCACGACCGCAGGGCTGGCTGTTTCCGGGGCGCGATCGTGTGCAGCCGATGACGACGCGCCAGCTCAATCGCGCCTGTCATGCAGCAGTCCAAAGGGCCGAGATCGACATGCGCGTCTCAAGGCACACCTTGCGGCACAGCTTCGCCACCCACCTGTTGGAACAGAACATCGATATCAGAGTGATCCAGGTCTTGTTCGGAACGGCGACATACTGCCCACGAACACCTGGTTGAAGGGCTGATCTACTACCGATTTCATCCACGATTCGGCGAGACCGTGCTGATCAGTCGGCAGCTCGAGTACCGAGGTGTCGAACTGGTAGTCGTCTTGCAGCCGGACCGCTCGCTCGCTTGCATTCCGGCGTGGATGACACGGGAGGCTGCCGCTCAATACGTGCTTTGTGAGAAGCCCCGTTTCTCCGTTGATATCTTGCGATCCCTGCGCGCCGCAGCCGATGCGCTCCTAGGCTCTCTCCAGTCCGAATCAAAGATGGAGGAAGCCGATAATGCCGCGCCAAGCCAAAAACCTCCAACCGAGCCTATTCGAGGACGAGGCGCCTCGCGTGGTTTTGGCGGCCGCACCAATGGGCGATCTGGCCGCTCTGGTGGAAGCGCTGCTGCGCGAGATCGCGACCGCCCTGGCAAACGTGGAGAGCGGCGATGAGCAAGATCACGACTGAGCATCTTGCGCGCGGCGCCTATGTTTACATCCGACAGTCGACGGCCGATCAGCTGACGCATAATCAGGAGAGCCGACGCCGGCAATATGGTCTCGTGGATCGAGCCCGTCAGCTCGGCTGGACCACGGTCGAGGTCATCGACGATGATCTTGGCCGTTCGGGCGGCGGCATCGTTCGGCCGGGCTTCGAGCGCTTGCTGGCTGCAATCTGCGAAGCCCGCGTTGGCGCTGTGCTCGCGATCGAGGTATCGCGACTGGCGCGCAACGGCCGTGACTGGCACACGTTGATTGAGTTCTGTGGATTAGTCGGAACGATCATCGTCGACGAGGACGGAATCTACGATCCTCGGCATCCCAATGATCGGCTGTTGCTTGGGATGAAAGGGACGATGAGCGAACTTGAGCTGTCGCTGTTTCGCCAGCGTTCGCAGGAAGCGTTGAAGCAGAAGGCGCGCCGCGGTGCGCTAGTCCTCGGTGTTGCTGCCGGCTATGTCAAAGTCGGGCGCGACCGGATCGAGAAGAATCCCGACCAGCGCGTCCGGGATGCATTGCAGATCGTCTTCGCAAAATTTGCCGAGTTCCAGAGCGCACGTCAGGTCCACATCTGGCTTCGCGATGAAGGCATCGAGTTGCCCGTGAAGTCGCGCGCTGGCGAGGCGCGCGGTGTCGTCTGGAGGTTGCCAGCCTACAATATCGTGCACAACATTCTGACCAATCCGATTTATGCTGGCGCCTATGCCTTCGGGCGCACGACGAGCAAGGTGAGCGTCGAGCAGGGGCGCAAGCGCGTGAGGCGTGGCGTGCATCGGCCGATGGGCGAATGGGATGTACTGATCAAGGATCATCATGAGGCCTACATCACCTGGGAGGAGTTCGAGAGGAACCAGCGCGTGATCGCCAACAACGCCACCGGCAAAGGCAGCGCCACCGTCAAGGGAGCGGTTCGGCGCGGAGAGCTGTTGCTGCCCGGACTCCTGCGCTGTGGTCATTGCGGCCGCAAACTGCATGTGTCCTACAGCGGCAAGCTCGGCCGCTACAGCTGCTACGGCGCTCGCACAAATCACGGCACGGCGCGCTGCATCTCGATCAGCGGCTTAAGCATCGATGCTGCCGTTGGCGCGGAAGTGCTGCGTATCCTGAAGCCGCTCGGCACTGATGCCGCCGTCAAGGCGATCGAGACCCAGACGTGCGAGACATCGGCTGCGCAAAGGCAGCTTGAGCTGTCGCTTCAACAGGCGCGCTACGAGGCCGCGCATGCTCGTCGGCAATACGATGCAGTCGACCCCGCCAATCGCTTAGTGGCCGGCGAGCTGGAGCGCCGCTGGAACGAGGCATTGCAGGCCATCCACCGAATAGAAGGCGAGATCGCTGCAATTGTCGCGGCCAAGCCCCCACCGCTGGGCGAAAGGGAGCGACAGCAACTCATGCAGCTCGGCGCCGACCTCGAGCTGGCCTGGTCGCATCCAGGCGCCACAGCCGTTACGCGCAAGCGGATATTGCGCACGGCGCTCAACGAGATCGTGGTGCGCAAGGAAGGCGCAGGCATCAACATGGTTCTTCACTGGCAGGGTGGCGATCACACTGCCCTACAAGTCAAGCTGAGATTGAATGCTGCCGGTCGACCCTATTGGCCGCTGCGTGAAGATACGATCGCGCTGGTGCGCGAGCTGGCGCGTTTGATGCCGGATCGACAGATCGCACGCCTCCTCAATCGTTCCGGCAAGCCGACGGGGTATGGCAACGGATGGACGGAGCAGCGCGTGCGCGGCTTCCGCAAACACCACGACATTGAGGTTTACCGGGACGACGAATGGGCTGAGCGCGCCGAGATCACGCTCGATGCGGCCGCACAGATCATTGGCGTTGCCAAGATGACGGCGCTGCGTATGATTCGAACAGGCGATCTCAATGGACGGCAGGCCTGCAAGGGTGCGCCCTGGGTCATCAAGGCGGAGGATGTGGCTGCAGTCGGTGCTCGGAAGCGGTCAACAGGGCCGGTAACACCAAATCCCGCGCAGCAGACCCTTAAGTTTCAATGAGATAGCAAGAGGCGGATTATGAATCACGACTGCTCGGTCACGCCAAGCTCGACACCACCGCGCTCTATACGCGTGTCGCCACCAAGATCATCCGGGAGATCATGAGCCCGTTCGATCGCATTACAGCCAAGCTCAGGGAGGGCGCCGAACCGCCCGCCTGACGCGCGTCGTGTCGCGTCCATCGCTGGAGGTCGCGGACATCTTCCGCCGCCACGGCCCGGCATGGCGCCGGGCCAATGCCGGCCATATGAGCCTCGGCCAACTCAAGGTGATGTCGGCGATCGAGAGCTGCCGCACGGCGGCCCTCGGCGGGCATGTCGCGCGCTGCGAGAACTGCGCGCACAGCCAGATCTCGTACAATAGTTGCCGCAACCGGCACTGCCCGAAGTGCCAGGGCGCGGCAGCAAAGGACTGGCTGGCGGCGCGCGAGACCGACCTGCTGCCGGTGCCGTACTATCATGTCGTGTTCACGCTGCCGGCGCTCGTTGCCGACATCGCCTACCCGAACAAGGCCGTCGTCTACGATATCCTGTTTAAGGCATCTGCCGAGACCCTGATCACGATCGCGGCCGACCCAAAACACCTCGGCGCCCGCGTCGGCATCACCTCGGTCCTCCATACCTGGGGGTCCGCCATGACCCATCATCCGCACGTGCACATGATCGTGCCGGGCGGCGGCATCTCGCTCGATGGCAAGCGCTGGGTGGCGTGCCGGCCTGGCTTCTTCCTGCCAGTGCGTGTGCTCTCGCGCCTGTTTCGCCGGCTGTTCCTGGAGAGGTTGCTTGCCGCACACCAGGCCAATCGCCTGAAGTTCTTCGGCAATCATTCAGCTCTCGCCGACACGAAGGCGTTCGCGGCATATCTGGCACCGCTACGCCGAGTCGAATGCCGAGTAGGTGGGGATGTTGCCATCCCCACCCCTCACAGACCCGGACGTGCCAATTTCCAGCATCCGGTTCTTCACGGGAGAGCTTCGCTCGCGGTGGCGTAAAGGCGGTGGACGATCCGCGCCGGTGGAAGCGGATGGCGCTGCAGGATCGCGTTGAGGCGGGTCCACTGGAACGCGCCTCCGCCGCGATGCCGTCGCCCCAGCCATTTCCTCCACTGCACCACGACCTGGCAGGCGAACCATCGTATGCGTCGAGAGTTGCCTGATATGCCGTAGTAGGCATAGTGGCCTCGCATCATCTGGGACAGGTGGGCATGCTGATCGCGCAAGGATAGATGCCGATTGCGTCGGCACCACTCTCTTACCGCCGCCAGCGCCCGCGCGTACCGGCCTTTGGCCGTCACTTGCCTCACCCCGTTCACGCCCTTCTTCGACTTGGCCCAGATATGGGTGAAGCCGAGGAAGTCGAACGTGGTGCCGTCCGTATCCGGATGGCATGTGCCCTCCGGCCGATGAAAGCGACAGTCGACGAGGTGCGTCTTGTCAGGATGGAGCTTGAGCCCGTACCGTGCAAGCCGCTTACCCAGCACGTCCATGACCCGCTTGGCGTCGTCGAGACTCTCGAACGCCAGCACGCTGTCATCGGCGTACCGAACGAGGATGCCGTTCCCCTTGAGGCGGGGCCGCACGTCCCGCTCGAACCATTCATCCAGCACATGGTGCAGGTAGATGTTTGCGAGCAGAGGCGAGACGACTCCACCTTGCGGGGTGCCCTCGGTCGTGCGCTGAAGCAGACCATGCTCGAGCACGCCCGCCTTCAGCCATTTGTCGATCATCCGGCGAATGACGCCGTCCGTGACTCGCCTGTCGAGAAACGCACGCAGGTGATGATGTTGGATGGTGTCGTAGTATTTTGAGATGTCGACGTCCAACACCCAGCGCAGCCCCTGCCGACCCATGAAGGCCAGACGCAACGCACTGAGGGCCTGATGCGCCGACCGTCGCGGCCGGAAGCCAAACGAGCACGGCAGAAAGTCCGCCTCGTAGATCGGCTCCAGCACCATGACGATCGCCCGCTGTGCCACCTTGTCTTCGAGCGTTGGAATGCCGAGCGGCCGCTCCGAGCCGTCCGCCTTGGGAATGTAGACCCGACGGACCGGCGGGGCGACGTAGCGGCCGGACTTGATGCGCTCCAGGAGGGCCGAGAGATTGGCCTCCAGGTTCGCCTCGTATGCCGCCGCCGTCACGCCGTCGATGCCGGGCGCTCCATCCTTGCGCGTCAGCCGGTACGCCTCCCGTATCCATTCCAGGTCGATAACGTGGTGAAGCGTGGACAGAACTGCCCCCGCCTTGGTTCTCGCCAGTTCGGCTATCCGTTGTCGTTTCGTGGACAGGTTTGTGGAGCCCAAGGTCTCCTCCCATGTTTCCTGGCAACGGTTCTCATCCCATGGCGCCTCCCCTCCCTCGTGCGGGTCCCAGTGAGCCCGGTTCCCCGCGGTCAGCAGTACGATGAAGGCGCTACGACTTCCCGCTTGCGTATCCCCGGTCACTTATTTGCTTCGCTTCCGAGGTCCACGCGATCCTCCGTTGTTCGTGCTCGCTTTGACAGCGCTCCCGGCCGGGTGGAGGACCCGGTCCAGGCCAGGGCATTTGTTCAACCGGCTGCCCAGGTGCCGGCGTGTTCTCGCATGGACGCGAGCGGGATCTCACAGGTTCCCAGGCGATCCATTCCATGCCTTTGCCCCGGTCTGAGACCCCGGCCGGATCGACGGTCCCTCACCATGACGGTCCCGTCGATGCTGCCCCCGCTCAACCCACAGCGAAGGCTCCAGCGATCATAATTTCGAGGCTACTCACGCGGCTTCAGCATCTGCTGCCTACGCTTCAAGAATGGCGTTGCCGCCATCCAGGCAAGGCGCGCTTCCGACTGGCTGGTTGGCCTTTGCCGGGAGGGAGTTAAACCCTCTGGATCGCGTTGAAAGGTTTCAGAACGCCATGTTCATTCTCCTCTCCTGAGCTTTTCCTGTCGCAAGGGTGGTCTATGCCAAGCGCCCGTTCGGCGGGCCACACGCCGTTTTGGCCTATCTGTCGCGCTATACCCACCGTGTCGCCATCGCCAACAGCAGATTGATTGCCTCCGACCGCAACGGCGTCACCTTCCGATGGAAGGACTATCGCACCGAAGGTCGTGATCGCCAGAAGGTCATGACACTCGTTACCGCCGAGTTCATCCGCAGATTTCTGACCCACGTCCTGCCGCACGGCTTCCACCGCATCCGCCACTACGGCCTGCTCGCCAGCGGCACGCGCGCCGGTAACATCGCCCGAGCGCGCCGATTGCTCGACCCATCAACGGCACAGCCCGAGGCCGCGGATACAAGGCGCGCCGAGACTGAGGAACCCAAGCCGCTATCGCAGCCGTGCCCGTGCTGCGGCGGTCGCATGATTATCATCGAGAGGTTCCAGCGCGGATGCTCACCGCGCACCCGTCCCGCCGCAGCCCCTGCCACAATCAGAATCGACACATCATGATCAGATCACGTTCGATGCAACATCCCAGTGCTGCACTTCCGCTGCGCCGGCTATCGGTCGGAAATGACCATGCTCGCCGTCGCGCTGCTCACGATAGTCGCCGTCTCATTCCATCACCGCCGCGCAACTCCAATTCTGCTCCTTGCAACCGGCCGACCCGCTTCGTAGCGCCCGCGATCGCCTGCCGAGAAAGCTCCCAACCCACCTCGGCAAAAGACCGGCAGCAGCTAAATCCCCATAGCGCCTGACGCACCACCTCATCACATCTTCCGCGGTTTCCTCCCCTGGAGGTTTGACGCCGGCCCCCGTGACCACCGCGCCACCTTCATGGGCCGCCATCCGCAAACCT